>NZ_JAEL01000101.1 GCF_000518885.1 Bacillus sp. J33 | reverse complement strand
AGGCACTCGCTTTCCGCGGGCGGTCCGACGCTCCTCGGTGCATTCGCACCTGCGGGGTCTCCCGCTGACACGCTTCTCCCGCAGGAGTCTCGTACCTTCCGCTCCAATCAACAGGGTGCTAAAATCAACAATAAGCTTTAACACAGCCTTTTATAAAGGTGCTTTTATCATTAATTCGGGTCTTATAGCAGGTAGTGAATCAACTTTGTTTCGATTAGAAATATGAAATCTACCGTTACACTCCTTGGTGTATTTTGCTTTATTTTAACCATTATTTTAATGCTCAGTTGAGTTAAAGGGTGCCATTTTTTAAGGAATGGTCATCTCTTCTGCTATTGGTATGATTGACCTTATTGATTAGCCGGAAAAAATAGTGGGGTCCATTCCTTGCCTAAGAGGGCATTTTGGGGGAAGTGTTCAAGCATTTCGTTCAAATTTTTACACAGGAAATACCAGCAGTCATCTTTACATTCTAGTTTGTTATATTTTTAAAAATTAGTCTAAATATAATGAGGGAAGAAATAAAAGCATTGAACGATAAAGAAATGTCATGCATAATATATATGAGCATATATTCATATAAAAGGGGTGTATAGTATGGGACACGGGCATTCGCATGATCACCATCATACAGGCAATAAAAAAGCACTTATGTGGGCATTTGTCCTAATTGCTTCTTTCATGATTGTGGAGGTAATCGGAGGTATTCTGACTAATAGTCTGGCGCTATTGTCGGATGCAGGCCACATGCTCAGCGATGCTGCTGCACTTGGCTTAAGCTTTCTGGCCATCAAAATGGGAGAAAGGAAGGCGACAAATTCGAAGACGTTTGGCTATAAGAGATTTGAAATTATTGCTGCATCAATAAATGGAATTACGCTGCTTCTGATTTCATTTTATATTTTCTATGAAGCCTATCATCGCATACTTGAGCCTCCGGCAGTTCAAAGCCTGGGAATGCTCGTGATCTCATCTATCGGGCTGCTTGTAAACATTGCTGCTGCCTTTATCTTAATGAAAGGCGATAAAGATCACAATTTGAATGTAAGAAGTGCTTTTTTGCATGTCCTCGGGGATCTGCTTGGCTCAGTTGGAGCTATCTCAGCTGCACTTCTTATCTACTTTTTCGGATGGGGCATTGCAGATCCGGTTGCCAGTGTAATTGTGGCAGTGCTAATTTTAATAAGCGGGTGGAGAGTTGTAAAAGAATCATTTCATATTTTAATGGAGGGAACTCCTTCTCATCTGAATCCTGATGAAGTTAAAAAGAAGCTTCTCAGCATTACCCATGTCAAGGATGTCCACGATCTTCACATTTGGACGATTACTTCCGGCTTCCCATCTTTAAGCTGCCACCTCGTTATTGAGCATGCAGGGGGCCATGATGCTGTCCTTCATAAAGCCCAATCGCTCCTGCATGATGAATATGGCATTGAGCACAGCACGATACAGGTTGAAGGGGAAAGAGAAGGCTGTCCGGGCCATCATGAGAGCTGCAATTAATCTACACAGGCATTGGGCCGGAGGACAGCTTTATTCAGGAATGCTGGCTGTGTTCAATAGCTTGCTTCAATAAACTAATGACATGTTCATCGTCATGGCTGTAAAAAAGAGTAGTTCCTTCCCTGCGGAATTTTACCAATCTAAGGTTCTTTAAAAAGCGAAGCTGGTGAGAAACGGTTGACTGAAGAAGTGATAGTTTTTCAGCTATTTCATTAACCGAATACTCTCCATGGAATAATAGATGCAAAATTCTCAGTCTGGTCGGATCTGATAAAGCTTTGAATGTCTGGGAGACCATGAACAAAGTTTCTTCATCCAAGTCGGCCTGGGACTGCATAGGATTTTCATCTTTCATGGGAAACACCTCCTTTTCAATTATAATCCTGGTTACACCAAAACGAAACCGCAGAGTATTAACATCTGCGGTTTTCTAGGTTTATTCTTTTTCTTTAATATTTTTTTGAATTTCATCTACTAGTTTTCTCATTTCTGTATGGATTTGCTCTTTTTCCAAATTTAGTTCCTTTTTAATTTCATGAAATGATTTCCCTTGTTCTTTCATTTTCATTACATCGTCTAAATCTTTATTTGCGGCTTTAGCCATGGCTGCACCTGAAACCAGGGAACGCAAAGGGATTCCTTTTTCAAGATAGCCTTGCAAATCTTGAGGTGTTTTCCCTGAATACTTTGATACGGTTTGGAGAACAACCTCTTTATTTTTCTCAAGGAACTTATCCATGTGATGGTGATGATTCTTAATTTTTTCTAGATCCACTCCATAATGCTGGGCTGTTTTCTCCCATGATGATTCATTCTGTTTATAAAAAGCTAAAACATCTTCTACCTTTTGTTTCGAATGCTTTGCTATGTGGACAGCTATGAAGATCTCCTTTTTGGTATAACCTTTTTCCAGCAAGTTCTTTAACAGGGTTTCATCAATCATGCGATGATGGTGTGCATGATGCTGCCCGTGATTTGGGTTTTCTTTCGGTGCTGTTTCTGCGTTTGCTGAAAAGGCAGAATTGAATAGTACTAAACAAAAAACTAGTATTGTGTGCAAATTCTTTTTCATTGTATCACTACTCCTTTTTATCATTGATTCTTCTTTATCATGTCCCAACAAATAGGCAAAACATGAATAAAATGCTATTTTTCTAATGAAAAATTGAAAGGACGGAGCTAGTCATTGAAAAGACACGGCAATTTAGATTACATTTAAGAAAAGAAGTATATCCCGGGATGGTGGAGGAAATGAAAATTCTTGTTGTAGAAGATAACGAAAGTGTCTGCTCAATGCTTGAGATGTTTTTTATGAAAGAGGGTTATCAGGGCGTTTTTGTCCATGATGGCCAGGAGGGCTTTGAGCGATTCAATAAAGAAAAATGGGATCTGATCATTGTGGACTGGATGCTTCCTATCATGGATGGTGTATCTCTTTGCAGGAAAATCAGGGAATTAAGCAAGGTGCCAATCATTATGCTTACGGCTAAAGACAGTGAATCAGACCAGGTATTAGGACTTGAAATGGGGGCAGATGATTATGTGACTAAACCATTCAGTCCGCTAGCACTTATGGCAAGGATTAAAGCTGTAACGCGTCGGTTTCAAGCTGAAACGGCATCAGATGAGGACGGTCAATTTGTTTCCAGTGAATACTTCAAAATCAGCAAAGAGTCAAGGGAGGCCTATTACAATGGCCAGCTTCTTAACAATCTGACTCCAAAGGAGTTTGACCTGCTGTATTATCTAGTGAAGCATCCCAAGCAGGTTTTTACACGTGAACAGCTGCTTGACAGTGTGTGGGGATATCAGTTTTACGGAGATGAACGGACAGTTGATGTACATATAAAGCGGCTCCGGAAAAAAGTAGGCACTGCAAAACAGCCTTTTATCCATACAGTTTGGGGAGTGGGCTATAAATTTGATGAGACGGATGCGGAAAATGAAAATTAAATATTTTTATCAGTTGCTGATCAGCCATGTCAGTATATTGATCTTAGCTTTCCTTTTATTGAGCCTGCTGTTTTCCCAGTTTGTTGAAAATTATATTTTCGGGAACAAAGTGGATGAACTGAATTCTTATGGAGAGCAGATCTTAACTGATTTAACGGTTCGAATTGAAGGGAACGAACAATTTTTAACGGAATACAGCCAGCTGCTGGACGCAAGGAATATAAAATATATTCTCTTTGACAATAAAGGAAGGGTTTTATACCCGGAGTTACAATCAGATCCGATGATCCAGCTGACAAATGCTGAATGGACTGAAATCTCAAAAGGCAACCCAGTTTCTGTCAAACATGATATCAAGCGTTTCGATCAGGAAGTAACATTGGTTGCCCTTCCTTACATGCAGGGTGGCAGGCTAATTGGCGGCGTGCTGCTATTATCGCCAATTACCGGTGCAATGGAAGTAGTCAGCCAGCTAAACCGTTTTTTATTATATACCATCATTATTTCACTAACAGCCACTATATTATTGAGTCTTGTTCTATCCAAAAACTTAATTAAAAGAATTACAGATCTTCGAAATGCAGCTTCCATGATTTCTTCAGGGAATTATGATGTAAATGTACCATATACATACAGGGATGAAATTGGCGATCTCGCCAAAGATTTTAATGAAATGGCTGCCAAGCTTAAGGAATCAAATGAAGAAATAAAACGTCTGGAAAATAGAAGGAGAAAATTCATTGCAGACGTGTCCCACGAACTGAGAACCCCGCTTACGACAATCAGCGGGGTGGCAGAGGGCATTAAAAATGGACTGATACCGGAAGAGGAAAAAGCAAAAGGAATGGTACTGATTGATCGGGAGGCTAAAAGGCTTATTCGTCTTGTAAATGAGAATCTTGATTATGAGAAAATCAGGTCTAATCAGCTTCAGCTTAATAAAATGGACATCAATTTGATGGATGCCTTCGAGATTGTAAAGGAACAGCTTGAAATTCAGGCGGAGGAAAAAGGGAATGAAATCTACATTAAGGCAGAAGAAGACATTTCTGTTTATGCGGATTATGATCGCCTAATTCAAATTCTCGTGAACATCGTCAAGAACAGCATTCAATTTACTGAGAAAGGCGCCATATTTTTAAGGGGAAAGGAGACCCCTTCAGAAACCATTATTGAAATTGAAGACACTGGAATCGGCATCGATCCTCAAGAAGTCGAGTCCATCTGGCTGCGCTTTTATAAAGCGGATTTATCCAGGACCAACCATTCCTTTGGTGAATTTGGCATTGGGCTGTCCATTGTAAAGCAGCTGGTCCAGCTTCATAACGGAATAATAACTGTCAGCAGTGAAAAAGGGAAAGGCACCAAATTTACCATTATGATTCCCAGAGAACAGTAGAGCTTCGGGTTTATTTGTATCCATTCTTTAACCTTTCGGTCAGTGCTTTAGAATATAAGAAAGGAGCAGCCTATATAGGCTGCTCCTTTTGATCGATTTTTATGATAATACCTCAGTCTCAGTTAAAGGTATTTTTTTTGAAGGGGCGGGTTCTTCTGTTTCAGGGATAGCTGTTACTTCAATATACTTAATATGGTGGTCTTCCATTTCATGAATTTTGAAGCGGTACTGTTCATGCTGGATTGTATCACCTTGCTTGGCTTCATAATTTTCTGTCAAAATCCAGCCTCCGATGGTATCAACATCTTCATCATTAATATCCGTTCCAAGAAGGTCATTTACCTCACTGACAAGAACTTTTGCATCAATGATATACTGTCCTTCATTGGTCGTTCTGACCATTGGAACTTCATCCATATCAAATTCATCACGGATTTCCCCAACAATTTCTTCGATAATATCCTCAACTGTTACGAGACCGGAAGTTCCGCCGTACTCATCCATTAATATCGCCATATGGATGCGGTCCTTCTGCATTTTAAGAAGCAGCTCATGAATCGGTATGCTGTCTATGACTCTGATGATTGGGCGAATATACGATTCAAGAGTGCTTGAGGATAACTCACGGTTCATGATCAGGTCTGTCATGACTTCTTTAATATTAACCATCCCGATAATATGGTCTTTGTCTCCATCTATAATTGGATAACGGGTAAATTTTTCTTCCTGGACGATTTGAAGAAAGTTTTCCAGTGTATCATCTTTTGAGAGTGAGACAATTTCTGTTCG
Organism: Bacillus sp. J33; assembly: GCF_000518885.1. GTDB lineage: Bacteria > Bacillota > Bacilli > Bacillales > Cytobacillaceae > Cytobacillus. The sequence goes on along the minus strand of NZ_JAEL01000101.1, from coordinate 16,042 downwards.
CGGAACCATGATTTCTTTCGCAATTCGATTGTCAAACTCAAAAATTTTATTTACATACTTAAACTCAGATTGGTTGATTTCGCCGCTTTCATAGCTTTCTGATAAAATAATGCGAAGTTCTTCTTCCGAATGGGCCAATTCGTGTTCAGAAGCAGGCTTGAGTCCAAACATGCTGGTTAAAAGACGGGCTGAGCCATTCAATGCCCAGATGATCGGATACATGATCCGGTAGAACCATATTAAAGGCCGTGCTGTTAAAAGAGTAACGGCTTCGGCTTTTTGAATAGCCAGCGTCTTTGGAGCCAATTCGCCAACAACCACATGAAGAAAGGTAATAAAAGCAAATGCGATACTTATTGAAACCACTTGAGCTATGGAACCCGGCAAGTTGAACTGGTTAATTAACGGACGCAGCAAATGTTCAATTGTCGGTTCTCCAAGCCAGCCAAGGCCAAGAGCGGTGATTGTAATTCCAAGCTGGCAGGCTGAAAGGTATTCATCCAAATTGGAAATCACTTTTTTGGCAGCAGATGCATTTTTATTGCCTTCTTCAATTAATTGATCAACCCTAGAACTTCGTACTTTTACAATGGCAAATTCCGATGTTACGAAAAAAGCCGTTAAAGCAATTAAAATGGCTATAAAAACCAAGTTTAATATGTCCAAATAAATTCCCCAAATCCCGCAAAAACGGGCAGGGTGTCACCTCCTGATATTGTGAAAATGGGATTAGCTTGTCAGGCTGGAAAGGGAACGGAGCAATGCGGTGCTTTCAGCAGTCAATTTCTTGGATAGGTCATCCTTCTGTTCATCATCCAATGTATTAATCAGCGGCATGAGAACGGAAATCTCCTGGTGAAGCTGCTTCATTTGCAGTGTAACTGTGTCAATATGCTTTTCAACTTCCCCTGTATGAATCTCCCTTTTCGTCTTCATTTCTAGTTTTCTTTTAATCTCTTCAAGCGGAAGATGCAGTTTTTTGCATTCTTCAATAAACCTCAAATCAGACAATACATCTTCTGAATAAATTCGGTAGTTTGATTTCGAGCGTTTCGCTTTTATAAGGCCGATGCTAGTGTAATAGTCTATTGTTCTTTTAGATACATTAGCAATGTTTGCTAATTCCCCGATACGATAGTAAGCCCCATCATATCACCTCTGCTCTAGAGTACTTATATCCCTTTGGAGAATCGCTCCTTAAAGAGATATAGTTAGAATTAATTATACTTTAGCCCAAACCATACAGTCAAACGTAGCAGTTTGGCAAAATGGATTACTTTTATTTTATGAAAAAATGCTTAAAATATGAAATAAAAAGATTCGGAAAAATAAAAAACATTGGAACAAGTTCCAGGAAAAAATTCACCCTTGGAACTTATCCCAAATGCTGAGGTTACATCTTGATTACTTCAATATACGAGATATGGTGTCCATCGATTTCTTTGATAATAAACTTGTAGCCCTCTTCTTCGACGACATCACCTTGGACCAGATCATATTTTTGAGTCAGAATCCATCCGCCAATTGTATCAACCTCTTCTTCACTCAGGTGAGTGCCCAAAAGGTCGTTTGCCTCCGAAATCAGCAGCTTGGCGTCCAGAATAAAATGGCCTTCATCCAGCTTTTGGACAAGCGGCAGTTCATCCGTATCAAATTCATCCCTGATTTCCCCAACGATCTCTTCTAGTATGTCCTCAACTGTAACCAAGCCCGCTGTGCCGCCATATTCATCAAGAAGGATGGCCATATGGGATCTCTCTTTCTGCATTTTCAGAAGCAAATCATGAATAGGGATGGTTTCAATTACTCTGATGACAGGCTTAATATACTGCAATAAAGGTTTATCGTCTTCACATTGTTTTCTTACACAATCAGTCAAAATTTCTTTCACGTTGATAATGCCCAGAATATTATCCTTATCACCGGATGTGACAGGGTATCTGGTATATCTCTCATCCAATATGACGTCAAGTATTTCTGATAGGGAATATTCCTCCGGCAGGCTGACAATTTCGGTTCTCGGAACCATAATTTCTTTGGCTATTCGGTTATCGAATTCGAAGATTCGATCTACATACTTGAATTCTGATGGATTGATTTCTCCGCTTTTTAGGCTTTCGGATAAAATGATTCGCAATTCTTCCTCAGAATGGGCAATTTCATGTTCAGATACAGGCTTTAGTCCGAAAAGCCCTGTGACAATTCTTGCGGAACCGTTCAGAATCCAAATAAAAGGATACATCAGGCGATAAAACCATATAAGCGGCCTTGAAAAAGCGAGTGCTATCGCCTCGGCTTTTTGGATGGCAAATGTTTTGGGAGCAAGCTCCCCAATGACGACATGGAGAAAGGTTACAACTGCGAATGCAATTACAAAGGAAAGAATATGTGCAATGGATGCCTGCAAATTCAAGCTTTCAAATACGGGGCGAAGCAGCCTCTCGATGGTAGGCTCCCCAAGCCAGCCAAGGCCCAATGCTGTAATGGTGATGCCAAGCTGGCAGGCTGATAGATATTCATCGAGATTGCTGATGACGCGTTTCGCAGAATAAGCTTTGGTGTTGCCCTCTGAAATCAGCTGATCAATTCGTGAAGTGCGTACCTTTACTATGGCAAATTCAGATGCGACAAAAAAAGCTGTTAAAGCGATTAGAAAGAATAATAAGATAACGTTAAGGATAGTCATATAAAATCCTTACATACTATGTAAGGGGTTTCGCACCTCCTTTATAATATGTACTTTTCCCTTATTCATAAAATTTACAAGCAGTTGGATCAAAAAGCTTGGCTTACCATGAAAGTACCCTTATGAAGGAGGAGATAACAAAGAAAAGGAAAAAAATGCGAAAGCTGCTTCAGGATTTCCCGGAATTTGGAGCATGCGCTATTCAAGCGGTTTTTTTAATGGATGGCTGTGCTAAAGCTGATTGTTGATTATTAGCACCCTGTTGATTGGAGCGGAAGGTGCTAATCCCGCGAAAATGTTACCGTATTTCCTTACGACAAGGTGTTAACTCGGGGAAGCTTATTCAATGTCCTGCGGGAGAAGCGTGTCAAAGGGAGACTCGACAGGACGAATGTGCCGAGGAGCGTCGGACCGCCCGCTGACAGCTTGAGCTCCTGGAGGGAAATTAACAGGCAAGTTTAACAGCGACTAATGGATAAAAAATAACAGGATGCACTAAGATAAGGAGGATTTGTCAAAGAGGAGCAGACCATTGTATATAAATTTGGGCCCTTGTTTATGAATTTTTACCGGCTGAGAAAATTATTCTGAAGGAATATCAAAATTAAAAAGAAGCCTGCTGACAGGCTTCCTTTCATGATCTATTGCCAGTCTCTTGCCAGCATTCCGTACACGGCAAGATCATGATATCGATTATAAAGATACTCCCCGTCACGGATAATGCCCTCTTGTTTAAAGCCGAGCCTTTCCGGAATCGCTCGGCTTTTCAAATTTCTGATTCCGCAGCGAATTTCTACTCTGTTTAATTTAAGATCAAAAAAAGCATGATTAACCATGGCCTGTGCACACCGAGTCATAATTCCCTTTCCTTCAAAACCCTTTGCAAGATAATAACCCATGCTAGTCTGTCTGTTGTGCCAGTCTATTTGATGAAAGCCAATTGATCCTGCAAGCTGGCGTTTGTAGCGAATGCCGGCGTTAAAGCCGTTATTATCAGCAAATTGCTTTAGCCATATCGGAATAATGGAATGATACTGAACAGGCGATGCCATATTATCCACCCAGGGCAGCCATTCCCTTAAATGCTCTCGGTTGCGATCCACCAGGTTGAAAAGTTCTTCTGAATGATGCAGCTGAAACAGCTGCAGTTCAATTTCCTGATCTACTTTTAAGCAAAACACAGGCAACTCCCCTTCTTTCTAAATATTTCTATAATAATAGGAATCTATAAAATAATACATAGTTTTTGGAAAAAAAACCAAAAACATATTATAAAGCTTTCATGAATGAAATATAAAATAAAGGCTGCTCTCGAAACCAGGGAGTCAGCCTTTATCTCTATACTTTCTTTTGTTCAGAGGCAGGAGGATAATACGAAAACAGTCCGATCTGTATTAGAGTGGCACGTAAGTTTCCCCTGATGCTTTTTGATAATTTCCCTGCAGACAAGTAATCCTGGTCCGGTTCCAAGTGTTTTGGCCATTACAAAAGGTTCGAATATGGATGGAACTAAATGATCAGGAATTCTTGGGCTATTATTGGCAATGTCGAGTTTATTTTGCCCATTTCCCGTTAGGCTGCTTTTGATATCGATTACAGGATCAATGCGATACTGGGTAAGGACATCAATGGAATTAAAAATAATACTAATTAATACCCGGCGAATTTCATCTGCATAGCCTTTCAAGTATAGATCACTTTGCAAGTTCTTAAATATCTTTACCTTTCCGTCCAAGATGCCTGGATATAGGAAAATCATTTATTTAGGAGAAAGTGACTTTTTCTTTACCGGTCAATTCTTTTTTTATAAGAGAGCAAAAACTGGGATATCCGGAAATTCAGCTGTTCCAGTTCATTGGAAATGATGTCTAGATACGTCATGGAAGGGTGTTCTGACTTTAATAGCTGAATAAACCCCCGTACGGAAGTGAACGGGTTTCTAAATTCGTGAATGAAACTGGGTGTCATTTTCCTGAGAAGAATTTTTTCGCTTTCCCTGTAAATACAAGAATATTCTGTATAAAATGGTTTGACAGTTTAAATAAAATTTCTAAATATTAGTAAAAAATGTGAAAGGAACTATTTTCATTACATATAGAATTTTTTACTCTTTTAAAATAAGATAGAAAAAATAAATGTTCCTGTTAAAAAACACAGGGATACAAACGCTGTGTTTTTTATTTTACTTTCCCCATTTCATCAATGCTGCTGCCCAGGCCAAACCTGAGCCGAAACCTGCAAGGGCGACATAGTCTCCCTCTTTAATTCTTCCTGCCTTTACTTCATCGGCAAGAGCGAGCGCGACACTCGCAGAAGAGGTGTTTCCGTAGTACTGAACTGCATGGGTGGCAACCTTTTTAATCGGAAAATCAAGGTTAAGTGCCGCTTTTTCAATAATTCGCAGATTTGCCTGATGCGGTACGAGATAATCCAAATCATCAAGGGTCAAGTCCGCTTTCACCAAAGCGTCCTTTACAATCATCGGAATGTGGGTAGAAGCAAATTTGAAAATAGCTTCTCCGTCCATCGATGGTCTGTGATTTTTATCTTCCCTCATATATTCAGAGCCAGAGCCATCTGAGCCGACAGAAGAGGATAATAGACCGAATCCTTCTGACACTTCGCCAACGACAGCAGCCCCTGCTCCGTCACCAAACAGAATATTCACTTTTCTTTCTTCTTTGTTTTCCACTTCCATGTTTCGGGAACATTCTTCAACTCCAACCACCAGCACTTTTCTTACAAACCCTGTCTGGACATATTGAAGGGCATTCAGAAGAGCAAATACAAAGCCAGCACACCCAACACTCATATCATAGGCGCCAGCTGTTGTCGGGATGCCGAGGCGGTTTTGGACCTGGCAGGCTGTGGAAGGATAGATTCGCTCCTGTGTAATCGTAGAAAGGATGACAAAATCGATTTCGGAAGGATCGACATCCGCATGCTCAAGAGCAGCTTTTCCTGCTTCAACGGCCATATCCGCCATGTTGATGCCTGGAACCGTGAATCTTCTTTCCTTGATTCCTGTCATTTTTTCAATGGTTTTGCCAGAAATGCCGCACTTCTCTTTGAAGAAATCATTTGTTACCACACGAGGCGGCAAATAGCTTCCTACACCTAGAATTCCACCACTTTTTAACATTTTTATTTCCCCTTTTTATTTGGTTTTGTCTTAGAATTATAAAGCTTTCATGAGTGAAATATAAAATAAAGGCTGACTCTCGAAACCAAGGAGTCAGCCTTTATCATTCTATACTTTCTTTTGTACAGAGGTAGGGAGGATAATACGAAAAACAGTCCGATCTGTATCAGAGTGGCACGTAAGTTTCCCTTGATGCTTTTCGATGATTTCCCTGCAGACAAATAATCCTAGTCCGGTTCCAAGTGTTTTGGTCGTTACAAACGGTTCGAATATGGATGAAACTAAATGATCAGGAATTCTTGGGCCATTGTTGGCAATGTCGAGCTTAATTTGCCCGTTTTCCGTTAAGCTGCTTTTAATATCGATTACAGGATCAATGCGATACTGGGTAAGGACATCAATAGCATTAAAAATAATATTAATTAATACCTGGCGAATTTCATCTGCATAGCCTTTCAAGTATAAATCACCTTGCAAGTTCTTTAATATCGTTACCTTTCCGTCCAAAATGCTTGGATATAGGAAAATAAGAACTTCTTCTATTAATTCATTTAGGGAGAAAATGACTTTTTCTTTGCCGATCAATTCTTTTTTTGAAAGAAGCAAAAACTGGGATATCCGGAAATTCAGCTGTTCCAGTTCATTGGAAATGATGTCTAGATACTTCATGGAAGGGTGCTCTGACTTTAATAGCTGAATGAAACCCTGTACGGAAGTGAGCGGGTTTCTAAATTCGTGAATGAAACTGGATGTCATTTGTCCCAGTAAAGTTAACCTGTCTTTATGGGTTGAATCAATAAATTGAGTTTTTTCTTTAATAATCTGGTCTTTCGCATCTGTATATCTTGAAACTGCATGATATAAAAATTTATCAACGCAGTAACTAATCTTTTCATGATATTCCTGAAGCTTATGATAGTTAATCTCAATATGGTTCAAATGTTTTTGGAAAATGGAACGTCCCAGATTCACATTGTAAAGAAAGTCACCGATGTTTATTTCAGCTTTCACACGCTCTTCCGCAACTTTGTAGGCGAGCTGCTGAATGTATTTTTCAAGTTCCTGTTCTTCCTTTGATAAGAATTGAATAACTAGATGGAACATCGCATCCGCGTTGTCTCTAATCTTATCTCTATAAGGATCCTCGTCATTGATTAGGACTTTTTCTTTCCATTCCCTCAAAAGGGTTTCTTTCTTGCTATGCAAAAATTCCAATACGACATCATTTGTTTCGATTGCCATCTTAACCTCCACTCTTTCACATAAAAAAAGTCTATTCAATAAATTTCGATAGATAACAGCAAAATCCTTTGTAAATTTAATGGGAAATTACAGGAGGTGTTCAGTAAAAAAGGCATCTTTGTATCATCAGTTTATTTTATTTGAAATTTTGACACTATTTCTTTTATAATAAAATAATCAGGTGTAAATTTACACCATTACTGAAAAGGAATGAAGCTGCATTGACAAGAGATGAAATAATATTAAAGGTATCTGATAAAATTCGACTCATTCGTACAGAAGCTGGGTATACGCAGGATAAAATGGCAGAAATAATTGGCGTCTCCAAGAAAACATTGGTACAAATAGAAAAAGGGAGAGCAGAAGCCGGATGGTCAACAGTTGTGGCTGTTTGTGCATTGTTTCGGGAAACGGAAACTGTCAGATTCCTTTTTGGAAATGAACCGCTTGAGGTTTTGGAAACGGTTGCAAGAGAAGGCATCGACTATAGAAAGGAAAAGACGCTTGGCGGTAAGATTTGGTGGCGTGAAATTAAGAGAAGCAGTGGTTTAATTCTTCAGCAAAATATCATAAGCCAGCACTACAGGATTATTGATCAGGATCATTTCCGCATTTACAGCAGTTTTGATGAAGCTTCGTCCAAGGAGCGGTTTGAAGAACTGGCAGCAGAAAACTCTGGCTTTTTGGGCTAGAATTATTTTCAGCTTCCTGGCACTTTTATTGTTTGGCCGTTTTTGCAATGAAAGGATCTTGCTGCGCTATCTCCAAAGCTTAGATTTATAGAATACCAAGAAAAGCAGCCCAATTCCCGGGCTGCTTTTTATATATATTACTTAAGATTGTCCTTGTCTTTAGCAATTAGCACTGGACATGGAGCGTTTTCGGCAATTTTGGCACTTGTGCTTCCCAAAACATTCTCTTTAATCCGCCTTTGCCGGAGTTTCCGACTATAATTAAATCAGCATTTTCAACAGCAGCATAGTCACATATGCTATTAGCCGGGTTTCCCTCGAGAACCTCGAACTTAGCTTTAATGTTATATGGCTCAATGATTTCTCTTGCGTTGAAAATGGCTTGGTCTACACTATGTGAAACTTTGGCGTGTGTTGTCGTATTGGCTTCATCATGATAGACCGGAAGAGGGGGGACTTGAATGCCTTCAAGCAAATAGCCATTTGTTCTGAATGGCTCTACGGCTTTTTCATTGCTGACAGGAACATTCTCAACTTTTTCTTCAAAGACCTGAGCAACCAGCAAATGGGATTCTGGATTTTCTTTTGCTAATCCAATTGCCAAATTTAAAGCATTTCTGCTGCCAGCTGTATTATCATAACCAACAATTATTCGGTTAAACTGCAAGCTCATTTTTCATCACCCTCTCGTTAGGAATAGAAATGAATATACGTATATATACCCGCCTAAGAAAAAATCAATCTAGTCATTTTAGCGGCTGAGGAAAAAAGATATGTTTATTTCCCCCCATAAAAAACAATAAAGCAGCGAAAATTTTAGTAATACTTATGAATTGGGGTGTGCAGAATGAGGCCGGAAATCAAAAAAGGGATCCATCCGACAATTAAAAAATGTCTGCAGCATCTTGATATCCTGCAGGCTAATGATAAGACCAAACAAATTGTTTATATGTATATGGAATCTCTTCTTTTGGAAAATACAAAATCAGCAAAGGTTTCCGGACAGCCAGCAGAAGTACCCGTACAAGCAGATCAATAAAAAAGGAAAGCATTCGGAACTCTTTGATTGCTTTTCTTTTTTTTAGGCTAATTTCGTAAAGTCTGCTGCTTTACGGGCGGATAATTAAGTCTAACCAAATGCGTTGGTTGTAGCGGAGGGAACCTGACTCCTCGAAAATGCATTCGCATTTTCTAATGGCGAGGAGTTTATTTAAGGCTGCTTTTTCCGATGTCCTGCTCAGAAGAGAGGGAGTGGGAAACCATACAGAGGAAGCCGAGGAAGCTCTCATTCCTCCCCGTTGTGAAAGCAGCAGAGTAAATTAACGGGCAGACTTTATAAGTAAAAATAGCAATTTATGAGGATAGAGCCACTTTTTATGATGTTACAGGATTTAATTGGGTGTTAACAGCATGATTTTTGGGTAAATGTTCATGTCAGGCGGATTCTCAATTTTTTGTTGGGAACAAAATACTATATAAAAACTTTTTCTTTGCAGTTATGCTGATATCGGTATAGACTGATAGCTGCTTTATAAAATTTAGTTTAACCATAAGAAAAGCAGCAATATTTAATGCAAAGCAGCCATAAAGGAGTTTTATTTGGAGGACTTATGAGGAACAAAAAAAATTTATTTATTACTAAATTTCAATCCACATGGAAAAAACTGCACTTAACACAAGTATCCATATTACTTGCATCCACATTAGTTTTGGCATTTTTAAGTTTCGTTTACTTCTCATACAAAGATGCCGATATTAGTGCACTTGAAGCCGGGCTGGCCCAATCCACAATTATATATGACGCAAATGGAGAAATTGCCAGCAAAATCTCAGCAAATAAAAATGAGGGAATTTCTATTGATCAAATTCCTGAACATATGAAGAATGCTATTATTGCCATAGAAGACCACCGTTTTTATGAGCATGGCGGGATAGATTTAAAGGGAATCGGCAGAGCATTTTTCACAAATATGAAGGCAGGGGACATAGTTGAGGGAGGCAGTACGCTCACCCAGCAGCTGACTAAAAATGCCCTTTTGTCTGACGAGAGAACTTATAAAAGGAAATTGGAAGAATTTTTTCTGGCCCTTGAAATTGAAAGGGAATATACCAAAGATGAAATCCTGCAAATGTATTTAAACCAGGTTTATTTTGGTGAAGGAGCCTGGGGGATTAAGCGGGCAGCGATGAAGTACTATGCAAAGGATGTAGAAGATCTCACAATAAGTGAGGCAGCTTTGCTGGCAGGACTTGTTAAAGCACCTTCGGCTATTAATCCTTATCAAAGTGAAGAGAAAGCCATCGAACGAAGAAATTTGGTGCTTGATCGAATGAAGGAACATAACTTTATTAGTGAAAAGGAATGGGAAAAAGCTAAAAATGAACAGCTTGTTTTTGATGATAGCGGCGGAGATCCCCTTAAAGGGAAATACCCTTATTATGTAGATGTAGTACTTGAGGAAGCCATTAAAAAATACAATCTGACACTCGACGAGCTTCTAAGTGACGGTTATCAAATCTATACAGAACTGAACCAGGACATGCAAACCGGTGTAGAAGAAGCCTATAAGAATGATGCATTATTTCCTCAAGGAACTGGCGATCAAATGGTTCAAAGCGGCGCCATCCTGCTTGACCCCCATAATGGCGGCATTCGGGCTCTTGCAGGCGGCCGGGGAGAGCATACTCTTTTAGGCCATAACCGAGCTGTCCATAAGGTGGGACAGCCTGGATCAACCATGAAGCCTATCGTCCCTTATGCAGCTGCGCTTGAAATGGGCTGGAATATCACGGATGAATTAAAAGATGAAAAAATGACATTTGGAAAAGACTATGAGCCAAAAAATTATAATGGACAATTCCGCGGGAACGTTCCAATGTACGAAGCAGTCAAGGATTCCCTAAATGTCCCTGCTGTTTGGCTTCTTGATGAAATCGGCATGGATAAAGGTGTAGATGCTGCAAAAAGGTTTGGAATACCGGAGGAAGCTATAAACCAAAATCTCGCACTTGCACTCGGGGGTACAAGTGAAGGGGTTTCCCCCTTAACGATGGCGCAGGGATATGCTGTTTTTGCAAATGGCGGTGAAAGGCCTGAAGCCCACTCCATCACTAAGATAGTCAGTAAAGATGGAGAGACTGTTGCGGAATGGAAAGGGAAGAATACAAGAGTCATTTCAAAAGACACAGCAGAAAAAGTGACAACGATGCTGCTGGGGGTAGTTCAGCACGGCACAGGAAAAGCTGCCCAGATTCCCGGCAGGGAAGTAGCTGGAAAAACTGGCAGTACACAAATGACAATTCCAGGAATAGATGGTGTTAAAGATCAATGGTTTGTAGGTTATACGCCACAGCTGGTAGGTGCAGTTTGGGTAGGGCATGATAAAACAGATGCAAACAATTATCTTACGACATCAAGCAGTGAAGGAACGGCGCCAATATTCCGGGAAATCATGTCAGGAGCCTTAAAGGATCAGGAGCCAGTATCTTTTAATGTTCCTCAAATTGCTGCACTTATGGAACAGAGAAAAAAGGAGCAGCAACGAAAAGCTTGGGAAGAAAACATGAAAAAGGAAGCTGAAAAGATAAAGGAAAAGATTGAAAAGGAAAAAGAAAAGTGGGAAAAGAAATGGAATAAAGAGAAAGAAAAAGGCAAAGGCAAAGATAAAGAAAAGAAGAAAGATTAATTAATAGAATTTTAGAGTGCAGTTTAAAAACTGTACTCTTTTTTACTTTTTGGGAGGCAATGGACATGGCAGAAAAGAATTATGATGAATTGGCAGGGAATATCATTAGTTTTCAATGAGTGAAACGGCTCTTTCCTAAAGATTCAAGATTTTAACGGACGAGGGCAGCTGTTTATAATGAAAAGGCCTGGTGTTCACCAGACCTTTTTAACATTTGTAGTTTAGAATAACCAGCTAATAATAGCACCGATTACCACAATTGCTCCAACTACCATAAAAATAGTGCGTATCATAAATATTCACCCCGTCCCCTTTTCAATAAAACAAGCTTGTCTTTTTTATTAGATTTGAATGGTTTCTGAAGAATTAATAAAACGCTTCTCTGTCATGCGTGATACAGAAACATGGCTCGTACACATTTTTTTGATTTTTTCCAGGTGATTCTGCACTTCGTTTCCTTCAACTATGATTTTAAGTGTTGTTTGCGGTTTGACTGTCAGCAGGAAAGAAACCAGTTTGGATAGGTTTGAGGCATCCACAGTTTTATGTTTGCTGTATAAATAGGTAGTGCCTGTAAATTGTTTTGATGCCTGGTAGATTTCCAGCATTTTTTTCATGGTAAATTTATTTTGTACTAGAACATTTGTAGAAATAATTTCTTTCATTTTTACTAACTCCTTTTTAATAGTTTTTTATATTAATCGATTAATAGATAATGTCGTTTGTACTAGGAATTTACCCAGGGTGCAGAGCTGATAAACCATTCCTGATAAAGTGTGAATAATTACCTGTGTGTTTTCCAATAAGCGGTATAGTTGGAAAGGGCTTATACAAGCCTTGCACTGAAAGAAACCAAATAGATAAAATAGTAGAAAATGTTGATTGTTTAGGAAGGGAAGAGGAGTTTATTAAATGAGGGAGTGTCCCTTGAAGACGCTATATCTGTAATTACGAAAAATCCTGATGCAATTTTAAAGCTTCAATCCAAAGGTACAGTTGAAGTGGGAAAGGATGCTGATCTGGTGCTGCTGAATAAAGAAGATCTTTCAATCCTTTCTGAATTTGCCCTCGGAAAGAAAATGGCAGGAATGGTGAAGCGCTTATTAAAGGGACATTTGAATAACCGGGGAAGGCTTGGACTTTAAATGTCCAGGCTTTTTTTGGGCTTGGCCGGTAAAATGCCTGAACTTGATCATATATTAGGGAAGTTGATGATAAATTGGCTAAGTTGACGATATATTAGCTAAGTTGACGATATTTATACTGAACTTGATGAAAAATAGCTATTCAACCGGAAAAATCAGTTCAGCAAGTATAAGGGATCTCATAATTTCGGTTAATTGTGCAGGAAACCATCAATTTATATAAAACTAGGTGTCATTTAAAGTGGTTTTTCTGCTTTCTCAGCCTTAAGGAGGAGACCAAAACCATCAGCAGCCGCTTATGAAAAAAGAAATGCCGCTGTAAAATTTAGTTATAAAACTGGGAAACAGAGGTAAAAACCGATGAGGAAATTTAAAGAGATTTTTCAAAATGCCAATTATGTGAAATTATTCCTTGCCAATTTTACTTCACAGATGGGCAGTACAATCGGCCTAACTGCATTTATGTTTTTTCTTCTCGATCGCTTTACAGAACAGCCTTTCTATGCCACCTTGACGGAGCTAATGTTTTCAGTGCCGACTTTGGCTGTATTTTTCCTTGTTGGTGTGTTTGCAGACAGAATGGACCGGCAGAAAATAGCTTATTATTGTGATTGGATCAGTGCTTTGCTGTCAATTGTCCTCTTGATGACCATTATCATCGGCTGGATGCCGCTTGTTTTTGCTGTATTATTTTTAAGGAGTGCAATTCAGAAATTCTTCTTCCCTGCTGAACATGCAATGATACAAGGGATATTGAAAAGTGAAGATTACACAACTGCTGCTGGATTGAACCAGGTTGTCATGAGTCTCTTCATGCTGTTTGGCAATGGCCTAGGCATTCTTGTATACTGGACAGTCGGGGTTTACGGTGCCATTTTGGCCGATACAATTACCTTTATTGTAAGTGCATGGCTAATAAAAACATGCCGCATCCCGGCGGAAGTCCGTTTGCCTAATGGGAGCCATAGGCTAAAGGATCTCAATATCCCGCTTGTCTTTAAGGATTTTACTATCGGGATGAAGTATATTCTGCAGCACAAATTACTATCAGCCTTGCTTGTTGGTTTCTTTGTTTTCGGTGTGGTAAATGGCGGGTTTTCAGTGATGCCTATTTTTATGCTGAAGTATAAGCTCGAGCCGCAATCCTATGAAGAATACTCAATCTTGCTCGGTATAACCTTTGGAATTGGCGTTCTTATCGGAAGCTTTGCTGCCTCATTGCTTACTCAAAAATTTAAACTTTATCAGCTGATTATTTCCGGATTGCTGATTTCGGGAAGTTTTATTATTGCTGCTTCATTTGCAGGAAATACGCATATCTTCCTCGCCCTATTATTTGCTGCAGCCTTTGGCCTTCCTTTGGTGAATATTGCCATAGGAGGCTGGATGCCAAGTATTGTCGATCCCAAAATGATGGGAAGGGTACAGGGATGGATTAGTCCATTAATGATGCTGTCCCAATCTTTAACACTTGGGTTTATTGCAGTTAGCTTCCCGGTATTGTTCAAGGTGGAGATGCTTTATTGGATGGTAGGCGGTTGTTTAGCCTTCGTAGGTATCTTTTACAGTCTTGTTTTGCCAAAGCTAACGAAAAAATTTGAAAAAATATTGAAACACATTCTTTGGAACAAACGGGTACAGTATAATGTATTATTAGGTTAAAAGTCCCTTTAAATAGGGGCTTTTTGTTTGAGTAAAAAATAATCATAATACTGTTTTCGTAAAGTTTGTTGTTTTTCAACTGCAATACAACTGAGTTGTTTGTAGCGGAGGGCACTTGACTCCTCGAAAATGCTCTACATTTCCTTCGTGGGGTGTTTATTCAGGGGTGCTTTCCCAATGTCCTGCGGGAAGTGAGGGATGTGGGAGACGCCGGAGGCTCCCATTCCTCCCCGCGGAAAGATTAAGTCCCCGTGCTGAAATCAGCGGGCAGAATTTATAAGTAAAAACAACATTTTTGAGAAAAGAGCCAAAAATAATGAACGAATTCATCTCTTAAGCGTCTTATAAGTGAAATAACAAGTATACAATGGGACGATAGGGAAGAGAGGAAAGAGGCTGATGGACGAGAAAGACCTTATATTAAGCGCTAAACGAGGAGATCAGCTCGCTTTTGCCATGCTATTTAAAAATAACTATCCCTTTCTTGTTAAGTACTTAATCAAAATCACGATGAATCCTGACACAGCTGAAGATCTTGCTCAGGAAACGATGGCCAAATGTGTTGAAAAAATCGGCATGTTTAATGGCAAAGCCAAGTTTTCCTCTTGGCTGATTTCAATTGCAACCCATTTATATATTGATCGGAAGAGGAAGTCAAAAAGAGAGAAAAAATGGAAACAGCAGGAAGAAGCATTCAGAAGGATAAAGTGGCAGCTTGAAAGCAGAAATGAAGAATGGAACGATACCTTATCAGCTCTTGGAAAACTTAAAGAAGATATTCGGATTCCTATTATTCTTAAACATTACTATGGCTATTCCTATGAAGAAATAGGCGAGATGTTGAAAATATCCGCTGGTACGGTTAAATCAAGGGTTCATAACGGAATAATGGCTGTAAGAGAGGAGTTGAAACTTCATGACGAACCGAAAAGTGCTGCCGCTCGAACACGAACATCAAGATGAAAGTTATCTGGCTGCTATAAAACAAATAGAGGACGGATTGGAATCGCTGGAGGAGAATGTTCCAGTGTATACACCTGATCTGCAATTTTTTGAACAATTGGTAATAGAACAAAAACAAATGATGAAAAAGAAATTAATGAAGGATCTGGCTATCTTTATTGTTATGGCTCTCCTCATTGTAAGTTCTGTTTTATTTATGCTGTATCAGCTGCCAGTTGTGTTTTTTATTCTGCAGGGAATTGTCACTTTTTTTATTATTGCTTATAGTACAGTCAGCTTTGTTAAGCAGGTGGATGGTACATGAATAATGAAGAAATCTCCCTTCCTTTATTATTAGTTGTTGGGATTATCTTAATTGTCCAGAGCACGTTCTTATTTTTGGATGCAAGGAAGCATGGACATAATTATTGGCTATGGGGAATTATCGGATTAATTCAGGCTCCTATGCCGACGCTGTTTTACTTGATTTTTGTCAGAAAGATTTGGCATAAAAAAGATTAGTACGTATTGTCAAAACTTCTATAAGAAATAGGTTATAAAATATCTCCATAGAGGGCTTTATAGGCAAAAAAATTGCCACCCCCTAAATTCTTTGGATAATTGAGGTTACCACACACCCAACAACCAAGAATGGAAGTGACAATTTGTACCCTCAAATTATAACCTATTTATTAACTTTTATAAACTATCAAGAACAACTCATTCGAACATTGCTTACTTTATTGATTGGTAAAAGCATGTTCGTTAAACCTACTGAACAGCCCGTAAATAAACCTTATCGAAAACTTCAAGTGGATGACCTTCCGGTCATTGAAGTTCTAGAA
>NZ_JAEL01000100.1 GCF_000518885.1 Bacillus sp. J33 | reverse complement strand
AGGTCAGACAAAACCGGCTTTCCAAATCTGGAAAGATACTATATAAATTCAGAAAAGAAAAAGTGGAGCGAAGCTTCGCAGACTCAAAAGAGCTGCATGGGCTTCGCTATTGCCGGTTACGGGGACTACACAATGCAAGCGAGCAGGTGCTTCTCACCGCAGCTTGCCAGAATATGAAAAAGATCGCCATGCACCTGGCAAAGCTAGGATAGGTGCATGGCGATCNTTTTTTAAACCAGAAAAGCTAATCTTCCTTTGGTATATTTCTTTTTAAGAAAAACTTTGTTGAGAAAAAATACCCCTTTCTCAACAAGCTGAAAGCCTGGCTTTTAGCCAGGCTTTCTTTTATGATTGCATGCTTTCTGCTTTTTCTTTTTCTTGATTTGCAAAATATTCTTCAGCAATTTTATCTATTTCGATCTTAAGTTCTTCGACCATTGTTGCTTCAGGAACCTTTCTAACAATCTGGCCTTTACGGAACAGCAGGCCTTCACCTCGGGCACCGGCAATACCGATATCGGCCTCCCGGGCTTCCCCTGGACCATTTACAGCACATCCCAGTACTGCCACCTTAATCGGTGCTTTAATCTTTTGGATATATTCTTCCACTTCATTTGCAATGCTGATTAAATCAATCTCAATCCTTCCGCAAGTCGGGCAGGAAATCAATGTGGCTGCATTCGAAGATAGACCAAAAACCTTTAATAGCTCCCGAGCTACCTTTACTTCTTCAACCGGATCAGCACTTAAGGAAATCCGAAGCGTATTCCCAATCCCTTTACTTAGGATAGCGCCAAGCCCTGCAGCACTTTTGACGGTGCCGGCAAAAAGCGTGCCAGATTCAGTAATTCCCAAATGCAGCGGGTAGTCAAAGGCTTTTGCTGCTTTTTCGTAAGCTTCAATTGCCAGATTAACATCAGAGGCCTTCATGGATACGATTATGTCATGAAAGTCAAGATCTTCCAGGATTTTAATATGGTGAAGGGCACTTTCGACCATTCCATCTGCAGTTGGATAGCCATATTTTTCAAGGATTCGTTTTTCAAGGGAACCAGCATTTACTCCAATCCGGATAGGTATCCCTTTTTCCTTGGCAGCCTTGACAACCGCTTCTACTTTCTCGCGTTTGCCAATATTGCCGGGGTTAATCCTAATTTTGTCTGCACCGCCTTCAATTGCCTTTAGGGCAAGTTTATAGTCGAAGTGAATATCGACTACAAGCGGTATATTGATTTGCCTTTTAATATCTGCAATAGCATTGGCAGCTCTTTCATCAGGGCAGGCTACACGGACGATTTGGCAGCCGGCTTCCTCAAGTCTTTTAATTTCAGCTACTGTAGCTTCTACGTCATGAGTTTTAGTTGTGGTCATACTTTGGATGAACAGCTCGTTGCTGCCGCCAATTGTTAAAGGCCCCACTTTGACAGGCCTTGTTTTTGTACGATGTATCATTTCACTCAATGGAGATTCGCTCCTTTTTATCTATTCATATAATAGCTGTCAACTTTGATAGCTGTTAAAGAAGATTCACTTTATTGTATCAATGAACCGCTTCAATTGACAAGAATGATGATTAGTTGTTCTGATTATATTCCGGAAACTTGTAGGTTTGCCCTGATTTGATCTCTTGGGGCTTCGTACCTTTATTTAGTACAGAAAAATCTGATACAACATCTTCTATGCTAACAGGGATGGGACCGTCGAGGTTCATTTCTACAATTGAAAGGACTGTTTCTCCAGGACTGACCTTTTTTTCAAAGTAGGGCAGCCCCATTTCCTCAGGCTTCGTACTGGCTTCTAAAACTTGTTCAGTTCCGGCGCGCAGTGTCCCATGATTTAAATCGTAATATATAACATATATTACAAGCACTGAAAGCAGTATTCCCGCAATGCGTCTCATATTGGACAACTCCCCTGCAACTAGCGTGTTTATCCAATATGTATGCTTGTCCCATTCTGTATAGACCATAAACAATGCTTTTTTTATTATTGGTTAGACACAATAGCTTTATTAACGGATTGGGGAGAAGTCTATAACGCCAATTTTGAAGTTTTCCGCAGGATAAACTAAAAAACGCGCCATCAGCGCGTTTTAATGTTTTTGGGAATGGGAAGGCAATTCTTTGATCGCAAGAAGAAGGATGATAAGTGAGACAAACCAATTGATGAACGCACCGTTTGGAACTGCTGTCTGCAACGCGGCCATTATAGCAAAGAATACAGTCGGCAAAGTGATGCTATAGGCAGACATCCTCCATAAGTGCCGGTACTCCAGTTTTTTACCGAGTGCATTTTTTATAAGAAGCCCTACAAGAGCAAGTATCGATATCTCAATAAACTTCATCCCTGCTGTAAAAATATAAATGACAGTCCCAAGCAGGGGAATAATTATCGGGACAAGGGATTCGGCAGAAGCCAAGTAGCCTGATAAGTCTTCATTTGATATAGTCCCATTGGTTAACATTGAATAGGAATAGGATTGTTCCTGCCCTGCTGCAATAATGTAAACTTCATTCTTCAAAAGCGCGATTGTATTATCGCTGTTGGATAAGGAAGAAGGCTTTACAGTGCCTGTAGAGTCAATAATTATTGCAAAGCCATTTTTATCTAGAGTGACGGGCACTTTTTGATCAGTGCGAAGCTGCCCTTCAGAAATTTCGAAATCGGGCAATTCGCTTTCAATTGTTTCATCTATTGCATCTAAGCTTTTTACAATGGCTGATCCGGAATAAAACACGGTTGGAATAACGGATAACAGGGTAAGAAAGAAAACATACAACAGTGTTTTTCCAATCCCTTGAAGACGGAATAAAGCGATGTCTTTTGGAGAATATAAACTTTTATAAAATTGAAGAAAAATATTCATATTTGTACACACCCTTATTAAGATTCACCCTATTAGTTTAGCCACATAATGAAGCCACTACAAGTAACTTAACTTATTTAGAATAAACAAGAGTTCTTAGGTTTTTGTAACATAATTGTAATATTAAATAGAAATGTTAAGCTATTGTAAATTTCATTAATTACATCTTTACTTTTTGTTCAACTTTCATTAATAATTGTATGGGGTTTGATGAATCATGTCGAATAATCAATTATAGGGGTTGAAAAATTGTGGAACTAAACGTTCAACAAATGCTTTTTGAGTTTCTCGGAGGACTTGGTATTTTCTTATATGGAATCAAGTTCATGGGGGATGGACTTCAAAAATCAGCTGGTGACAAGCTAAGAGATATTCTTGATCGGTTTACAACGAATCCGCTTATGGGGGTGTTAGCAGGAATTGTTGTAACAGTATTGCTTCAGACGAGCAGTGGTACTACTGTTATTACAGTAGGTTTGGTTAGTGCCGGCTTTATGACACTCCGCCAGGCAATAGGTGTAATAATGGGTGCCAATATCGGGACAACAGTTACAGCGTTCATCATTGGAATTGATATTGGTGAATATGCATTGCCAATTATTGCGGTAGGCTCCATTTTATTATTCTTCTTTAAGAGTAAAAAGGTCCATAATTTTGGACAAATTGTCTTTGGATTCGGGGCATTGTTTTATGGATTAGAACTTATGAGCGGCGGTATGAAACCACTGCGCAGTTTAGAAGCCTTCCATGATCTTACTGTAAGTATGAGTTCAAATCCTGTTCTTGGAGTTATCATTGGTACTGTCTTCACGGTTATCGTACAAAGCTCAAGTGCTACAATCGGTATCCTGCAAGGTCTATACGCTGAAGAACTAGTAAATCTTAATGCGGCCTTGCCTATCCTATTTGGCGACAATATTGGAACAACGATTACAGCTGTCCTGGCAGCCATAGGGGCATCTGTTGCAGCAAGAAGAGCAGCTGCTACTCATGTGCTTTTTAACCTAATAGGAACAACGGTATTTTTATTGCTGTTAAAACCTTTTACATCGTTAATTCAAACGTTGGCAGTGAATCTGGACCTTAACCATGAAATGACAATTGCATTCGCACACGGAATATTTAATACCACGAATACCTTGATTCAGCTTCCGTTTATTGGTATTCTTGCTCTGATTGTGACGAAGCTAATACCTGGGGAAGATTCAGTTATTGAATATAAATCCAAGCACTTGGATCCTGTTTTTATTGAACAGTCACCTTCCATCGCTCTTGGGCAGTCGAAAGAAGAAGTGTTGCGTATGGGCCAATTTGCTGTCCGGGGCCTTGAGGAAACGAATAAATTCTTAAAAACCAAGCAGCAAAAGCATTCTGAGACAGCTTATCAGCTTGAAGATGCCATAAATAATTTAGACCGAAAAATTACAGATTATTTGGTTAAGCTATCAACAAGTTCACTTTCAGTCCAAGAATCAGAGGAACATACAATCCTGATGGATACTGTCAGAGATATTGAACGAATCGGTGACCACTTTGAGAATATCATTGAGCTTGCCGAATATCAGCAGGCAAATAAGGTTAAGATGACCGATACAGCAATGGATGACCTGGATGTCATGTTTAATCTTACAATCTCTACTGTAAAAGAGGCTCTTGAGGCTCTTGACCATAATGATAAAGAGGCAGCAAAGCATGTTGTAGAGAAGGAAGAAGAGATAGATAAAATGGAAAGAAAACTTCGCAAACAGCATATTTTGCGATTAAATGAAGGTCTATGCTCCGGACAAGCCGGCATTGTCTATGTGGACATTGTCAGCAACCTTGAGCGTATCGGCGACCATGCGGTGAATATTGCAGAAGCTGTTTTAGGAGAAGAATAAGTGGTAAAATAAGCAAGGGGAAATCCCTTGCTTTTTTATTTTAATAAAAAAGGATGCTGATCATGGATATCATTTTTTGGGCATTAATTATTGTTTTATTTGTCATTGCCTTTGCAGGGCTGGTCTTCCCGATTATTCCGAGTGTCTTGTTTTTATTGGGCGGATTTATTCTTTATGGAGTTCTCTTTTCATTCGAGCCTTTCAATTGGCTATTTTGGAGTATCCAGGGCCTTTTTGTATTGCTTCTTTTTGGAGCGGATTATATAGCAAATATGATTGGAGTAAAAAAATATGGAGGTTCCAAAGCGGGTGTTTGGGGGAGCACAATCGGCCTATTGATAGGTCCCTTTGTGATACCTGTCATCGGAATATTAGCAGGGCCATTCCTGGGAGCGATCCTTGCTGAACTTGCAGTAAATAAAAAGAATCTCAATGATGCAATCAAAATTGGATTTGGTTCCGTAATTGGGTTTGTCAGCAGTGCAGCTGCTAAAGCGGTCATTCAAGGTTTTATGATTATTTATTTCCTGGTTATGGTCCTTTAAATCTCTTTAAGGGAAAAGCTATAGGGCGTGGATATCAGCCAGAAGGACTAACAGAAGGCTCCATAAATGAAAACCTTGGAATAATAAAAAATAAATTGGCAATTGTAAATATGTAAAATGCTTTTTGTTTGAAACAAAAATCCAACTTTGGTATTCTTAAGCTAAAGACCTTAGAAACATTCTAAAATCAGAATTTTATAAACGATTGGATGTTTCGGGGGCTAACTAAACAGGTACATAGGGAGGAATTTAATTATGGCATTTGAACTACCGCAATTACCTTACGCTTATGATGCACTGGAGCCAAACATCGACAAAGAAACGATGAATATCCACCATACAAAGCATCACAATACGTATGTTACTAACCTTAACAATGCTTTGGAGGGAAACCAAGAGCTTCTTTCTAAAACTGTTGAGGAAGTAGTATCGAATATTGATGCGGTTCCTGAATCTGTCCGCACAGCTGTACGCAATAACGGCGGCGGCCATGCTAACCACTCATTATTCTGGCAGGTTATTTCTCCAAATGGAGGCGGAGAGCCTACAGGCGAATTAGCTGACGCTATTAACAGCAAATTTGGAAGCTATGACAGCTTCAAAGAAGAATTCGCAAAAGCAGCAACAACACGTTTTGGTTCAGGCTGGGCTTGGCTTGTAGTCAATAATGGAGAATTAGAAGTAACTAGCACACCTAACCAGGATTCACCGCTAATGGAAGGCAAGACTCCTATCCTTGGCCTGGATGTTTGGGAGCATGCTTACTACTTGAAATATCAAAACCGCCGTCCTGAGTACATCAATTCTTTCTGGAATGTTGTAAACTGGGATGAGGTTTCTAAGCGCTACAGCGCAGCGAAATAATTCTAAAAAGACACAGCAGGGACATCTGCTGTGTCTTTTGTTTCGGCTCTATTCGTAAAGTTTGTTGCTTTTTGAAGGCGGACTTAGTTAAATCAACAGGCAAATTTAATAGAGCTTAAATTTAAAAAGAATAACAATGAACTTCGACATCAGGTCACAGACTCTTCCGCAGGATTCAGCGTTCTTTGTCTGCGTTCACGTGGCAAGGCGCTTTCGCTTTTCTTGTTTCCATCTCTCAATCATTGCATAAGCACACTGACTTTGTAGGAAACTACCCTTAGAACCAAAGGGGAGTTTTTTTTTATGAGCAGATTTAAAAAACTGATCGGAGATGTAGACTTAACAAGGGATTTAACATTGCTTCTTATTATTGGGGGGCTTTATTCCTTAAGTGCTGCCCTTTCAAACACATTTGTAAATATTTATCTTTGGAAGCAGTCTGGGGAGTTCAGTGATCTTGCGCTTTACAATTTATCAATTGTTGTTATGCAGCCATTAACATTTATATTGGCAGGAAGATGGGCTAAAAAAATTGACAGAGTCATTGTATTAAGAATTGGAGTTATCTTTTTGGCATCCTTCTACCTAACCGTGCTTTTTATAGGAACAAATGCTTCAAAATTTCTTTTGCTGCTTGGGGCCTTGTTAGGTGTGGGATATGGCTTTTACTGGCTGGCGTTCAATGTGCTTACTTTTGAAATAACTGAGCCTGAAAATCGGGATTTCTTCAATGGTTTCCTTGGTATCCTAACATCCGTTGGGGGGATGATCGGTCCGATTGCAGCGGGTTTCATTATTTCAAGGATGGAAAAGTTTACAGGCTATTCCGTTATTTTTGGTATCTCCCTAACCCTCTTTTCTATAGCAGTTTTTTTAAGTTTTTTTCTTAAGCGGCGGCCTGCCAATGGGAAATACTGGTTCAAGAGAATCCTTGCAGAACGCAAAAACAATCTGAATTGGCGATTGATCACAAACGCTCATTTCTTTCAGGGGCTTAGAGAAGGAACATTTGTCTTTGTCATTTCTGTGTATGTTTTTATTTCGACAGGAAGTGAATTGGCACTTGGCACATACGGGCTTGTAAACTCGGGGATATCTTTTATGGGATATTTCCTTGTATCGAGGCTTCTGAAAAAGGAGTATCGGAAAAGAGCGATATTGATAGGCGGTTTGTTATTATATGCAGCCATTTTCTTCATTATTTTTGAAGTTACCTATCCTAAGCTGCTTATGTATGCTGCCACTATTGCAATCGCATACCCCTTATTGCTGGTTCCTTATATCTCTTTAACCTACGATGTCATTGGCCGCGGGTGGAAAGCAGCCGAGATGAGGATAGAGTATATCGTTGTGAGAGAAATCTTCTTAAACTCCGGCCGAATTGTTTCCATCCTGGGCTTTTTAGCTGCTGTCACGTTTTTCAATGATCAGAAGAGCATTCCCATATTGCTTGTAATTATTGGGGCAGGGCATGCAGTTATTTACTTTTTTGTTCGAAGAGTACATTTTCAATCGACATGAGAGGGGACTGCCCTCTCTTTTTTTTGAAAATACATCCAGGATATAACTTCCAGTATTTTATTTCTGCAAAAAAAAGGTTATTTATAGAATTAATTGCCGATTTCTTTTAGAATGATAAAAGAGACTTTTTTAAAGGAAGTGTGCGAAGCCTTGAATAGGAAGAAAAAAAAGAAGACTCATGTTCCTTTTCGTCTGAATATGCTCTTCTTTGTTGTATTTTTATTGTTCTCAATGCTGATTCTGAGGCTGGGGATGGTTCAGATTGTTTATGGTGATGATTATAAGCGTGAAATTGAGAGAACGGAGGATGTAACAGTCAATAGCCCTGTGCCAAGAGGGAAGATGTTTGACCGCAACGGAAAAGTAATTGTTGATAATACCCCCCAAAACGCTATTACCTTTACTAATAACGGATATAAACAGGATGAAATGCTTGAGGTAGCAGAAAGGCTTGCTCAGCTGATCGAAAAAGATACGGGTAAAGTCCAGGAACGGGACAAAAAAGATTATTGGATTATGAAGAATCCGGAAGAAGCCGAAAAGAAAGTTTCAGAAAAAGAAATTGAAGAGCTGGAAAAAAAATTTGAAGGCGATCAGAAGGAGCTGGATAAGGAAATTTACCAGCTTACATTGGATCGGATTACAGAAGAAGAACTGAATCAACTGGACGAGTCCGACCTTGAAGTTCTTGCCATTTACAGGGAGTTTACAAGCGGATACGCATTAACGCCGCAAATTGTAAAAAATAAAGACGTAAGTCCTGAAGAGTTTGCAGTAGTCAGCGAAAATCTTCAGCTGCTTCCTGGTGTGGATACGACAACAGACTGGGAAAGGTATTATGCCTTTGGAAATACTTTAAAATCAGTCCTGGGAAAAGTGACAAGCTCTGACGAAGGGATACCGGCTGAACAGCTTGAATACTACTTGGCAAGGGACTATAGCCGCAATGACCGGGTAGGGAAAAGTTATATTGAGATGCAATATGAGGAAGTGCTTCACGGGCAGAAAGCAAAGGTGAAAAATATTACAGATAAAGCTGGAAATGTCCTGGAAACTGTGCCGATTACCGATGGGCAAAGAGGCAAAGACCTTGTTCTGAGCATTGATATGGATCTTCAGAAAGAAGTTGAGAAAATTATTGAGGAGGAATTAAGAGCTGCAAAAGCGTCACCAGGCACTGCACTCCTTGATCGGGCATATGTTGTCCTAATGGATCCTCATACCGGTGAAATCCTGTCTATGGCCGGTAAAAGGATCGTGAAAGATGAAAAGACAGGAAAATCCGAAATGCAGGATGATGCACTCGGGAATATTACAACTACTTATAATGTTGGTTCTGCCGTAAAAGGGGCAACCATTCTTACAGGATTTAAGGAAGGTGTCATACAGCCCAATACTGTCATTTATGACCGTCCCCTTCAAATTAAAAACACACCTGTAAAGAAATCCTGGAAAAACTTTGGACCTTTAAATGACATAAATGCTTTAAAATATTCTTCCAACGTTTATATGTTTGAAACAGCCATCAGGATTGGAAACGGAGAGTATAAATTTGACCGTCCTCTTCCGCTGGATCCAAAAGGCTTTGATACGATAAGGGATTCCTTTGCGCAATTTGGGCTTGGTGTCCGCACAGGAATCGATTTGCCGAATGAACAAACAGGCTTTAAGGGAATGAGTACTATGCCTGGTTTTATGCTTGACCTTGCGATTGGGCAATATGACACGTATTCCAATATGCAGCTTGCACAATATGTTTCTGTCATTGCGAATGGCGGGAATAGAATGGAGCCCCATATAGTAAAGGAAATCCGTGAACCATTAATGGAAAATAACGAACTGGGGCCTATTGTTGAGGAGATGGAACCGAAAGTTCTTAATAGAGTTGAGCTAAAAGAAGGATGGATGGACCGTGTCCAGGAGGGTTTCCGCAGAGTTATGCAGGAAAAAGGCGGAACAGCCTATACTTATTTCGGCGGAAAAGAGTATAAGCCAGCTGGGAAGACTGGAACTGCAGAGGCCTTTTATGATGGCCCTGAAAGAAGCAAATTTGGGAAAGAGCCTCCTGAAGTTATGAACCTTAGCCTTGTAGGCTATGCACCATCTGAAAATCCGGAGATAGCTATGGCTGTTCTGGTCCCATGGGCATATCAAGGCGGCCGGGATCACGGAGCAAATAAGAAAATTGGTGAACGAGTTTTAGATGCATACTTTGACCTCAAAAAAAATCGCCAGCAAGAAGGAAAAGATAGCGAGGGTCCTGTTCAAAAAGTAGAGAATATAAATGAAGTGATTGAAGGACAGGAAGAGATTACAGAAGAAAATGAATAAGCTTGTGAGAACTGTCTCCCGTTAATACGGGAGGCAGTTTTTTTCTGACAAAAATTAGATGCATCGATATCGGCAATATTGGAAAGCTAAATTTAACGTTATTCCTATTTTTCGACATATTTACACAAAAATCTGCGACATTTACAAAAGCTTTACAATGGGTTAAAACCGCGTTAACAGTTAACCCTTATTCTATAACTCGTAGGACAAAACAACCAATTTTCTTAGGGGGAATTCAGGAATGAAACGTCTTAAAAAAATGAGCCTGTTTTTGATGCTGGCAGCTGTGATGGTATTTACTGCAGCTTGCGGCGGAGGAGATAATGAAAATGCAAATGGAGAAAATGCTGAGGAGCTTGAAGGAAGTGTAGTAATTGACGGCTCTGGTACAGTTTATCCATTTATGGCACAAATGGCTGAAAATTATATGGGTGAGCAAGAAAATGTTTCTGTAGAAGTTAGCCGTTCAGGAACTTCAGCTGGATTCAAAAAGTTCCTTGCAGAAGACGGAACAGACTTTAATGATGCTTCCCGCCAAATTAAAGATGAAGAAAAAGCACAAGCAGAAGAACTTGGAATTGATGTACAAGAAATGAAGGTTGCTTTAGACGGTATAACAATTGTTATTAACAAAGAAAACGACTGGGCTACAGAGCTTACACAGCAAGAAGTTATTGATATCTTCCTGGCAAGCAAAGGCAAGAAAAAATGGTCAGATGTTCGCCCTGACTTCCCGGATGAAGAAATCCAAACCTATGGCCCGAATGAAAACCACGGAACATACGAATTTATGTTTGAAAATATTCTGGAAGAACAAGATCTGCCTGAAAACATTAACCTTCAGCAGGACTATTCTACTCTAGTTGACCTTGTCTCTAAAGATAAAAATGCAATTGGATTCTTTGGCTATGGATACTATGACAGCAACAAAGATAAGCTATCTGCTGTAAAAGTTGATTTTGGAAATGGGCCGGTTGAACCTTCTTTAGACACAATTAAAGAAGACGGCGACTATGCTCCATTTACACGTCCAGTATTCACATACTTGAATACAAATATGGCTAAAGAAAAGCCGCAAGTATTAGATTATGCCATTTATACAATGGAAAATGCCCAGGATGTTGCAGCAGAAACTGGTTTTGCTCCATTATCTGATGAAGACGTCCAAGCTACTCTAGATGCTTTAAACGGTTTAAAGTAAGTGTTTAAAAGTATTGGCCATACAGAAGATGAGAAGTAAAGCCTTCTCATCTTCTTGTATTGCGTATATGGGGTTCTTCCCTTGGTGATAGATAACGGGGTCTCCTTGGCTTGAAACGAAAGGGGTTTTACACTTGGCTAAAAGCGCTGTTCATGAGCATTCCAAAAAGTTGAATGTACGCGAAATCATACAGGAAAAGAAAAAAACTCGAAGTGTTAATAATATTACGGAAAAATTAATACCCAAAATTTTGTTTGGGATAGCAGCAATCTCTGTTTTCACGACTATTGGAATTGTACTTACTTTACTAACGGAAACAATCGCCTTTTTTAAAGACGTTCCTTTTATAGATTTCTTTACTGGCACAAAATTAAAGCCATTGGGAGAAAATGCCGTGTTTGGTGTGCTGCCCCTGCTGACAGGAACCATTATTTCATCGGCAATTGCCATGCTGGTAGCTATTCCAATTGGATTAATGACTGCTATTTTCCTAAGTGAATATGCTTCGGAAAAAGTAAGAAAGATTTTAAAGCCTATGCTCGAGATCCTGGCTGGGATTCCTACTATTGTATATGGATTTTTTGCATTTACATTTGTAACACCTATACTCAGGTCGATAATTCCTGGCCTTGAACCAACTAATATTCTTAGCCCGGGGATCGTAATGGGAATTATGATTATCCCGATGGTAGCTTCATTATCTGAAGATGCTATGAGCTCAGTGCCAAATGCTATGAGGGAAGGTGCCCTGGCATTAGGGGCAACAAAACTGGAAGTTACCTGGAAGGTAGTAGTTCCAGCAGCCATTTCAGGTATCATAGCTTCATTTGTGCTCGGAATTTCAAGGGCAATTGGGGAAACTATGATTGTAACTATTGCAAGCGGAAGTTCAAAAAACTTTACATTTGACGTGACACAATCCATGCAGACTATGACTGCCTATATAGTAGAAGTAACAGGCGGTGAAGCGGCGGCAGGCACAACGTTGTACTACAGCCTTTATGCGGTGGCCATGACTTTGTTTGTGTTTACTTTAATCATGAACCTAATAGCTCAGTATATCTCTCGCAAGTTCAGGGAGGAATATTAATATGAAATATGTAGACTCTACTCAAGTTCACAAAAAAATGGGCGGCCGCCTGCTTGCCAATAATCTTGCAAAAACGCTTTTCTTTTTGGCGACATTGTTTGGTCTTGTGGTTTTAGTTGTTTTGATTTATCGAGTCCTTGCAGATGGATTGGGCTGGATTAACATGGATTTTTTAACAAATAGGCTATCAACAGATCCTGAAAGAGCCGGGATTTGGGGTGCTATACTGGGAACCTTATGGCTAATGTTAGTTGTTGCTCCTGTAACGATGATTTTAGGAGTAGGCACTGCCATTTACCTTGAGGAATATGCGACTAAAGGCCGTATATCCTCATTCATTAAAACAAATATTTCGAACCTCGCAGGTGTTCCTTCAGTTGTGTTTGGAATCCTTGGTCTGACTGTTTTTGCAAGGGCATTGGATTTAGGATCTGTAGTACTTGCCGGAGGCTTGACGATGGCGCTGCTGGTTCTTCCGGTCGTCGTAGTAGCCAGCCAGGAGGCAATCCGGGCTGTGCCGCAGTTTTTAAGGGAAGCCTCCTATGGAATGGGTGCCACAAAGTGGCAGACGATTAAAAATGTAGTACTTCCTGCGTCATTGCCAGGAATTCTTACAGGAGTTATTCTTGCGCTATCTCGTGCAATCGGCGAAACAGCTCCCCTTGTCGTAATCGGAATTCCGGCATTGCTAATTCCTGTTCCAGATGGAATATTTGATAAATTCACCATTTTGCCGGTGCAGATATATTACTGGACAATTGACTCTGCCCTTGTAGCAGAATATGCAAACCTGGCAGCTGCAACAATTGTGATTTTATTAATTGTTTTATTTGCGATGAATTCGATTGCCATTTTAATTCGGAATAAGTTCCAACAAAGATATTAGTCTGGGAGGGTCTATAAGATGCCAGTAGTAACAGAAAGAACAAATCCAAATGTGTCAGCAGCACCACTCAATTCCGGAAATAAGGGAAATAAGAAAGTCGTTTATAATACAAAAGATCTTAACCTTTGGTATGGCGAAGGCCACGCCCTAAAGAACATTAATTTGGCTATTAATGAAAATGAAGTAACTGCCATCATTGGCCCATCTGGATGCGGTAAGTCAACTTATATTAAAACATTAAACCGTATGGTTGAACTGGTGCCTTCTGTAAAAATATCTGGAGAGATATTATACCGCGAGCGCAATATCCTTGATAAATCATTTAAAGTAGAGGATCTAAGAACCAATGTAGGAATGGTGTTCCAGAAGCCAAATCCGTTTCCAAAATCGATTTATGATAATGTGGCATACGGCCCAAAGATTCATGGGATCCGAGATAAAAAAATCCTTGATGAGATTGTTGAAAAGAGTTTAAGAGGAGCAGCTATCTGGGATGAAGTTAAAGATCGTTTAAATCAGAATGCATACGGCTTGTCTGGCGGGCAGCAGCAGCGTCTATGCATTGCACGCTGCCTGGCAATTGAACCGGATGTTATTTTAATGGATGAGCCAACATCTGCTCTTGACCCGATCTCAACTTTAAAGGTAGAAGAGCTTGTGCAGGAACTTAAAGAAGAATTCAGCATCATCATTGTTACTCACAATATGCAGCAGGCAGCTCGTATTTCTGACAAGACTGCTTTCTTCTTAAACGGTGAAGTCATAGAATTTGCGGATACAGATAAGATTTTCTCCACCCCTTCAGATAAGCGGACTGAAGATTATATTACTGGCCGGTTCGGTTAAGGTTTAGTAAAAGTTAAGAGTTTAGGCTATGCTAAAGCTCAGTGCAGACTTTGGCTGCCTAGTGGCAGGGGCTATAAGCCAACAGGACAGCTTATTAAAGATAAAATCATATATTGAATAGGATGAAGGGGGATAAAAATTATGGCAGCACGTGAAAGATTTGAATACGATTTACAGGAACTGCAAAAAAAGCTGCTTGAAATCGGGAATTTTGCTGAAGAGGCATTGCATAAAGCGGTTGAAGCACTTGAAACTCAAAATATTGAACTGGCATTAGAAATTATGGATGACGATTCCCATGCAGATCTCCTTTACGAGGAAATTAATGATTTAGCGATTCTTCTGATTGCTAAACAACAGCCAGTGGCAATTGACCTTCGCCGTATCATTGTGGCTATTAAAATTGCAACCGACATTGAGAGAATTGCGGACTTCGCGGTCAACATTGCGAAGTCTACAATCCGAATAGGCTCTGAACCTCTAATCAAACCAATCGAACATATTAAGGAAATGTACCGAATATCAACAGAAATGCTTCGCATGTCTTTAGAAGCCTTTAATGAAGAAGATATAAACAAAGCGAAAAAAGTAGCGGATATGGATGATCAAGTAGATGATTTATATGGTGAAACCATTAAAGATTTGCTGCAAATCAATCTTCAGAAGCCTGAGTTTTTGCCGCAGATAACGCAGCTATCATTTGTCTGCCGCTACTTGGAACGCGCCGCAGACCATGTGACAAATATTTCTGAACATATTTTCTACCTTGTCAAAGGCCGTCAATATGATTTAAATAATTAAACAAAAAGCTAAAAGGATTAATCCTTTTAGCTTTTTGTAATAATGTATTGATAGCTCATGTTCCTGTTTAACTCAAACATATCCAACTGAATTTTCTTGCTGCAGCCATATTCCTCAAGATAACTTCCAAACACACCATAGTCATCAGCAATGTTTTTGTTTTTAAGCGCCAGGTGTCATGCCGCTCAGAATTAAGCAGATAGGAGAAGAATCTGCCGTTTCCTTCGCCTTTTTTTCTGTGTGACTTCAGGCTTGGGGGCCAGGCTGATCTGCTCTTGCAAAGCTGCATACTCCTCTTGTTTACAATACTGAACATCCTTCATGACTTAAAAGCTGCTTTTTCATCCAATTCCACATCCGCAGGCTGATATATCGATTGGCAAGTTCCCATATTCACACCAGAAATAAGCATTCCGAAAGCAAATGACCGTGTATTTCTCTTATTTATAGCTTTTTCCTCTAAACTTCATTTCGGTTAGGATGACTCTAACTTCTTCGGAGGCAAGTGAAGACTGTCTGGCAATTTGGTCAATGGATAGCCCTTGCTGGCTGAGCAAAGCCACTTGGTTTTTTATGATTTCATGCACTTCCCTTTTTTCAGCAGCTTGAGAAGGGCTTCTAACGGAAAGTGATGCTGGGAAGCGATCATCCGCTATTAAAAGCTCTTCTTCCAGGACCTTTAGCTTCTTCTTGATTTGATGCAGTTCCTGAATCTGCTGAATCGACATTTGATCTATTTCTTCCCTTATTTCTTTGTAGGGATCTTTTAAAAACAGAGAGAGTATGAATAAAGCGATAGATACAACCAATAATGCAAGCATGATATATTCCAAAATAGTCACCTCATATTCACTAGAACAGGAATATTTTATCATTATTGGCGACAAATTTCGATCATCATTCCAGAATCTTATAAAATTCAAGTTTTTTTGTCGCTGCTGAAGGCACCACCATGTCGAAATTGATCTTCAAAGCCCGGATGAAAAATTTTTTCATCCCAAAATACCTGTTATATAAATACATTCGCAATAAGCGACAATTTCCGTTCATTGTAGCTGAACAGTTTCAATGCTAACATTAAAGTTATAATAATAGTCATAAATTTCTGCTTTTCATCATATGCATTCGTTCTCCATTCAATGAATAAGGAAAAAGAAAATTAAAATAAGAGGTGCAGACATGATAGAGGATATTATTAAGCTGCGCAGGAGAGGTCTTTCTTTCCGAAAAATTGCCCGAGAACTGGATACAACGGTCGGCAAGGTGCAATACCAATGGACAAAGCTCCTCCAAAACAAAGCAAAGCAATCCGGCGAAGAGCCAGTGAAAAACAAGTTGAGAGTTGAATGTACATGTGAAAAGGCTGATCATATCGAGGAAGATACTATCACCTTGAATCGTATAGCAGATGAAATCGTTAAGGTGGAATGGAAGGTATCTGCATATAAGGAAAATATGGTTGCCCATTATTTTAAAAAGCCTATTGTTTCTTGGAAAAAGGCATTGAGAATCTATGACGTCACAGGGGTTATCTTTAATGGGGAAAATGCACAGAGCGATCATGAAATTGTTCTTTCTGAACACCATACGGAGTGGATCTTCAAGGGCCTTAAACCTGGAAAAGTATATTGTATAGAGCTGGGCTTTAAGTTTTCAGAGGATTGTTTCTTTCCTTTGCTTCGTTCAAAAGCTTTGCATGCCTTTGATGGAGAATATGATCATCTACCCCAGCCTAAAGAAAATATTCACAATGCTGCAAAGTGGTCAGAGAATGTGAGTACATACACTTACTATGAAACTGTGAAGGAGAGGAATTAATGATGAACGAAGTAACCACTGCTGAACCAAGAAATGAAGTGCAGAGTAATAGCAACACCAAAATTCTTCTCCTTTCATGGGAATACCCGCCCAATGTTGTAGGCGGCTTATCCCGGCATGTACATGGGCTTGCAGGCGGCTTAAGCCAAATGGGGTATGAAGTCCATGTGCTAACAGCGAATCCAGGACATCTCTCAGCCTATGAAATCATAGACGGAATTCACATTCATCGTGTACGACCGCTTAAAGAGAATGACCATAACTTTTTGCACTGGATCTTGGGCCTAAACCTTGCCATGGAGCAAAAAGCAAGGGAACTGTCATCTTGCCACTCCTTTGAGCTGGTCCATGCCCATGACTGGCTGGTGGGGCCTTGCGGTTTGACTTTGAAGGAGAGCCTTAAGCTGCCGCTGATTACAACCATTCATGCCACTGAACATGGAAGGAACAACGGAATTTATACAGAACTTCAAAAGTTTATTCATGAAAAAGAAGAGCAGCTGGTAAACGGTTCAGATCATGTAATTGTTTGCAGTGAATATATGAAGGAAGAAGTAATTCAGCAATTTAAGATTAGTGAAGAAAAACTGGCAGTAATAGCTAATGGGATAAACAAAGAAATTCCATTGAAGAACCCTGATGACTTACTTTCGGGGCTTCCAGTTAAGGAGAGCGGCAGACTGATTTTCTCTATTGGCCGTATGGTCAAAGAAAAAGGCTTTGATATTTTGATTGAGTCTGCACCCATAATCAAAGAAAAATTTTCGGATGCCTATTTTATCATTGCCGGAAAAGGGCCTATGCTTGAAACATACAGGAAGAGAGTTAAAGAGCTCAATCTGGAGGATTTCATCCATTTCCCTGGATTTATAGATGATATGCAGCGTTCTGCCCTTTTTCACAAGTGTGCATTTGCCGTTTTCCCAAGCCATTACGAGCCATTTGGCATTGTTGCACTTGAAGCAATGATATCAGGCAAACCTGCAATTGTCTCCAATACCGGGGGCTTGAAAGGAATCGTGAAACATGGGTATTCCGGGCTCCTTATGATACCGGGAGATTCCGCCAGTTTTGCTGAACAAGCTTCCTACTTGCTCGGTAACGCTGATAGGGCCAATACAATTGGAGCCAATGGAAAAAAGGTCGCCGAAAGCCTGTTCAGCTGGGGACGCATAGCTGAAGAAACCAAAAGAGTATTTGAAGAGACATTGATCAGCCAAAAGCTTGAAGACCTGGTATGAGGTAGCCTGTTTTAAGTGCCAGTTTTATTGGATGATGCCTAGCCATTGTGATGCTGAAGAATTTCAAAATACTTTAGAAAAGGTGCATGGGGATGAACACATTAAACTGGATTCGATCTGATGTTTATGAAGAAATGGAGCAAGCAGTCAAAGGAAAGCTGAGAATGATACCCGGCTTATGGATAGACGGCAAAACCTACTGGATGGAAAATGGATATAAAAAGCTATTTCCGGAAGAAAAAATATCTGTTTATGTAAAGACGAACAACGTACATTCAAAAATTGCTTTTTTTAAATGTTTTATCACTAACCATGATGATAGGCCGCGTAAAGTAAAGCTGTTAATACAGCATAAACATGAATGCTCTTCCCGTGAGCACTTCTCTTTTATTTCCCCAGCGGAAAATGTCATCTTTCATATGGCGGATTCAAAAGTATTTTTGGTAAATGGCCAACTGAACGGCAAGAAAATGACCGAATGCTCAATTCAGCCTTATTGGAACTTATACAGTGATCAAATTTGGAACTGCAGGAATAAAGGTATTCTAAAATACTATCCAATGGCCAAGGGAAATGCAATAAGCATTTTTGCCTTAACCATTGATTTTGGAGGAAAGGAAACAGCTGAAGCCGAAACATGGATCATCAACGGTGAAAGTAAGTCAGAGCTTCTCCAGTATAACCAGTTACTTTTAAAAAAACGTACTAGCATTTCGATTTAAAAAATGATATTATAGAAAAGTCGTATGAACGAACTAGTTTGAACATAGTTTGGAGGGAAATTACATGCGTGTGAACATTACGTTAGCTTGCACAGAATGTGGAGATCGTAACTATATTTCTAAAAAAAATAAACGAAATAATCCAGATCGTCTTGAGCTTAAAAAATATTGCCCAAGAGATAAGCGTTCGACTACACATCGCGAAACAAAATAAGCGGTAGGATGATTCCTACTGCTTTTTTTGTTGGTTTTTTTAATGGGTATACTTCCCTTTATTGGCTAAATTGTACGGAAAAGTTCATAAATTTTTCTGTTGGAGGAAGGTAAAATGGAAGCAGAAAAGAAGAAAATTCGTAAGGAAATGCTCGCAAAGCTAAAGGAACTGCAAAAACCTGAACATGAACAGCGCTCATATGAGATAGCCCGCAGGCTTTATCAAAACCCCCTATGGCTTGATGCAAGGACGATAGCTATTACTGTTTCAAATCCGCCGGAACCTGAAACATGGCAGATCATTCGAAAAGCCTGGGAAGAAGGAAGGAGAGTTGCTGTCCCTAAATGCATTCCAAAGACAAAACAAATGGTGTTCCGGAAGCTGGAGCGTTTCAGTGAATTGGAGTCAGTGTACTATGGATTGTGGGAGCCAATTGAAGCAAGTACGAAAGAAGTTCCAGGAGAAGAGATTGATACTATGATTGTCCCGGGGCTTGCTTATTTGAAGAATGGCTATCGTCTAGGGTTCGGAGGGGGCTATTACGATCGTTTTCTGGAGAACTATAAAGGCAAAACGCTTTCATTGGCTTTTTCCTTTCAAGTGATCGAAACCCTTCCGGTGGAGGAGCATGACCGTCCGGTGGATGTAATTATAACTGATAAGCAAGTATGGAAAACGAACGATGCTTGAGTATGCTTTCATTTTCATTTTTGTTCTTATTACTGCGTTGGGCGGCTTTTATTTTAATTTACTATCCTTATCAGGCAGCCTGGCGGCATTTATTATTGGCAATGCGGTAGGTTTGGGCTTAGGGCTTCAAGGGCTGCTGGTATTGGGTTTCTTTTTTGCCAGCTCCAGTATCTGGTCCAAATATAAAAGAAACCAAAAAGCGGAAGTAGAGAATATACATGAAAAAGGTTCCAGAAGGGACTGGCGGCAGGTAGCAGCTAATGGCGGCATAGCCGGTCTTGCAAGCATACTTTACTTCGCTTTTCCATCCCAGCTTTTGCTGATGGCCTTCTTAATCAGTTTAGCATCAGCCAATTCGGACACATGGGCATCAGAAATCGGTTCATTGAGCAAAAAGCAGCCAATATCAATCCGATCCTTTAAGCCGATTGAAACAGGAACCTCCGGGGCAGTCAGTTTGTTAGGCACATTTGCTGCTCTGGCAGGTGCTTCCTCCATTGCATTTTTATCCATTTTTTTATTCAAAATTACTCTGTTAAAAGCAATTTTCATATCTGTACTTGGGTTTACTGGGAATCTGATTGATTCTGTATTGGGAGCCTATTTGCAAGCAAAATACAAATGCATTGTTTGCGGGACAGAGGTGGAAAAATTGAAGCATTGCGGAGAAATGACATCTTTGGCTGAAGGAAAACGGTTTGCCGACAATGACTTTGTCAATTTCCTTTCGGGTTTAGTTTCAGCCGCACTGGGAATGCTTCTATATATATTACTGGGATAAATGATTAATAGCTGATAAGCATGTCAGTATTTCGGCCAATTAAGATAAAAGGGGCGGTAATGATGAAGAATCGGGTAAATAGGGTAGTTTTAATTGGAACAGGCTTTGTGGGCTCAAGCTATGCATTTGCACTGTTAAACCAAGGTGTTACTGAGGAATTGGTTTTGATAGATCTGAATAAAGAGAAATCTGAAGGAGATGCAATGGATTTAAATCATGGAATGCCATTCGCCCCTTCTCCGACTTCTATTTGGTTTGGCGATTATTCTGACTGCAAAGATGCTGATTTAGTTGTAATCACAGCAGGTGCAAATCAAAAGCCCGGAGAAACACGCCTGGATCTTGTTGAAAAAAACACAAAAATATTTAAAAGTATTGTTGATCAAGTAATGGAAAATGGATTTGATGGAATCTTTCTGGTAGCCACTAATCCTGTGGATATTTTGACATATGCTGTTTGGAAGTTCTCTGGCCTTCCTAAAGAACGGGTCATTGGGTCAGGTACTATATTGGATACAGCACGTTTTAGGTATTTGCTGGGTGAATATTTTAAAGTGGATACAAGAAATGTCCATGCCTATATAATTGGTGAACACGGGGATACGGAATTGCCTGTTTGGAGCCATGCTGACATTGCTGGAAAGAGCATTGATAAATGGATAGCGAAAAACGGGAATTACCGGCAGGAGGATCTGAACTCGTTATTTTTAAATGTAAGGGATGCGGCTTATCAGATTATCGAAAGGAAAGGCGCAACCTACTATGGAATTGCCATGGGGCTTGTTCGGCTTACAAAAGCAATCCTGCAAAATGAGAATTCCGTACTGACTGTTTCAGCTTATTTGAATGGTCAATATGGCCATAATGATGTCTATATTGGCGTTCCGGCTATCGTAAATAGAACCGGCATCCGCGAAATTGTCGAACTTAATTTAAGTGAGGATGAGCAGGAAAAATTTGCTCACTCAGTAAATGTGCTTAAGAAAACGATGGAACCAGTTATTAATGAATAAACTTGTTAAAACAGATGAGTTCTAACGCTGGCAGAAAGCGCGATATTCACGAAATTACATGTTAATTCCTTCTGTGGTGCTTATAGCCGAAACCTGCGAAGATTGCCGGAAGACTGCAAAAAGCGAATGTTCCTGTACCTGAAGACAAACAGAGTCAAAAGATTAGAGCTGTTTAATGAAGCGGAGTTAATGGAAAATGTTATTTTTTGCTTCTTCTGCAATCAGGGATAAAACTTTCTTCCTCTTCTCAAAATAAATGAAGAGGAGGGATTTCGAATGTCTCGATTATTGTCCATATTTATGATTGGGCTTGGCGGTTATTTTGCTTACCATAACCGCTATCGGTTAATAAATGTTCTTTTTGGCAATGCCATACTTCGCAGGGTGGTTGTCAGCTCAATTATGAGCTTTCCTGGTGTCCGAGACCGGATGATGAGTTCCGTTTTTTCATCGGGAACTTCGGAAGGGCGGCAGTAGGGTGTAAAAAGACCGTAAGAGGTCTTTTTATTTTGCTGTTTTTCTATTGCTTTTTCTTTTACAAACGATAGCTTTTTTGCCTATAGTTAAATAAATGCTGTTATAAAAGGTATTAATGTTTTGAAAAGAAAGTGGGGGAATAAGTGGGTTTTCAAGAGGATTATACATTTTGGAAACTGGCACATTATTTTATTGCTGTCCAAGAGTGTTTATGGCATCATAAAAATGTAGGTTATGGCATTTAATTTGTGCTGGCCCCTAGGGGCCTGCACAAATTAAAAATGGCCACTTGTCAACATTCCAAAATACACATACACTTCCTGTTGGGTACAAAACGTGCAGGAGGTATTTAAGGAGATGTTGGCAGTGGCCGAGATTAATTATATCAGACATGAGGTTAACAATAAAGACTGCGGATATTCAAGTGTAGCTAAAAGGACAGGGAGAGATCCGCGAACCATTAAGAAGTATGCAGAAATGGAGGATTTCAACCAAAAGCCA
>NZ_JAEL01000099.1 GCF_000518885.1 Bacillus sp. J33 | reverse complement strand
ATAATAGGAGAGGCCACTAATGTCAACTTATAATTATTTAGGTTAACATAATTTGGCGGAATTCTTTGCAAGATGAATCATTGTGGAAGAGGATAACTAAAATGAATTGTTCAGATGTGAACGGGCTTATAGTATAAGAATAAGAGGAGGTGGTTTGGATAGTTCCCATGAGCTTTTCCCGAGAAGGAATATTAATACATGGGCACTCTATGAAGGCATCTTTTTTAAAAATTAGCTCTGTTAAATTTGCCTGTTGATTTCCGCTGCAGGCACTCGCTTTCCGCGGGCGGTCCGGGAGCCTCCTCGGTGCATTCGCACCTGCGGGGTCTCCCGCTGACACGCTTCTCCNGCAGGAGTCTCGTACCTTCCGCTCCAATCAACAGGGTGCAATAATCAACAATAAGCTTTAACACAGCCTAAAAATTAAAAAAGCTGCCAGCTATAAGCTGGCAGCTGATTAGAAAAATTAGTTATTTCCATGTGTTTCTTTTCGAATTACATCAAAAAGTCCGGAACCGATAATATCAAGTGCTGATTGCATTCTTTCTGCAGAGATATTATCCTCAATCGTATCTTGTGGGGTGTGGTAAACTTTTTCGATATGATAAACAAGCGGATCCCAGCTGTCTATGCCCATCCAGATAAACAAGGCTCCTGGGATGCCGGCATTATGGAATGGAACATGGTCACTTGACCCGAATCTGCCTGGAAGGATATCTGAATTGCCTAAACGTGCACCAGCTTCACCAGTTGAATCAGTCACAATATTTTGGCTGCCGTCTGGTGTCATGGCATAAAGGTTTGTAGCTTTGTCATAATTTGTAGCGACCATATCAGGAACGAAAACGGCTTCAATCTGGTCTTTCTGTTCCTGTGTTAGTTGGTCCACATAATATCTGGCCCCCAGCAAGCCACGCTCCTCAGATCCGAATGCAATAAATTTAAGTGTTTTGTCTGTGTTGTATCCCTTATAAACTCTTGCCAGCTCAAGCATCAGCCCTACACCGGAAGCATTATCATTTGCACCAGGTGCACCTATCACACTATCATGATGTGCGCCAAGGATTACTTCTTTTGTATCTTCAGACTTTGTTTTAGCTTCCTTTGTTGCAATAACGTTTACTGATTTAAGGTCTGAGTAGTGTTTGGCTGTTAGAGAAACTTCCACTGCACCTTGCTCCATTTGTTCCCTAAGCCATTCTCCATGAATATAAGATGCCCCAAAAACTGGAATATCATAGGTTGCAGTCAGGCTTGGGTTAAAAGTTTGTCCATAGTTGCCGCGGCTTCCAACAAGACTTTGCAGAATTACTCCGGCTGCTCCGGCATCAACCGCATCGGCTACCTGCTGACGGTAGCCGGCAGTTGTAGATGAACGAGCGATAAGGACAATCTTACCTTCTACATTTGTAAAGTCATTATTCTCTACATAAACAACTTCAGCTTTAACAGGTGTATCGCTGATAGATCCATTTGGTGAAGCGCCCATTTCCCATATGGTGCCATCCTCAAATGCTGTGCTGCCTATGTATTGATCAGCTACCGGGAAGTATTGAAACTCAACATCATATCCATAGCCTTTAAGTGTATTGGCAATATACTCTGCTGATTTCTTTTCATTCTCCAATCCCCCAGGCCTTGTTCCAATTTCCTCTGACAAATACCTTAAATGTTCAATTGCCCGCTCTGCGTTTACCCTTGATACAATTTTTTGGTCTTGTGAATAGGAAGATGTCCCGTGATCAGCACTTAAAGGTGCTGCATATCCGACTGAACCAAACGCTAAAGAAGCTGCTAAAATGGATGCTAATACCTTGGCGGATTTTCGATTATTCCTTGCCATAATGACCTCCTGAAAGATTCGTAATTTGTTAGACTTCCTAACAATTACTAGTTTAGAAGAAAATTACATTTTTCAAAAAGAGTATTAATTCCTATGAGGTATACCTATTGTTCCGACAATTAACGGGAAATTTTTATAAATAAGGACATATTCATGCGGTGCGATTCTACCATTTTTATAAACACCATCGTGTTTTTAATTTATTTAAGAGGGTAAAGTGATACTGCTTATCTATTGATAAGATTAAGCAAAATAAAAGCAGGAGGTATTAACATGGCAAACATTCGGGATAACATTCATAGTGAAGAACAGGAACAGTATTTTAAAGATCGTGCTCGAACAGACGAGGCAAGATTCCATGTAGTACCGCATGATGAAGAAGGATGGGCAGTCAAAAAAGAAGGACAAGATAATCCAGAATACACTGCTGAATCCAGGTCCGATGCTGTGGAAGAAGCCAAGCGGATGGCAGAAGAAGCTGGTACTATGGCTATCCTGCATGGTGAAGATGGAAAAATAGATGACCTGGTTAATTATGAAGAAAAATAATCGTTTTGTTAAAGAGCATTACTAGTAAGATAGTAGTGTTCTTTTTTTTGGCATGCTCAGTTGGGAGGCAGCTTGGCTAAAAAAATTGGAGAATGATATTTTTTTGAAAACAAAAAGTGTCCGCTATCAAAATGAAAGCGGACCAAAAAGAGACCTTGGAACGAGTTAATTCGAAAAAGTAAAACAATATATAGTATTAATGGAAGAATATAAAACTATATATTGTTATTTTTGATTCTAGCATAATAATCCTTTTAGAGAAAACTGTTATTTTAATATATTTAAAATATTCTTTCATTTTATGTGATGAAATAAAAAAGCATCACAAAAACGTTCAAAATCGATCATATTATGAATGATTTTGAACGTTTATGATAGAAAATGATTGATTTTTGCAATCGTTTTCAGTATGATGGTATCAAGAAACAGCAATCAGGGGGTGAGGGTTTGTTAACGCCTGAGCGGCATAAGTTAATTCTGCAGATTTTAAAAGAAAAAGGTGTAGTGAAAATTCAGGATCTTGTAGAGATTACTGAGACTTCAGAATCAACAATCAGAAGGGACTTGACTCAGCTTGAGGAAGGAAAGTACCTAAAAAGAATTCATGGAGGGGCAGCAAGGCTTCAGGGAAAGCTTCAAGAACCTAGCATGACTGAAAAATCCTCCAAAAACCTTCAGCAAAAACGCCGAATCGCCCAATATGCGGCAGGCCTTGTTGAAGAAGGTGAATCCATCTACCTTGATGCAGGCTCAACTGTGACGGAAATGATCCCATTTTTGCCTTCTAAGGATATCGTTGTTGTAACGAACGGGCTAATGCATATCAATGTATTGCTCGAACGAAATATAAAAACATTTGTAATCGGCGGCTTTGCCAAGGAACAAACGAAAGCTATCATCGGCAGGGGGGCACTGGCAAGCCTTGAACATTATCGTTTCGATAAATGTTTTATGGGGGTTAACGGAATCCATCCTCAATTCGGATATACTACACCGGACCAGGATGAGGCCATGATTAAGCAAATGGCCATTTCGCTTTCAAGGGAGGCCTTTGTGCTTGCTGATGATACGAAGTTTTCGGAAATCGCTTTTGCCAAAATTGCCGATCTGCATACAGCAGCCATCATTACTAATGAACTGGATCAGGAGCATCAGGAGCCTTATACCAGCAAAACTACAATAAAGGTCGTGACATCATGATACACACATTGACGTTAAATCCGTCAGTGGATTACATCGTAGAACTGGAAGAGATTAAAGTCGGAGGGTTAAACCGCATGCAAAATGACACTAAATTCCCCGGCGGAAAAGGCATTAATGTTTCAATTGTGCTGAACAGAATGGATGTTAAAAGCAAAGCGCTTGGTTTTGTAGGCGGTTTTACTGGAGATTATATCGCTGATTATTTAAATAAAGAAAACATTGATACTGACTTTGTCCAAGTTGAAGAGGATACAAGGATTAATGTAAAGATAAAGACCGGAACAGAAACAGAAATCAATGCCAGAGGTCCAGCTATTTCAGAAGAGAACCTTCAGGACCTTAAAATGAAAATCGGCAGTCTATCTAATGGGGATTCGCTCGTTTTGGCGGGAAGCATTCCCAGCACATTGCCAGAAACTACTTATGAAGAACTAGTCAAAATTTGTTCAGAGAACGGGGCTGCATTTGTTGTCGATGCAGAAGGTGAATTGCTGAAGAAGGTTCTTCCCTACAAGCCATTTTTGATAAAACCTAACCACCATGAATTGGGAGAAATCTTTGATGCTGAGTTTACAGCACCTGAAGAGGTTATTCCATATGGCGAAAAACTTGTGGAGATGGGTGCACAAAATGTGATTGTTTCTCTGGCAGGTAAAGGAGCAGTTTTAATCACAGCTGAGGCCGCTTTTATAGCCAGTGTGCCAAAAGGAGAGGTAAGAAGCTCAGTTGGTGCAGGCGATTCTATGGTGGCGGGCTTCCTGGCAGCTTACGAAAAGTACAATGATATAGAAAAGGCTTTTCAATACAGTGTTGCGTCCGGGAGTGCAACAGCTTTTTCACTTGGGCTTTGCACAAAAGAAAAAGCAGAGGAACTGCTTCCGCAGGTTTCCATTAGAAAGATTAACCTAAAAGGGGAGAAATAGGATGAGAATTACAGAATTGCTTACAAAAGACACAATCCTGCTCTCTATGAGCGGAACGGGGAAATTGGATGCGATTAATGATTTGGTTGGCCAGCTTGATAAAGCAGGCAAGCTGAATAACCGCTCTGCTTTTAAAGACGCTATTTTAAAAAGGGAAGAGCAAAGCACAACAGGAATAGGTGATGGAATTGCCATCCCGCATGCAAAAACGAGTGCTGTAAGGGAGCCTGCAATTGCGTTCGGTAAATCAGAAGCAGGTGTGGATTATGAATCTCTTGACGGGCAGCCTGCACATCTATTCTTTATGATTGCAGCCCCTGAAGGTGCAAATAATACACATCTGGAAGCACTGTCAAGGCTTTCCTCCATTCTAATGAACGAAGAGGCACGGAAAAAGCTGCAAAATGCTGCAGCGGCAGAGGAAGTTATAGCTATCATCGACAGCTATGATGAAGCGAAAGAAGAGGAAGTCCAGAATATGGAAGGAAGCAAACGTTTTATTGTTGCGGTAACAGCTTGCCCAACTGGAATTGCCCATACGTATATGGCTGCAGACTCTCTAAAGGCTAAAGCAGCCGAACTGGGTGTTGATATTAAAGTCGAAACAAATGGCTCCAGCGGTGCTAAAAATGTTTTGACACCAGAAGAAATCGCGAATGCAACAGCAGTAATTGTGGCAGCTGATACGAAGGTAGAAATGGAACGATTCAGCGGCAAGCATGTCTTGGAAACGGCAGTTGCCGATGGAATTCGCAAACCTCAGGAGCTAATCGAAAAAGCGCTTAAGCAGGATGCTCCTGTTTACAAGGGCGGAGACATAAATAATGCAGAAAGCTCTGAAGGAAAGAAAGAGCAAAAAGCCGGCATTTATAAGCACCTGATGAACGGGGTTTCCAATATGCTCCCATTCGTTGTCGGAGGGGGAATCTTAATTGCCATTTCCTTTATGTTTGGATACAAAGCAGCAGATCCCAATGATCCGTCATATCACCCAATTGCCGAAGCATTAATGACGATTGGCGGCGGTAATGCATTTGGGTTAATTGTGCCGATTCTTGCAGCATTTATTGCTATGAGTATTGCTGACCGTCCTGGTTTTGCTGCTGGTGCAGTTGGAGGAATGATGGCAGCTTCCGGCGGTGCTGGTTTCCTTGGGGGGATTATTGCCGGTTTTCTGGCAGGTTATGTAGTAGTTGGTTTGAAGAAGGCTTTTGCAGGATTGCCAGTTTCCCTTGAAGGGATCAAAACCATTTTGCTCTACCCGCTATTTGGAATTGCTTTTACCGGATTGCTGATGCTTTATGTGGTTAATAAGCCGGTTGGAGCTTTAAATACGGCTATTACGGAGTGGCTTTCTGGTCTTGGAACTGGAAATGCCGTGCTTCTCGGAATTGTACTTGGATTGATGATGGCGTTCGATATGGGCGGCCCGGTTAATAAATCAGCATATGTATTTGGTACCGGGTTGCTTGCAAACGGCGTATACGAACCAATGGCAGCGATTATGGCTGCCGGTATGGTTCCGCCTTTGGCAATAGCTCTTGCGACGACATTGTTTAAAAATAAGTTTACAAAGCAGGAACAAGATGCAGGAAAAGCAAATT
This sequence comes from Bacillus sp. J33, assembly GCF_000518885.1. Taxonomy (GTDB): domain Bacteria; phylum Bacillota; class Bacilli; order Bacillales; family Cytobacillaceae; genus Cytobacillus. The sequence continues at coordinate 16,254 of NZ_JAEL01000099.1, read as the reverse complement.
ATATAATGGGATTCTCATTTATAACAGAAGGTGCCATCCCGTTTGCTGCTGCAGATCCGCTTCGTGTCATTCCATCCATCATGGCGGGTTCTGCCATAGCGGGTGCCATTTCAATGATGGCTGGAATTGGATTAAGAGCGCCTCATGGCGGGGTCTTCGTTGTACCGCTTGTTGACGGCCCTTGGGGCATATATCTTGCAGGAATTATCGCCGGGGCACTTGTTTCAGCTATCCTGATCGGATTCCTGAAAAAACCGATAAGTAAATGAATTCACTAAGCCGGTACTTGCTGTACCGGCTTTTCTCTGTAAAAAATTTCTTTTTAAAAGATTGAAAAAACTGAAAAATAATGCTTTAATTAAATAAACTAATCAGTCTACTTTAATTACGGTTAAAAATAAACTAATCAGTCGATTAATAGGGGGGTGCGCAAGAAATGGCTATCATTATTGTTATAAAAAGAATGAATAAACAAAAATAAGGATTGGGTATTCATTTTAGACTATTTTCGTAAAGTTTGTAGCTTTTTGGGCGGCTAAATAGGTCTAAACAACTGAGTTGATTGCAGTAAAGGGCACTTGATCCTCGAAAATGCTACCGCATTTCCTTCGTGCGGTGCCAAGTCAGGGAAGATTATTTAATGTCCTGCTCAGAAGAGAGGGAAGCGGGAGATCCCACAGGCGAAGCCGAAGGCTCTCATCCCTTCGGCGGAAAGCAACCTGTAGGGAAATCAATGAGCAGAATTTATAAGAAAAAACATTGTGAAAAGGGCCAAATTTTATATGAACTTAAGGTTTTTAGATAGACGGGGGAATTTGTTAACACCTGCAAAATCGCCAAAACTCCTGAGACAGGATACGGATTCTCTTTAAAAAGGAGAGTATAATGAAAATAAAAAAGCTTTCACAATGCACTCTGGAAGAGGCATTAGCAGCCTGGAATAAAGGTTTTGAAGGATATATGGTTCCAGTGACAATGACTGTTCAAGCTTTTGTCAATCGAATGGCAAATGAAGATCTCTTGCCTGATAAATCTGTTGTTGGATTTATGCAAGGGGAACCAAGTGGAATCATTATGACCGGAATACGTGAAATAGGCGGAAAGAAAATTGCCTGGAACGGCGGAACAGGAATTGCTCCGGCATACAGGGGGAAAGGGCTTTCTGCAGCAATGATGGAAGAAGTGTTTGACATATATAAAGCAGAAAAAGCACAAGCTGCTGTTCTTGAGGCTATAGAAGAAAATGAACGGGCTATAAAGCTATACAAAAAAATGGGCTATGAAACAGCAGACCAATTGTTATATTTAAATAAACATATAACCCTAAAAGAAAAAAGTTCCTATATAAAAAACCATTTTGAAATAAAAAAGGTATATCCGGAACAACTGCAGTCGTTAAGCTTTTATGATATTGATGCTGCCTGGCAATGCCAATGGCAAAGCATAAAACACGGAGAAGCGGCAGTCTTTGTAAGTCCGGAGGGGAAAGAGGATGGATACATTTTATTTAAAAGGATACTCGATCGTGCTGGGAGTACAAATAGAATCATTATATATCAGCTGAAATTCAGGGAGAATTGTTCTATTAAAGAGACGATGGCAGAAAGCATCCTGGGAACCATGTTCCTGGAAGGGGATGATTCGATCGATTTTACTGCAGTAAATATTTCTGCTGTTAATCCTGCATCACAGGCGCTGGTTAAAATGGGGTTTGAAAAAAAGATAGGCCAGGTTATGATGAAAAAGAATATAAATTCATAATCAATTTGGGACCGTAAGACCAATCTATTTATCGATACCAATTACGATTAAAGTCAAGTTCAAGCACCTGGCCGAATTTATTGGCAAAATCAATAAAATAAGCACCTTTGGCTGTCAGAATGCCTCTATCGAAAACATAAGGCGCATCCACATAGTTTTTTTCAGAGAATACACCGAGGAACTGTCTCCCTTGCTTTGAGATCCCAGTTGTATAGGCTCGGTCAAGCAGGACTCCTGCTTTTGCCAGCAGAAAAGGAGCACTTGATATGGCTCCGATTACAGCATCCCTTTCATATACAGTACGAATAAATTCAAAGAGGGGCTCCTCATCGAGCAAATGCTGAAAATCATCCACACCAGGCAGAACGAGACTTGTCGGCAAACCCGGGTTCAAATCAGAAATTTCCGTTTCAGGCATGCAAATTAGGCCTGCTTCACCTTTGACAGGCTCTTTGTTCAACCCGATAAATACTTTTGGATGGTTGGCCTGCGTCAAAATGGAAAGAACTACAGACAGTTCATATTCACTAAATCTTGGGTATAATAGGATACCAGTCGCCATTAAAAATTCCCCCTATCTTTAAGCATAATTCGCCAAAAACAACCAAACTCCTTTTAAAAAATTTATAATATTCATACAACTTATCTCGCCAAAGAGTTGGAATAAATCTTCCTTCTTTCTGATATGTATTTATGAGTATGTAAGAAAGGGGAGATTATGTGGCTGCTGATTTTGAGAGTGCTGCTAAGTTTGAACATGGTTTTTGGCTTCAAATATTAGGGGATCATGCAAGGTTTATCCATGATTCACTTTCACCAAAAGAAAAAGAGAGTATTGAGCTTGCAAATTATTTTATCCAAACTTTTGATCAGCTTCTTGGAAGAGTAAAGGTAGATGATCTGGCGGTATTGAGCAGAAGGGCGGAGGAAGAAGCAGAAAAGCTGAGAGAGTTTAAACTGACCATCATAGAGCGGCACTTGACTGGAAAGATCTCCATCAACCTTGGCCCTGTTTTTATCAATCATATGGTCAATGAATTGGAAGAATATTTGCTTGTTCTTCAATATCTGAAAAAGGGAGAAGTGCCGCCTGTATTTCATGAGCTGCACCATCACTTAATCTGGCTTCTCGATGCAGCCGGACATGCTGGTGCAATATCCGACAATATGGATCAGGTTGAGAAGAAAATAAAAAAAATCAGTGACGGCTATACAAAAGACTTTGAGGCCTTTTATTTAAAGGCAGTTGAAATGTCAGGTTTTCTTCGTACAAACGTATCATCATTTCCAGCATTGCAGAGGTTTAATAACGATGTCACTCTTGAAGTAAAATTGTTTATGAATTTCTTGAATGAAATTGAAGAGCTGGAATTAAGCAAGGAAGCATTAGGTACATTTGCTGCTTTAATGGCTGACCATATGTTCCGGGAGGAGTGCTACTACCTCACAAAACTTGCTGAGTCCGCTCAAACTGATAAGCCAAAATGTGATCCATCAAAGCCGAGGCTTAAAGAGTAAGTAACAGCTGCCATCCTTGGCAGCTGTTTTTTCATGGTCTTTTTAGGGTAAAGGAGCCCTATAAGGTCTGAATTCATGAAACTGTTAAATGGAGCTATTTACGAAGAGACCAGGTTAAAGGACCATTTAATTGTTTTCCTGAGGCAATCATTGTCTTTAAAAGAATAAAAAGTTTTAATATTGTTGACAGTGTAAAGTGGGAAGGGCTGCCTCAATAAATTTAAAAAGAGCAGCTGGAGGAAAGGAGTATCTGTTAAATAAAGATATGGGGTTTTTAGATGAATATTTAAGACGGAAAGGATCCTCTTAAAAGGGGAACTGACAATAATTGAAAAAATAGGAAAGAAGGCTCAATTTGTACAAAACAGAACACTTGTTCGACTAAATAAACGAGATTGTGTTATACTAGAGAGGCAATGGGAGTTTCTCAAGGGTGGTCGGCTAGCCCCGTTTGAAAGGGGGTGATGCCTTTTGACAGTTTTCGAATCGATCATGATGATGATTTCATTTTCTAGTCTGATCATTGCTGTCATGACTTTTAACCAAAAAAAATAGACCTCCCTTGATCTGACAATTGAGGGAGAGGTCTATGTCCTTTGACAGGCCGATCCCCTAAAGGAACGACTGTTGCAAATGACCGTGGGTGCGGCAACACCTGCGGTCGTTTTTATTTATTCATAATTATATTTAAAGGATATCATACAAGGATAAGAAAGTCACGGAAATAAGCATAAACTCATAACTGTTAATAGTATATGCCCAATTGACGATAAAAATCCGTAAATGATTGGAAGCTTCACGTGCCATACTAAGTTTGTAATCCTGAAAAGGAGGAATATTTAATGACTAAACGCAATATAAAGACCAAATCAGGCTTGCAGAGCACAAAGAAAAGCATTAATGACATGGAGCTTTCCAAAGAATTGAACCCGCAAAATAATAAGGCTGAAAAGACAAGACCTAACTGATGTTGGCATAAAATTATTTACTGGAATGGGGCAGACTAAGACTGTCCCATTTTTTAATGGGCGTGTCTATTTTATTGATAGTGAAATGGAAAGGACGATTAATGTGCCTGCATTTCTTTATGGAGATACCAATATATATTATGTAACAAAAGGTAAGGGTGTTCCAATTATTTTTATTCATCCTCCTGCTATGGGAAGGAAGGTTTTCTACTATCAGGGGCTGCTTGCAGAGCATTTTCAAGTTATTTTTCCTGATCTAAGCGGAAACGGGGATACGACTGGCCCAGAAAAAGCGGTTACAATTCAGGGGTATGCTGAGGAAATTAAAGCAGTTTTAGATCACCTTAATATCGACAAGGCCGTAATTCTGGGATATTCTTCTGGCGGGATCATTGCTCAGGAATTTGCACTTTCTTATCCGGAAAGGACTCTAGGAATTATTTTATCGGGCGGCTTTCCGGAGGTTTTATCTGAGGCGTTCAGATATGAACACATATTGGGAATGTATTTTGTCAAGCATTTTCCGGCCTTTCTCCGCTATGTTATAGCCACTAGCCATACTAACGATAAGGCAGTAAGAAACGAAATACTTGAGCACATGAAAAAAGCCAATATCCATATGTGGTTTCAGTTTTACGACAAATCTCTTCATTATACATGTACTGACAGGCTGAGAACTTTAAATGTCCCATTGCTCCTTATATATGGTTCAAGAGACTTTGTTAATCAGCATATACGAAGCTACAGAAGATATGTGAATTTTCAGGTGGCGATTATCAAGGGAGTTTCCCATCAAGTGCCGACAAAGAAGTGGCAGCTGTTCAATCAGGTTGTAACTGGTTTTGTTCAACAGCAATTTAATTAAAAAAAATCCGTATCGGAAATTTCGATACGGATTATTTTTTAAGCATTATTTTGGTCTGGCTTGATCGCCATAAACGTCGCAAGAGCAGCAAGAATTGTTATTCCGCTTAATATATAAAAAAGCGCCTTATCAGAATGTTTCATTAGGATTGCAATTGCTGGAGGACCTCCAGCAACTCCTATAAACCTCATTGAGCTATACAAAGAGGTAATGGTTCCTCTTTCCTCTTTTTCGATGCTTTCTGTGATTAAAGCGTCCAGGGATGGAAGAGCGACTCCGATTCCGACTCCAGCAAACAGGAACATGCTAATCATGAACCACATATTGTTTGAAAAACTTAGAATGGCTGTTGCGGCAGCAACCAGTACTGATCCCAAGAAGATGATCCATTTCATCAATATTTTATTTTCTTTAATTTTTTTCCCCGTAACATATGATGAAATGCATAGTGCACCAAGCGGGCCAGCAAGTAGAAGCCCTTTATTCACATCTTTAATATCATATGTTTTTTCCAGCACGTCCGATAAATAAAATAGGATTCCAAATAGCACAAACATGAGAATTGCCCCGATAAAAAAGATTGCATAAAGCCATTTTCCATTATTCTTAAAGGTATCTTTGATGTTACCCCAAAACTGTTTCAATGGCAGAGGTTCTTCTCGCTTAATTGGGGTTTTTACAAGAAAAAACACCAGCAAAATGGATATGGTGCAAAAAACAGGAAAAGAGAAAAATGGCAAAAACCATAAAAACCCTGCCAAAAACGCACCAAGTATTGGGGATAAAACTTTTCCAAATGTATTAGATGTTTCAATTAAGCCAAGGGAACTGCTTACATCATCATCATTTTTAAACATGTCCCCTACTAAAGGCATAACAATTGGAGCCGCACCAGCAGCGCCAACACCCTGCAGCGCCCGCCCAGCCAAAATGATCCAGTATGCATCATTCATTTTCCAGGCAGCCCAACCAGAAATAATTCCGCCGATTCCCGCAATAAGAAGACTGGGGATAATCACTTTTTTACGGCCGATATGATCGGATAAAAAACCTGCAATTGGGATTAAAATAATGGCTACAATACTATAAACCGTAATAATCATACTTGATTGGAATGCAGAAATATTTAATCTGTTTTCCATTTCTGGCAAAACTGGAATTAACATGGAATTCCCAAGGGTCATAACGAGAGGAATTGAAGAAAGTGAAAGAATGGCCCATTTTTGGTTATGAACATCATCACCGGACTTCTTTTTAGCTTTTGAATTTACGGATTGTAAATTTTCCACATGCTCCATATTTCTTACCTTCCTTTTCGCTAATCAAACTAATCTTAATATGGGCTTATTGCTGGAAAACTAATAAGAAAAAGCTCTTACTTTTTATGGGAAAATCAAATTCTGGAAATAAATGTTTCGATTTGCTAATTGAAAAGAGTTAAAATAGATGGAAAAGCGAAATTAGGTGAGGAAAAAAATGGAGTTCATCAGAAAGATCATATCGTTAAATGTTGGGAAACCGAAACCGCATGAATGGAAAAACCAACAAACAATTTCTGGGATTTCCAAAGAGAAAGTTGAAAATGCATTATTGACCAAGGAAGGTTTTATAGGGGACGGAGTGGCAAATACAGATTTCCATGGCGGCCCCGAAAGGGCTGTGTGCCTTTATCCCTATGAGCATTATGAGATGTGGGGAAAAGAGTTCAAGAAAGTATTCAGTCCTCCTGCATTTGGTGAAAATATTTGTGTAAGCAATATGCTTGAAAAAGATGTTTTTATTGGTGATATCTTCTCGCTGGGAGATGCAGCTATTCAAATTACACAGGGGAGAATTCCATGTTCAACAATATCAAAATATAATGGTGAAGATCTTCTTCTTAGCAGGATTGTCGAAACAGGATATACAGGTTATTTTTTTAGAGTGCTTAAAGAAGGAAAAGTTGCATCCAATTCTTTAATGAAGCTTGAGGAAAGGAAACAGGAAAAAGTTACGGTTCTTCAGGCAAATTTTACGCTTTTTCATGATCGAAAAAACCGTAAAGCAGTGGAAGATTTGCTTGAGATCCAGGAGCTTGCTGCCGTTTGGAAAGAGAAGCTGAAGAAAGCCCTTTTATAAAAAAATTACAATAAGCCTTGACATTTTTTATTTATCCGAATATTATAATAAGCAATATATCGAAAGGCAATGACAAAGAGTAGTAGCTCCTGTTGAAGCTAAAGAGAGCTGATGGTTGGTGCAAATCAGTGTGGATGCAGAAGTGAATGGACTTTAGAGCCTCCAAACCGAACCTTTTTAAGCAGTAGGCTTTGGCGATCGGTCTCATCGTTACAAGGGACAGATATTCAAACGGATTTCCGTTTTGATATCTGTTAAAGTGAGCTGATTTATCAGCTAATGAAGGTGGCACCACGGGTTTCTCGTCCTTTTTAAGACGGGAAGCCCTTTTTGTTTTCTTAAAACTTTATTACTTTAAATCATTGAGCAAGAGGAGTAGATTGATTCAAACCGTTCCAGAGAGCCGGGGAAGGTGGAAACCGGTACGGAAAATCATTCGAATGGACTTGCGAGAGACTTCTTGAAATTTAGTAGGGAAGCACGGATTTCCACCGTTAAAAGGATAGGGTATCGAAATTTTTCCGTACCCGAAAGAGGGAGCAGCTATGCTCTAAAAAGAGGTGGCACCACGGTCACAAGATACGTCCTCTATACACACAATTTCTGTGTGTGTAGGGGGCTTTTTTTATTTTCCTAAAAGAACTGGAGGAGAAAGAATTTGAAAATAAAGATTGATGAGCCCTATATAATCGAAGAACTTGAGGGGGATACCCTAACTCCCATAGTGATTTATCAAAGAATGAGCGGGCAGAAGAAGTTCCTTTTTGAAAGTTCATTAAAGCATGAGAAGTCAGGCCGGTTTTCTTTTATTGGAGCAGATCCTGTTATGGAGCTAAAGGGTGCAGGAAGCCATACAACTGTAAAGGCAAATGGAAGTGAGGAAGTATTTGCTGAAAAGCCGCTGGATGTTTTAAAAAAGCTTATGCCGGAAGATAAAAGGCTGCAGCTTGAACGATTTCCGTTTTGCGGAGGGGCAGTTGGCTATGCAGGGTATGATGTCATCAGACAATACGAGGATATCGGAGATATTCCAGAGGATGAATTGAATGTTCCGGATGCCCACTTAATGTTTTTTGAAGAAGTAGCTGTATTTGATCATTTGGAGCAAAAGGTTTTCCTTGTAGCGATGCCATTAACAGAACAATCGGATATTTCGAAGCTGCGCGAGAAAGTGGCGAGAAGAAAAGCGGAAATTCAAAGTGGAAATGGTCCTGTTAAATCCAATGAAGCGGCACTCACCTCTTTTAAGGCTTCTATTTCAAAAGAAGAATTTGTTGAAAAGGTGGATATAGCAAAGCGCTACATCGAAGAGGGTGACATTTTTCAAGTAGTGCTGTCACAGCGATTAAAAGCTGAAATAAAAGGCGATCCTTTTTCATTCTATCGCAAATTAAGAGTGCAAAATCCTTCACCATACATGTACTATCTTGATTTTGAGGATTATGCCGTGGCAGGAGCATCTCCCGAAAGCCTCATTAAAACGAATGGGAATAAAGTAATTACAAATCCGATTGCAGGCACAAGGCCGAGAGGAAAAACAGAAGAGGCAGATCTGGAATTTGAAAAAAGCTTGAAAGAAGATGAAAAGGAGCTGGCTGAACACCGCATGCTTCTGGATCTTGGCCGCAATGACCTTGGCCGCGTTTGCGAGTTTGGTTCAGTACACATTGAAAAAAACATGGTGATTGAAAGATATAAGCATGTTATGCACCTGGTATCAGAAGTCGGAGGCAAGCTTAAGAAGCCTTACACTGCAATTGATGCATTAATCGCCTGCTTGCCTGCCGGAACCGTTTCTGGAGCACCGAAGATAAGGGCAATGGAAATCATTAACGAACTCGAAACAGTGAAAAGAGGGATCTATTCTGGTGCAGTCGGCTATTTTTCCGGCAATGGGAATATGGATTTCGCGCTTGCCATTAGAACCATGGTGATAAAAGGAGGAAATGCCTACATTCAGGCTGGGGCAGGAATCGTACACGATTCAGTGCCTGAAAAAGAATATGAGGAAACAATTCATAAACTAAAAGCATTTTTGGAGGATAAACATGATTCTGCTGATTGATAATTATGATTCATTTACTTATAACCTATATCAATATTTAGGGGAGCTTGGAGAAGAGATTAAAGTTGTCCGAAATGATCAAATCTCGATTGAAGAGATTGAAAGCCTCAAACCCGAAGCCATTGTGCTTTCACCTGGACCCGGCCGTCCGGAGCAAGCTGGTGTAATAGTAGAAGTCATTCGGCACTTCCATCAAAAGATGCCCATTCTCGGAATTTGTCTCGGCCATCAGGCAATTGGCTATGCTTTTGGCGCAAAAATTGAGAAAGCCAGAAAAATCATGCATGGGAAGATTTCAAACCTGAAGCATAATGGCTCACAGCTGTTTCAATATATGCCACAGCCGATCAGCATCATGCGATATCATTCTTTAATTATTCAATCCGGCACTTTGCCGGGCAGCTTTAACATTTTGGCCAGATCAATGGATGACAATGAAATCATGGCCATAAAACATGAAAAATACCCGTTATACGGTCTGCAATTCCATCCGGAGTCTGTCGGTACGAACCTTGGAAAAAAGATATTGGAAAATTTTTTACAAACCATTGGGAGGGAAAGGAAACATGAAGACAATACTGCAACGGTTATCTGATAGAGTGTCATTTACAGAAGAGGAAATGAAGGAAGCCATGGACAATTTGCTTGACAGTGATGTAACTGACAGTGAAATTGCCGCGTTTATGGTCAGCCTGAAAACAAAAGGGGAAACAGTCGAAGAGATTGCAGGAATTGTTAGGGCGATGAGGGAAAAATCCCTTGCGTTTAGCAAGAAGATTCCCAATGTTTTGGATAATTGCGGAACAGGCGGAGATGGTTCAAGCAGCTTTAATATCAGCTCCACTTCAGCGTTTGTAATTGCAGGAGCAGGGATTCCGGTTGCCAAGCACGGAAATAGAAGTGTCTCCAGCAAAACGGGAAGTGCAGATGTACTGGAGCACTTGGGCATCCATTTAAATCATTCACCTGAAAGGACAGAAGAGATTCTGGAGGAAATCGGAATTGCATTCCTGTTTGCTCCCCATGTTCATCCAAATATTAAGCAAATCATGAAGGTTCGCAGGGATTTAAGGATCCCCACAACATTTAACTTAATTGGCCCGTTAACAAATCCTGTTGAGCTTGAAAACCAGCTTTTAGGAATATACCGAAGAGATTGCACCATGATGTTTGCAGAAGTACTGAAGACATTAGGCAGAAAAAGAGCTGTTGTACTTAATGGAGCGGGATATATGGATGAAGCCTCCCTTCAGGGGGAAAATCATCTGGCCATTCTTGATAACGGCAAAGTAACTGAAAAAATTCTTCATCCTGAAGAGGTCGGCCTCCCGGTCTACAGCAATGATGCCATCAGAGGAGGAGACTCCAGGGAAAATGCCGAAATCCTCTTAAACGTCCTTAAAGGAGAGAAGGGTGCAAAAAGAGATACTGTACTGTTGAACGCAGGAATCGGGATCTTTGCTGGAGGAAAAGCAGACAACATTCAATCCGGCATTGAGATTGCAAAAGAAAGCATCGATTCTGGAGCGGCTTTGAATAAACTCCAGCAATTAATTAAAGCAAGCAAAAGCGTTCAAAAAGAGGTGATATAAATGGGAACGATTTTAGATAAAATTTTAGCTGAGAAGAGAAATGAAATAAGGGAACTGCAGGAAGAAAAAACAGCTGGGATCTCACCAGTGAATTTTGAAAAACGTTCATTTCTCAAGCGGCTTGAGACTGGAATTGAACTTGCTGTCATCGCGGAATTCAAAAGGGCTTCACCATCAAAGGGGGATATAAATACTTCACAGAAGCCTGAAAACCAGGCGCTGTTTTATAAAAGATTTGGTGCAGATGCGATTTCCGTTTTAACTGATAATGCTTTTTTTAAAGGGCACTTTTCAGATTTAGCCTCAGTCAGAAAAACGGTCGACCTCCCGATCCTCTGTAAGGACTTTATTTTAGATGAAGCACAAATTCTGAAAGCGAAGGCATCGGGTGCAAATCTTATTTTGCTGATTGTTGCTGCCATGGATGCTGGAAGGCTAAAAGAACTTTATGATTTTGCACTTGCGCAGGATCTTGAGGTCCTGATGGAGGTCCATAATGAAGAGGAGCTGGAAACAGCACTGGCAACTGGAGCAAAGTTAATTGGTGTTAACAATCGAAATTTAAAAACCTTTGAAGTGGATCTTGGCGTAACGGAAAGGCTTGCACCAGCCATAAAAAAGTCGGGGAGATTCCTGATCAGCGAAAGCGGCATTAAAACAGAAGAGGATGTAGAGCGGGTTATTGCTGCAGGAGCAAATGGAATCCTTGTTGGGGAAGCGTTTATGACTTCAGATAATTTGGAAGGGCTGCTAAAGGCCATGAAGCTTCCATTGCAAGGAGCTGTAAAGCAATGAAGGTGAAGATTTGCGGAATTAGGGACATTGAAACAGCTCTGGGAGCTATTGAAAGCGGTGCAGATGCAATCGGGTTTGTTTTTGCTGAAAGCAAAAGAAAAATTGATCCGGAGGCAGCTGCAGAGATTATCAAATGCCTTCCCAAGGGTATTTTAAAAGTCGGTGTGTTTGTAAATGAAACAAAAGAAAATATAGAGGAAATTGTAAAGGTCTCAGGAATCAATGTAATCCAGCTGCATGGGGATGAAGCTTCTGAGTTTTGCAAAGGATTTTCAGTTCCTGTTATTAAAGCATTGAGCGTCGGCTCTCCGGAAGATTTATTGAGGCTTCATGATTACTCCTGTGAATATTGCCTGCTTGATAGTCCAAAAGGAAAGTATCGCGGAGGCAATGGCGTCTCTTTTGATTGGAGCATTCTTGATGGAAACATTCTAAAAGATAAGAAGATTATCCTCGCTGGCGGGCTGAATCCGGAAAATGTGGCTGAAGGGATTAAAGCAGCCAATCCATATATGGTTGACGTTAGCAGCGGGGTCGAGACAAATGGACAAAAAGATCCTAAAAAAATACAAAGATTTATCCATGAAGCAAAAAGCGTGGAGAGGGAGGAAGTAAAATGACAGCTACTTATGCATTGCCAGATGAACGGGGACACTTTGGAAATTATGGAGGCCGTTATGTGCCTGAAACTTTAATGCAGGCCATTCTTGAATTGGAGGAGGAATATAAAAAAGCAAGGGAAGATGAGCGCTTCCAGTCAGAGCTTCAGGCTTTGCTCAAGGATTATGTCGGGCGGGAAACACCATTATATTTTGCTGAAAACCTCACAAAATTCGCCGGCGGTGCGAAAATCTATCTTAAGCGGGAGGATTTAAACCATACGGGAGCACACAAAATAAATAACTCATTGGGCCAGGCGCTGTTAGCCCTCAGAATGGGCAAAAAGAAAATTGTGGCTGAGACAGGTGCAGGACAGCATGGAGTGGCAACAGCAACGGCTTGTGCCTTGCTTAACCTTGAATGTATTATATTTATGGGTGAAGAGGATATCCGCAGGCAGCAGCTCAATGTATTCAGAATGGAGCTCTTAGGAGCCAAAGTAGTAGGGGTTAAATCAGGAAGTGCAACATTAAAAGATGCAGTAAATGAAGCGCTCCGCTACTGGGTTACAAACGTTGAGGATACCCATTATATTCTCGGGTCTGTAATGGGTCCGCATCCTTTCCCCATGATCGTCCGCGATTTTCAGAGTGTTATTGGAAATGAAACGAAGCAGCAGTACCTTGAAAAAGAAGGAAGGCTGCCAGAGGCTGTGGTGGCTTGCATCGGCGGAGGAAGCAATTCCATGGGGATGTTTTATCCTTTTATAAAAGATGAAAGTGTCCGCTTAATCGGTGTTGAAGCGGCAGGCATGGGTACGGATACAGACAAACATGCAGCGTCATTGACAAAGGGAACTCCAGGTGTCCTGCATGGAGCCCTAATGTATTTGCTCCAGGATGAGGATGGCCAAATTCAAGAGGCCCATTCGATTTCAGCGGGCCTTGATTATCCAGGAGTCGGTCCGGAGCATAGCTATTTAAAAGATTCCGGAAGGGCGCAATATGAATCCATTACAGATGAGGAAGCGATGGAGGGATTAAAGCAGCTTTGCAAGCTTGAAGGCATTATTCCTGCATTGGAAAGCTCCCACGCAGTAGCATATGCTTTGAAGCTCGCACCGCAAATGAAAGAAGATGAGGGCCTTGTAATCTGTCTGTCTGGCAGAGGAGACAAAGATGTAGAGACTGTAAGAGCTAGACTAGGAGGGGAAGGAAAATGAACCGGATCGAAAAAGTATTTCAAAATCTAAAACAAAATGATGAAAAAGCGTTTGTGCCATATATTATGGCTGGCGATGGCGGGCTGGATACACTTGCTGAAAGAATAACATTCCTGGAAAAAGCCGGTGCTACGGCAATAGAGATTGGAATTCCATTTTCCGATCCGGTAGCAGATGGACCTGTTATCCAGCAGGCGGGGATCAGGGCTTTGGAAGCTGGCACCACTCTCAGGGGTGTTTTGGCAAAAATCGCTGAGATTCGTCCAATTGTCCATATTCCGCTGATATTCATGACATACATGAATCCAGTTATGGCTTTTGGAATCGGAAATTTTATTGCTGAAGCTTCCAAATCCGGTGTTGATGGCTTGATACTGCCTGATCTTCCTGCTGAAGAAGAAGAAATGATAGCTCCAATCGCAGAGAGGGCGGGCATTGAGATTGTTCGGCTTGTAACATTAACAAGTTCAATTGAGCGAATTCGGGAAATCGCAAATAAAGGAAAAGGCTTTTTATATGCAGTAACAGTTAATGGCACTACTGGCGCCAGGAAAGGATTTTCTGAGGAACTTGGAAAACACCTCGAAAAGGTGAGAGAAGTCAGTCCACTGCCGGTGCTTGCCGGGTTTGGAATATCTGAGCCATCTCATGTTGAGGAAATGAACACGCACTGTGATGGAGTTATAGTCGGAAGCAAAATCATCGAACTGTTTGAAAGCGGAGACCTGGCAGGGATTGAAGCATTGATTGCTGCATCAAAAACAGCCGAAATTAAATTATAATATAATAGGAAGAGCTTTCTCCGGAGATGGAGGAAGCTCTTTTTTGTAATTATGAACTAGCCCATTGTTTTATATTTTTATAAGAAATGTTGACTTACATGGTGAATACATTATAATTACAAGTAATCCGAGTAAATTAATAAGGTTTATAGGGATAGGTGATTTAATGTTCATTCAGATAAATGGTGTAAATAAGCAATACAGTGATAAAGAAAACCAGCCTGTAGATGTGCTTAAAGATATAAATCTTACGATTGATAAAGGCCAATTTGTATCGATTCTGGGACCTTCCGGATGCGGAAAATCAACGCTTCTATCGATCGCTGCCGGCCTAACTAAAACAACTTCAGGCGAAGTTCTAATTGATGGAAAAACCATAAGCAAACCTGGAAAAGACAGAGGAATGGTTTTCCAGCAGGCAGCCATATTCCCTTGGTTAACCGTAATGGAAAATGTCACGTTTCCTTTGAAAAAAGAGATGAAGAAGAAGGATGCAGAAGCATCTGCTCTTAAATACCTGCAAATGGTCCAGCTAGGAAAATACTTATCTCATTATCCGCACGAACTTTCTGGGGGAATGCAGCAGCGGGTGGCGATTGCAAGAGCCCTGGCCATGAATCCCGAAACCCTTTTAATGGATGAACCATTTGGGGCTTTAGATGAACAGACACGTTCCCGTTTGCACGTGCAGCTTGAAAATATTTGGATGGAGACGAAGAAAACGATCTTATTCGTGACACATAGCATCTCTGAATCTATTAAACTTTCGGACCGGATTATCGTTATGGGAACCAAACCGGGTACCATTTTGCAGGATATTCCCGTGGATATTCCGCGGCCGCGTGAAGAGTACAAGAAGGAGATGCTGGAGATCGAAGACCATATCATGAGCTATCTAAAGAAGGAAATAGACAAAGTCGTTAGCGAGGAACTTCAATATGCAAACAGCCATTAAACGAATAATCTTTTTTGCAGCCATTATTGCTTTCTGGGAAATCGGTTCCCGCATGGAGCTGTGGCATCCGCTGATTTTCCCTTCTTTATCAAGTGTTTTCAATGCATTAGTTGAAGGTTTTAAGGATAAAACGCTCATCTATGATTTAATTGCGAGCTTTAAGAGATTAGCTGTTGGATTGGCTATCAGTCTTGTTATCGGCACCTTGATTGGAATCCTGCTTGGAAAATCGAAAACAGCTGATGATACGCTCGGTGCTGTTATTCTCGCACTGCAGAGTGTCCCAAGCATTGTATGGCTTCCGATCGCCATCATGTGGTTCGGGCTTAATGAAAAGGCAGTTATCTTTGTAACTATTCTTGGCGGAACCTTTGTGATGGCACTGAACATGCGAACAGGAATTAAAAATGTATCGCCCCTATATATAAAAGCAGCACAAACGATGGGCGCAAATGGAATTGACCTTTTCACAAGGGTCATCTTCCCTGCATCCATTCCCTATGTCGTAACCGGATCGCGCCTTGCCTGGGCATTTGCCTGGCGTGCACTAATGGCCGGTGAGCTATTAAGTACAGGGCCAGGATTGGGATACACATTAAGGTATGCTTCAGACTTCGGAAGAATGGATATTGTTATCGGTGTCATGATCATCATTGGTGCAATTGGCATGATTGTTGACCAACTAATTTTCCAGCGTATTGAAAAATCAGTCATTAAAAAATGGGGACTTGAGTCTTAAAGGTAGTGTCAAAAGATTTATGAAAACTACCTAAAGGGTTAGTTTCTCTCCTATTTACTGGATGGAGATGCGCCGCAATCGCTCTTGACAAACACGCCAATGGTTTGAGGATTGTTTAACAAGGGCGAAGGGAACAAAAGAAGGCATACCAAATAAGCCCTTGGTTGTTTCCATTTTAAACCATTGGCAAGTTCGGTTTGTCAAGAGTTCGCTCCGCCGATTGCTGAATTAGCTTAAGGGCTCAGCTAAACAAAAAGTTAGGCTTGTCTTTGTT
>NZ_JAEL01000098.1 GCF_000518885.1 Bacillus sp. J33 | reverse complement strand
CGTTGTCCTCACTATAATATGGGCGAACCTTATCTAAAATGGTTGAAAAATCTATGTACTGATCTATTTTTCGCAGAAGGTGGTCCGAAGGAACAAGTTCATCAATAGACACAAATTCAATTTCATTTTGCGAAGATTCTTTGGGTTTAAACATGTAAATTCACCACAATCTATAGGATTTAATGGGTTAATTATAACATATTAACNCGGTGAATAATTAAAGTTAACTATTAAAATAAAGGCTGTCGATAGTTTCTCGACAGCCTGAGGCTATCCTTTAAGATAGCCGTTATCTCTAAACATTACGCGTTTAAAGAGTTCATTTTTTTCATTAAACGAGACTTTTTGCGAGCAGCAGCATTTTTGTGGATTAGACCTTTTGCAGCAGCTTTGTCTAGTTTACGAGCAGCATCAGCGAAAGATTCAGTTGCAGCAGCAGCATCGTTGTTAACGATTGCAGCATCAACTTTCTTTACAGCTGTACGCATTGAAGATTTGATTGTAGCGTTATGAGCATTGCGAGCTTCGCTAGTTTTAACACGCTTAATAGCAGATTTAATGTTTGGCATTCCATTCACCTCCTGAAAAAGCATCGAGATTCTATAACTCGACATTCACATTCATTAACAATAATTAAGAACAAGTGATATTCTATCAAACACACGGGCATAATGCAATACTCAGTATTTAAAATTGCTGATCTTGTTTCAGTTATGAAGTTAAAACTTCTTATGCATGTTTTTGCCCTAATAAGGCAAAGATAGAACATATCCGAATTCTAGTATATTATGGGCTGTTTTCCATATAACCAAAAAAGAAGTGAATGCGAGGGATTAACTTGAAGGAATCAATAGATTTAAGCAAATATTCGGTCCGAACGGACCTTGCCATTGAGGCAAGGGAAATGGTAATAGCTGACAGGCAGAAAGACAACGTTCACGCTCAGGAAAACCTTTCACAGATCGAGGGCGTTATTATAAAGGAGAAAAAAGAAAATGATATAAAAATTTCTTTTGTTGAAGTAACAAAAGAAGGTGCAGAAGCATTAGGGAAAAAGCAAGGTAACTATCTGACCATTGAAGTGACAGGCATCCGCCAGCAGGATACTGAATTGCAGCAGAAAGTGGAATCGGTTTTTGCGAGAGAGTTTTCCCATTTCATAAAACAATTAGGAATACAAGAGAATGCATCATGCCTAATTGTCGGTCTTGGGAATTGGAATGTAACCCCTGATGCACTTGGACCGCAAGTTTGTGAGAACCTTTTGATTACAAGGCACCTTTATCAGCTTCAGCCTGAAAGCGTAGAAGAAGGCTATCGCCCTGTAAGCGCTATTTCTCCTGGTGTTATGGGATTAACCGGCATTGAAACAAGCGATATTATTTATGGCATTGTTGAAAAAACGAAGCCTGATTTTGTTATTGCAATCGATGCGCTTGCATCCCGTTCAATCGAAAGGGTCAATTCTACCATCCAAATTTCGGATACAGGAATTCATCCAGGTTCGGGAGTAGGTAATAAAAGGAAAGAAATCAGCAAAGAAACATTAGGTATTCCGGTTATCGCAATTGGAATTCCTACTGTAGTGGACGCTGTTTCGATAACGAGCGACACGATCGATTTTATTTTAAAGCATTTCGGAAAGGAAATGAGGGAAGGAGACAGGCCGTCACGTTCCCTTGCGCCGGCTGGAATGACCTTTGGTGAAAAAAGAAAGCTTTCGGAGGAAGATTTGCCTGAAGAGCATCACCGAAAAACGTTTTTAGGCATGATTGGAACTCTGCCTGAAGAGGAAAAGCGCAGGCTGATCTATGAAGTTCTGTCCCCTCTTGGCCATAATCTAATGGTGACACCGAAGGAAGTGGATGTATTTATAGAGGATATGTCCAATTTAATTGCAAATGGCTTAAATGCAGCACTTCACCAACAAGTCAACCAGGATAATGCCGGTTTTTATACAAGGTAAATTGAAATTTCAATTAGTTGGGGTTTCCCCCATCCCCCGCTTTCGCCGTTTTTTCCTTGAAGCGGGGAGATTACTGCCAGGTAACATAATATAAAAAATATTAGGTTCTATCTTCTCTAGCAAAGACATAACATTTACTAGACTTGCAAAGAGAGGTGGAACAATGAAACCTTTGAAGACGAATGGAATCGTTGTAACTATTCAGGGGACAACCCTGTTAAAGGCCATTGGCGGATTTTTGCTTTTTCTATTTATGATTTTTTCAATAAGCGGTGCTATAACTTCATTGAAACCGGAGTACAGAATAAGCTCCGATTCTGTCAATACAGCTGCGAATAATTTAACTGGAGAAATGCTTTACCATTTCCTTGGGTGGGAAAACCACTCATTTCTCCAGGGGGTGCCTGAAAGCAGCCCGCCACCCAGATTTGCCAATTTGGTTTTTAAGCTATCAACCAATATTAACCTGAATGATCCAAGAAGTTTATTAGGAAGAGAGCTTCCATATTTCTCTATCTATGATAGCAAAATTTTGGTTGCAGGTGAGGGAACGGATTATACAAATATGCCAGTAGAGTCATCACCGCCTTTGGAGGTGTTGAAAGCTGAGCAGGAAGCAGCTCTCCAAAACACCGAAGGACTTGAGGCATCTGAAGATAACAATCAGTCTGCTAAACCGCCTATGACTACTGGTGATAAAAATGCAGTTTATGTTTATTTCAGCCATAACCGGGAATCATTCCTTCCCTATTTAAAAGGAGTAACAGATCCAAATGCTGCCAGCCATTCTCAAATCAACGTAACCAAAATAGGGGACAAGCTCAAAGAAGAGCTTGAAAGCAGAGGAATCGGGACAACTGTGGATAAAACAGATATTCAGGAAGCATTAAATAAAAAAGGCTGGAGCTATGCTCAATCCTATGAGGCCTCAAGGGAAGTTGTTCAGGCAGCTGCATCTGCTGACCGGGATTTGACATACTTCATTGATATTCACAGGGACTCACGCAGAAAAGCTGATACTACAAAGGAAATTAACGGAAAGCAATATGCTAAGGTTGCATTTGTTATTGGTGCAGAGCACCAAAACTACGAAAAAAATTTAAAGTTTGCCAATGAGCTGCATAATAGGCTTGAGGAAAAATATAAGGGCTTGAGCAGAGGGATTATTCAGCTTCAGGGAAAAAGAACGAATGGAAAATTTAATCAGGATCTCTCTGAAAATGCGATTCTGATAGAATTTGGCGGAGTTGATAATACCTTTGAAGAACTCAATCGATCAGCTGAAGCCCTGGCGGAAGTGTTCAGTGAATATTATTGGCAGGCTGAAGAAGTAACTTCACCGGCAAGCGGGGATTCGGAAAAGAAATAATATGTGGGTGTGATTCGGTAATGAAGATGTTTATGATAAAAGCGATTTTTCTTGCAGCCATTATGTTTGTATCCGTCCTGTTTGGGATGCAGCAGGCAAACGAGGGTATTCATAAGATGAAGGGCTATTCTGATGGCGATTTTAAGAGTGCGCTAACAATAAGCGAAACCGAGGGAGGGGATCTTCAGGCATCCGTACTGGGCAATGATGTATCAAGCCATGATCTTCAGCAGAAGAAGGAAAAGCTTGAAGAAATGAAAGCTTATAACTTCTTTTCGTCTTTAGGGAAAAGCATCTCGGAAGGACTGTCAGAGCTAACAGAAAAAGCGATCGCTTTCATTACAGAATTAATAGCCGGAAAATAGAGCTGCTTTAGGGCAGCCTTATTTTTTTGCACTAAAAGCGGCCATTCAGCTTAGCATTGAATCTTCATAAACGTACTGCTATAATCAAAAATAGTGTATAAACTAAGAGGACTAACTGAAAATCGATTAACACTTGGCTCCAGGCGCCCTTATTTTAGGCGTCTTGCGCTTTTCTTATATAGTAGGAGTTGAAACAATGAACAGAGAAGAGAGACTAAAAAGGCAAGAGAAAATAAGGAATTTTTCGATTATCGCCCATATTGACCATGGGAAATCGACATTGGCTGACCGTATCCTTGAAAAAACTAATGCGCTGACAGCCCGTGAAATGAAGGACCAGCTCCTTGATTCAATGGACCTGGAAAGAGAACGCGGCATCACGATCAAACTAAACTCCGTCCAGTTAAAATATAAAGCCAAAGATGGAGAAATCTATACCTTCCATTTAATTGATACTCCGGGCCACGTCGATTTTACTTATGAGGTATCCCGCAGTTTGGCAGCCTGTGAAGGAGCAATCCTTGTAGTTGATGCTGCTCAGGGGATCGAGGCGCAAACCCTGGCGAATGTTTACCTGGCTTTGGATAACGATCTGGAAATTCTGCCGATTATCAACAAAATTGACCTTCCAAGTGCCGATCCTGAGCGTGTCCGCAATGAAATAGAAGAGGTAATTGGCCTTGATGCTTCTGAAGCGGTGCTTGCTTCGGCAAAAGCGGGAATCGGTATTGAAGAAATCCTGGAACAGGTCGTTGAAAAGGTGCCTGCACCTGCCGGGGATCCGGACGCTCCTTTAAAGGCGCTGATTTTTGATTCCCTCTACGATGCCTATCGCGGTGTAGTAGCTTATATTCGAGTCGTAGATGGAACGGTTAAAGTTGGCGATAAAATTAAAATGATGGCGACTGGCAAGGAGTTTGAAGTAACGGAGGTAGGTGTGTTTACACCAAAATCCACTCCGATGCCAGAGCTATCGGTTGGAGACGTAGGCTTTCTGACCGCAGCAATTAAAAATGTCGGCGATACTCGTGTCGGTGACACCATCACAAATGCGAAAAACGGGGCATCCGAAGCCCTTCCTGGTTATCGAAGATTAAATCCGATGGTTTATTGCGGTTTGTATCCAATTGATAGTGCCAAGTTTAATGATTTGCGGGAAGCGCTTGAAAAGCTGGAACTTAATGACTCAGCACTTCAATTTGAACCTGAAACTTCCCAGGCGCTCGGTTTTGGATTCCGCTGCGGATTCCTTGGATTGCTCCACATGGAAATCATCCAGGAGCGTATTGAGCGGGAATTCAAAATTGATTTGATTACAACAGCACCAAGTGTTATCTATGATGTCATCTTGACAGATGGCACAGAAATCAAAGTAGATAATCCATCTAATATGCCTGACCCGCAGAAGATTGATCGAGTGGAAGAACCATATGTCAAAGCTACAATGATGGCACCAAATGACTATGTAGGGGCCATTATGGAACTTTGCCAGGAAAAACGCGGCATATTTATTGATATGCAATACATGGATGAAACTAGGGTTAATATTATATATGAAATTCCTTTGTCTGAAATTGTATATGATTTCTTTGACCAGCTTAAGTCCAATACAAAAGGATATGCTTCATTTGACTATGAATTGATTGGATACAAACCATCAAAGCTTGTTAAGATGGACATTCTGTTAAATGGGGAAAAAGTTGACGCATTAAGCTTTATTGTTCATAAGGATTTTGCTTATGAAAGAGGGAAGGTTATCGTTGAAAAGCTGAAAGAGCTAATTCCGCGCCAGCAGTTTGAGGTTCCTGTCCAGGCTGCCATCGGCCAAAAAATTGTAGCCCGCTCAACAATTAAAGCCATCCGCAAAAATGTATTGGCGAAATGTTACGGCGGAGACATCTCCCGTAAGCGTAAGCTTTTGGAAAAGCAGAAAGAAGGTAAAAAGCGGATGAAGCAGGTTGGTTCTGTTGAAGTTCCGCAAGAAGCCTTCATGGCTGTTTTGAAAATGGATGACAATAACTCTAAAAAGTAATATAGTTGCTTTGTTTAAAGAGGTTAGTTATGCTGTCATAATAATAGCATCACTAGCCTCTTTATTTTATGATGCTTATGACAAAGGTAGTGAAATAAATGATAAAAGCCGCTTATATACACATCCCATTTTGTGAGCATATATGCCATTATTGTGATTTTAATAAAGTATTTCTAAAGGGCCAGCCCGTTGATGAATACCTCGATTCTCTTGAAAAGGAAATGGAACTTGCCCTGCTGGAAACACCAGCAAGGCAATTAAATTCCATTTTTATTGGAGGGGGCACGCCAACTGCACTTAATGAAAAGCAGCTTGAGAAGCTTTGCGCCATTATTAGAAAACAGCTTCCATATAATGGTTCGACTGAATATACCTTTGAAGCGAACCCAGGAGATCTTTCTGAGGAAAAGCTAAAAATTTTATATGATGCAGGAGTCAACCGGCTTAGTTTTGGCGTACAGACCTTCAATGATGATCTGCTAAAGAGGATTGGAAGAGTTCACAGAGCCAAAGATGTTTTTCATTCTATCGAGGCAGCCAAGAAAATTGGCTTTAATAACATTAGCATAGATCTGATCTACAGCCTTCCAGGCCAGACATTAAAAGATTTTAGAGAAACGCTCGAAACATCATTTACTCTTGATATCGAACATTATTCCGGTTACTCGCTGATTATTGAACCTAAAACTGTGTTTTACAACCTAATGAGAAAAGGCAAATTGCCAACACCAGGAGAAGATGCGGAAGCTGAAATGTATGGTTTGTTAATGGAACAAATGGACAAAAATGGTTTTAAGCAATACGAAATAAGCAACTTTGCTAAACCGGGTTTTGAGAGCCGCCATAATATCACCTATTGGGATAATGAATGGTATTTCGGGATTGGCGCAGGCGCTCATGGATATGTAAATGGCCTTCGCCGATCGAACCATGGGCCGCTCAAGAAATATATGGAACCCATCGCAGGCGGTAAGCTTCCTATTCTGGAGGAGCATAAAGTTTCAATTGAAGAACAGATGGAAGAGGAGATGTTTCTTGGACTGAGAAAAACAGCTGGAGTCTCCATCAGTCGCTTTAAACAGAAATTTGGCAATGACCCTCTAAAAATGTTTGAAATTCAAATTGCACAGCTGGAAGAGAAAGGATTAATTGCTGTTGCAGAAGATCATATCAGGTTGACCAGACAAGGACTTTTTCTTGGGAACGAGGTATTTCAGTCCTTTATAGGGTAATTACCCAGGGTAAATTGCAGGCTGAAAAATGAAAGCCAAATTATTGACACTGTATGCTTGATTTGATAATTTATTAAATAGAATTAGCACTCGCGAATTAAGAGTGCTAACAGAGGTGATAACTGTGTTAACAGATCGTCAATTATTAATTTTTCAAGTGATTGTTGATGATTTTATTCAAACTGCACAGCCTGTCGGTTCGAGAACCTTGTCAAAAAAAGATGAAATTTCTTTTAGTTCCGCAACGATCAGAAATGAGATGGCAGATTTAGAGGAACTTGGGTTTATTGAAAAAACACACACCTCATCGGGGAGGATTCCTTCTGAAAAAGGGTACCGCTACTATGTGGATCACCTTTTATCCCCGCAAAAATTAAATCAGCATGATATCCACAAAGTAAAATCAATCTTTGCGGAAAGAATTTATGAACTGGAAAAAATTGTTCAAAAATCGGCAAAAATTCTGTCTGAGCTGACGAATTATACATCAATTGTCCTTGGGCCTGCAGTAAGGGAGAACAAGCTGAAGAAAATTCAGATTGTGCCTTTGAATAAAGAAACAGCAGTAGCTATTATTATTACAGATACAGGCCATGTGGAAAACAGGATGTTCCACCTGCCGGAAAGCATTGATGCCGGAGATTTGGAAAAAGTGGTTAACATTCTCAATGACCGGCTGTCTGGTGCTCCGATTGAAAGCCTGAATAATAAGCTATACAAAGAGGTTGCCGTTCTCTTAAGGCAGCATATCAATAATTATGACTTTATGCTGAATTCAATTGCTGATACCATTAAGATACCATCCTATGAAAAGCTATTCTTTGGCGGTAAAACGAATATGCTAAGCCAGCCGGAGTTTCATGATATTGAAAAGGTTAAAAACCTTATGAATATGATCGAGCAGGAAGAGGGCATATATGATTTAATACGCAAAGATAAAGCCGGGATCAATATCAGAATCGGCAGGGAGAACAAGAATACTGCAATGGAAAACTGCAGCCTGATTACTGCAAGCTACTCGATCGGTACCGAGCAGCTGGGTACAATTGCCATTCTAGGGCCTACAAGAATGGAGTATTCAAGAGTCATTAGCTTGCTGGACTATATCAGTGCGGACTTATCCGCTGTTTTATCGAAGCTGTATCAAAACGGCTGATGGTGGAAATATTGATTAAGGGTGGAATTGTCTTTCCATCCCTTTACTTGTGTTTTTAGAAGAATTGTATTGCTTCACCAGGAACGCTGATGCAGCTTTTGGGAGGGTGCGGGTCATCCGGGATGCTGCCACTGTATGTGGCGTACTTAGCTTGTCCTGCAATGGAAAGGTGCCTGCACTATTTCTAATAGTGCAGAAATCTCACAGAATCGTCCATTCTTTAAGGGAGGTGAACAAGTTGGCAGAAGAGAAAGAAACGCTATATCAAGATTTAAATGAACAAACCAACGAACCTGAAGGAGCTGAAAATGAAGCTTCTATAGAAGAAGTGTTTGCAGAGGCGGAAGAAGCAAAAGCAAGCGCGGATGAGGAAAATGCCAATGTCGAGCTAACAGCAGCGAATGAAAGAATTGCTGAGCTGGAAGGCAAGCTGGAAGAAGCGGAAAATCGCATTTACCGCCTTCAGGCTGATTTTGAAAATTCCCGGCGCCGTGCAAGGCTTGACCTTGAAGCGTCTGAAAAATATAGAGCGCAAAGTTTAATCTCTGACCTGTTGCCTGCGATTGACAACTTTGAAAGAGCTCTTCAGATGGAAGCTGAAAATGAACAGGCGAAATCCATCCTTCAAGGAATGGAAATGGTTTATCGAAGCTTGCTGGAGGCTATCAAAAAAGAAGGTGCAGAACAGATCGAAGCTGTTGGAAAGGAATTCGATCCGCATTTGCACCAAGCTGTTATGCAGGTGGAGGATGAGAATTTTGAATCCAATGTTGTAGTCGAAGAGTTCCAAAAAGGCTACAAGCTTAAGGACAGAGTCATTCGTCCAGCAATGGTTAAAGTAAATCAATAACTACATATTTGGGGAGGTAAAGTACATGAGCAAAATTATCGGAATCGATTTAGGTACAACAAACTCATGTGTCGCTGTTCTTGAAGGCGGCGAACCAAAAGTAATTCCAAATCCTGAGGGCAACCGTACAACTCCTTCAGTTGTTGCGTTTAAAAACGGTGAACGCCAGGTTGGTGAAGTGGCAAAACGCCAATCCATTACAAACCCGAACACAATCATTTCCATTAAACGCCATATGGGAACAGATTATAAAACTGAAATCGAAGGTAAAGAATATTCACCTCAAGAGGTTTCTGCTATTATCCTTCAATATTTAAAATCTTATGCAGAAGACTATCTTGGCGATAAGGTAACAAAAGCTGTTATCACTGTTCCTGCTTACTTTAATGATGCTGAGCGCCAGGCTACAAAGGATGCAGGTAAAATCGCAGGCCTTGAAGTAGAACGTATTATTAACGAACCAACGGCTGCAGCCTTGGCATATGGCCTTGATAAAATGGATGAAGACCAGACAATCCTTGTTTATGACCTTGGCGGCGGTACTTTTGACGTATCAATTCTTGAACTTGGAGATGGCGTTTTCGAAGTAAAATCTACTGCCGGAGACAACCGTCTTGGCGGAGATGACTTTGACCAGGTAATTATTGACTACTTAGTTGAGCAGTTCAAAAAAGAAAATGGAATTGATCTTTCAAAAGATAAAATGGCACTTCAGCGTTTAAAAGATGCAGCAGAAAAAGCGAAAAAAGATCTTTCAGGTGTAACTTCCACACAAATTTCCCTTCCTTTCATCACTGCTGGGGAAGCTGGTCCATTACACCTTGAAGTAACTCTATCAAGAGCTAAGTTTGAAGAGCTGTCCGCTGATCTTGTAGAACGCACAATGGGACCTACACGCCAGGCGTTAAAAGATGCTGGCTTGACTCCTTCAGATATCGATAAAGTTATTCTTGTCGGTGGTTCAACCCGTATCCCTGCTGTACAGGAAGCGATCAAGAAAGAAACAGGAAAGGATCCTCACAAAGGTGTTAATCCTGATGAAGTTGTAGCAATGGGTGCAGCAATTCAGGGCGGTGTGATTACTGGCGATGTGAAGGATGTTGTTCTATTAGACGTAACTCCATTATCACTTGGAATTGAAACAATGGGTGGAGTGTTCACGAAGCTAATTGAACGCAATACAACAATTCCGACTTCAAAATCTCAAGTATTCTCAACTGCTGCTGATAAACAATCAGCCGTTGATATCCATGTTCTTCAAGGGGAACGTCCAATGGCTGCAGATAACAAAACTTTAGGCCGTTTCCAGCTTGGCGATATTCCTCCAGCTCCGCGCGGAGTGCCGCAAATCGAAGTATCTTTCGATATCGACAAAAATGGTATCGTAAACGTACGTGCTAAAGACTTGGGCACTAACAAAGAGCAGGCGATTACAATCAAATCATCTACAGGATTATCTGATGAAGAGATTGATAAAATGGTAAGAGAAGCAGAAGAAAATGCTGAAGCAGATAAAAAGCGCAAAGAAGAGGTTGAGCTTCGCAATGAAGCAGATCAGCTAGTATTCACTACTGAAAAGACTTTAAAAGATCTAGAAGGCAAAGTGGATGAAGCTGAAGTAACGAAAGCCAACGAAGCTAAGGACGCTCTAAAAGCTGCCATTGAAAAGAACGATTTGGATGAAATCCGTGCTAAGAAAGATGCGCTTCAGGAGGTAGTCCAAGCGTTAACAATGAAGCTATATGAACAAGCTCAGCAAGCACAAGCAGGGCAAGGTGCTGAAGGCACTGCCGGCAATAGTGACGACAATGTAGTTGACGCTGAATTCGAAGAGGTTAAAGACGATAAATAATATATTTCTTAACGTATAAATTGTCATGCTGCTGTGCCTTCTCCAAGGTATAATCCTTGAGCAAGGCTCCAGCTCTTTTCAAATCAAAAGTCAAAGTCAGGTATTTCTTGGCTTTGGCTTTTATTTCTGTTTGAAGATGTTCCGCAAAGAATGAAAGAATGGTTTATTTTGCCCCTTGCCCTATGAGTGGACAAGGCTCCTTTCTTTGGGGAAGCGGCAAATGGCCAAAATACACCAATCTATTCAATGTGAGTGAATAGCGGTTGCGGAATATAATTAGAGAATGATACAATAACCTTTATGTGAAATGAATCGGGGAGTGGTAATCATGAGTAAAAGGGATTACTATGAAGTTCTTGGGCTTAGCAAAGGCGCATCCAAGGATGAAATCAAGAAAGCTTATCGAAAGCTTTCAAAAAAATATCATCCTGATATAAATAAAGAGCCTGATGCTGACGAGAAATTCAAGGAAGTAAAAGAAGCGTACGAAGTGCTTAGCGATGATCAAAAAAGGGCTCATTATGACCAATTTGGCCACACAGATCCTAATCAGGGCTTTGGAGGAGGCGGCTTTGAAGGGTTTGGCGGATTTGAGGACATCTTCAGCACATTCTTCGGAGGAGGATCTCGCCGCCGTGACCCTAATGCACCAAGGCAAGGGGCAGATTTGCAATACACTATGTCCCTATCTTTTGAAGAAGCTGTTTTTGGAAAAGAGACTGATATTGAAATTCCTCGTGAAGAAACTTGTGAAACATGTGACGGATCCGGGGCAAAGCCTGGAACAAAGCCGGAAACATGCCGCCATTGCCATGGTTCTGGCCAGCTAAATGTGGAGCAAAATACCCCATTTGGCAAAATTGTTAATAGAAGAGTTTGTCACTACTGTAATGGCACAGGAAAAGAAATTAAGCAAAAGTGCTCCACATGCGGCGGCGCCGGCAAGGTGCAAAAACGCAGAAAAATACATGTCAAGATTCCAGCGGGCATTGATGATGGCCAGCAGCTCCGTGTAGCCGGCCAAGGGGAACCGGGTGTGAACGGAGGCCCATCTGGAGACCTTTATGTTGTATTCCATGTCCGTTCGCATGAGTTCTTTGAACGCGATGGCGATGATGTATACTGTGAAATGCCTATTACATTCGTGCAAGCAGCTCTTGGTGATGAAATCGAAGTTCCCACTCTTCACGGAAAGGTGAAACTGAAGGTTCCAGCCGGTACACAAACAGGGACAAAATTCCGCCTGAAAGGAAAAGGCGTACCGAACGTTAGGGGATACGGCACAGGAGATCAGCACATAATCGTTCGTATCATTACACCGACAAAGCTGACAGAAAAGCAAAAGCAGCTTCTCAGCGAGTTTGCTGAAGTAAGCGGAAAAGTCCCACAAGGGGAACAGGAAGAAAGTTTTTTCTCAAAAGTAAAACGAGCCTTTAAAGGTGAATAAAGGAAATGGAGTTGGTAGAAGTGAAATGGTCAGAAATCAGTATTCATACTACAAATGAAGCTGTTGAACCGATTTCGAATATTTTGCATGAAGCCGGAGCAAGCGGAGTGGTTATTGAAGATCCTTTGGAACTTGTAAAAGAAAGAAAGGACCAATTCGGCGAAATCTACCAGCTCGATCCACAGGATTACCCGGAAGAAGGCGTTGTTGTAAAAGCATATTTGCCAGTGAATAGCTTCTTGGGCGAAACAGTTGATGAAATTAAAGAAGCCATAAATAATTTGATGCTATTCAATATTGATATTGGCGCCAATAAGGTTAGCATCAGTGAAGTAAATGAGGAAGAATGGGCGACAGCCTGGAAAAAATACTATAACCCAGTGAAGATATCAGAACGATTTACAATTGTTCCAACATGGGAAGAGTACAATCCTGTCAGCAGCGACGAACTTATTATAGAACTGGACCCAGGCATGGCATTCGGAACCGGCACTCACCCGACTACAGTGATGTGTATTCAGGCCCTTGAAAGAACGGTAAAACAGGGTGACACAGTGGTGGATGTCGGGACAGGTTCAGGCGTTTTAAGCATTGCTGCTGCAATGCTTGGTGCTGAAAAAGTAAAGGCACTTGACCTTGATGAGGTTGCGGTGAATTCTGCCAGGTTAAATATTAAGCTCAATAAAGTTCAGCAAATCGTTGACGTCTCCCAAAACAACCTGCTGGATGGCATTGATGAAAAGGCTGATATTATAGTTGCCAATATCCTGGCAGAGGTGATTCTGCGATTTACCGATGATGTTGCTTCAGCAGTAAAGGAAGGCGGGTATTTTATCGCCTCCGGCATCATCCAGCAGAAAAAGCAGGAAGTAAGGGATGCAATTGCTGCAGCTGGGTTTGACATTGAAGAAACGATTCAAATGGAAGACTGGGTAGCTATTATTGGAAAAAGAAAGTAGCCGTCAGGCAGAGTTATCAAAGGCTTAAGCTTAAAACATTTTTTATAAAGGCTGTATTAAAGCATATTGTTGAATTTAGCATCCTGTTGATTGAAGCGGAAGGTGCTGATCCCTCGAAAATGCTACCGCTCTTTCTTTGTGCGGTGTTCATTCGAAGCTTATTTTAATGTTCTTCCGGAGAAGCGTGTCAGCGGGAGACCCCGCAGGTGCGGATGCACCGAGGAGGGTAGGACCGGCCGCTGAACGCTTGAGTGCCTCGTGCTGGCAACAGGCAAATTTAACAGAGCTTTTATAAAAAGGGGGTAATGAATTTACCCCCCTTTTTATAGTTGCAGAATAGCGGAAAGTCTAGGAAAGAGGGTACAATAGGTGCAGCGGTATTTCACAGAGAGTTCAGCAATAAATAATCGTTTTGCCATTTTGGATGAAGATTTTCATCATATTGTTAAGGTAATGCGCATGAGAGAGGGCGACCAAATTATATGCGTGGATCCTCATGGAAAGAGCGCTATATGCGTTATTGCAGAAATTACCGATGAACAAGTAGCGGCAGAAGTTGTACAATGGATTGAAGGGTCTTCAGAACTTCCTGTCGATATTACAATCGTGAGCGGACTGCCTAAAGGGGATAAACTCGAATGGATTATCCAAAAAGGGACAGAGCTAGGCGCTCACCAGTTTATCCCTTTTACTTCAGCTCGTTCAATAGTAAAATGGGATGCGAAAAAGGCTGCTAAGAAGGTCGACAGATGGCACAAGATTGCCAAAGAGGCTGCCGAACAGTCGCATCGAACCAGGGTGCCTGAAGTTCTCGGACCGCTAGATTTAAAGTCATTGCTGAAAATATGCGGGGATTATACACATAAATTAATTGCCTTTGAGGAGGAAGCAAAACAAGGAGAAGCTTCGATCCTTTCCAAAACATTGTCTTCTATGAAAAAAGGTGATTCGCTAATTATATTTTTTGGTCCTGAAGGCGGGCTGACAGACCAAGAGGTATCCTGGCTGAAGGAACAGGGATTTCTTGCATGCGGACTTGGCCCGAGGATATTAAGAACAGAGACAGCACCGTTATATCTACTTTCAGCTGTTTCTTATCATTTTGAATTAATGGGGTGAAATAATATGCCTGCAGTTGCATTTCATACACTAGGTTGCAAAGTCAACCATTACGAAACCGAAGCTATTTGGCAGTTGTTTAAAGATGCTGGCTATGAACGTACAGATTTTGAATCTGTTTCAGATGTATATGTGATCAACACCTGTACTGTTACAAACACAGGAGATAAAAAAAGCAGACAGGTTATCAGAAGAGCAATCAGAAAGAATCCTGATGCAGTTATTTGTGTAACAGGCTGCTATGCCCAAACATCTCCAGCCGAAATCATGGCGATCCCAGGGGTAGATATCGTAGTTGGCACCCAGGATCGAGTGAAGATGCTTGAATATATAGAGCAGTATAAACAAGAACGCCAGCCAATAAATGGTGTTGGAAATATCATGAAAAACCGTGTTTATGAGGAGCTCGATGTTCCAGCTTTTACAGATAGGACACGCGCTTCACTAAAGATTCAGGAAGGCTGCAACAACTTCTGCACTTTCTGTATTATTCCATGGGCTAGAGGCCTAATGAGATCACGTGACCCTCAAGAGGTAATCCGTCAGGCTCAACAGCTTGTTGATGCTGGCTATAAAGAAATTGTTCTCACAGGAATCCATACAGGCGGATATGGGGAGGACATGAAGGATTATAACCTTGCGGCTCTTCTTAGAGATTTGGAAGCACAGGTAAAAGGCCTGAAACGCCTAAGAATTTCTTCTATTGAAGCAAGCCAAATTACAGATGAAGTCATTGAAGTTATGGATAAATCCAAGGTTGTGGTTAGACATTTGCATATTCCTCTTCAATCGGGTTCAAATACAGTTTTAAAGAGAATGCGCCGGAAATATACAATGGAATTCTTTGCAGAGCGTCTTGAGCGCTTGAAAGAAGCATTGCCGGGCTTGGCGGTAACTTCCGATGTTATCGTTGGTTTCCCGGGTGAAACTGAGGAAGAGTTTATGGAAACTTACAACTTTATTAAGAAACATAAATTCTCCGAGCTTCATGTATTCCCTTATTCAAAGAGAACAGGAACACCTGCAGCCAGAATGGATGACCAGATTGATGAAGAAGTTAAAAATGAGCGGGTTCATCGCCTGATTGCGTTATCAGATCAGCTTGCTAAAGAGTATGCATCACAGTATGAAGGAGAAGTTCTTGAAGTAATCCCGGAAGAGAGCTTCAAGGATAGTCCTGATAGCAATTTGTTTGTGGGATATACTGATAATTATTTGAAGGTTGTTTTTCCTGCCACAGAGGATATGATCGGCCAAATTGTAAAAGTGAAAATTACAAAGGCTGGCTATCCTTATAATGAAGGCCAATTTGTCCGGGTGCTTGATGAATTGGAGGAAACAGAAGAGGCAGCTGTGTAAAGGGACTACCTATTAGGTAGTTCCTTTTTTTTAGATTCAATCTTCATTAAATCAGGACATTTGGGAAAAACTACTCTCGAAAACGGTTGCAAAAATGCTCGATATTTTTTGATTTCAATGGTATTATGTAAGAGGTACGGACATCTTGTTTTAAAGGAGTAGTAAAAATGACAAATAACGTAGCAAGAATGATCGATCATACATTACTTAAAGCAGATACGACAAAAGATCAAATTGAAAAAATTTGCGCTGAGGCAAAAGAATATAATTTTGCATCTGTTTGTGTAAACCCAACCTGGGTAAAACTTTCAAGTGAATTGCTTAAAGGAACTGAAGTAAAAGTTTGTACTGTAATCGGCTTCCCATTGGGTGCTTCTACACCTGAAACAAAAGCGTTCGAGACAAAAAACGCAATTGAAAATGGTGCAACTGAAGTGGATATGGTTATTAATATCGGTGCTTTAAAAGACGGTGACAATGAACTTGTTGAAAAGGATATCCGTGCAGTTGCTGATGCTGCCAAAGGAAAAGCCTTAACTAAAGTTATTATCGAAACTTGCCTTCTAACTGAAGAAGAAAAGGTGAGAGCTTGTGAGCTTTCAGTTAAAGCAGGCGCTGATTTTGTTAAAACATCTACTGGCTTCTCTACTGGGGGAGCAACAGTTGAAGATATCGCCCTTATGAGAAAAACAGTGGGCCCTGAAATTGGTGTTAAAGCTTCAGGCGGAGTAAGAAGTGCCGAGGATGCCCAGAAAATGATTGAAGCAGGTGCCACAAGAATTGGTGCAAGCTCAGGTGCAGCTATTGTCAACGGTTTGACAAGCGATTCTGATTACTAAAAAAATGCCGGATTCCCGGCATTTTTTTTTGCAAATTTCCATATGCAAATTGTATAAAGCGCTAATTTTAGAAATGCCGGATAACCCAGAATGTTCTCTCATATTCTTGCTATAATAGAAGCATCTGTTCCCAGCTCATGCTTTTTACTGATATGGGGCACAATCTGGACTGTACTTGCTTTTTAAGAAAAACGCTGCCTATCATGCAGCTTAATAATAAACCTTCCAAATTGGCCGGCAAATGGCAGCACTAATAAAGATGATAGAACATTAAACAGCACGCTAATATGGGCAAGCTGTACGTCAGGATGATTGGCTGTGTTTTGGCCAAGCTCGGAAAGCAGCCCAATGAAAGGAAAGAAAACAGCAACCCCTAAGCAATTAAGCCAAATATGGGCATAGGCCGAAAGTTTTGCTTCCCTGCCTGATCCTATGGAAGCTAAATAAGCATCAACACATGTTCCGATATTTGATCCAAGCATAATAGCAATAGCCGTATCCAAATCCATTGCTCCAGCAGTCAGGAAGCCCATAATGATGCCGGTTGTAGCTGTGCTTGATTGAATAATCGCTGTGATGATCACACCCGCAAAAACAGCATACAAATAGCTCCCATCAAGAGTAAGAAGCATATCGTTCACCAGATCATTGTCTTTAATGGAACCAGCCATAAATTCAAATCCCCGCATTGCCGCAAATACAGCAGAAATTCCAAGTAAAGCCAGTCCTGCGCTCCGAAGGCTTTTTCGTTTCATGACAGCCAGGAGGCTTCCGGCCACAGCAAGCGGGATAATATAAGACTCAATATTAAAAGTAATTAGTTCAGTCGTAAAAGTTGTACCAATATTTGTACCTAAAATAATGCCTATGGTTTGCGGAAAAGTAAGCATTCCTGCCGAAACCATTCCGATTGTGATAATCATAACGGCAGAACTGCTTTGCAGGACAGCTGTAATAAAGGTACCTATAAGCAGTCCTTTCCAGGGAGTATTTGTCAGCACTGCCAGCCAATTTTTCAATGAGTCGGCGGATAGGTTAAATAAACCTGACCTTAATAGCGTCATCCCATAAATAAATAAGCCGATAAGCAGCAAAAATAATAATAGCTGGATTAACAAGCTCTCACCCCCTACATCTATTCCTATGGGACATTATGCAAGGACATGCCTAAGACTAAAAAATTGTTTAGTCTGTCCGCATGCAGGGTATTAAAAAGCACAATTAGCAAAAAACAGACACGAGAGCAGGCTAATTACTGTTGACCTTGATAAACTGTTATATTATAATTGCAAGGTACATGGAATAAACCATGTTGTTGATGTAAGTGTGTTGTGCTCGGAGGGAGGGAAAGAGAATGTCTAAAACCGTCGTTCGTAAAAACGAATCGCTTGAAGATGCTCTTCGTCGCTTCAAACGTTCAGTATCAAAAACTGGTACTTTGCAGGAAGCTAGAAAGCGCGAATTCTACGAAAAACCTAGTATTAAACGTAAGAAAAAGTCTGAGGCTGCTAGAAAGCGTAAGTGGTAAGAGAGGGTGTATGTAATGAGTCTTCTCGAGCGTTTAAATGAAGATATGAAACAAGCGATGAGGAATAAAGAAAAAGAAAAGCTTACTGTCATTCGTATGATTAAAGCTTCGCTTCAAAACGAAGCCATCAAGCTCGGTGAAGAGCTTAACGAAGAACAGGAGCTAACTGTCCTTTCTCGCGAAGTTAAACAGCGCAAGGATTCCCTCCATGAATTTGAAAAAGCAGGTCGTGAAGATCTTGTTGAAAAAATTCGTACTGAACTTCAGTATGTCGAATTATATATGCCTAAACAGCTCACTGAAGAAGAGGTTTCCAAAATCGTTGCTGAAACGGTTGCAGAAACTGGTGCATCCTCAAAAGCTGATATGGGTAAAGTGATGGCTGCCATTATGCCTAAAGTAAAAGGCAAAGCAGACGGATCGCTAGTAAATAAACTTGTACAACAACACCTTTCATAAAACTATGTAATAAAAGACCGGAAGCTTTGGCTGACGGTCTTTTTTATTGGCTGTTTTCGCACAAGTTTTGTGAAAAGAGCTTTTTACCTGTTTAAACGGGGTTATACATTTACATGACAGCTCGATAATGAGCTAATAAAGTGAAACTTCCATCAGTGGGGGTCCTGCTGCCCGCTAATTGCGGGATATATCCTTCTCTTCAAAAACATCATATGTTTACGTATAATAACTGGTTATACTAAAATGACATTACCGTTTCTTTTTCAAATAAAAATGAAACTTTTTTAATGTTGCACCGTAGATACATACATATATTTATTCTAATTTACTTCGAAGGGGGAAAGAGATGACTGCAAGAAGGGTTATAGCTGTTTTTTCATTTTTGCTTGCTTTTGTGCTGATGGCTGTTCCTTTTCAGGGAAATGCGGATAATGAAATTGTCTATATAGCGCCTATTGAGGAAACGGTGGAGAAAGGGCTTTATGCTTTTTTGAGCAGGGCAGTCCATACTGCCGAGGAAGAAAATGCTTCTGCCATTATATTTGAAGTAAATACACCTGGAGGAGCAGTTGATGCAGCGGGCGAAATTGGCAAACTCCTGACTACTACAAATGTAAAAACGATTTCGTTTGTTAACAAGCAGGCTTTGTCTGCAGGTGCCTATATATCATTGAACACGGATGAAATATACATGGTCCCTGGCTCTACAATGGGTTCGGCTGCTATCATAGACCAGCAGGGCAATACAGCAGGAAAGAAAGCGGAATCATATTGGTTTGCCGCGATGAAGAGCGCTGCAACGCAAACCGGCCGGGATCCTATTTATGCACTTGCCATGGCAGATGAATCCGTCGATCTGCCTGAGCTGGGGGCACCAAAGGGAAAGCTTCTCACCCTAACGGCTGAACAAGCTGAAGAAGTAGGGTATTCGGAGGGTACCGTAAACTCGAGGGCTGAACTATTGGAAAAGCTGGGATATGAGAATGCTGAAATACGCACCATTGATGAAAGCTTTGCAGAAAAGCTGGCACGATTCATTACAAATCCTCTTGTGGTACCAATTCTTTTATCAATTGGAAGCCTGGGGCTGGTGCTTGAACTTTATTCACCAGGCTTTGGAATCCCTGGGTTTATGGGCTTATCAGCATTGCTGCTCTTCTTTTACGGGCATATGGTTGCCGGATTAGCAGGATATGAAACACTCATCCTATTTGTTATAGGGATTGGCCTGATTATTGCTGAGTTCTTCCTTCCTGGCGGCATTGCGGGCATCGCCGGAATAGCATCCATCCTGGGAAGCCTGTTTTTGGCCACAGACAATGTAGTCCATATGGGAATCTCGATCTTAATCGCTATTGGAGTTTCGGTTTTGGCATCTATTTTAATGATAAAGGTGTTTGGTAAAAAGATGAAATTCTTTAAAAAGATCATTTTAACCGATAGCACAAATACAGAAAAAGGCTATATTTCAAACAAAAGCAGACTGGAACTGATTGGGCAGGAAGGATATGCCTTAACAGCCCTCCG
This sequence comes from Bacillus sp. J33, assembly GCF_000518885.1. GTDB lineage: Bacteria > Bacillota > Bacilli > Bacillales > Cytobacillaceae > Cytobacillus. Next base: position 2,366 of record NZ_JAEL01000098.1, on the reverse strand, counting down.
GCCAGCAGGAACAGTAGTCCTCAAGGATGAACGGATTGACGTTGTCAGTGAGGGAGGCTATATTGCCAAGGGAGCTAAAGTAAAAGTTGTTAAAGCTGAGGGTTCCCGAATCGTTGTAAGGGAAATATCTAATCTTGATTTAGATAAATAAAATTTTATTAGGAGGTAAAAACATGCTAGAAGCAGGAACAGTATTTGTCCTGGTTGCCGTTGTACTGGGAATCATTTTATTGGGGATCTTATTCACCTTTGTACCGGTCATGCTGTGGATTTCAGCATTGGCAGCAGGAGTAAGAGTCAGTATTTTCACCTTGATTGGAATGAGGCTCCGCAGAGTTATACCAAGCCGTGTAATTAATCCGCTGATTAAGGCTCATAAAGCAGGGCTTGATGTTTCAACAAACCAGCTAGAGAGCCATTATCTTGCTGGAGGTAATGTGGACCGGGTTGTAAATGCCTTGATTGCAGCCCACCGTGCAAATATCGATTTAAGTTTTGAACGAAGTGCAGCCATTGACTTGGCAGGTCGTGATGTTTTGGAAGCTGTACAGATGAGCGTTAATCCGAAAGTTATTGAAACTCCCTTCATTGCTGGTGTAGCGATGGATGGTATCGAGGTTAAAGCTAAAGCAAGAATCACTGTACGTGCAAATATTGATCGCCTTGTTGGGGGAGCTGGTGAGGAAACAATCGTTGCACGTGTCGGTGAAGGGATCGTATCAACAATTGGTTCATCAGATGACCATAAAAAAGTTTTGGAAAACCCGGATATGATTTCACAGACTGTGCTTTCCAAGGGATTGGATGCAGGTACTGCTTTTGAAATTCTTTCAATTGATATTGCGGATGTGGATATCGGCAAAAACATTGGAGCAGAACTGCAGACTGAGCAAGCTGAGGCCGATAAGAAGATCGCACAGGCTAAAGCGGAAGAAAGACGTGCAATGGCGGTAGCCCAGGAACAGGAAATGAAAGCACGCGTAGAAGAAATGAGAGCGAAGGTTGTGGAAGCAGAAGCCCAAGTGCCGCTGGCCATGTCAGAAGCCCTTCGTTCCGGCAATATTGGTGTAATGGACTATATGAATATCCAAAATATCTCTGCAGATACAGAAATGAGAGATTCAATCGGCAATATGAGTGAAGACCGCAAAGACGGACGCAAAAACAACTAAATGATCCCTTGATGGGAGAAGGGAGGAAACTCTCTTGGAAATACTATTGGAGAATCCATTTATTCTCATTGCATTACTAGCGTTTATTTCCTCCTTTTTTAAGAAGAAGAAAGAGGAGCCGCCTGTAAAACAAAAGACCCCGAAGCACAGATCAAAGTCACATTCAGAGAAACCTCCTGTTGAGGCTTCAGTGGAAGCGGCTCTTGAGGAGGAAAAACGGAGGCAAGCTGAGAGAGCAAGCAGGTTAGAAGAAGAATACAGGCGCCGGAAACAGCAGGCTGAGGAAAGTATGAGGGCTCTTCAGAACAAAAGGAGAGCTGCTGAAAGAAAGGCGAATTCAGTAAGGGAAACAGCTTCCAATCCACTGGAGGTGCCTTCTCCCCAAAAACAGGCCTCTGCCGAACTTGAGCCAACAAAGCAGGCTCTCATTGACGGTGTAATCTGGTCTGAAATCCTGGGGCCTCCAAGAGCAAAAAATCCCCATCGATCGATTAACAGGAAGTAATTAAAAATAAGTGCTAGAACCTTCGTTCATTTCATACATATGAGATGAAAGGGGGTTCTTTTTTTATGGCAAAAAAATGGGGACAATTCGTCCGCAGCTGGATGACTAAAAACATGGAGCTTCCTCAAGATGTCATGATGGATTTACCCCGCATTACAATGATTGGACAAATCCACATATATATTGAGAACCACAGGGGATTACTCGCTTTTTCAGAAAAGGAACTCAGGCTGCTTTTAAAACAGGGGCAGCTGTTGGTTAAAGGGAAAGCATTTGTAATAAAAACAATTTTACCGGAAGAAATATTGCTGGAAGGGAAAATAGATTCAGTTACGTATATCTCAGACAATGATTAAATAAGGTAGTGTCAAAAGATTTATGAAAACTACCTAAAGGGTTAGTTTCTCTCCTATTTACTGGATGGAGATGCGCCGCAATCGCTCTTGACAAACACGCCAATGGTTTGAGGATTGTTTAACAAGGGCGAAGGGAACAAAAGAAGGCATACCAAATAAGCCCTTGGTTGTTTCCATTTTAAACCATTGGCAAGTTCGGTTTGTCAAGAGTTCGCTCCGCCGATTGCTGAATTAGCTTAAGGGCTCAGCTAAACAAAAAGTTAGGCTTGTCTTTGTTCTACTATCCATTGTTGTGCTAATCCAATGAGCTTTGTCCAACGTGCTGGCATTGTT
>NZ_JAEL01000097.1 GCF_000518885.1 Bacillus sp. J33 | reverse complement strand
TTCAATTGTTTGACGCATGGAGCGAATACCGAAGGTATATTGAATAAATGTGAGTTTAATTAATATTACAGGGTCAATACTTGGGCGGCCTTTTTCTGAATACTTATCTTTTACCAAGTCATAGATGAATGAGAAATTAATCGCCGCTTCAATTTTGCGGACCAAATGGTCCGCCGGTACAAGTTCGTCTAAAGCAACCATTTCAATTTGATCCCGTTGAATTGGATTATGTTTTGAAAGCATTTAAATCACCTCAAGCATTGTATTACTTCTATTTTAAAATAAAAAAGACTGCAGACAAGCACGATTTTCATCGAGTTTGTCGACAGTCTGAAAGAGGAGAGAATTCTCCTCTTTATTTCTTTTAACTGTTTGTTCTTTATCTTAAATATAAAATATCCTCAATTTTATATTCCTTATTTGTGATACCTAATCGTTGAGCAGGAGTTTGTTTTTGACCATCTAGACCTTTGATTGTTTCGCAAAAATTATAAAACGTCCGAAGGATGGTTAAAGCATATTGGGCATATCTTGGATTAAAGTTTGCGTAAATATAGCTTTTCCCATCACCTCTAGCTGTTACAAGAGGGCGTTCTAGAATGGATAATCTCCTACGAATCTGCTGGATAAAAGCATTGGAAGCATAGTCACTTACATTTAATACCGCATTCGCAATTTCTGCCGGTTCCAGAGATGAAAGGTCTGTTTTACAATCCACATTAAAATATCCTTTATCCTTTGTTGGAATAGGATGTTCAATTGGTGTTTCAGCCCACTTTCTATATGATTGAGAGCCAATCACAACCTCTTCGTGAAAGGATGTGTGTTGGAACATATCAAGAAGTTTGAGATAGCCTAAACTCCAGATAGACCGAGAATCGTGCATCATTGCTGTCCCCCAACGAAGTAAATCTGCTCTACCTTCTTTATACTCTTGAAAACATTGTTTCAATGACTTACTTCTGTCCACTAAACAAATAAAATGATGAGCGTCTGCTAGGCGTATTTCTTTTTCGAAAACACGGGCAAAAGCAGTCATTAAGGAATTGTCTTTATCAGTAACAAAACGCCATTCTTTGGCATTTACAAGCTGTTTGATAAGCCAGAGATGAGCAATAGTGGTATAGGTAGAATTGAGGTGCAATCCATCAACGTATTTCTCTCTTCGGTCAAATTCTTTTAGTGCTAATTTATACTCATATTCTGATTGATTATCATTTGGTGTAGGAGACTGTGGGAAAAATGAGCGGTCTTTGAATCGTGCATTTTTCCGGCAAAATTCGTTTAAATGGTCTTCTTTTAAAAGGATAGTATCCATTTTAATTTCATCCAATTCAATGTCCCAATCATAAGCTACATCCGTCCGAAAAACATATTGTGAATGAACATCTGCGGTAACGACTATGTGAGTAGGAAATTGAGAATCTTCAACATCGTCGAATTCTTTACCACCCTGACCTTTCTTCCGAACGTTATTCAAGCTGTAAATCATTTTATCGGTATTAAGCCACATAACAGGAAAATCTTTTTGAGAAAAGGCTGTTTTCTCGTGTCGTTCAAGGAATTCCAAACATCTACGATATACCCATTCAAGTTTATGGTAATAGGTGCTTACACCGATTTCTAATTTTTCACAAGTACGAGTAACAGGAGTTCTATTTAGTAGGTCTCTTGTAAATGAAGGTAAAATGCCATTTCTCTTTTGGTTATACGTGGTTGATTGTTTCCTGGTTGGCATTATACTTGTTTTCTTTTTACAGGTTTTACACTGCCACACTTGAGCACCGACTTTACTTTTCCCTTGTTTATAATAGAGACTTTGTTCGCCAAAAGGAGTCGTTTCACTATTGACGCAACCATCTTTATGAAATTGGTATTCTGGCTCAATATCTTTAATAGTCTCTATACGAACCAGTCGTTTAATTTCCTCAGCGATAGACCAATTGGAGACCGGCATCGTTATACATCCCCAGGTCATTCCCTTGATTAATCCCACTGGGTCATCGTTACAAATAATAGATTGCCTTTCTCCTTTTCCACGTCCACTTAATCTATAACGACTGGGTTTTGATTTTACTGATGTGAATTTTTCTTGAGGCATTCCGTGCCACTTACAATAGGGATTGGTGCAAAAATTATATTGAATCTGATGTCTCTTACCGTTCCAGGTAAAAGATACAGGGCGATAGAGAAGGTCATTATATCTTTTTGAAAACCTGCTTGGGTCTAGCTCAGTATATCGTTTGGCTCTATCCGAAACTTCATCGGAAGATAATGGTATCTGGACAACAACATCTTCCTCGTATTTATTGGCTAACCGTTTTAATTGAGCCAACTATTTTTTCCTCCGTTTCCTCGATTCCAAGTTGTTTAAGTAATCGTTTATTATTCCGTTTGTTCTTTGCCCAATTAACGAAATCTTCATCAGTTAGAAGGTTCTTTAAAAATTTATCAACTACTTCACTTTCGGTATACTCGCTATATTCAGCAAAGGCTGCAACGATATTCCTTGTGTGTTCGGATATAAGCCAGTCAGGTCGTTCTGCACTGAGATTTTTTGGCTTAATATAGTTCCATTTTTTCATCCTAATTCTGACTTCCTTTCATTGAACCAAATAGCACTTTAAATAGTTACTAAATTAACATATCAATTTTACAGAGGACAATAATTATTGTCCACTTGTGAATTAGTATGTTAATACTAAAATTATTTCCATTCTAAATAGCCAATAAACCTTGATTTTATAATAAAAAATACAGACCAAATCGCTATGCGAAATGGTCTGCTAATTGTATTGCTATTTAATGTTTTCTCTCCCTAAACGGAACCCCTTAATTAAATCCCTGCCGTTTTTATTAGGATCCATTTTTAATTAATTTTCTTTCCAAAAGCTCGACAAGCTGGTACATTACCGTTGCGAATACAGCAATGACAAGCAATGAAAGCATAACAAGAGTGAAGTTGAATACCTGGAAACCGTAAATGATCATATAGCCAAGACCCTTTGATGAAACAAGGAATTCCCCGACAATAACGCCGACCCACGATAGCCCAACGTTCACTTTTAACGTTGAAATGATGGTTGGAAACGATGCAGGCAGAATTGCTTCCCGGAAAATCTGGACTCTATTGGCTCCAAAGGTCTGCAATACCTTAATATAATTTGGATCGACTTCCTTAAAAGATGTATATACAACAATGGTTGTAATGATGATCGAGATAATGGCACCCATGGCGACGATAGAAGTGAAACTGGGGCCAAGTGCTACAATCAAAATCGGTCCAAGCGCCACTTTGGGCATAGAATTTAGCACAACCAAGTAAGGGTCAGATATTTTTGAAAGCATTGGTGACCACCAAAGGATGGCTGCGAGCAGCGTTCCCAGAAAGGTTCCCAGTATGAACCCGAATACTGTTTCTGATAAGGTGTATCCCAGGTCAACCATTAAGGTGCCATCCTGGATTTTTGTTAAAAATAATCCCCACACCTTGGAAGGTGCACTGAAGATTAAAGGGTCAATCCATTGCTTCTGGCTTGCCAGTTCCCACCCTGAAAAAAAGACCAGAAAGATGATGGCTTGATAGAAGCGGACCCATCTTTTTTCTCGGTTCAGCGAGTCAATATATTTTTGATGAAGATATTTAACCCTTTCCTGCGGGCTCAAGGGACTCCAGCTCCTTCCATATGGTTTGAAAAATAGCTGGGAATGCTTCATGATTTCGGGTATTAAATGGGGTTTCATCTCTTAGTTCTTTTGGTATGATAAAGGTTTTATGAAGCTGGCCGGGCCTTGCAGAGAATAGGAAAACACGGTCACTCATGCTTATGGCTTCACCGATATCATGTGTAACAAGAATGGCTGTTTTTCCAAAGGATTTAAGCGTATTGGAAACCAGGTCCTCAAGCTTCAGCTTTGTTTGGTAATCCAAGGCGGAAAAAGGTTCATCCAGCATAAGCAGCTTTGGTTCTGTCGCAAGAGTCCTCACTAGGGCAACACGCTGCCGCATCCCGCCGGAAAGCTGTTTTGGATATTGTGACTCAACCCCTTTAAGCCCCATTTTTTCGAGAAGCTCAAGTGCGTATGCTTTTTTATCGTGTGAAAGGCTATCTCCAATTTTCAGTCCCAGCAAAATATTCTCTTCGATTGTCTTCCATGGAAAAAGATAATCCTGCTGCAGCATATAGCCGATTTCATTTTCTGCTGTTTCTACCCGCTTTCCTTCCAGCGTCACACTGCCCTCTGTCGGTTCAAATAGGCCTGCAATGATGGAAAGCAAAGTTGTCTTGCCGCATCCGCTTGGGCCGAGAAAGGAAACAAATTCTCCTTCCTCCACTTCAAGCGAAACATCGGAGAGGGCCGTAACAGCAGTGGTCTTTGTAAAATAAGTGTGATGAATGGCATCAACTTTTAGAAAATCCATGTCGGCCTCCTCTTTAAACAGTTATTTTACTCCATTACACTCTCTGCAATTTCTGTGTTAACTAGCGTGTCATGATCGATGCGCTTTGGCAGCTCTCCAGCTTCATCCATGATATTCTGCAGATTATCCCATTCTTCTGTATCTAAAATTGGATCTGTCGCAAAAGAGCCCTGGCTCTTATAGCGGTCTACCACCATCTCGATTATTTCCAGCTCGGTGTTGTCAAAATAGCCTTGAATAGCTTCAGCAGTTTCCTTGGCGCTGTGGGTTTCGACCCACTGCTGGGCTTTATAAATGGCTCTTGTGAATTTTTCAACCGTTTCTTTATTATCATCAATATAGCTTTGCTTTGTCATGAATGTGGTATAAGGAACATGACCTGACTCGGTTCCAAATGAAGCAACAATATATCCTTTTCCTTCTTTTTCAAATACGCTGGCAGTCGGTTCGAACAGCTGGACAAATTCACCTGTTCCGGATGCAAAGGCAGGAGCAATATTGGCAAAGTCAATGTTTTGGACCAAATCCAGATCCTGGTGCGGATCGATGCCATGCTTTTTCAGCACAAATTCACCAACCATTTGCGGCATGCCGCCTTTTCGCTGGCCAAGGAATGTCTTGCCCTTCAGCATATCCCAGGAAAAATGATCGATTTTATTGCGGGAAACCAAAAAAGTTCCGTCTGTTTGTGTGAGCTGAGCAAAATTGATGACCGGATCATTAGAGCCCTGTGCAGATACGTAAATCGATGTTTCAGAGCCAACAAGCGCCACATCGGCACTGTCCGACAAGAGAGCTGTCATTGTTTTATCTCCGCCTGCCGTAGTTGTGAGCTGAACATTAAGCCCTTCTTCTTCAAAGAAGCCTTTTTCTAGAGCAACATATTGCGGAGCATAGAAAATCGAACGTGTTACCTCGGCAACGCGGACGTTCTGGACTTCATCCTTGCCGCATGCAGCCAAAGGAACCATAAGTATCGCAGTAAGCAGCAACAGCATACTTACTTTTAACCATTTTTTCATAAGCCGTAAAACCTCCCTTATGCTAAAAGATTCAGATTTAAAAGCCTAGGATATCGTATGAAAATGGAAAAAATGTGTGAATGCCTATATGGAAACTTTTTAGGTGTGAATGGAATGCTTATAATAATACATGCAGTAAAACGGAAAAGAGGATTAGTTAAAAACATTTCAGTTATGAAGGAGATATTCTCTACTTGTTTAGGAAGTTTCTATTCTCATAAATTGTTTTTACCTATAAATTCAGCACGTTAATTTCAGCACGGGCACTTGCTTTCCGCGGGGAGGAATGAGAGCTTCCTCGGCCTTCGCCAGCGGGGTCTCCTACTTCCCTCTCGTCTGAACAGGAGTCAAGTGCCCTCCGCTCCAATTAATTCATTGGTTATAAACTAGTTAGCCGTCCGAAAAGTAACATACTATACGAAAACAGCCTTAAGGGAAGAAAGTTCAGCGTTTTTCAGTTTATGCGTTACTTGAAAATTTGTTCCGCATCAGAACAGATTTTCTAAATACGTGCGGTTATGTTAGATTTGCAGGGCTAGCAGTATTAAGTGATAAGCGATCTAAAAAGGGAGATAAGAATATGGAGTTCAAAAACGGACAAATTCTTAATAAACAGAGATTTCCTTCACCAAATCCATCTATTGAATTATCGATTGTGACTTATTATGCAAACGGATTACATATTAAAGGCCTGCTTGCGGAGCCAAAGGGAGGGGAATTGTATGAGGGGTTCCTGTACCTGAGAGGCGGTATTAAAAATGTTGGCAAAGTACGGCCAGGAAGGATTGTTCAATTTGCCAGTGAGGGCTTTATTGTCTTTGCTCCTTTTTACAGAGGAAACCAGGGGGGCGATGGAAATGAAGATTTTGCAGGGGATGACCGGGAGGATGCATTTGCTGCATTTGCTCTTCTTCAGGAACATCCCCGTGTTAAAAAAGTCCATATTTTTGGATTTTCACGAGGCGGAGTAATGGCTCTGCTGACAGCAATCCAATTTCCTGAAGCAGCATCCGCTGTTACTTGGGGAGGGGTCAGCGATATGTTCCTTACTTATGCAGAACGCAAGGATCTACGGCGGATGATGAAAAGGGTGATTGGCGGAACCCCGACTAAATTTCCTGACCGCTATAAATACAGGACACCGCTTTTCCAGCTGGAAGAGCTTCAGGCGCCTGTCCTAATCATTCATGGAGAACAGGATCGAAATGTTTCAGCCGAGCACGCCCACCGCCTGGAAAAAAGGCTGAAATCTCTCAATAAAAAAGTGGATAGCTGGTATTTTAAAGATTATACCCATTACTTCCCCCCAGCAGTAAATCGGAGGATTGTAGAAGATTTAACAGCCTGGATGAAAAGCCATGAATGATTTTTCCCATTAAGACTTTCAGAGCGGATGAAGGTGGGGTAAAATAGATGCAAGGATATTATAAATGAAGGAGAGATACCAATGGGTATGCCTTTGGAGTTAAATACAATGATTGTGACAAAGGGCAATGAAAAGAGGCTCGATGAAAACTATTTTTCACTTGTCAAAAAAGGGTACAGACTATACCCGCTGGACATTCCCGTTGAGGTGAAAAGAACGATTGATGGCGACCTGAGCGGCACAGGCGTTATTAAAAAAGTGGAATGGGAAAATAACCAGACAGTCATTACGTATCAGCTAGTAGCATTAAATTCAACCAATTAAATGAGCGCCTGGACTATGTCCAGGCGTTTTTAATTGTTTAAAAATTTTTCCATCAAAAGTGTAAGAAGGACCCTAAATATCCGTCCTATTTAACAAAGGGGGGAAAGTTGATGGACGCCGGCCGGCAAGTAGAGCAATGGTTTTGTGAATATGAAAAAGACATCACCAATTATCTGGTGTATTTCACAGGATCCCTGGATGTAGAGGATCTTGTGCAGGAAACTTTCTTAAAAGCATTTCAATCCTTTGGGCATTTTAAATTTGACGCCAATCCAAAGACATGGCTAATCAGCATTGCACGCAATACAGCCATCGATTTTTATAGAAAAAGAAACCTCTGGTTAATCCTTAAGGAAAAACTGGTGCGGCACTCTTCAGGAAAAGAGCCAGCTATTACAGAAGAAATTTTAATCCAAAAAGCGGAATCTGCCCGTTTATTGGAAGCTATCAATAAATTGAAAAATAACTACCGCGACGTGGTGCTGCTTAGAGGAATTGCCGACTTGTCTGCTGAGGAAACAGCCCAGGTATTGGGATGGACAATAAACAAAGTCAATGTAACCTTTCACCGGGCAGTAAAAAAACTAAATATGCTTTTAAAGGAGGATGAACAAGGTGACCCATCTTTCAGATAAAGAGCTGCTTAAGAGAATGAAAGAGCTTCCTGCCCATGAACTGAATGGGATGCAGAGAACGAGAATTATTCAAAGCATTCGGGAACAGAAGGCACCTGGGAGAAGGTTTGGCTTTATTTTTCAGCAGGCTGGTATTTTGGCGGCTTTATTAGCAGTACTTACTCTTGTACCTGTTTTATTTTGGGAGAATCTAAATAGTGATCTTGAACCTCATTCCTCGACAGGCGTTGATAGAGCGGAAGCCGGTAAATACTTTGCGCTTATGGACGATGCTGGAAAACCTGTTTTCCTGGATTCAAATTACGGAATTCCAGGAAAAGTGAGTTTATTAAGCCCTCCTGAATGGGTGGCGGAGGATTACAGAAGTGGAGCAAAAATAATGGTTTACCTTTGGGGAAATCCAGATAAGCTGGTTAACCATAACATGAAAATTGAAGCTATACATGTGGATACCGGCTATAAGCAGGAATTGGCTGCTTTCACATTAAGCGCCGGAATGTATGGTTCTGATGCTCATACTTTGACAAGCTTTAAACCATTTGAAAAGCATGGAGTCTGGAACCTGAGGTTCATGTTTGGGAAAGAAACCTTTGATGAATTCTCCATCTATGTAAAAGAACCATATGTGGAGATCGGTCAAGCTACCCTAATGGTTTCACGGGAGGATCTGGCTGCAGGCAGTTTTGAGAATGTGAATCTTGAGGTTGAGGGGGATAACCTGCCTGAAAAGGTAGAGCTGGAACTGTTTAGTTTTGAAGAAGGGACGTCAGAAGTATTTTCATTTTCAGATAAGCAGGAATATATAAAAGCTGGCAGTGGAAAAACAATCAGCATGTATAGCGGTGATCTGGTTCTTAAGAAGAGCGGTAAATACAGAATGACGGTTTTGGATAAATCGGCTAATGTTAATGTGAGGAAGCCAGTTGATCGGCTAGGGAGTCAAATGAGAAGGGACTAATCCGAGCTACCAGTACGGTGAGGGGGAAAAAAGGAAAGCGTAAAGGGCACTATTTGGAGTGAATAGTGCCGGTGAGGGGGAGAAGGTCAGCATGAGGGGAACTAATCCGAGTGAATAGTGCCGGTGAGGGGGAGAATGGAGCATGAAGGAAACTAATCAGAGTGAATAGTTCCGGTGAGCTGAGAAAATCAAGCACTATGGAACAATCAATCAGTACTAATCACGGCAAGACTGACCTGCAGCACCTGTAAGGCAAGAAAGCTCAGCAATCAATAGTTACTCTAAATGAAACTCCTTTAGCTCCCCGGGAAAATAAAAAAGGAATTGCCGATCAAACGGCAATTCCTTTACTATATTATGATTATGCGATTGGTCCGCCTTTTTCTGCGATGTCTGAAGAAACGCTTGTGAACTTTTTGAAGTTCTCACGGAATTTTGATGCAAGTTCTTTTGCTTTTGCTTCATATGCTGCCTGGTCCGCCCAAGTTTTGCTTGGCTGCAGGACTTCATCCGGTACACCCGTAACGTGCTGTGGAATGTCAAGGCCAAAGATTTCGTCTTTGACAGTTTCCACGTTGTTCAGCTCGCCTTCAAGCGCAGCTTCTACCATTGCACGTGTGTACGCAAGCTTCATACGTTCGCCGACTCCGTATTCTCCGCCAGTCCAGCCAGTGTTCACAAGGAAGACTTTAGCATTATGCTCATCGATCTTTTCGCCAAGCATTTCAGCATAGCGGTTTGCAGGCAGCGGAAGGAAAGGCGATCCGAAGCAAGTTGAGAAAGTTGCCTGCGGTGAAGTAATGCCGCGCTCAGTTCCTGCAAGCTTGGAAGTATAGCCGCTTAAGAAATGATACATTGCCTGCTCTTTGGATAGTTTGGAGATTGGAGGCAATACGCCAAATGCGTCAGCTGTTAAGAATACGATTGTATTAGGATGACCGGCAATGCTTGGATCAACGATATTATCGATAGCCTGAAGCTGGTATGCCGCACGTGTATTCTCAGTTAATGTGCTGTCATCATAATCTGCAACGCGTGTTTCACTGTTGACCACTACATTTTCCAAAACAGCTCCAAAACGGATCGCATCGAAAATTTGCGGTTCTTTTTCACGGGATAAGTTGATGCATTTCGCGTAGCATCCGCCTTCAATGTTGAATACGCCATTTGCAGACCAGCCGTGCTCATCATCACCAATTAAGCGGCGGTTTGGATCTGCGGATAATGTTGTCTTTCCAGTTCCGGATAAGCCGAAGAATAAGGCAACATCACCTTCACGTCCTACGTTTGCAGAACAATGCATAGGAAGGATTCCGTTTTCTGGAAGCATATAGTTCATCACAGAGAAGATGGACTTTTTCATTTCACCAGCATATTCTGTGCCGCCGATTAAAACTGTGCGGCGTTCGAATGAAATAATAATGAATGTTTCAGACTTAGTGCCATCAACTGCAGGATCCGCCTTAAAATTAGGAGCAGAAATGACAGTGAATTCTGCATCATGGTCAAGCAGCTCATCTTCTGCCGGACGAATGAATAATTGGTGGGCAAACAGGTTATGCCAAGCATATTCGTTAATCACTTGAATTGGCATGCGGTGTTTTTTATCGGCACCTGCAAAGCCTTTGAATACAAAAACTTCTTCTTTTTCTTTTAAATAGTTGATAACTTTATTATATAAGCTGGAGAACGCTTCTTCAGAAATTGGCTGGTTCACGCTGCCCCAGTCAATTTTGTCCTTATTTGCTGCTTCTTCAACAATGTATTTATCTTTAGGCGAACGTCCTGTATACTTTCCTGTAGTAGCGCGTACTGCACCAGTGGAAGTAAGGGATCCTTCTTTACGGTTTAAGACTTTTTCCACAAGCTGAGGTACAGATAATTGTACTTGAATATTGCTGCCAGTTAATAATTCGCTTAATTCGTTTGATATGCTTACAGAGTTCATCTGATGAATACCTTCCTTTTTCCCGATTTTTTTTATGAAAGTGATTACATCTCAAAAATAGTATAACACATTAAATCAATTAGTCTATACTATTACGCAAATTTTTTACCCATGTTATTAAAATGTCACAAATAGATCAAGAGATGCCTCTCAATAGCCTTATAATTGGTATATGTTAAAATAGAAGAAAGTGTTAAATCTGATTTGGGAATGATAATTATGACGATAATTGCCCTTTATGATGGAACTTGTTCCTTATGCAAGGAAACCAAACGGATCTCCGAAAAGCTGGATTGGCTGAATAAGGTGAAGTGGGTTTCCTTGCAGGAATATGAAAAAAGTCCAAGCCCCATTTCCTTTACTAAACAGGATTTGCGAAAAGAACTTCATATCATTCATCCTGGCGGAGGTGTAAAAAAGGGCTATTATGCTGTGAGAATACTGATGCTGCAATTCCCTGCAACATTTTTAGCAAGTATTTTATTATATCTCCCTTTTACCGATATTATAGGAAATCCCATCTATCGCTGGATTGCAAAAAACAGACACAAATTTTTAAGGAAAAAGTGCAATGACGGAAGCTGTTCACTTTAAGCCTGACACCTTATTTCCTGCGGTGAAATTTTGCTGCAAAAAATGTATGAAATTTGTTGACATGGTTCGATAAAATACGGTATGATTCAACCTTGAACGGATACTCTCTTATCCCGAGCTGGTGGAGGGACAGGCCCTATGAAACCCAGCAACCTGCTAAAAGGCAATACTCAGCAAAGGTGCTAACCTGACGCAAGGACGTAATTCCTTGAACGATAAGAGTGAAAGGCGCGAATCGATTTGCTTTCAACCTTTTCACTAATGAGAAGGTTTTTTATTTTGTTTTTATTTAGCTCCAGCACCCAGCCTTTCGAGGTCATAAGTCATTCCCCTGCAGAAGGCAAAAAACGCCTTCCTTCAGGATCTGCCTTATATTTTCAAGGCTTAACGGGCGCTTACGCTTATAAAACCGGCAATGGGATGAACGGCTTTTGGAATGTACTATTTATGTGAGTTTTTGGTCTGGCTCTGCAGCGCTGCCACATGTAATAGCATGACAGCTTCTTGCGGCATTAAGAAAGTGAAGCTTGGCTTCTCGCCAGTGTTTCCATTTTCTTAAGAAAGGGAAACTCCCATCAGCAGAGGTTTTTACTGATGGACAGTTGAACCAATCGGGCATTTACGGTCAGTTATTCCCCCCATGGAATTCTTTTTTAGGCTTCAATACTTGAAGCGTGGGCCATACTGCCCGTTAATACCGGATAAAAACTCCATGTTTATTTCATACTACTAAGGGAATGAGTTCCGTATCAAACTGAGATCCTTGAAATGGCAGGAAAAAAGTTACTTTGCTGCTTCCCCATTTCTTAATTCTCGCTCTATTTTCTATTTATAAGGAGGAAGCCAGATGTCAACAAAGCGTCGTTTGTTTACTTCTGAATCAGTTACTGAAGGTCACCCGGACAAAATTTGTGACCAAATTTCTGATGCAATCTTAGATGCGATTTTATCTAAAGATGCGAATGCCCGTGTTGCTGCAGAAACTTCTGTAACAACAGGACTTGTATTAGTTGCAGGTGAAATCACAACATCTACATACGTAGATATTCCAAAAATCGTTCGTGAAACGGTAAAAGAAATCGGTTATACCCGTGCTAAATATGGTTTCGACTCTGAAACTTGCGCAGTGTTAACCTCCATTGACGAGCAGTCAGCAGATATCGCAATGGGTGTTGACCAGGCATTGGAAGCACGTGAAGGAAAAATGAGCGACGAGGAAATTGAAGCAATCGGTGCAGGAGACCAGGGATTAATGTTCGGTTTTGCATGCAACGAAACGAAAGAGCTTATGCCTCTTCCGATTTCTTTAGCACATAAATTATCCCGCCGCCTGACTGAAGTGCGCAAAGAAGAGATTCTTCCTTACCTCCGTCCGGACGGAAAAACACAGGTAACCGTTGAGTATGATGAAAATGACAAGCCTGTCCGCATTGACACGATTGTTATTTCCACTCAGCACCATCCTGAAATCAGCCTGGAGCAAATTCAGCGCAACCTGAAGGAGCATGTTATTAACCCGGTTGTTCCAAAAGAACTAATCGATGAGCATACAAAATACTTCATCAATCCAACAGGCCGTTTCGTAATCGGCGGACCTCAAGGGGACGCAGGTTTGACTGGACGCAAAATCATCGTTGATACTTACGGCGGATATGCACGCCACGGCGGCGGAGCATTCTCCGGTAAGGATCCTACTAAAGTTGACCGTTCTGCTGCTTATGCAGCACGCTATGTTGCAAAAAACCTTGTCGCTGCAGGCTTAGCTGAAAAAGTGGAAGTTCAGCTTGCATACGCGATCGGTGTAGCACAGCCAGTATCTATTTCTGTAGATACATTTGGAACTGGAAAAGTAGGCGAAGATGTTCTTGTTGAACTTGTTAGAAAGCACTTTGATCTTCGTCCGGCAGGCATTATTAACATGCTTAACCTTCGCCGCCCAATCTATAAGCAAACAGCTGCATACGGCCATTTCGGGCGTACTGATGTTGACCTTCCTTGGGAGCGTACTGATAAAGCGGAAATTCTTCGTTCTGAAGCACTTTAATCAAAATAAAAAGCGGGAGTTGCATTTTAGTGTAACTCCCGCTTTATTTTTTACGTCTTAATACATATAGGAGAAATTTGCCCGTTTAGGGCCTTTCTGCCCTTTAGGCGTTTAACTGTTTATGTTATCGTATAAACTTCTGATATTGGCTTTATCTTCCGTGGATAAAATTTTTTATAATCCACGTGCTAAATTCAAAAGATTAGTGGTAGTATTATAGGGTATGTTTTTTAGAGACAGAACGCCTGATTACAGGCTATTTAAAATATTGAGAAAAGAATGGAGTAGGTGACGTACATAATGTGTGGTTTTATTGGTTGTGTACATGATAAAGCGCAAAATTACCGTGACGCAGATAAAGAGCAATTTCAAAATATGAATGATATCATCACCCACAGGGGGCCGGATGATTCAGGATACTATTTCGATGAACATATCCAGTTTGGTTTCCGCCGTTTGAGCATTATCGATATCGAAAGCGGACATCAGCCTCTGACATATGAAAATGAGCGCTATTGGATTATTTTTAATGGAGAAATCTACAATTATGTGGAATTGCGTGAAGAACTTCTCAAAGCTGGATTAAGCTTCGAGACTAGCTCTGATACAGAGGTTATCATCGCCCTATACAGCCATCTAAAAGAAAAGGCAGTGGAAAAATTACGCGGTATGTTTGCCTTTGTTATTTGGGATAAACAGGAGCAGTCGTTATATGGAGCAAGAGACCCATTCGGGATAAAGCCATTCTTTTACTATGACAAAGGTGATCGCACTTTCTTTGGTTCAGAAAAGAAGAGCATCCTATTGGCTCTGCAGAATGATGTATTGAACTATGATTCCCTTCAGCACTATTTAACCTATCAGTTTGTGCCTGAGCCAAATACAATGTCTGAAGGAATCCAGAAGCTTGAGCCGGGCCATTACTTTACGAAAAAAATGGGTGCTCCAATGGATATCAAGCGTTACTGGAAGGCAGCTTTCCATCCGGTGCAAAAATCGGAAGCTGATTATACGAAAGAAATCAGGGATGCATTATTTGATTCTGTTAAGATGCATATGCGTGCCGATGTTCCGGTAGGTTCATTCCTTTCCGGAGGTATTGACTCGTCCATCATTGCTTCGATAGCGAAAGAATTCCATCCGGCTATTAAAACTTTCTCTGTAGGTTTTGAACGCGATGGCTTCAGCGAAGTGGATGTGGCGAAAGAAACGGCTGAGAAGCTTGGTGTTGAAAATATCAGCTATATTATTTCTCCTGAAGAATACATGAATGAGATTCCGAGAATTATGTGGCATATGGATGACCCTCTTGCAGATCCAGCCTGTGTCCCTCTATATTTTGTGGCTAGAGAAGCGCGCAAGCATGTTACGGTTGTTCTTTCCGGCGAGGGTGCCGATGAGCTGTTTGGCGGCTATAATATTTACCGTGAGCCACAATCTCTAGAAGTCTTTAATAAAATTCCGGCTATCGGCAAAAAACTGTTAAGAATGATTGCAAATATGATGCCCGAAGGAATGAAGGGCAAAAGCTTCATCGAGCGTGGCGTAACTCCAATGGAGGAGCGTTATATCGGTAATGCGAAAATGTTTACAGAAGAAGAAAAGCGCAATTTGCTTCATGTTTATAAGGATGAGTTGAAATATACGGATATTACAAAGCCGCTTTATGAAGAAAGCAGAGGCTATGATCCGGTTGACCGCATGCAGTATATTGATATCCATACATGGATGCGCGGCGATATTCTATTAAAAGCGGACAAAATGACGATGGCCCATTCATTGGAGCTCCGCGTGCCTTTCCTTGACAAAGAAGTGTTCAAAGTGGCTTCTCAAATACCGACCAGCTTGAAAACGGCTAACGGAACGACGAAATACATTCTTCGCAAAGCAGCAGAAGGGGTTGTTCCTGATCACGTGCTGAACCGCAAAAAGCTGGGCTTCCCGGTACCTATCCGCCACTGGCTGAAAGACGAAATGAACGGCTGGGCTAAAACCATCATCCGGGAAAGCAACGTGGATCACCTAATCAATAAGGAGTACGTATTAAGGCTTCTCGAAGACCATTGCCAGGACAAAGCTGATAACAGCCGAAAAATTTGGACTGTCCTTATGTTCATGGTATGGCACCAAGTATATGTCGAAAAGAAATATTCTTTTGAAAAAGAGTATTTGGCAAATAAAACCCTTCAGCCACTTAAAGGCTAAAAAAACGTCCATCAGGCGTGATCCTGATGGACATTTTATTGAAAAATAAGTAAGCGCTTGCGCTTTTCTTACGGAAGATAGGTAATTGCCTGTCTTCCCATCTGCACCCAAGCTTCTTCAAAATCGGCAATGGGTGCTTTTTTATTTTTTTCGCCGGTAAGCGGATCATTTAAAAAAATATATTCTTGATCATAGCCTGTCAGCAGGACAGAATGCTCTTTATATGTAATCTGAATTTCTCCTTTTGGCGTATGCCATGTTTGGAAGAATTCAGAGGAGAGCTTTTTATATGCTGTATTTGTAATGATCCAAACAGGCCGGCCATCGGATAAATGAATTTTTAACTCCGTAAAATCGGAGCCGGTAAGGTCTTTTATGGAACCCGGCATGTATTTATCCGCCAGCTCTTTCACAGGCTTATGGTAAACGCCAAGACCCGGGTTATTAAATGAGTACATATCGCCTACAAATCCGTCGTTTGGATGGCCAAAATAGATTTGTCCGTTTTCGAGCTTATAAGTTTCGGGATTTTTCTTTATTTCTTTTGCAAGTGTGGTTTTATCAGCCTGGATTCCTGCATGCTGGAGGAGCATGGAAAGACTGGTGACTTCGCATCCCCTTGGCAGCTCGGGAAATTGATTAATGGCGGGTGCATCTATAAGGACTTCTTCCTTCATTTTTATAACAGCCGTATTGCGTTCGATGAATGAACTCGTTTTCCTAATCGGTTCATTCACCCACGATTTGACTTGCTGAATAGCTGATACAGAACGTTTTTCAGCCAGATTATCATACATAAATCCAGCAGAAATCAATATAAAAATGATTAAAATCATTGGCCCTGTTCTTAAAAGTGTCTTTCTGAGCAGTACGATCAAAAAAAGAAAAAATACCATTGCCGCTAAAAATAAATACAACTCCATCACCTGCCATTCCAGTGCATCCATTTGATTTTATTATCGGCTGCATCCCATTTCATTTTAATTTTTTGGCTCTTTTCTTGGTTGTTTTACTTATAAATTCTGCCCGTTGATTTCCTCTTCGGGCACTCAGGCTTTCCCTGGGGAGGGATTAGAGCCTCTTCGCCTGTGGGTCTTTCATTTCCCTCTCTTCTGAGGAGGACATTGGAAAGGCATCCTTGAATAAACACCTCGTCGCAAGAAAATGCGAATGCATTGTCGGGGAGTCAAGTGCCCTCTGCTTCAATCAGCTCAGTTGGTTAATCTTAGTTAGCCGCCCGAAAAGCAGAAAACTTTACGAAAACAGCCAATTTTTTTGCTTAAATCAGTTAGTATAGGGGAATAGGATAGCAGTGTTAATTATCGCCATTCTGTAAAGACTTGTAGTATTGGCCTTTTTCGGCATATTCCCTGCTGATCCGTTCCATATCTTGAATATCTTCAGGAGTCAGTTCCCGGATAACCTTTGCAGGCCTTCCAAAAGCAAGCGTATTTGGCGGTATTTTCTTGCCCTGTGGTACAAGGCTGCCGGCACCGACAAAAGCACCCTCGCCAATTTCTGCCTTATCAAGAACAATTGAGCCCATTCCAATCAATGCTTTTTTGCGGATAATACAGCTATGCAGGATCACCTGATGTCCCACGGTTACTTCATCTTCCAATATTAAAGGGTTGTTTGGGCTTTGATGCAGAACCGAATTGTCCTGAATATTGACTTTCTTCCCGATTATTGTGGGGGCAACATCTCCGCGGATGACAGTGTTGAACCATACGCTGGATTCCTCGCCTATTTCTACATCACCAGTAATGGTTGTAAAATCTGCAATATAGGCGGATTCCGCGATTTTGGGTTCTTTATCTTTGTATGGATAGATCATTTCGAACACTCCTGTATGTAGTTTGATTATTTAGATTTTAACACAAGAATCTTTTTTAAGTTATTTTAGCCAAAAGAATTTGCGAGTTTTAACAGTGTGTGATTCATGAACAATTTCAGCATCTAGGCTATAATATATTTACATAAGATGGATAAAAGGCTAGGAGGATTGACTATGTGGAAATGGGAAACTGAAGGAGTAGCAAAGGGCGTTATTGTCATGGTGCATGGAGCAATGGAGCATCACCGCCGCTATGGCTGGCTGATTGAAATGTGGCGCTTGGCTGGTTTCCATGTCATCATGGGAGATCTTCCTGGCCAGGGTATGACAACAAGGTCAAGAAGAGGCCATATCGATTCTTTTGATGAATATATACTTGAAGTGAAAGATTGGGTTCACGCTGCCTATGAATTTGAACTGCCTGTTTTCCTTTTGGGGCACAGCATGGGCGGACTGATTGCGATTCGTCTGCTTCAGGAGGAAAGAATGAATTTGGCTGGAGTGATCCTTTCATCTCCATGTCTGGGTCTGGTCAAACAGCCTTCTAAATTAATTAACTTTTTATCTCTCGGACTTAATACATTGGTGCCAGGTCTGAAGATGGATGCTGGTCTTTCTGTTGAAATGGCAACCAGAAATCAGGATGTGCGTGATGCAGATATGAATGACTCCCTGTATGTAACCAAGGTTTCAGTCAGATGGTACCGGGAGCTTGTAGCTGCCATTAAGCTGGCTTTTGAAAATCTTGATAAAATCCAGGATGTCCCGCTCCTTGTTCTGCAGGGAGGAGATGATAAAATTGTAAATAAAACAACTGTCAGAGACTGGTTCAACTTGGCCCCATTCTCCGAAAAAAGGTTCAAAGAATGGCCAAAATGCTACCATGAAGTTTTTAATGAACCAGAGCGTGAAGAAGTATTCGAATATACGAAGGATTTTGTGAACAGCCAATTAAAGGCGCTTGGCTATGTGGTATAAAGGAGGAAAGTGAAATTTGATTTTTTCTGATCGGCTTGGTTAACTCCTAGGTAAGTGGTTGGTAATAACCAATCAAAATGGGTTTCAGAAATCAAAACGTTGTTATGATTTGAATAACGTCCAAAAATGGGATTGGCGATAGCAAATGATCGAAAAATTGGTGGGAATACCACCTAAAATGGGATTACCGAGAGCCAAATGCTCGTTAATCGGTAGGGATACCGCCCAAAATTGAATGGCCGAGAGCCAAATGGTCGTTAAGCGAAGGGAATACCGCCCAAAATTGAATGGCCGAGAGCCAAATGGCCGTTATCCGGTAGGGATACCGCCCAAAATTGAATGACCGAGAGTAAAATGGTCGTTAATTGGTGGGAGTAACGCCCAAAATGGGAATCCGAGAAAGAATATCGACGTTAACCATTAGGATTAACAATTAGCTGGATAACCGAAACTAATTATTGGTCGTCATTCATTCAGATTAATCTGTTACAAACAATAAATGACCAAAAGGCTATCAGACACTGTATAAATAGGAGAGCAGCCATATAAAGTATTCAGCTGCCCAATCGTTCACCCTGTGCAAAAGGAGGTATGTTATGCCATGAGTGTTCCTTCCATGCCAATTAGCTTGATGTCTCATGTATATCGGAAGGTTTTGCCTTCAGTCCATAAAGAACTGGCCTATTGGAAGAGCCGGGCTGAAGCGATTCCTGATCCGGAATTGAGAAAACAGGCCCTTGCCAGCATTGAGCATAAAACCTTCCACTGCGAAGGCGGTGCAATTATGTCTTTAATGGCCAAGGCAAAATATGAGGAAGCGATCAAATTCATTGTTGCTTATCAGACAATCAGCGATTATTTGGACAATCTATGTGACCGCAGCACCTCACTGGATCCAGGAGATTTTGCCGCGCTCCACGAATCAATGGCGGATGCGCTGGATACCGGCGCATCAGGCAAGAATTATTACCGCCTAAGAAATGAACAGAATGACGGCGGCTATCTGGCAGACCTGGCAGCTGCCTGCAGAGAAGTGCTTTCAGATTTGGAGCATTATACTCATATAAAAAGCCACCTTCTGGAACTATGCCGCTATTATTGTGATCTGCAAATCCATAAACATGTGGTAGTAGAGGAGCGGGTTCCGCGCCTGCAAAACTGGTTTGACCAATATCGATCGGACATTCCTGAAATGGAATGGTATGAGTTTTCAGCCTGTTCCGGGTCCACGCTCGGGATTTTCTGTCTTGTTTCGTATGCACTGCGAGATGATTTCCAGCGGGAGCATGCCATTAATATCCGCAATGGGTATTTTCCATACATACAAGGCCTTCATATACTTCTTGATTACCTGATTGATCAGGAAGAAGATAGGGCAGGCGGCGACTTAAACTTTTGCTTTTATTATGAGAATGAAGAAAAGCTATTTTCACGGCTAAAACATTTTGTTCAAGAGGCGGACAAGCATACTGAAAAGCTGCCGCATAAACATTTCCATAAGCTGATTAATCGCGGTTTGCTTGGCATCTATTTATCAGATGAAAAGGTGAGAAAACAGCGGAACGTACGAAGATTAGCCAAGAGCATGATCAAAACGGGCGGAATCGTCAGTTATTTCTTTTACGTAAATGGCCGGGCGTACCGTGCCGTTCAGAAATTGATGCCATCCGGTGTTGCTAAAGCCTTTATAAAGTAAAAAGCCTGCATGTTTAGCAGGCTTTTTACTTTAATTCACTACCTTTTTTCAATGGCCACAATAAACGGAGGATTGTTCTTCTGATTTATAAACTGATACTGCAGGACATGTACGAGGCTTTGATCCAGCTGCTTTACATACCGGAGTAGATAATCCCTCTCAACTGCCCCTTCAATATGTCCATGGTAAATGACCAACAGGATGATGCCTTCAGGTGCCATCAGGTCCAAAAGCTGGTCGATTGCAGAAATGGTTGTCTGCGGGCGGGTGACAATTGATTTATCCCCTCCAGGCAAATAGCCTAAATTGAAGACAGCAGCTGTTATTTTTCCATGGTGGACAGGGGGGACATTTTCAAGGATGAACTCATGCCCTGAATGAAAAAGCGTGGCTCTGTCAGCCAAATCATTTTCCGCCAAGCGTTCTTTTGTATTGTGGACTGCCTCTTCCTGAATATCAAAACCATAAACTCTTCCGTTTTGCCCGACTAAATTGGCCAGAAATAATGTATCGTGTCCGTTTCCTAAAGTGGCATCAATAACGATATCTCCAGGCGAAACTGCTTTTTCAAGCAGCTGCCTTGCAAAAGGTAATATTCTTTCAAGCTTCATGACATTGCCTCCAATTGGCTTGGGTTGTAAAACTTTCCCTGCCAGCTGTTTCTGCGCTTTAATTCAGCATCAATACTATTGAGGACCTCCCATTTATTGATGCTCCACATTGGCCCAATCATCAAATCGATCGGCCCATCTCCTGTAATGCGATGGATAATCATTTCCGGAGGTAAAATCTCCAATTGATCGCATACTAAGTTTACATACTCTTCGAGAGACAGAAACTCAAGCATGCCTTTTTCAAACTGCTTAACCATTGGCGTTCCTTTTAATAAATGAAGAAGATGTATCTTGATTCCCTGTACATCAAGCTTTGCCACTTCTCGTGCTGTGTCCATCATCATTTCCGGTGTTTCAAGCGGAAGGCCGTTAATAATATGGGAGCAAACCCGAATACCATGTTTGCGGAGTTTGTTTACTCCTTCTATATAGCACTGATAATCATGGGCACGGTTAATCAGGAGGGCTGTCCGCTCATGAACAGTCTGCAATCCTAATTCTACCCAAAGGTAGGTTCTTTCGTTTAGCTCTGCAAGGTATTCGACCACATCATCTGGAAGGCAGTCAGGACGGGTCGCTATAGACAAGCCGACAACATCTTCCTGATCGAGCACCCTTTCATACATTTCACGCAATACTTCCACAGGTGCATGTGTGTTTGTAAAAGCCTGAAAGTAGGCCATGTATTTGCCATCTTTCCATTTATGATGCATTTTTGTCTTTATTTCGTTAAATTGGGTTTCCAAATCGTCTGCACGGTTTCCGGCAAAATCCCCGGAGCCTGCGGCACTGCAGAATGTACAGCCGCCATGTGCAACAGTGCCATCCCGGTTTGGGCAGTCAAAGCCGCCATCTAGTGCTATCTTGAACACTTTATGGCCAAATTCATTCCGCAAATGATAATTCCACGTATGATAGCGTTTATGATCAGATGCATATGGAAAAGGGTTGGATTTATCCATACCTGTTCCCTCCCTTGAGAATCTCTATATAAAGATTTGATAAGAGCCATGTTTTGTAAAGTGGTGGCCGCCGAATGAGCGAGCCTTGCAGCAGTGCTTGTTTTAACAAAATTAATCTTAACACGAAGGCAAAGCCTTATCCAAGGGGAATTGGCAGGAAATAGGGTGGTAAGGAATGCTGAAAATGAACAAACTAATACATGAAGCATGCATGCTTCTATACCCATTCTTCAAGGAGGGGAACGTAAAATGGCTACACGCGAATCAATGGATACACTTTTGCAGCAATGTGAAGATGCGATCCGCTGTGCACAAGAGCAGTTCGAGGCTGGACGGACACAGGAACATTATAATGATGAAGATTACTCCAATGCTCTTCAATCTTTGGAAGCTGCTTATAATGATATAACCCAAATGGCCCATAGCGCCAATTCCCAGCAGCGGGAACAGCTTCACCGGATGAGGCTTCAGCTGCAGCAGCTCCAAAATCAAATGATTATACTTCCTCATTAAGGAGTGATCGATATGGTTAAAAAACGTTCAAAGCAAAACAATCCGGAGCAAAAAACCCGAAACGGAATTAATAATCAGGACCTTGAACTGGGACAGGATTTTGATGCTGTAAAGCAATCGAAAAAGAAATATGAAAAAACAGGCGGCCAGCCAGTTAAATCAAAGTTCCATCCGGAACCGGAACAATCCTCCTAAAAAATAAGCCATGGAAAAGCCCCGATGCGGAATTGAACTGCCCCCTGTCAAGTAGACAGTGGAAATAATAAAAATGATTTAAGCGGCTTTAGCTCTATATTCCATAGGGCTAAGGCCGTTTAATCTTT
>NZ_JAEL01000096.1 GCF_000518885.1 Bacillus sp. J33 | reverse complement strand
ATGTGCTTCAATGATTTCCACATCTTTCATTTCACACAGCCTTCTCAATATCGCTCCTATATCTCGTCTCAACTTTCCATAAATTACTTTTCTTCTGTATTTTGGGATGAAAACGATGTGGTACTTACAATTCCACCTGGTATGTGATAAACTATTGTCACTCATGAGTACTGCTCCTTTCGTTATATAGAAGTTGGTTTGACGGCCAGTTTCTATTATAACGATAGGAGTTTTTTTATGTCACATTACCACTCTAGAAGCTTTGTTTTCACACGTGCAGAGCACGTGGTTTTAAAACCTATAATAAAAAAAGCAAGCATCAATTGTGCTTGCTTTTTTGCTATTTATGCACCAGGCGGAGCAAATGAATCGTCAAAGCGTTTTTCCAAGTTTACGAATTTATTATACTCTTTTACAAACGCAAGCTGTACCGTGCCAACAGGGCCGTTACGCTGTTTAGCGATAATAATTTCGATAATATTTTTATCCTCTGACTCTTTGTCATAATAGTCATCACGGTATAAGAACGCCACAATATCGGCGTCCTGCTCGATACTACCGGATTCACGGATATCTGACATCATTGGCCGTTTATCCTGGCGCTGCTCCACTCCACGGGAGAGCTGGGACAGGGCGATAACCGGAACCTGCAGCTCACGTGCCAATGCTTTGAGGGAACGCGAAATTTCAGATACTTCCTGCTGACGGTTTTCTCCGGAGCGGCCGCTGCCCAGGATCAATTGCAAGTAGTCGATCAAAATCATGCCCAAACCGTGCTCCTGCTTTAAACGGCGGCATTTTGACCTGATATCTGTAATGCGGACTCCAGGCGTATCATCGATAAAAATGCCTGCATTCGATAAGCTTCCCATTGCCATCGTCAATTTTCCCCAGTCCTCATCTGTCAAAGAGCCTGTACGCAGCCTTTGAGCATCAATATTTCCTTCCGCACATAGCATACGCATAACAAGCTGTTCTGCACCCATCTCAAGACTGAAGATCGCGACGTTTTCACCTGTTTTTACGGCAACGTTTTGGGCAATATTCAAGGCAAAGGCTGTCTTACCCACAGAAGGACGGGCACCAACGATAATAAGGTCATTTCGCTGGAATCCGGCTGTCATCTGGTCCAGTTCGGCGAACCCGGTTGCAATTCCTGTAATATCACCTTTGCGGTTATGCATTTCCTCAATGTTGTCATAGGTACGGACAAGGACATCCTTGATGTTATGGAAGGCTCCTGCATTTTTGCGCTGCGCAACCTCAAGAATATTTTTCTCGGCTTCACCCAAAAGTACTTCCACTTCATCTTCACGGGTATATCCGTCCTGGGCAATACCTGTAGCAGTCCGGATCAAACGGCGAAGCAATGATTTTTCTTCAACAATCTTGGCGTAATACTCTATATTCGCGGCAGTTGGAACGGATCCTGCCAGCTCACTTAAATAGCTGACTCCTCCAGTATCCTCCAGCAGCTTTGCCGCACTGAGTTCTTCCGTTACAGTTACTAAATCGACCGCTTTTCCCTGATCATTCAGCTTGAGCATGACATTAAAAATTTTCTGGTGAGCTGCCCGATAGAAGTCCTCAGGTATTAAAATTTCTGATGCTAGTGTAAGAGAGGAGGGTTCAAGAAAGATTGCCCCAAGCACTGCCTGTTCCGCTTCCATATTTTGAGGCGGGAGCCGATCTGCAAATAAATCACTCATCTATTCAAACCTCCTTAAATTAAAGCGTAAGCGGCAAATTAGCGCCATTCATAACTTGAATTAAAGCTATTCTATAAAAAATAAGGCTCTTTTCTCATAAATTATTGTTTAACTTATATAATCTGCCCGTTGATTTCAGCACGGGACACTCAAGCTTCCAGCGGGGAGGAATGAGAGCCTCCTCGGCTTCGCCTATGGGGCCTCCCGCTTCCCTCTCTTCTCAGCAGGAGTCATGTGCCCTCCGCTACAATCAACTCACTAGTTAGACTTATTTAGCCGCCCAAAAAGCAGCAAACTTTACGAAAACAAGCCAAAATAAAGACCTGGCCCTTTAATAAAATTATAATTCCTTTAAAAAATGTGACCAGCAAAAACTGATCACATTTTTTAATCAACCCTTTTATTTTAACATGTTTATACGCAAAATCTACTTCCAATATTAGTGTATATGGAAGGAGAGGTTATTATTTCGCCTCTTTTACATGAACATTCAGTGTAGCCATCACTTCAGTATGGAGCTTAACCGGAACTTTCGTGTAGCCAAGTGAACGGATGGCATCATCCATTTCAATTTTGCGCTTATCAATTTTGATGCTATGTTTCTTTTGAAGTTCTTCAGCAATTTGCTTGCTTGTGATGGAGCCGAATAGGCGTCCGCCCTCACCGGCTTTTGTCGTAAATTCTACAGTCAGCTTTTCCAGCTTTTCTTTTAATTGTTTAGCTTCAGCCAGTTCTTCAGCGGCAAGCTTTTCTTCTTTTTTCTTTTGCGCATTCAGGCTGCTGATATTGGCCTGATTCGCTTCAACCGCAAGCCCTTGTTTAATCAAAAAGTTGTGTGCATAGCCGTCTGCTACATTTTTCACTTCACCTTTTTTGCCTTTGCCTTTAACGTCCTTTAAAAAAATTACTTTCATTCCTTTTTTCTCCCTTCGAAATATTCATCTATAGCCTGTTTCAAACGGACTTCGACATCATCAAGCGTTGCATCATGAAGCTGTGTGGCAGCGTTTGTCAAATGCCCTCCGCCTTCAAGGTTCTCCATAATTACCTGAACATTGATATCCCCGAGGGAACGCGCGCTCACACCGATCATATTCTCGGAACGGTTCGAAATGACAAAGGAAGCGACAACCCCATCCATTGTCAGCAGTGTATCCGCAGTCTGGGCAATGAGCACCTGATCAAAGATCTGGTCTGGCTGCCCTTTTGCAATTGCAATTCCATCCCGGTAAAATTGAACGGTCTCAATCAGCTTTGCACGCTTGATATACGTGTCTACATCCTCTTTTAAAAACTTTTGGACAAGTACCGTATCTGCACCCTGCGAACGCAAGTAAGAGGCCGCATCAAACGTTCTGGAGCCTGTTCTGAGTGAAAAGCTCTTCGTATCAACAATGATGCCTGCCAGGAGTGCAGTTGCTTCAAGCATTTCGATTTTGCCGTTTTTCGGCTGGTATTCCAGAAGCTCTGTAACTAGCTCAGCCGTTGAGGAAGCATATGGCTCCATATAGACTAGAAGAGGATTATGAATAAATTCTTCTGCCCGGCGGTGATGGTCAATCACCACAACATTTTCTATTTTATGAAGCAATTTTTCCTCAATCACCATGGAAGGCTTATGGGTGTCTACCACAACAAGCAGGGTATCATCTGTAGCCATTTCAAATGCCTGTTCCGGTGTGATGAATTTGGAAAAGAGCTCTTCATTCTTCTCAATTTCCTTCATCATCCGCCTCACACCTGTATCCAATTCATTGAAATTCACAACAACATAGCCCTCGCGCTGATTCATGCGCGCTACTTTTTGGATTCCAATGGCCGCTCCAATGGCATCCATATCCGGACTCTTATGGCCCATAATGATGACTTTGTCGCTTTCGGAAATAAGCTCTTTTAAAGCATGTGAGATGACGCGTGCCCGGACTCTGGTCCGTTTTTCAACCGGATTGGTTTTTCCTCCGAAGAATTTAACTTTTCCACTCGTCTGTTTTATCGCTACCTGGTCGCCTCCTCGGCCTAAAGCCAAATCTAAACTGGATTGTGCCAGAGAACCCAGCTCAGGAAGCGAAGACACACCCGTGCCTACACCAATACTTAACGTAAGAGGCACATTTTGTTTGGATGTTGTCTCCCGAACGTCATCAAGGATCGTAAATTTCCCTTTTTCAAGCAGCTGTAAAATATGTTCATTAAAAACGGCAATAAACCTTTCAGACGAAACCCTTTTTAAGAAGACTCCGTTATCCTGTGCCCACTTATTTAAAATCTGGGTAACCAGGCTGTTTAGGCTGCTCTTTGTTTGGTCGTCCATGCCCTGTGTCAGCTCATCATAATTATCCAGGAATATAAATGCAATAACAGTTCTTTCTTCCTGATACATTTTTTCAATTTCTGTCTGTTCCGTTACATCAAAAAAGTATAATAGGCGTTCTTCGGGCTTATGAATCACCCTGAATTTCCGGTCGTGAAGTGTAATAATCTCTGTTTCCACCTCTTGTTTAATGAGGGGAACAAGCGAATCCCCGACATCATAAAGCGATCTTCCAACTAGCGTATCTTCATCAAAGCAAGATGCTAGAAAGGGATTGGTCCATTCAATATAATAATCATCATTGATCAGCATAATCCCGATTGGCATTTCCATAAGAGCTTCTTCGCCGACTTTTTTTACCCGGTAAGATAGGGTAGAAATGTATTCCTCCGTTTCCTTCCTTTGCTTTTGGTCCAGCTGAAAAAGGTAGTAGAAAGGAAGGATGGCCAGAAACAGCCCTATTAGTGCAAAAAGCCAATTATAATACGCCAATAGTACGAGAAGCACCACTGTTATGCCCATCAATCCAAATAAGGAATAGCGCATAGACCGCTTTTCTAAATACGAAGGCATGTTTTCAGCTCCTAAACAGTAGTGTTGTTCATCACTTTTTTCCTAATCTTTGCCTTAAATCGAATCCTAAGTCAATTATACCTAATATCCTCACAATATAAAGGAGAAATGGAATCAGAAATGTAAATACTGTTGCAATAACAGGTAGCGCTTTTGGAAATCCTTTTAAATGGCTGAAAAAGAAAATAAAGGAAATCCCTTGGATAATCATAAACAGCTGCAGAATAAATGCGATATTCACAAGGGCCAGGAACCAATAGCTGCCTTCAGAAGGATTGAAAACAAACGATGCCACAATCGTAATTAAATAGTACCATAAGATACTTTTGGGCAGGCTCATTTCCCTGAAAGGCTTCCAGCCCTCAACCTTAATGCCGAATCGTTTAGCAATCGGAAATGATACCAATTGAATGAAGAAAACAGAGATGACAGCCGCCATTACAAACAAGCTTGGCGTTAAGGTTTCAATCATCTTTACCCCGGCTGTAAGCTGATCCATGACCGCGCCGTCCACATTTTGCCCCATGCCTTCCAGCATTCCTCTAGACATGTCAATGGACTCTTCTATTAGCCCGATGCCTTCTTTTATAAAGTTCACATTAAATAAAGCTACAGCAGCCGCATACTGCACCAATAAACTGGCAAGAAAAACAAGCGTCCCCGCAATAAAGGAAGCCGTTCTTCCTTTTTGCTCTCTGATAAAATCACCAATGACCGTTCCTGTCAGTCCAAAGGACAGTGCAAGAGGAATCGCTGCTATCGAACCGATAATTAATGAAAGCAGTACACCTCCTGTTAAAAAAACAAAGGAACTCATCCGACTATTCTTTGCCGCAAACATAATAAACGGAAGTGCTAAGAAGAAAATCGAAACTGTGCCCAGAACCGGCACATATAGGGAAATCAGAAGAAGCACTGCGAATACAGCTAACAGTACCGCGCCTTCCGTTAATTTATGTACATTATTCATTTCTACACCCCTCAAACTGCATGTCCAAAAAGCCGATAAAGGTTAGCTTTTCCTGGCTTTTTAAATCCATTCCATAAATGGCAACTCATAAAACCTATTTTAGCTAGTATTGATGGCAGGTTCAACCTTACTGTTTTATTCGGAAAGATTCAATGGCTGCCTATTCTATTTTTATCTTAAGGCTCTGTTAATTTTGCCTTCAGCACGAGGCACTCGCTTTCCGCTCCAATCAACAGGGTGCAAAAATCATTTAACTCTTAAAGAATGGGGAATCAGACATTCAAAGAAACTTATGATTTTCGAAACTAAGAACAAAAGCGGAAGCGCCTTGACCATCCCCGAGGATCTAGGCGCAGGAGCCGGATGCTGACAACTTTTCTCAATGTATTCACATGTTTGGATTTTATAATTTCCTGCACAATAAAAAAGACACCGGCAAAACCGGCGTCTTTTCAATATTATTATTCACCTGCTACGTATGGCAGTAATGCCATTTGGCGCGCACGCTTAATAGCAATCGTTAATTTACGTTGGTATTTAGCGTTAGTACCTGTTACACGACGTGGTAAAATCTTGCCGCGCTCAGAGATGAATTTTTTAAGAAGATCCACATCTTTGTAGTCGATGTGAGTGATTCCGTTTGCAGTGAAATAGCAAACCTTACGACGTTTTGCACGTCCGCCTCTGCGTCCTCCAGCCATGGTCATTTACCTCCTTTAGCTTTTTACTTTATATTTATATCCGTTCGTTAATCAGTCACTACTTAGAATGGCAGGTCGTCATCGGAAATGTCGATTTGGCCGTCATTTGCGAATGGATCCTGATCCACACGGGTATAGCCGCCCTGATTACGATTATCCTGGCGTTGATTCTGATTGTTGTTATTACCAAATGGGAAATCCTGATCTCTTGGACCGCCGTAATTCATATTGTCGCCTCTGCCGCCAGAACTGTTCTTCGGCTCAAGGAATTGCACACTCTCAGCTTGGACTTCTGTCACATAAACGCGCTTTCCGTCCTGGCCTTCGTAGCTGCGCGTCTGGATTCGGCCGTCTACGCCTGCGAGGCTTCCTTTTTTAAGGAAATTCGCTACGTTTTCAGCAGGCTTTCTCCACACCACACAGTTGATAAAGTCTGCTTCCCTCTCACCTTGCTGATTCGTAAAAGTACGATTCACTGCAAGAGTGAATGAAGCGACAGCTACTCCATTCGGGGTATACCGCAAATCAGGATCCTTTGTCAAACGTCCGACAAGAACAACACGGTTCATCATCAGAATCAACTCCTCTCGGTAAAAATTGCTTTATCTATTATTTTTCGTCTTTAACTACGATATGACGGATGATGTCTTCGCTGATTTTAGCTAAACGAGTGAACTCGTCAACTGCTTTTCCTTCAGCGTTAACGTTCATTAGTTGGTAGTAGCCATCACGGAAATCATTGATTTCGTATGCAAGGCGACGCTTACCCCAATCTTTTGATTCAGTTACTTCCGCACCATTATCAGTTAAGATTGTGTTAAAACGCTCAACAAGAGCTTTTTTAGCCTCATCTTCAATGTTTGGGCGGATGATGTACATGATTTCGTACTTTCTCATCACTTTCACCTCCTTTTGGACTAACGGCCCTTAAAAAAAGGGCAAGGAGCAATATATTCATTACTCACAAGTTGAAATTATAGCACATTAATTTTGGAAAAGCAATAACTGCTGGAGTGGATTAGAGATTGAAAGTTTCTATAGATATGGTTTGGACATTTTGTAAATTTACCGGCTAATAAAGGCATCCCTGATGATGGGATTTTTTCGAATTGAATATTCTTTTTGTAGCCTTTTATTCTGATTTTTTCCCATTTTGTCCTTAATTGACTTTATAACAGCTATTTTTGCTGTTATTTGAAGATGCAGTTCAGTTCTCAGCTGGAATATCGGTCAGATTTCATTTTTATCGGTCACTCCGCGGTGTATCAATTTCACACTGCCCTCAAGGTGAAAATCACAAGCACTTAATATAAACTTTCCCCACCTTAAAATAGCAAAAAAAGAACCCCTTAAGAAAGGAGCTCTCTATTATTAAACGTTAAAACGGAAATGCATAACATCGCCATCTTTAACAATATACTCTTTACCTTCCAGGCGGACTTTGCCAGCTTCCTTGGCTGCTGTCATGCTGCCTGCAGCTACAAGGTCGTCATAGGAAACGGTTTCTGCACGGATAAAGCCTTTTTCAAAGTCGGAGTGAATAACTCCCGCACATTGAGGAGCCTTCATGCCTTTGCGGAATGTCCATGCACGGACTTCCTGTACGCCAGCAGTAAAGTAAGTTGCCAGGCCAAGCAGGCTGTAAGCCGCTCTGATCAGCTGGTCAAGGCCTGATTCTTCAATGCCGAGCTCCTGCAGGAACATTTCTTTTTCTTCACCTTCAAGCTCTGCAATTTCGGATTCGATTTTTGCGCAAATGACAATGACTTCCGCATTGTCTTTTTGAGCAAATTCTCTTACCTTCTGAACATATTCATTTCCAGAAGGATCAGCTACATCATCTTCACCTACATTTGCCACATAAAGAACAGGCTTGATTGTAAGCAAGTGAAGGCCTTTTACAATCTTCATTTGTTCTTCTGTAAATTCAACTGTACGCGCTGGCTTATCATTTTCGAATGCTTCTTTTAATTTTTCAAGAATTTCAAGCTCAAACACAGAATCTTTATCCTTTTGCTTAGCCAACTTGCTTACACGGCCAATACGCTTATCAACAGACTCAAGATCAGCCAGAATCAACTCAAGGTTGATCGTTTCAATATCATCGATTGGATCCACTTTACCTGAAACGTGAGTAATATTGTCATCGGCGAAGCAGCGGACAACCTGGCAAATGGCATCCACTTCACGAATATGTGAAAGGAATTTGTTTCCCAGGCCTTCCCCTTTGCTGGCACCTTTTACAATCCCGGCAATATCGGTGAATTCAAATGTTGTCGGAACAGTCTTTTTAGGCTGAACCAATTCAGTTAATTTATTTAAACGGTGATCAGGCACTTCTACAATCCCCACATTTGGATCAATTGTACAGAACGGATAGTTTGCAGACTCCGCTCCCGCCTGGGTAATTGCATTAAACAAAGTAGACTTTCCGACATTCGGCAAACCTACAATACCAGCTGTTAAAGCCATCCAAGTCACTCCTCAATAGTTTAAAATATCATCTATAAAAATCCGATTCATACCAATTTAAACAAGCCTCTAACAATTATAGATATTTGCCTGGGAAAAGTAAAGGCAACAAGAAAAGCGGAGGCGCCTTGCCCCCTTCGGAACGCAGACTAAAAACGCCACGTCCTGTGCGTCTGCATGATCCGCGTCCTGCGGGCCTCAAGCACAAGGCGAGCCTCACGGGAAGGCGTTCTTTGCCTTTCTGGGAGGATTGTCCGAAATGTGGAGGCGACTGCCCAGGGACGACAGGTATAAGGCGGTTCCTTTAAGAAGGTGTTCTCCCTTCTGAAAGGAACAACTTATGCCCCGAGTCCCTAGGAGCCGAAACTAGACAAACTTGTGACCTCGAGGGGGTAGGCGCTGGAGCTAGACAGTTATCGAAGTTCAAACTTACACTCCTTATCTTTTCAAAAAAAAACACCAGGGCCCTATACCAGCCAGCAAAATTGGTACAGGTACCTGGCACCCGCTTAGATTTTTTCAATGTTAACAAGGCAGTCATACAGGGTGCTGCCTAAGCCGTTGTCGGATTCGAGGCTGGAAGTTAGGTTATTGACAGGGCCTCCGAATTTTGACCAAATGCCTTCATCGATATTGATGGTATCCGGGTGGGCCATTTTTAAGATATGGACGAAGCCCTTCATTTCCCCCCGGTCATTCCACACTTTGACAAAGTCATTTTCTTCAAGTCCAAGCTTCATGGCAATGTTCTCAGCGATCTCCACCTTCACTTTTGGTTCTGGCTTCAGCAAATGATAATGCTGTGAATGATTGGAGCGAAGAGGGTGAATCGTTAATAATGTATAAGGGTATTTCTCAGCAAGCTTTTGATCTGTCCACTTTGTTTCCCGAGGAAGCGCCAGTGTCAGCTTATTTTCGTAACCCTTTCGGAAGGCTGATGATGAGGTGAATTCATACTTTCCGCTCGGCGTTTTAAATTGGCGGTCTGCCCAAGGCACCGTCTCAACCGGAAGTTCCTTATGATAGGATTCCCGTAAGCTTTCGAGTGTGATTTCATATTCTTCAAGAGATTGGAGCCCCATACGGATAAACTCTTCTCTAGTAAAATCAAAATCAGCTCCGAACCCAAGGCGTTTGGCCAGCTCAGTCCATACCCATAAATCAGGCTTAGCTTCTCCTGGCGGTTCTACCAGCTTGGGCCCATAGTTTACATAGTGATGGTACATGGAGGAATAATAGAGATCTTCCTGTTCAAAAACGGTAGCAACCGGCAGAACATAATCAGCCATTTTTGCCGTATCCGTCATAAACTGCTCCATGACAACAACTGTATCCACAGAGGAAAAAGCCTCATGGACTCTTGAAGAATCCGGAACCTGGGTCAAAGGATTTCCACAGGTCACAAAAATCATTTTTATTTCAGGATCCCTTGCCGTCAATATTCCCTCTGCCTGTCTCATCATCGTAAACTGTCTTGAAGCGGTTTTACGATGGGGGAGGGCAAGGGCGGCTATATCAAAGCTCTGGCCAACCTGCCTATTGGCATAATTCGCCCCGCCTCCCGGGATGCCAATATTCCCGCTCAATGCAACCAATGCATCCATTAACCTGATTGTATTGCCTCCGTTTTCATACCGCTGCATGCCCAATCCGAAAAAAGTGGAAACAGGGCGGTCCCCGTACACAATTGCAAGTTTGGTCATTATTTCAGCGGGCACTTCGGTTTTCTCTGTAATTTCCTCGAGCGATACATTATTTAAAAGCTCAGCCAAGTCTTCGAAACCTATAGAATAGTTTTCTATGAAATTCCGATCCTCCAGGCCGAGACGCAGCATTTCCTTCATGATGCCGGCCGCAAGCAGCCCATCCATCCCCGGTTTCACAGAAAAATAATGGTCAGCTATTTTGGCAGTGGCATTATAGATCGGATCGATTACATACAGCTTGGATCCATTTCTCTTTGCTTCCTGCAGCATCTGAAATAAATGCATATTGGTACGGGCCACATTTCTGCCCCAGATAACTATATGCCTGCTGTTTAAAATATCTGCCGGCCCATGGCTATAGGAATCCCCAAAATCCCAGCTCTGCGCTTCTATTCCGGCCCCCCAGCAAATGGAACCCGTTAATTCAGTAACCCCGCCATAACAGTTAAAAAAACGCTGATCCAGGTTCGTCAGCAATCCGCCATTGGCGTAATCATGGCTATGCAGGATGGAAGCTGTTCCAACCGTATCTTTTAACTCCTTCATTTTCAGGGAAATATCCTGTAAAGCCTGCTCCCACGAGATTTGCTTAAACTCGCCATTCACCTTCTTTAATGGATAAAGCAAACGTTCAGGTGAATTGGTTCTGCTCTCAAGCATCCTGCCGCGGCCGCAAATTTTTCCTTTTGTAATTGGGTGTTCTTTATCACCATCTATTTTCGTAACCTTACCGTTTTCTACTGTTACATGAAAGCCGCAGCTGTCCCAGCAATTAAGGGGACATGCTGACTTTAATTTATGCTCCAAGAACCTCATCTCCCTGATTTTCTATTGAGCCCGCATTAACGGGCAGTAAAACCCCACAACCATTCGAGAATCAAGAAAGAATTCTAAGAGGGGATCAACCGCCCTAAAAAGCCCGATTATCAGAACCCAGACACCGTCCTCCAAAAAGGCTATAGTTTTCTGTCGTGTGATGTATTGCTGCCGTAGTTCCTTGTCCTATGGCAGCGTCTGAGTGACCTGAGTTATGCAGGCTACAATTTCCATCAGCGGGGGATACCCCCCCCCCCCCCGACTAATGGAAGTTTCACTTTATCTAAAATTATCCCTCATGCTTAACGAGGATTTTTTTCATTTTACGGGTGAATTCTCTTCTTGGGATCATGACACTGTGTCCGCATCCCTCACATTTAATTCTGATATCTGCTCCCATTCTGATGACCTTCCAACGGTTTGCACCGCATGGATGCGGCTTCTTCATTTCGACGACATCATGTAAATCAAATTCCTTTTGTTCCATTGTTATCCCTCCGAATTCAGTTTTGGTTTATCCTTGACAGGCCCATCTTCATTCCGTGTATACATAACAAGACGCGGGAACGGAATTTCAATGCCATTCTCATCTAAACAAAGCTTAATTTCTTTACGCAATTGGCGTGCAATGTAAAAATGCCTCATTGGCAGCGTTTCTGAAACGACTCGCAGGACAACATCAGACGCCGCAAGATTTTGGATACCGAGAATTTCAGGAGGTTTTACCATATCTTCGTATTTCTCAGGCAGCTTTTCAAATAATTCCTGAAGCACTTTTTCCGCTTGTACAATATCCCCTTCGTATGCAATGCTGACATCCACAAAGGCGATGCTGTTAGTCAAAGAAAAGTTTGTTACTTGCAGAATGCTTCCATTTGGAAGAATATGAATCTCACCGGTCCAGCTTTTAATTTTTGTTGTTCGAAGACCGATTTCTTCAACCGTTCCTTCGAACTGGTCAATTCGGATATAATCTCCAACCGAGAACTGATCTTCAAAGATAATAAAGAATCCTGTTATGATATCCTTAACAAGACTCTGCGCTCCAAACCCCACAGCCAATCCCACAATCCCAGCACCGGCCAAAAGGGCTTTTACATCAATGGTCAGCACCGATAAAATCATGATTGCCGCAACAAAGAATACAACATAAGTAAGCATATTCTCCAGCAATTTCAGCAGGGTCGCTTCACGCCGTTCGGAGATCCTTAGCCTTGATGGCGTCCTTACTTTAAAAATATTCCGTATAGCCAGTTTCCCGATCCTAATCAGAATTCCCGTTATGATCAATATGGCAATAATCTTCAAAAAGCCTTCTCCGATCATTTCCCACGTATTTTCATCTGTGAGCTTATCTATCATATTGTTAATCAGTTTTTCAATATAACCCATAGTTTCACCTGCTTCTTTTAAGTGAAAGTAATAAAAAAGCAATACTTATTGATAGGCCTTTTTACTAACTGAATGAAATTATACTGTATCTTACCTTACAGTGCTAATCCCTTTAAAAACAAACTTATTTTATCAATTTTTCACTTTTCTTTACAGTTATTCGTTTTGCAAAAATTAACCAAACCTTAAATAGCGTTATTGTTTAAACATTAAATATTACAGGTATGTATAGATTGCACAAGATTTCCGTATACTGTTAAAAACGTTTAAATAATATGAACCGCCATTAACATATTCTCATCACTTTGAACCGGCATGGCAAGGAATAAAGAGGGAGTGGGACCTATATGAACTTCAAACCAAATTTGTTTGACAAAAAAGGCGGGGCTTCTGCCAGAATATCGCACGAAGAAACAAACTCTGCTGCCAAATTGGCCGCAGAGCTGAAAAATATATTGCCTTCAGGCATTGGAAGCCGTCCCATCGTTTTTGTCTGCATTGGAACAGACCGTTCTACTGGCGATTCTTTAGGCCCGCTTGTAGGTACACTCCTCGAGGAAAAATCCATATCTTCCTTTCATGTCTATGGGACACTGGAGGATCCTATCCATGCAGTAAATCTGGAAGAAAAGCTGAACGAGATTAAGAAAAAACATTTTAATCCTTATATTATTGGCATTGATGCGTGTCTGGGACGCTTAAAAAGTGTCGGAGTCATCCAAATAGGAGAAGGGCCTGTAAAACCTGGTGCTGGAGTGAATAAAGATTTGCCTGAGGTAGGGCACATGCACATCACCGGCATTGTGAACGTAAGCGGCTTTATGGAGTTCTTTGTCCTGCAAAATACGAGGCTTAACCTTGTATTAAAAATGGCTAAAACGATTGCCAATGGCATTTATGAAGCAAGCCTTACCCATCAATCAGCATCCGCTTGGCCTGCATTTAAGTGGGAACTGAATCGTGAACAAACACCTTAAAGAGCAAAAAAGCCATGGATCTTCAGTTTCCATGGCTTTTTTGCCCATTAGAACAGAGTTTTACACCTCGGAACCTTTTCGGAAGGTCTTCTGAACTTTTTTAAAAATAGACTCCATAAAAATAGATAACGGAAACAATCACTCCGGTCACCAAAATACCTGGTAAGAGGTTTGCTACCCTAATTTTGGTAATTCCAGTTAAATTAAGGCCAATGGCGAAAATCATGATTCCTCCTGTAGCAGTCATTTCCTTAATAAAACTGTCCATAAGCAGCTGCGGGACGAACCTGTCAATCTGAGTAGCAAAAAGGGCAATCGAACCCTCATAGAGCATGACTGGAAAGGCTGAAAACAAAACCCCAATTCCAAGCGTAGTGGTCAGTATTAAGGATGTAAAGCCATCAATAATCGATTTTGTATAAAGAACGGAATGATCTCCTCTAATCCCGCTGTCAAGCGCTCCAATAATGGCCATAGCACCAATAACAAAAATGAGTGTAGCTGTAACAAAGCCTTGCGAAATGCTGCCTTCGCCCTTTGAACCAATTTTTTTCTCCAGCCAGTTGCCAAGCCTGTTCAATTTGTCTTCCAGTTCAAAATATTCACCCATAACCGTACCAAACACAAGGCTTAATATGACAACAAGAAAATTTTCACTCTTAAATCCCATTTGAAGGCCAAGTACCATAACAGCCAGGCCTATGGCATGCATCACCGTTCCTTTCATATTCTCAGGAATGCGATGAAGCAATTTCCCTAAAAAGGTGCCGACAATAATTAACAACCCATTCACTAGCGTACCAAGCAGAAACATATTCTTCACCTTATCTATTATTATTTCGTATCACGAATTTTTCCGTTTACAGTACCACGAAAGACACGGATCTTCAATCTTTTTTTAGTAAAATGGTTAAAAAAAGAAACCATCCTGAAGATGGCTTAAGAATGGGTATCTAAAAGTTCCATAATACGCTCCAAATCTTCCTTAGAGAAAAATTCAATTTCAATTTTCCCTTTGTTTTTGGTTTGTTTAATATGAACAGTCGTTCCAAACCTTTCTCTTAAAGAAGATTCACGCTCTTTAATGAAAATGTCCTTCTGAACCTTAGGCTTCTTCGTTTCACGTGAAACATCATTGAGCTGCTGGATCAGCTGCTCAAGCTGTCGGACATTAAGCCCGTCCTTAACCGTTTTTTCAACAAGGGCCGGCAATTTTTCTTTCTTTCTCAATCCAAGAAGCGCCCGCCCGTGGCCCATAGAAATTTTCCCATCTGATATCAGTTCCTGAATTTTGGGCGGAAGTGATAAGAGACGGATATGATTCGCAATGTGCGGCCTGCTTTTTCCAAGCCGTTTGGCCAGTTCTTCTTGTGTGACCTTCAGCTTATCCATTAACAGCTGGTATGCTGCGGCTTCCTCAATAGGGGTTAAATCCTCGCGCTGAAGGTTTTCAAGGACAGCCAGTTCCATCATCTGCTGCTCATTTAATTCTTTAATGACAACAGGCACCGTTTCCAGATTCGCTTCTTTTGCTGCCCGGTAGCGCCTTTCGCCAACCACAATCTCATAGCCCTTGATGCTTTTTCGAACAATGATTGGCTGCAAAATGCCATGTTCAATAATGGATTGCTTTAATTCATCTATTGCTTCTTTTTCAAAGACTTTTCGAGGCTGATAAGGATTTGGACGAAGTTCTTTAATTTTCACTTCTTTTACCGTTTCTTCTTTTTCCACTTCCATATTATTAAAAAAGGCATTCAGACCTTTGCCTAAACCTTTAGCCATTTGAATCCACTTCCTTTGCCAATTCTAAATATACTTCAGCTCCGCGTGACTTCGGATCATAAGTAATAATAGGTTCGCCATGGCTCGGAGCCTCGCCTAACCGCACATTGCGGGGAATAATAGTTTTATATACTTTGTCCTGAAAGTATTTCTTAACCTCTTCAATCACCTGTATGCCCAAGTTCGTACGTGCATCAAGCATCGTCAGCAAAACGCCTTCGATTTTTAAATCATGGTTCAAATGCTTTTGCACCAGGCGAACAGTATTTAAAAGCTGGCTTAAGCCTTCAAGCGCATAATACTCACATTGAACCGGTATAATGACGGCATCGGATGCAGTAAGCGAATTAATGGTTAACAGCCCAAGAGAAGGAGGGCAATCAATGATAATATAATCATAGTTTGCTTTCACTTCTTCCAAGGCCCTTTTTAGCCTTACTTCTCTTGATATGGTAGGAACAAGTTCAATTTCCGCACCAGCCAGCTGGATAGTAGCAGGAATGGCATATAAATTTTCAACTGATGTCTGCTTAATTACCTTTGAAGCTTCCACATCATCTACAAGTACATCATAGATGCATTGATCAACATCTGCTTTTTCAATGCCAATCCCGCTTGTTGCATTTCCCTGGGGGTCAATATCAACCAAAAGTACTTTCTTTCCTATGTATGCCAGGCATGCCCCCAAATTAACGGAAGTAGTCGTTTTGCCCACTCCGCCTTTTTGATTCGCAACGGCTATAATCTTACCCACGGTGTCACCTGCTTTCATGATAAAAAATAACACAATCTATATATCTGCTAATCTAGTCATTATTGTTAAATTACGTAGTCTATTTTATCACGAAAACGAGATTAGAATTATTTTTTTGTTAAAAATAAGAAGATTCTAACAGTCTTTTGGTATGAGAACGCTTCTGGCACATTCAAAGAAACAGAAAAACGCGAGAGACAAAACAGGAGGACCCTGCTTCATTTCTCGCGTTATGATCAGTTATTTCTTTTTAGGAATTTTAATTGTGATTTGGTAGAACTCATCAAATTCTTCTTCTTCGGAATCAAGATTGATGCCGCTGTCAGAAACCATGGAAAGAGATTGGCGGATAGTGTTGACCGCGATTCTCATATCCTTGCTGAAGGCTTTCCGCCTTGGCTTTGGCTTTGGATTTTTCTGTTCCAGCATCTTTACGACCCGGTCTTCTGTCTGTTTGACATTCAAGTTTTTTTCCACAATTTCCTGAAGCAATGAAACCTGCTTTTCAGGGTCTTTTAGCGGAATGAGTGACCGGGCATGGCGCTCTGTAATGGATTTGCTTAACAGCGCATCCTGGACAGGCTGGGGTAATTTTAACAGACGCAGCTTATTCGCAACGGTTGATTGGCCTTTTCCAAGTCGCTGAGCCAATGCTTCTTGTGTCAGATTATGCAGCTCCAATAGCTTTCCATAGGCAACAGCTTCTTCAATCGGGGATAATTCTTCCCTTTGAAGATTTTCAATCAGTGCAACCGAAGCGGTTTCCGTATCACTAAGGTTCTTAACGATTGCTGGCGCCTCTTCCCATCCAAGCTTTTTCATGGCCCGATATCTGCGTTCACCGGCTATAATCTCATACTGGCCATCTTCAAACTCCCGTACAACAATCGGCTGGATGATTCCATGTGTATGGATGGTCCGAGAAAGTTCTTCTATTTTTTCATCATCAAACACCGTTCTTGGCTGAAAACGGTTAGGAACAATTTTTTCAATAGGTATTTTCTTAACTTCTTCTTTTTCGCTTAAGTCTTCAATATCCAATTGTTCTTCTTCTGTTTTTTCTGCTGTAACTTGTTCTCCCTTTTCGCCTAGGCCAAAAAAGCGTGAGAAAGAATGCTTCATCACCCTGCACCACCTTTACGAAACTCCCTATTACATATTCTCTATAATAATGACATTTCCTGCCGAACTGTAACAATATATTATCTGGAAAAAGATCGATTATCCTAAACTATTATGTCATACATTGCAGAAATTCGCACCCTACTCAATTGGTGTTTTATTGGGAGTACCCGGCTTTCTTGGGTACTTTTTGGGTGAGCTTTTTTCCTTTTTAATAATTAAGATGTTACGCTCGCTTTCTTCTTCTGGCAATGTAAAAGTATGAGTACAACTGAGTTTTCCGCCTAAGACGGTTATCGCTTTTTTGCCTGCATCCAGCTCTTCCNCAGCACTTGCACCCTTCATGGCAACAAATGCGCCGCCTGTTTTTGCCAGCGGCAAGCAAAGCTCGCTTAGTACTGACAATCTCGCAACAGCCCTTGCTGTTACAACATCAAAGGACTCACGGTATTCCTTGTTTTGCCCGAAAGTTTCCGCACGGTCATGAATAAAACGGACGTTCTTTAATTCCAGCACCTTGGCCAAATGCTCGAGAAACCCTATGCGTTTATTAAGAGAGTCAACGATCGTAATATGTAAATCCGGAAATGCAATTTTTATCGGAATACTTGGAAATCCTGCACCAGCTCCGACATCACAGACTTTAAGCGGCTGATTGAAATCAAAATAAAATGCCGCAGTAATTGAATCGTAAAAATGCTTGAGATACACATCTTCTTTGTCCGTAATGGCTGTTAAATTCATTTTTTCATTCCACTCCACCAATGTGGAATAGTATGTTTCATATTGATTTAATTGACGGGGCGAAAGAGAAATCCCTTTCGCCGCCAGCATTTCTGTAAATTGATCTATATTCATAGCAAATCCTTTCCGCTGTGAGACATGATCGGATTAATTATTGGATACAAAAGTATAACCTTGAACTTCGGGAACTGTCTAGCTCCACAAGGAACGCTACGGCAGCATAATCATCGCACGACTAAAAGCGTTAGCTTTTAGGAGGAGCGCCTACCTCCTCGAGGTCAAAAGCCGTTGCCACAGGACGTGGCGTTTTTAGTCTGCGTTCCGAAGGGGGCAAGGCCGCCTCCGCTTTCCTTACTCCGCTGATATCCTTGCAATTCTGCCTTGTTCAAGATAAACAAGCAAAATAGAAATGTCAGCAGGGTTAACACCGGAAATTCTGGATGCCTGGGCAATCGATAGCGGCTTAACTTCTTTCAGCTTTTGCCTCGCTTCGGATGCAAGCCCGTTAATGGCATCATAATCAATGTTTTCAGGGATTTTTTTGCTTTCCATCTTCTTCAGGCGCTCAACCTGCTGAAGTGATTTTTCAATATATCCTTCATACTTGATTTGGATTTCTACCTGTTCGGTTACGTCCGGATCAAGTTGTCCCTCAGCTGGAGCAAGCTTTTGGATATGTTCATATGTCATCTCCGGCCGCTTCAGCAAATCAGATGCCCGGATGCCATCCTTTAGCTCGCTGCCGCCCTGGCTCTTAATCAAATTCTGTACTTCACTCGTTGGTTTAATAATAATGCCTTGAAGTCGCTTTTTCTCTTCCTCAATCGCCTGTTTTTTCAACAGGAATTTTTCATAGCGCTCTTCACGAATCAGCCCAACTTTATGACCGAGCTCTGTTAAACGCAGATCAGCATTATCATGGCGAAGAAGCAATCGGTATTCCGCTCTTGATGTTAATAAACGATATGGCTCATTGGTGCCTTTTGTAACCAAATCATCTATCAGTACACCGATATAAGCATCAGAACGGCTTAGAATCACTTCTTCTTTGTTAAGAGACTTTAAGCCGGCATTCATGCCAGCCATAAGCCCTTGTCCAGCAGCTTCTTCATAGCCCGAAGTACCGTTGATTTGGCCAGCAGTATAAAGATTCTTTACTTTCTTTGTTTCAAGTGTTGGCCAAAGCTGTGTAGGTACTATGGCATCGTATTCAATCGCATAGCCTGCACGCATCATCTGGACATTCTCCAGCCCAGGAATGGTTCTGAGAATCTTTTGCTGAACATCCTCAGGCAAACTTGTTGAAAGTCCTTGAACATATACTTCCTGTGTATTCCGTCCTTCAGGTTCAAGGAAGATCTGGTGGCGGGGCTTGTCATTAAAGCGGACTACCTTATCCTCAATGGATGGGCAATAGCGAGGTCCCGTCCCTTTTATCATTCCGGAATACATGGGCGATCGGTGAAGATTATTATCAATCAGCGTATGCGTCTCTTCGTTTGTATACGTCAGCCAGCACGGAAGCTGGTCTGTTAT
Source organism: Bacillus sp. J33 (assembly GCF_000518885.1). GTDB lineage: Bacteria > Bacillota > Bacilli > Bacillales > Cytobacillaceae > Cytobacillus. Next base: position 3,262 of record NZ_JAEL01000096.1, on the reverse strand, counting down.
ATACTTGGTTGTTTCGTAGGAAAAGGCCCTTGGCACATCATCGCCAGGCTGTATTTCCGTCTTGCTGTAATCGATTGAATGGCTGTTAACACGAGGAGGAGTCCCCGTTTTAAAACGCACCAAGTCAAAGCCAAGTTCCTGTAAATGCTCGGAAAGCTTAATGGATGGCTGCTGGTTATTAGGACCGCTGGAGTACTTAAGTTCTCCAAGGATAATTTCCCCTCTAAGGAAAGTTCCTGTTGTAATGACAACTGCTTTAGAGGAATACATTGCACCTGTCTGCGTTATAACACCTTTGCATTCTCCGTCTTCTACAATCAAGCGCTCTACCATTCCCTGAATCAGTGTCAGGTTTGGTTCATTTTCCAAAGTCTTTTTCATCTCATGCTGATACGTGAATTTATCGGCCTGGGCTCTCAATGCACGGACTGCAGGGCCTTTTCCTGTATTAAGCATGCGCATCTGAATATGGGTTTTATCAATGTTCTTGCCCATTTCACCGCCAAGCGCATCTATTTCCCTTACAACAATCCCCTTAGCAGGTCCTCCTACAGAAGGATTGCAGGGCATAAAGGCTACCATATCCAAATTTATCGTAATCATTAATGTCTTTGCGCCAAGACGAGCCGAAGCAAGGCCTGCTTCAACCCCCGCATGTCCGGCACCGACTACTATGACATCATAACTTCCAGCTTCATATGTCATGATGCGGCCTCCTTTACTGCAAATTAGAAAAGCGCAAGCGCCTTGGTCACCCCCGGCATGCACAAGACGAGCCTCACGGGAAGATGTTTTTTACCTTCCTGGGAGGATTGCCCGAAATGTGGAGGCGACTGCCCAGGGACGACAGGCAAAAGACGGTTCCTGTAAGAAGGTGTTTTTCCTTCTGAAAGGAAACGGCTTATGCCCCCGAGTCCCTAGGAGCCGCAACTAGACAAGCTTGTGACCTCGAGGGGGTAGGCGCTGGAGCTAGACAATTCATAGTTAAATATATAATTAACTGCTTAATGACATATTTTTTCTATTTCCCTAAACAGAACTGCGAAAATAATTGGTCAATCAAGCTTTCATGGACGCTGTCGCCAATAATTTCGCCAAGCAGCTCCCAAGTTCTCGTTAAATCAATTTGCACAATGTCAATCGGCGTTCCCATGTCAACACCCTGCATAGCTTCATCAATAGCATTTAAAGCTTGGTTTAAAAGGGCAATATGGCGGATGTTGGATACATACGTCATATCCCCGGCTTCAATGGATCCTTCAAAGAAAAGAGAAGCAATTGCTTCTTCCAGATCGTCCACTCCTTTATCTTCTAATAAAGAAGTCGTAACGAGCTTATGGTTTTTCGAAAGCTCTTTAACTCGTTCCATATTGATTTTCTGATCCAGGTCCGTTTTATTGACGATCACAATGACATCCATGCCTTCTACCGCTTTAAATATATTTTCATCCTCTGACGTCAATTCATCCGAATAATTGAGCACCAGCAGTATTAGGTCTGCTTCCCTTAATACCTGTCTGGATTTTTCAACGCCAATCCGTTCAACAATATCTTCCGTCTCCCGGATTCCGGCTGTATCCAGCAATCGGAGAGGAACACCTCTGACATTTACGTACTCTTCAATTACATCTCGGGTAGTACCTGGTATATCTGTAACGATTGCCTTATTTTCATGGACAAGGCTATTCAATAAAGATGATTTTCCTACGTTTGGACGCCCGACAATTACAGTTGAAAGCCCTTCACGCAAAATTTTCCCCTGCTGCGAGGTCTGCAGCAGCTTTTCAATCTCCCTCTTTACGTAAGAAGATTTCTCCAGCAGCATTTGGTGAGTCATTTCCTCTACATCATCGTATTCAGGATAGTCGATATTCACTTCCACATGAGCAAGGATTTCTAAAATTTCCTGTCGGAGCTTTTGAATAAGCTTAGAAAGCCGCCCTTCCATCTGTCCGAGAGCCACATTCATGGCCCGGTCTGTTTTCGCACGGATTAAATCCATCACAGCTTCCGCCTGAGACAAGTCAATTCGGCCGTTCAAAAAAGCCCTTTTTGTAAATTCACCTGGTTCTGCCAGCCGCGCTCCATTATTTAATAAAAGCTGCAGTACACGGTTAACAGAAACCAAGCCTCCATGGCAGTTAATCTCAATAACATCTTCTTTTGTAAAAGTTTTCGGGCCTTTCATAACGGAAACCATAACTTCTTCAGCCACTTGCCCTGTTTTCGGATCTATAATATGCCCATAATGGATCGTATGGGAGGCTACATCCTTCAAACGTTTTCCTCCAACCCCTCTGAACAAGCGATCCGCAATCTCAAATGCCTGGTCCCCGCTTAGCCGGACAATGGCAATAGCCCCTTCACCCATCGGTGTTGAAATGGCCGCTATTGTATCGAACTCCACTCTTTTCACCTCTCTTTTTCAGTGTCTCTCATCGATCTATATAAATAAATGATTATGATATTGATTACCCAAATTAATAGAATATCACATGCCTTTTTTTTATAAAAGCATTCAATCCGCTCATTTCATACTTGTCCACAGATATCTTTAATCCTTCGCCAAAAACCAATTATCCACACGCCTCATAATTAATATGCTCTATTTTAACTTATCCACATGTGAATAACAATAAAACCAATCATATTTAATATTTTGCTGAGGAATAGATGCTTTTATAAAAAGGCTCTTTTCTTATTAGTTGTTGTTTTTACTTTCAAATTTTGCTTGTTGATTTCCGCTTCGGGCACTCCAGCTTTCCCGCGGGGAGGAATGAGAGCCTCGGCTTCGCCTGTGGGGTCTCCGACTCCCTCTCTTCTGAGCAGGAGTCAAGTCCCCTCCGCTGTAATCAAATCAATTGGCTAAACTTGGTTACCCATTGAAAAGCAGCAAACGAAAAAGAATATTTGACAAAAAAACCCCAATCCTTAAATTGATATGCTCCCCTTTAGGTAGACAGATTAAAAATAAAAATCTGGCTGCTTATGGGGGAGTATTTATTATGTCTAAAAGATCTTACTCTGCAGAAGAGAAATACGAGATATTAAAGGAATTAGACGAGCATTATTCAACATATGAACTTGAGTCAAAATATAACGTGCACCCTTCAACGATTTTGGAGTGGAAACACAAGTATGATAAGTGTGGTTTTGAAGGTCTAAAAGAGTCTTCCACTTGGAAAAAGTATTCCAAGGAATTGAAGCTAGCTGCCATTAGAGATTGTCAGTCTGGGGAGTATTCTATACGTGAGGTTGCTAG
>NZ_JAEL01000095.1 GCF_000518885.1 Bacillus sp. J33 | reverse complement strand
TCTTTCCTTCGACCTCTATTGTCTAAGTAAAATGCTTGTCCCTCTTTTTGATATTTCCTCCACCAAGTCTTTACAGTATTTTTACTTGGTATATTTAGTTTGTTAGCTATCTGCTGTGCTGAGAAACCAGCTTCTTTTAACTGAATTGCTTCAGCCTTTATCTCCAAAGTATAACTTTGTAACCTTTGTCCTTTTTTTGCCATAAAAAATCACCCCTTAAGTCAATGTTGCCCAACTGTGGGTTTTTCAACATCTACTATAAGGGGTGCAGTCTATCATTTCGCTGGTTTCTTTTTTTAGGCTGTGTTAATAATTCATGGTTTTTTAAATAGAGCCGAAATCAAGTGCTTAAAGGGAATAACGGCATTCTATTTTCTTATACCCGTTTTAATCTCGGTACATGAAATAATACGATGAGGAAAAAATAGATAGGACATGCCCGCTGTGTGGATAGCTTTCGTTTTGAAGGTGCGAAATTTTATGATAAAATCTATATTTGCAGGCTTTCTAAACATTTTTGTTTGAAAAGTTTGTTAATGGTCTTAAAGAGTTGCTATGCAATTTCATTTGTTATAAGATTGTAATGAGAATAAAATGAGAATAGAGATTTGAGGCATACAGCCGATTAAACACAAATCTTCTTTTATTGACGGAGGTATATATTATGGCAGGATCAGTACTAACTATCAAAGACCTTCATGTTGCGATTGAGGGGAAAGAAATATTAAAAGGTGTAAACCTTGAAATTAAAGGCGGGGAAATCCACGCAATCATGGGTCCTAATGGAACAGGTAAATCTACTTTATCTTCTGCAATCATGGGCCATCCTAAATATGAAGTGACTCAAGGCTCCATCACTCTGGATGGCAAAGATGTTCTTGAAATGGAAGTTGACGAGCGTGCACGCGCAGGCCTATTCCTTGCAATGCAATATCCAAGCGAAATCAGCGGCGTAACCAATGCCGATTTTTTACGTTCAGCAATCAACAGCCGTATGGAAGAAGGAAATGAAATTTCATTAATGAAATTCATCCGTAAAATGGACAGTAAAATGGAATTTCTTGAGATGGACCTTGATATGGCTCAGCGTTACTTAAACGAAGGCTTCTCCGGCGGTGAGAAGAAGCGCAATGAGATTCTTCAATTAATGATGCTTGAACCAAAAATGGCCATCCTTGACGAAATTGACTCAGGTTTGGATATCGATGCATTGAAGGTTGTTTCTAAAGGAATCAACGAAATGCGCGGAGAAGAATTCGGATGCTTAATTATCACTCACTACCAGCGCCTTCTAAACTATATCACTCCTGACCATGTACACGTAATGATGCAGGGACGCGTTGTGAAATCTGGCGGACCAGAGCTTGCACAGCGTTTGGAATCAGAAGGATACGACTGGATTAAAAAAGAATTAGGCATTGAAGACGAAACAGTTGGGCAAGAAGCGTAAGCGTTAGGGGGATCACTATGACAACGGAAACAAAACTACCATTTGACAAGGAATATGTTAGTTCCTTCTCAAAAGACATGGGCGAGCCGGCATGGCTGACAGAACTCCGTCTAAATGCGCTTGCAAACGCGGAAAGCCTGCCAATGCCAAAGCCTGATAAGACAAAAATTGATAAATGGAACTTTACACAGTTCGAAAAGCATATTGTAGGAAGCGATGACTTTTCTTCATTGAGCGACCTTCCTGAGGATGTCAGAAACCTGATTGACCTGGAAGCTGGCGACCAGAATCTTTACATTCAGCGCAATAACAGACCGACACATTTGACGGTTTCTAAAGAGCTTCAGGAAAAAGGTGTTATTTTCACTGACATCTTTACTGCTGCAAGAGAACATGGAGAGCTTCTGCAGAAGTACTTCATGAAAGATGGAGTGAAAACAGATGAGCACCGCTTGACTGCCCTTCATGCAGCTCTTTTAAACGGCGGAGCTTTCTTGTATGTTCCAAAAAACGTTGAAATTTCAGAACCTATTCAGGCTGTATATATCCATGACGATAAAGAAGCAAACCTATTCAACCATGTATTGGTTGTAGCAGATGACAACAGCTCAGTTACTTACGTTGAAAATTATGTTTCAACAGTGGAAGAAGCAAATGGGATTTTCAATATCGTAACGGAAGTTATTGCAAATGCAAATGCTAAAGTTCAATACGGAGCGGTAGATACGCTTGCAAAAGGCACTACTGCCTATGTAAACCGCCGTGGTGTTGCTGGAAGGGATGCTCGCATTGAGTGGGCTCTTGGTCTTATGAATGATGGCAACACAGTGTCTGAAAATACAACGAACCTTATTGGTGATGGCTCTTTCGGAGACACAAAAACAGTTGTAGTCGGTCGCGGAGAGCAAACACAGAACTTCACAACAAAAGTTGTTCATTTCGGAAAGAATTCCGAAGGCTATATTTTGAAGCATGGTGTTATGAAGGACTCTGCTTCATCCATCTTTAACGGAATCGGCAAAATTGAGCATGGAGCTTCCAAGTCCAATGCCGAGCAGGAGTCACGTGTACTAATGCTGAGCGAGAAAGCACGCGGGGACGCTAACCCAATTCTATTAATTGATGAAGATGATGTAACTGCAGGACACGCTGCATCTGTAGGCCGTGTGGATCCATTGCAGCTTTACTACCTAATGAGCCGCGGAATTTCTCAAAAAGAGGCAGAACGCCTTGTTATTCACGGCTTCCTGGCACCGGTCGTTAATGCTCTTCCTATCGAAGGAGTTAAAAAGCAGCTGACAGCCGTTATTGAAAGGAAAGTAAAATAATGAATGTCCGGGATATTCGGCAAATGTTCCCCATTCTGGATCAGGAAGTCAACGGCAAACCTCTTGTCTATTTAGACAGTGCGGCTACCTCCCAGAAACCTGTTCCGGTTATTGAAGCGCTTGATAAATATTATCGGGAAATCAACTCAAATGTTCATAGAGGGGTCCATACACTCGGAACAAGAGCAACGGATGGCTATGAAGGCGCAAGGGAAAAGGTCCGCAAGTTCATAAACGCAAAATCGACTGAGGAAGTTATTTTTACAAGAGGAACGACTACAGCCATTAATACAGTTGCTGCAAGTTATGGGCGTGACAACCTGAATGAGGGCGATGAAATTGTTATTTCCTATATGGAGCATCATAGCAATATCATTCCTTGGCAGCAGGTTGCCAGACAAACAGGTGCAACACTAAAGTACCTTCCGCTTCAGGAAGATGGAACAATCTCTCTTGATGATGTAAGGGAAACCGTGACAAGCCATACTAAAATTGTGTCCATCATGCAGGTATCGAATGTGCTTGGCGCTATGAACCCGATTAAGGAAATCGCAAAAATTGCCCACGAAAATGGCGCAATTATGGTAGTGGATGGTGCACAAAGCGCTCCGCATATGAAGATTGATGTTCAGGATCTGGATTGCGATTTCCTTGCTTTTTCCGGCCATAAAATGTGCGGGCCTACCGGCATTGGTGTTCTGTACGGAAAGAAAAAGCATCTTGAAAAAATGGAACCAGTTGAGTTTGGCGGAGAAATGATCGACTTTGTCGGCCTTTATGAATCAACCTGGAAGGAGCTTCCTTGGAAGTTCGAGGGCGGTACGCCAATTATTGCAGGTGCCATTGGATTAGGTGCAGCAATCGATTTTCTTGAACAGATTGGCTTGGATGAAATTGAAGCATATGAGCACAAGCTTGCTGCCTATGCCATGGAAAAAATGTCTGCCATTGAGGGAATGACCATATATGGTCCGAAAGAAGCATCAAAACGTGCAGGGCTTGTCACTTTTAATATTGATGATGTCCACCCTCATGACGTGGCTACTGTATTGGATGCAGAAGGAATTGCAGTGCGTGCAGGCCATCATTGCGCACAGCCGCTGATGAAGTGGCTCAAGGTTTCGGCAACTGCGCGTGCAAGCTTCTATCTGTACAATACGGAAGAAGATATTGATAAGCTTGTCGCAGGGCTTGTCAAAACAAAGGAGTATTTCAGCGATGTCTTCTAATAATTTAGATACCCTTTACCGCCAGGTGATTATGGACCATTATAAAAACCCTCGTAACAAAGGGGTCCTTGAAGATGACAGTTTGACGATCAATATGAATAACCCTACATGCGGAGATCGAATCCAACTAACGTTAAAGCTGGAAGACGGCAAAGTGTCTGATGCGAAGTTTGAAGGAGAAGGATGTTCCATTTCCATGTCATCAGCTTCCATGATGACACAAGCCATAAAGGGCAAAAGTATTGAAGATGCATTAAAGCTTTCCAAAGTTTTCTCTGATATGATGCTGGGAAAAGAATATGATGAAGATGATTTGGATCTTGGCGATATCGAAGCACTTCAGGGCGTATCCCAATTCCCGGCAAGAATCAAATGTGCTACATTAGCATGGAAAGCAATGGAGAAAGGCATTAACGAGGAGAACGAAGAGAAGGAATAAATTAATCAAGCTTTGTTCGATAAATTTTCACCGGCCTTGTTTGATAAAATATTATGAAATAGATTGGGTGAGAACCCTTAATATCAAGAAAATGCATTTTGTAGTTAGACTAATGTCCAGCTCCGAGCGCCATCGGCTCGAGGTCTTAAGCCAATCGCTTCTGAAGGCAAAGAACGCCTTCTGCCAGCGCTTGACTTAAGCTTGTCGCCGATAAGCGGGCGCTCTACGCATTTCTAAATATGAATGGAGGAATACGACGATGGCAAAAAAGATGCCTGAGATCGGCGATTACAAGTATGGTTTTGCCGATAAAGACGTTTCCATTTTCCGATCAAAACGCGGTTTGACAAAAGAAATTGTTGAAGAGATTTCAAAATTGAAGGAAGAGCCACAGTGGATGCTTGACTTCCGTTTAAAATCATTGGAGCATTTCTATAACATGCCTATGCCGCAATGGGGCGGAGATTTAGCGTCATTAAACTTTGATGAAATTACGTATTATGTAAAGCCTTCTGAAAAAACAGAACGTTCTTGGGATGAAGTGCCTGATGAAATTAAGCAAACGTTTGATAAATTAGGTATCCCGGAAGCAGAGCAAAAGTATCTTGCTGGTGTTTCTGCACAGTACGAATCAGAAGTTGTTTACCACAACATGCAGGAAGACCTTGAAGCAAAAGGGATCGTGTTTAAGGATACAGATTCTGCCCTTCGTGAAAATGAAGACATTTTCCGTGAGCACTGGGCAAAGGTTATCCCTCCAACTGACAATAAATTTGCTGCATTAAACTCAGCTGTTTGGTCTGGCGGATCATTCATCTATGTTCCTAAAGGGGTTAAAGTTGATACGCCATTACAGGCATATTTCCGCATTAACTCCGAGAATATGGGACAGTTTGAGCGTACGTTAATCATTGTTGATGAAGGCGCACATGTACATTACGTAGAAGGATGTACAGCTCCTGTTTACACAACAAACTCACTGCACAGTGCGGTTGTTGAAATCATCATCAAAAAAGACGCATATTGCCGTTATACAACCATCCAGAACTGGGCGAATAACGTTTATAACCTGGTTACAAAGCGTGCGGTTTGTGAATCAAACGCTACAATGGAATGGATTGACGGAAACATCGGTTCAAAACTGACAATGAAATATCCGGCAGTTATCCTTAAAGGAGAAGGCGCACGCGGTATGACTCTTTCCATTGCATTAGCAGGAAAAGGGCAGCACCAGGATGCAGGTGCGAAAATGATTCACCTTGCACCTAACACTTCTTCAACGATTGTATCCAAATCGATTTCCAAGCAAGGCGGTAAAGTAACTTACCGCGGTATCGTACACTTCGGCCGCAAAGCGGATGGAGCACGCGCGAACATCGAGTGTGATACATTAATCATGGATAACCAGTCAACTTCAGATACAATTCCTTACAACGAAATCCTGAACGACAACATCTCTCTTGAGCATGAAGCGAAGGTTTCAAAAGTATCTGAAGAGCAGCTTTTCTACCTGATGAGCCGCGGAATTTCCGAGGAAGAAGCAACAGAAATGATCGTAATGGGCTTCATCGAGCCATTTACAAAAGAACTTCCAATGGAATACGCAGTAGAAATGAACCGTCTAATCAAGTTCGAAATGGAAGGTTCCATCGGTTAATAGATGATTTTTATGAAAACCCGTTTACCAGCCATGGTAAGCGGGTTTTTTAATAGGAAGGAGGAATTGGATAATGAATACGGGAGTCTAATTTGCAGAATAAAGCTTAGCCGGACTTTATTTTGGTATCCCGTAAGCCCAATGCGAGTTGATGATATTTCCAAAAAGTTGACGATATATCACCCGAATTGATGATATATTTGGAAAGTTGACGATAAAATTGCTAAAGTTGATGATATACATTCTTTTTTTAAAATAAATCTCTTTTTTTCCTTACAGGGTGCATTTTTAGAGTGAAAAATGGGGCTTTTGATAAATAAAAGAGCCCTTTCTTTTACCTAATTGCAGCTTTTTTATAGATTTTCACATTTCATTAGCAAAAAACGGAGGTGTATCAATGATTATCATAGGTGTAACAGGGTGGGGCGACCATGATAGCCTCTATACTGGCAATATTTCGCCAAGAGATAAGTTAAAAGAGTATGCAGGCCATTTCCCGACTGTGGAGGTGGATTCTGCTTTTTATGCGGTTCAGCCAAAACGAAATTCGTCCAAATGGGTAAAGGACACTCCAGACTCCTTTCAATTCATTGTAAAAGCCTATCAGGGCATGACCGGACACCAGAGGGGGGATATTCCTTTTGAGAGCAAAGAAGAAATGTTTGGAGCCTTTAAAGACTCGTTGGAGCCATATATTGAAGCTGGGAAGCTCGCTATGGTGCTGTTTCAATTCCCGCCCTGGTTTGACTGCAAAAAAGCAAATGTTGATTATCTGCGATGGTGCAAAGAGCAGGTGGGTAATTTGCCGTGTGCCCTGGAATTCAGGCACCAATCCTGGTTTCGGCCTGAGTTTATAGAAAGTACACTGAGATTTATGAGAGAGGAAGGCTGGATTCACAGCATTTGTGATGAACCTCAAGCTGGGGAAGGCTCCATTCCAGCAGTTTTGGAAACAACTTGCCCTGATAAAGTGCTTGTTCGCTTTCATGGCCGCAACTTTCACGGCTGGCAGAAGAAGAATGCAGATAACTGGCGAGAAGTACGCTATCTTTACCGATATAACGAAAAAGAGCTTACTGAATGGGCTGCTCACCTAAGTGAGCTCGAAAAAACCTGCAAAAATGTATTTGCCGTATTCAACAATAACTCTGGAGGAGATGCGGCCGACAATGCAAAACAAATGATCGACCTGCTTAATATCGAATACAAACAGCTGGCCCCAAGGCAGCTCGATTTATTTTAAGGCTATGATCTGGTGCTGTGCTGATTGAAGGAGAAGGAAGTGCCCCCCTAAAATCTTCGTGCGGTGTTTATTTGCTTCATCCCTGCGTAAAAATGGTTTCCAAGACCACAAAATGCCGAGAGGCTCACAAGAGAAAGCAAGTGCTGCAGCGGAAAACAGCACATTAAGGTGCCAGGCACTGATACCCCTTCAGCCAACTGGCATCAGTACCTGGTACTTTCACCCTTTACCTTGTCCGTACATATTGTGTAATGGAAAAGGAAAGGAGTGGCGGAAAAATTGATTGATTTGAAACCGATTGATATAGATGGCCATACTTTTTTAAGTGTTTCGGTGCAATTGCCGAAAACAAACTTACTGGTTGTAACGAATGAAAAAGGATATATTATGTGCGGTGCCCTGGATGTTGGTTTGCTCAATGAAAAGCTTAAGGACCGAAAAGTGATTGCAGGGAGAGCTGTAGGAGTGAAAACGATTGAGCAGCTGCTGAATGCACCGCTTGAATCCGTAACATACGAAGCTGAAGAGCTTGGTATCCATAAAGGAACAATCGGAAGGGAAGCCCTTCTGAAAATGATATAAGGCATGCCTTAAATGGCCTGCCTTTTTCTTTGGAATCAAAGATTCAGTATTTATTGTCCGCTATCTGGTTTAATTATATATATTTCCTTTTTATCCTAAACAACCCAAATTTTTGTCGTATAATGTAAATAAACCTTAAAAAGACCCGATATGAATAAAAAAGATGCAACTTCAAAAAAGTATAGGAGATACATATGAGATTAGCTGAAACAGAAACAGTTGAGGCTGGCAGCGTTTTGGCCAAGACTATTTATAATGATAAAGGGCAAGTCCTATTAAATGAAGGTGTACAACTAGCAGACAGGTTGATTAAAAGGCTGCAGGAAATGGGTATAACCTATATTTATGTCAGGGATCAACGCACCGAGGATATTCACTATAAGGATCCTCTACCAGCCAAGTTGCGAACGGAAGCCCTCCAAACAATTGAATCTGTTTTTCGGCAAGTGGAGGAAGATCGGAATATTGCCAGTTCATTGGTGATTGAAAAGGCCTCTAAGCAGTTCTCTGAGTTAATTCGCAAGCTGCTTGGGGAAGTGAAAGGAAATAAAGAACTGCTGACGATACTTTCTGATGTGTATACATATGATCGCTATATTTTTACCCATTCCCTTAATGTAACCCTTTATTCTCTGGCAATTGGAATGGAGATGAAGATGGCACCTAAGGAGCTTGAAACCTTAGGGCTGGGAGCTATTTTACACGATGTGGGAAAAATTAAGGTTCCAGCCGAAATTTTAATGAAGCCGGGACAATTGACAGCTGAAGAGTTTACTGAAATAAAAAAACATCCGCAAGAGGGCTTTGATATCTTGAGAGGAGTCCAGACAATCCCATTGACTGTTGCACATTGTGCATTTCAGCATCATGAACGGCTTAATGGATCCGGGTATCCACGAGGTCTCCATGGTGACAAGATTCATGATTATGGAAAAATTATAGCGGTGGCGGATGTATTTGATGCGGTCACTTCCAACCGAATATACAGGGAAGCGATGCTTCCGCATGAGGGCCTGGAAATTCTATATGCAGGGGCAGGTACGCTTTATGAGACAAAGCTTATAGAGGCTTTCCGCCAGGCGATTGCGGTTTACCCTGTAGGAATTACCGTCGAATTGAATGATGGGAGGAAAGGGGTCGTCTGCCGGCAGAATGAAGGGCTGAGTGACAGGCCGGTTATTCTTATATTGGAAGAAAGAGGAATAAGCACCAATCCATATGAAGTAGATTTAAGATCTGAGCTGAATGCCGTTATTATAGGCTGTGATACTACTTTTGTAAAACAATGAACGATTTTGGATTAGTTCCCTCCTTTACAGCATACATATAGCTTGTAAAGGGGGGATTTGTTTTGGCAAAATTTCGAGGCCGGCTGCCCCGAAAAGGTCCATTGCCGTTTCGGTATGTATTTCTGCTGACCTTTGTGTTTTTCGTTTTTTCAACTGCTGCCGGCTTATGGATCATCAATGAAGGGCTTAAGCCCACACTTATGAGCTATGCGGATTCTCAAACGAGAAAAATCGCATCATTGGTTATTAACAATGCGATCAATAAAAAAATCACTAATGTTATGGACTTGGAAGATATGTTTGAAGCAAGCGAGAGCGGTGTTGTCAGCATAAATGTTGAAAAGCTGAACAGGGTAAAAGCTGAAGTGACCGAACTTGTTCAGGATAATATCAAGAAAGCGGAGAAGGGAGACCTCGAAGCCTTAGAGTCTTTTACAGATGTTGAAATAAACACGGAGCAAAAGCAGAGCTCAAATGGGATTGTTTATTATGTACCGCTTGGCCAGGCCACCAATAATGCATTGCTTGGTAACTTAGGTCCGAGAATACCAGTTAAATTCAATGCTGTTGGTTCCGTTACCTCCAATTTTATAACAGAGACAAAGGATCATGGCATCAATAATGTTGAAGTAAAGGTTCTTGTCCGTTTGGATGTGCAGGTCCAAATCATTATCCCTTTTGCAACAAAAATTATTACTGTGCAAGAAGATGTTCTTGCAGCTTATGGAATATATCCTGGTAAAGTTCCGCAGTTCTATAATGGCGGCGGTGAAACCTCACCTTCAATTGAAGTTCCTGCAGGACAATAAAGTGAAACTTCCATCAGCGGGTGATTTTCTCACTGATGGTTAGTTGAGCCCGCAGGACAAGGAAAGCTTCGTTAGCATATTCATCGCACGACCAAAAGCGGCAGCTTTTGGGAGGATGCGGGTCACTCAGACGTTGCCACAGGACGTGGCGTCTTTAGTCTGAGTTCTGATAATCAGGCTTTTATGGGCAGTTATTCCCCCGCTTATCCTTTATTGTTCCATCAAAGTCATAAAGTGGGGGTCTTACTGCCCGTTAATGCGGGATAAACGCTTGCCATGTTTTTAGTATTTTGCTATACTTATAAATACAAATGCATAAAAAACCTTATCAAATCCGATGGGGTAGAGGAGCAGGATTCAATAGTACGCTGTGTGAGGATGACAACTTTGACCACAGCTGAAAGGGAATTTTGCCGAAGCAGAATAAATGGTCGGCATTTATTTTGCTGGGGTTACTTCGAATAGGAGTAACACTGTCATTATGAGGGGAAAGTATGAATATACTTTGTAAAAGCCTTCATAATGGGGAGCTACAGATCGTGATGGAGAAACTAATTACTTCAAAAGAGTAATGATAGATTTTTCTCTATCGTTGCTCTTTTTTATTTTGACTCTGTCATCATCCATGTTGTTCCCCCTGATTGAAAAACGGACTGGCCCAAATGGTGCGGTCCAGAAAAAACAAGAGGAGGACAAATAATGGCAAACACGATTTTTTCCCTGCTGCCGCCGCTGGTCGCAATCGCAATGGTCATCCTGACTAGGCGCGTTCTGCTATCATTGGGAGTGGGGATCGTTACAGCAGCCCTGTTGCTTGCTGAATTCAGCATTACAGAAACATTTAGCATTATTTTTGATGCAGTAAAAGGAATTTTTGTTTCAGACGGAGAGCTTAATACCTGGAATGTTTATATTATATTATTCTTGCTTGTATTAGGAGTTATTACTGCATTCATATCTATCTCAGGCGGAAGCCGTGCATTTGGCGAATGGGCGATGAAGCGGGTTAAGACCCGTGCAGGCGCACAGATTGTTGGAGCTGTTTTAGGTATCATCATTTTTATTGACGATTATTTCAATGCTCTGGCAGTCGGACAAATTTCACGTCCGATTACAGATCGCCAGCGTGTCTCCCGGGCGAAACTGGCGTACCTGATTGACTCAACATCAGCACCGGTTTGTGTTGTATCGCCGGTATCCAGCTGGGGAGCATATATTATTGCACTGATTGGCACTATCCTGGCAGCACATAATGTAACAGAGTATACTGCTTTTTCCGCTTTCATTCAGATGATTCCGATGAATCTTTATGTGTGGGCTACATTAGCAATTGTTTTCATTGTAGCATTAAGGAAAGTTGAAATCGGGCCAATGAAGGTCCATGAGAAGCGTGCAATTGAAGAGGGATTAGTAATGGACCCTGACAAGCCTGCACCAGGTGAATTAAAAGATGACCTGCCAACAAGTTCAAAAGGCTCAGTAGGCGACCTTGTCTGGCCGATTGTGGCACTTGTAATCGGTACAGTAGGTTCTATGATTTGGACTGGATCACAAGCTGTTGAAGGTAACGCAACGGTTTTGCAGATCTTTGAAAATACAGATGTTTCAAAGTCTCTTATCCTTGGCGGACTGATTGGTTTATTTGTGACAATGGCATTATTCCTTCGCCAGGCGCTAGTTTTAAAAGGCATTGAGTCTAATGTTTTTGGCAAAGGTGTGTGGGAAGGCATTAAATCTATGCTCCCAGCTGTCTATATTTTATTATTTGCGTGGGCGATTGTTGATCTGATTGGCCGTTTGGAAACAGGCAAATATTTAGCCGGAATTGTTGAAAGCTCCAATATGAGTACTTCTTGGCTGCCGGTTATTCTGTTTATTATTGCTGGAATTATGGCATTCAGTACAGGAACTTCCTGGGGTTCGTTTGGCATCCTGCTTCCAATCGCAGGGGATATTGCCGCTGCAACTGATATTACCCTATTGCTGCCGGCAATGGCAGCGGTGTTGGCCGGAGCAGTATTTGGCGACCATTGTTCTCCTATTTCCGATACAACTATCCTTTCATCAACAGGGGCAGGCTGCAACCATATGGACCATGTAATGACGCAGATTCCATATGCGCTAATCTCAGCAGGGATCGCATCTGCTGGTTATCTGATCATCGGCTTTACGGGCAGCACCCTCTTTGCATTGGTTGCTGTTGCCATTCTGGTCATTGCCTTTGCGTTTTTGGCAGGCAATCGGAAAGATGCTGCAATGCAGGAAAAAACAGCAAGCTAATATATATTATAAAAAGGCTTTCTCTTTGAGAGAAGGCCTTTTGCTATTATTAAGGGATCTCTCCTCGGAGATCCCTCAATCATTTTATGGTTTATCATTATCTCTTCTATTAACTGGGCGATCGAAATCTTCATCATCGGATACGTACTCACGGCCGCCTTCAAGATGAACTTCTTCTTTTTTCAGATTCTCTGTTACCTGCTGTGTTTCCTGGACTTTCTGCTTGCCGACAACTACTTCATCAGTTACGACCGGCTTTTTGGAAACTTCAACTCGTTCCTCTGTTATCGGAATGCGGATTGTTTTATCATCCTCAATGGGTGAAGTGCTGGCAGCAGTTTGATTATTCACTTTTCTTCTTTCTGCATATACCTCTTATGCTCGACCGGTACATTGACTGTTTTTTGCTCTTTGACTACATCCTTATGGATTTCCACTTCACCAGCCTCAACGCGCTCCTTATCAACATCAAGGTGCTCTTCGCGCAGCTTTAATGATTGTTCTTTATCTTAGGGCAATTCTTTATGATGGCTGTGTCCATTTTGGTAAGAGCTTTCCGCTCTGGCATCAGTTGTGCGGCTAGTTTGTAAAACCCGCTGCATTATCAATGCTGTCACTATATAGGATGATCTTCCCTTCATTTACATATGCTTCGTACTTGCGTGCATCATCTTCAGACATGCCCAGCTCTCTGAATTTCTCTGCTGCAGATCCATGATTCACACGGTCATCATCAAACCAGGATGCAATACTGTTTAAGAAACCAGCGCTCTCGCTGCTGTCTCTATCTTTTGTTTCGAAGGTTTCTGTATGAACACCTGTCTTATCTTCTAGAGAGGAATCCAGATGTTCTGTTTCTGCTATGATAGAAAAATCCTGAACAGGATATCCTTCATTTTGCAATTCCTGAATTGCATCTGCTACTTCCTGCTGTGAATTATAAACTCCGATAATATTGGCATCCATTAGTAAAACCTCCTCTTAATAGTTTTGCTTTTTTGTTTTATCTTTTTTGATAAAAGCTGAGCACATTGGTTTTATTCCCGGGGATTGACAAACCAAACACAATTAAAATTGGAAGGCTGTCCAGTATATTAATGGGTGCTATAATACGGAAAATACATATTAATTTTGAATTTTCTGAACAAAATGAGAAAGTTTTTAGCTTGAAGGAATAAAATTGAGTAAGGGAGGTGTGGACAAAAGACAAATTTCCTATAGGCGAACTTTTGGTAAGATAGCTCCTGGATAATTGGGTTTTAACTGGAAATTAAAATAGGAAAATATTAATTCAGAAAGCAAATTCACTTTAGTAGAGTGTATGATTAAAGGATTCTAAAAAATATTACTATTGCCAAAATAATGTTTTGACAGAATTTAAAAAAATAGATATACTAAGTTTGTGTTAAATAGAATTATCTGAAAATATAAAAAGTTCCCATTGTTCTTTTTAATTGGGAGAAAAGTAATTTTTTTACAGGGGGTAGAAAATACTATGGATAATCGTCCGCAGTGGGGTTCAAGGGCAGGCTTTATTTTAGCTGCCGTAGGTTCGGCCGTTGGGTTGGGAAACATTTGGCGATTCCCGGCAGTGGCCTATGAAAATGGAGGGGGAGCCTTCTTCTTTCCTTACTTATTTGCATTATTGACAGCAGGGATTCCTTTGCTGATCATGGAATTCACAATCGGCCATAAATACCGCGGATCTGCACCGCTCTCTTATGCCAGGTTAAGCAAAAAATATGAATGGGTTGGCTGGTGGCAGGTAGCCGTATCATTCGTTATTTCCACCTACTATGCTGTTATCATTGCTTGGGCTATGTCATTTGCAGGTTTTTCATTCAGCCTGAAATGGGGAGATGATCCGGAAGGGTTCCTTTTCGGCAGCTATTTAAACCTGGCTGAAGCTCCTGGCCAAGTCGGGTCAATCGTTCCAGGGGTATTTATTCCATTAATTATCGTTTGGGTTATCACACTTGGTGTTTTATTTAAGGGCGTTAAAAAAGGAATTGAAATTGCGAACAAAATCTTTATTCCTGCTCTTGTCATTTTATTCTTTATTATCGTTATTCGAGCTCTTACATTGGATGGGGCTGCGCAGGGACTTGATGCTTTCTTCAAGCCTGACTGGAGCCAAATTGCCAGTCCTAAGGTTTGGGTAGCGGCATATGGACAGATCTTCTTCAGCTTATCCATTGCCTTTGCCATCATGGTCACTTACTCAAGCTACCTGCCAAAGAAAACAGATATTACAAACAATGCCTTCATTACAGGCTTTGCAAACTCAGGCTTCGAATTGCTTGCTGGTATTGGGGTGTTCGCTGCTTTAGGATTTATGGCATCACAGGCTGGTGTGCCAGTTAGTGAAGTCGTAACTGCCGGTGTCGGATTAGCTTTCGTTGTCTTCCCGCAGATCATTAATGAATTCCCTGCTTTAAACGGCTTTTTCGGATCACTATTCTTCATCTGTTTAGTGCTAGCAGGGCTATCTTCATTAATCTCCATCGTAGAAACATTTGTTGCTGGAGTACAGGACAAATTCAAGGTTTCACGTACAAAAGCAGTGCTATTCGGCGGAGGATTATCTGCAGTAATCTCGATCTTGTTCGCCACTCAGGGCGGTTTGTACTTCCTTGATGCTGCCGATTACTTTATTAACCAATTCGGTGTTGCTCTTGCTGGCTTGGTTGAAGTTGTCGTTGTTGCTTGGGTGCTGAAAGAGCTTAAGAACCTTCAAAGCCACGCGAACAGCATGTCCGATATCCTTCTGGGTGCATGGTGGAAAGTGTGTTTAGGCCTAATTACGCCAATAGTTTTAGGTTATATGATGATTCAGAATATCATTACAAACATTAAAGAAAATTATGAAGGTTATCCGACAAGCTTCCTTCTGTATTCCGGCTGGGGAGTAGCCATTGGAGCAATTATCCTGGGATTTGTGTTCATGTCATTTAAATGGCAAAAGAATACGCTTGAAGTCCCTGAAAAGAAGGAGGTATCTCAATAATGTCCGGCAGTGCTATTACAATGATGGTGATTGGGATGCTCATTATTTGGGGCGGTCTTGGAGCAAGCATTATGAATGCAGTATCTAAAGCAAAAAAAGCAAAATAAGTTAAAAAGGACTGTCCTTTGCAAAGGGCAGTCCTTTTTTATAGCTTATTTCTTCCTTGCTTTTATTCTGTCCTGCCTTTCCCACAGCTTTAAGTGAGGATAAGGGTCATAGGACCATTCGGTATAGCCGTTATCTTTATATATTCCATAGTGGAGGTGAGGCGGGAACTTTCCTGAAGTACCAGGCGGGCCATAGCCGGAGCTTCCAACACCGCCGATCAGCATTCCTGGCTCAACGACTTGTCCCAATTTTAAATCTTTGGCAAACCCGCTTAAGTGAGCAAAGTAATGGTAGTTATTATTAATATCGCGAATGCCGATTCTCCATCCCCCGTATTTGTTCCAGCCCTTCATTTCAACAATTCCATAAGATGTTGCACGGACTGGAACTCCATAATCCGCAAAAATATCGGTACCTTCATGAATTCTTCTTCCGCCCCATCCTCTTGCATCCCCCCATGTATTTCTATAGCTATAATTGCTCCTCAGGGGTACTGGAAAGGCATGATCATCAAGGTCCAGGCGCCCGAAATGCCTATAAACCTGGGCTTTTCCAATTATGATGCCAACCGTTTTATCGCGCTTATAATAATTCCACAATCCGATTTTTATATTGTCATGGTCTGTACCATAGGAGAGAAGGAAATTTGCAAAGGAATGAAGAACATCTTCATCGCTTTTTAGACTGGCTTTTCCGTCCCCATCACCATCTATGCCAATTCCGTTGAAAAATTGAATCGATGTCGGATTTTCATCATGTGGATCCGGATTCAACATCCCCGCCCATTCTTCAGGCTTAAAATAGATCCCTGTAAGGCCTTCTGCTTTAGGAATATCCCTTCTGGCCTGCCGGACATTTCTTTCATACTGATCGATGCCGGCAAGGTAGTACCAGGGGATGTTCGTGACGGCTTCGACTTTTTTATATAGCGTCATTCTTTGCTTATATAGATCCGATTGATTTTCCTGAGCGCTTACTGTGCATAAAGAAGTCAGAAAAAACGATAAGGCCGCAACAGCGGTTACTAATATCCGCACGGAAATCCTCCCTTCTTTTATGGTCTGCCTACATAGTTTGTGAGTAATGGAAAATTTAATAAATATCAATTAATGGTAATCCCAAAATCTGCGGCTTGTCCTCTTGAATTCATTATGATAAAGTGGCATCAGGTGAAGCCTAATCAGCTTAGTCGGTTATGACTGGCTTTTCTATACTTTAGCTTCTGCGCATGTTGATGCGCTTATGATTTTTCTAAGGAGTGGGAAAATGAGCAAAAAGGAAGAGTACTTGCGCAAGCCGGAATGGCTAAAAATAAAATTAAATACGAATGAAAACTATACCGGCCTCAAAAAAATGATGAGAGAGAAAAACCTACATACTGTATGTGAAGAGGCAAAATGCCCGAATATTCATGAGTGCTGGGCAGTAAGAAGAACGGCTACATTTATGATTCTCGGCGATGTTTGTACGCGTGCGTGCCGCTTTTGTGCGGTTAAAACCGGATTGCCGACAGAGCTCGACCTTCAGGAGCCGGAACGCGTTGCTGATTCAGTTGCCCTAATGAACCTAAAGCATGCGGTTGTTACTGCGGTGGCTAGGGATGATTTAAAAGACGGCGGTGCCGCTGTTTTTGCTGAAACAGTCCGTGCAATCAGAAGAAAAAGCCCGTTCACGACTATCGAGGTATTGCCTTCGGATATGGGCGGAGTTTATGAAAACCTGAAAACGTTAATGGATGCTCGTCCTGATATCCTGAATCACAATATTGAGACGGTTGAACGCCTTACGCCAAGAGTAAGAGCACGAGCAAAATATAAGCGCTCTCTTGAGTTCCTGAAGCGTGCAAAGGAAATGCAGCCTGACATTCCAACGAAATCCAGCCTCATGATTGGCCTGGGCGAAACAAAAGAGGAAATCATTGCTGTTATGGATGATCTGCGTGCACATGATGTTGATATTATGACAATCGGGCAATACCTGCAGCCATCCAAAAAGCATCTTAAAGTTGTAAAGTACTATAGCCCAGAAGAATTCCAGGAGCTAAAAGAAATTGCCATGAGCAAAGGCTTCAGCCACTGCGAGGCCGGGCCGCTTGTACGTTCTTCCTACCACGCAGATGAACAGGTAAACGCCGCTGCCAAACAAAAGCAGCTTATGGGAGAAAAAGAATTCAAAGAAGCGTAAACCAATAAAAAAGAGTTCAGCGCCATATCGCTGGACTCTTTTTTATTGGTTAAAAAATGAAAAATCCAAACATCGCACGACCGAAAGCCTTTTGGGATGATGTGGCGGCATGTTGACGTTCCTTAAGTAAAGACCCTGCCGCTTTTGTTCATTATCGGTTCCCTGCTTTGCGGACAGACTCGCCAAGGTCGTCCCGATCCATGTCATCATTTCTTTCGCCTTGCATTTCACCGTTTTCATTTTCGGTTTCGCTCATTTTTTCACCTTGAGGCGATTTCAGCATCTGCTTAATAAGCTGGTTAATGCCATTCTCTGCATTGCGCCCATCAGAGTCAACTGTCGCAAAGTTTTCCACATTTTTTCTTAATGAGGTATCATCACTCACATAGACATGATACCATCTAGGGACAACGGACATCGCCATTTTCTTGACCTGGTCAGCCGTTTGATTGCGATTTTCGGTATTTGTATCATACACAATCAATACTTCTTCATCTGTGACAAGTGTCGAAACATCATCGACATTTGGCACTTCAGTGCAATATTTTCCAATAATATCAGCAACCTGCTCCCGATCTATTGCCGCATAATGGTCAGCGGAAGCGTTGTCACCCATGATAGGGCTTCGCTGATGGCGGACATATCCAAAGTCTTCACCGACATTGTTACGGCCGTTTCTGCCGTTCCCCATGTCTCTGTTATATAAATCAGCACGCTGATCATTTACATTTATTGTATTGCCGCTTTCTTCATAAATATCTTCTCTTGCAGCATTGTTCTGGCAAGCAGTCAGTGCTGCTATACCGTAAATTCCAAGAATAATTAGTGATTTTCTCACTAAAAACACCTCCTCATCTATAGAATTGCCACCCATAAATTTTTTTCTCTTAGTAATTGATGGGGAATCAGTTATAATTTAAAGTAGGACAATCATTCGTTTTCATATCCCGTTATTTTCCAATATAATACTGTACATAAGCTGTTAAGTTGAGGTGAAAAAAATGGTATGCATTAATAATATTTGCTATGAAGTGATCGAGGAAGAGCGGAATGGTTTCAATGAAGAAGCATTTCGCGGAAGATATAGTGATATCCTATCCAGGTATGATTACATTGTGGGGGATTGGGGCTATGGACAGCTTCGGCTTCGCGGCTTTTTTGATGACCAAAATCAGAAAGCATCCTTTGATACAAAAATCAGCACATTAACAGAATATCTTTACGAATTCTGTAATTTTGGCTGTGCATATTTTGTTGTGAAAAAGGTTAAAAGCTAAAAAGCATGGGAGAACCCTGCCCTTTTGTGATTTCAAAAGTCAGTTCCGGATCATCATGAGGTTCCTTTATGCTGCCATATTGAAAAGCTGATTCAGTCATGCTGTTCAATTCTTATGAATGGAGTTTGGCCAAATAATAAAGGAGAACCTGCTGCAAGGGTTCTCCTTTATTATTTGGTCTTCATTAAATATTAAACGATTTCCATCAGGAATGATCGCAGTTCTTCGGCATCTTCTTCTGAAAGCTGAAATATATGCTCCAGGTAACCTTCTTCATTTAGATCATCTTCCCCGATGATGGCAAAGCGGCTTCCTTGAATATCAAGAACCAATTGTTTGCCATAATAACGATCAGAACGGATTATGGCGAGATCGAAACGCTGATTTTCACCCATAAAGCTTACAAAGCGGGTTTTTGTATCTTCCAGATCATCATATAAGAAAAAACGTTCAGCCAAATTACACCCTCCTCTTTATTGGAATAATCAAGGTATTATAGCATAACCAAGTGGGGCTTATGCTCAAGTTGATGATGCGCCGTTATATTTGGACGGTCTTGGTTTGGAACGCATGACGATAGAATGGGTCTCAACCAGATCACCGCCAAGAAAACGGCCCCTAATCGAGCAGCTCTCCACATAAAACGCCTGCAAAAATGGCGTCATCAACAGAAACAAAATCGTCAAGGAGCAGCAAGCTGGCGCGGATCCTTGAGGCCCATTCCAATGCAGCGTTCTTCTTCTGCTTTAGAATATGGGACAAAGATGGTCTGCGTAAAATCATATACGTAATTGCTAATGCGCTTACATATATTTCATTAGCAAACAGCCTCTTTTCCTTTTCTATCTTATCAGAATTAGCCCCATTACTGAATGTCATTATGGAAATTTCGACAATAACCAAAATCATATAATTTCTATTGCAGGAAAAAATAATCAATTCGGATATTTTGGTGCAATAGGGTGCAGTAAATAGGAGCGCTTTAGAATGGCATAAGCCGGAATGAAAGATATGGTCAACCATGCCTAAAGAAATTCAGCAAATAGGGAAAATAGTCCTGCCTTTACATAAAGATGCTGGCCAGAAATAAAAAATATCTCTCCACATCGGATTGCACTGGAAATTACTGAGCGGGATTCCATTGAAGGGATGAATAACTTTATATACAATATAAATGTACTAAGTCTTTGGGATTTCGGGTAGCTTTTGACGATACAGCGGCAGGGTATGCCAGTTTGCACTCCATCAGTGAGATTATGCCGGATATTATCAGGATCGATCGTTCCGTCATGATACTGATACAGCGGAAAGAATCCATGCTAAAAGGGCCTTCTTTTAGCAGCAAAACAAGCGGGTTCTCTTGTGTGGCTGAAGGAATTGAAAGCGCAGGAGAAGCTTCATTTCTTTCAAGAAGCAAGCTGATCTAGCAATGGGATACTTTTACACTCGGCCAGACACTTTTACCAGGAGCCTGAAATTATCATAGGAGGAAGCATAATGTATTTCGTAGACAGGGATAAAATAGAAGATACGCTTAACTATTTGGAACAGCAAATCTCCCTTTTTGAAGAAGTGAAGGAATGGACATCACCTATTGAAAAGGCAGCTTTGGAGCGAATTGCCCAAATTATGATTGAAGCCATTCTGGATACAGGAAATACGATGATTGACGGCTTCATCATGAGAGATCCAGGCAGTTACGAAGATATCGTGGATATTCTCGACGATGAAAAAGTAATCAGCAAAGAGATGAGCGAAAGCTTTAAAAATATCATTACATACAGGAAAATGCTTGTCCAAAATTATACTGAGATTAATCACGATGAAGTAAAAGCGGCGTTTGGGAAGCATTTGCCGATGATAAAAGAATTCCCTGGCCGTGTAAGGGAATATTTAATCAGCGAACTGGGGCCTGTTTCTGCATTTAAACCGCAATAAAAGATCGGAGCAATCCGATCTTTTTTTTAGCCGCCCGTATCAAACGCATAAATAATTGTGATAATTTGCAGTTTTAAGCTAATATAAAAGGAAGGACGGTGAATTTCATGCTTGTTGGAGCAGAATCTACTAAAGATCATATCCTGCGGTTAATCAAGACATCCGGAAGATTATCGATTATGGATTTGGCCAGTAAATTAGGTATTTCCGAAATGGCGGTAAGAAGGCATATACAGGTTCTTGAAAAGGATGCCTATTTAGAATCAGTGATTCTCAGGAAAACAAAGGGCCGTCCTTCAAAACTATATCAGCTTACCAAAAAAGGTGAAGACCTTTTTCCGAAAAAATACAAACAGCTTAGTGTCGAGCTATTGAAAGAACTAATAAGCATGGGACAGGAAGAGTTAATTACAGAATTGTTCACGAGAAGAAAAAACCGCCTCTTACAGCAGTATGAAATTCAAACATCTGGGAAATCCTTTGCAGAGAAACTGGAAATCCTTACAGAAATTCAAGCGCTGGAAGGATTCATGCCTGAAATACAAAAAGAAAAAGGGCAAATCCACCTGAAGGAATACAACTGCCCTTATATTGAAACAGCCGCAGAATTCAAACAAATATGCAAAGCTGAAAAAGAATTTATACAAGACTTCCTCGATACCGAAGAAGTCCAAATCAAAGCCTGTATGGCCACCGGCGATGGATGCTGCCATTATATAATTAATGAAGATTAAGTGATGCTCCTGATGAGGGAGTTTTTTCTTTTTAAAGGAACTTTCGCAAATACACTCTAATAGGACAATGGAATCGCTTTTAAATGGATGAGAGGAACTAATCGGAGAAAATAGTGCCGCTAAAACCCCTTTATCCAGGCTGAGGGGAACTAATCAGAGGGGATAGTGCCGCTAAACCCCCTTATCCAGGCTGAGGGGAACTAATCAAAGGGAATAGTGCTTCTGAACTCTCTTTTTCCAGGATGAAAAGAACTAATCAGAGGGAATGATGCCGCTGAACCCCATTTAGAACTAAGTAAAGGAATAGATTCCCATTACACTAAGTATAGCGGCATCTCCTATAGACTCATTCAAAACTCCAGTCGTGAACAATTGCACAAATTCCTTCCATCCTTTAAGATAGCTTTTATGGGCACTTACATTGCTAAAAAGCCAATCTCAGACAAATACTAACTTTTGCGATGATCAATTTGGGAGTGATTACTTTGAAAAAATATAAAGGCTATTTAATAGATCTTGATGGCACGATGTACCGCGGGACAGAGCTGATCAGTGAGGCTGCTGACTTTGTGAAGAAGCTTCGGGAATATGATTTGCCGTATTTGTTTGTTACCAATAATTCCTCGAGAACACCTGCACAGGTGGCAGACAAGCTGGTTAAATTCGGAATCCCGGCTGAAGAGGATCAGGTTTTTACAACAAGCATGGCGACAGCTAATTACATATATGAACAAAAAAATGATGCTTCTGTTTATGTAATTGGAGAGGAAGGGATCCGTGAAGCATTGGCTGAAAAAGGGCTGAGCTTTGCAGAAGAAAAGGCAGATTATGTAGTAGTGGGAATTGACCGATCCATTAACTATGAAAAGCTGTCAATTGCCTGTCTGGCCGTCAGAAATGGGGCAACGTTTATATCTACCAACGGCGATATTGCTATCCCAACTGAAAGAGGGCTCTTGCCTGGAAATGGCTCCTTAACTTCTGTTATTACAGTCTCAACTCAAGTAAAGCCTGTTTTTATCGGCAAGCCCGAATCGATTATTATGGAGCAGGCTTTAAAAGTGCTGGGCACAGCGAAGGAAGAAACCCTTATGGTTGGGGATAATTATGATACTGATATTTTGGCTGGCATGAATGCTGGTATGGATACACTGCTTGTCCATACAGGAGTAACAACAAAAGAATTGCTTAAGGGCTACGAAAAAAAGCCGACATTTGTGCTTGATTCATTAGCAGAATGGGACTTTAAATAAAGAAAGGATGGAGAGTGTGAAGTGACCCCTGTAAAGTAGACAGTAATAAAAAAGCACAATTATGCAGCCTGAGTCCTGAATTGATAAGGGCTCAGGTTCTTTAATTTCTTTTGAAAACGTCCATGATTATAGAATCTCATATATTTTTTTAAGGCGTCTTTAACCTCTTGAGCTGTTTTGAATGAATATAGATAAAAACATTCAGTCTTAAAATGACTAAAGAAGTTTTCCATACAAGCATTGTCCCAGCAGTTGCCCTTTCTAGACATGCTCGCTTTCATTTGATATTTTTT
>NZ_JAEL01000094.1 GCF_000518885.1 Bacillus sp. J33 | reverse complement strand
CCCTCAGGGGACTTAAAAAAATGTCGATGCAGGCGATGCTTACTTTCGCTGCCATGAATTTGAAGAAAATGGCCAACTGGACTTGGCAAGGTCCAGAAATGGCCTAAATGATAACCTCGGAGAGGTCTGCAATTCTCTGTAATTACTTGAAGTCCTACAAAAAATGAAAAAAAGAGTTCGGAATGAGACTATTCCGAACTCTTTTTGTCTACAAACTGAGCTGGCCATATACTGGCCAGCTTTAACATTTAGATTCCCTATCCGTCTATCTAATTAAGGGCAGTTTTTGTTTAGCTTCCGGAGTTTGAACGAATAATGCATTTGCTTAAGCAGTACCTCCCCTTCATATATCTTTTCCTCAAACTCTGTACACATCAGTGCATTCCTTCTTATCCCCCATAATGTTGGGACATTCATCTCGTTTAATCATTTATGCAGTTCTGTAATCGACGATAGGCCGCTTGTGTTTATAAACGAATTTGATTGATAAAAAGAGAAATCCTATCACATCTTAATAATAGAGAGAAACAACACTTGCATTAGCTCTTTAATACGGCAGTCCGTTAGCATTTACAAGGCAAAAACCCCGTGCTATACTCACTGATTATAAAAATGGAAAGAGGACCTGTATTTGGGAAATATCAATATAGGACTAGCGTAAAAATTGCCCGCAAAAGAATAAAACATCGGAGGGAGAAGCGGATGGGAAAGAAAAGAAGAGGCTATACATACAATACAAAGTCCGAAAGGCTGCTTGAGTATTTGTATGTTTTAATAGGATCGGGAATAGTGGCAGTAGCTTTTAATGTATTTTTGCTGCCAAACCGGATTGCGTCAGGAGGCGTGAGCGGGATCAGTACAATTCTTGATGCAGTTGCTGGCTGGGAGCCGGCTTATGTGCAGTGGGCGTTTAATATACCGCTTTTTATAGCTGGAGTGTTATTGCTTGGAAAACAATTCGGGGCAAAAACGCTGGCCGGTACAATTTTTCTTCCGTTTGTCGTCTTTTTAACCAAGGATTTTGAACCGTGGACATCAGATCCATTGCTGGCTTCCCTATTTGGCGGAATTGGAGTCGGCCTTGGTTTAGGAGTTGTATTCAGGGGGAAAGCATCAACTGGCGGGACAGACCTTGCCGCCCAGATTTTCAATAAGTATATTGGGCTGTCCCTCGGAACCTGTGTAGCGATTATCGATGGGCTGATTGTATTGTCAGCAGCGATTATTTTTGATATTGAGCAAGGTTTATATGCGTTAATCGCCTTATATGTTACAAGCAAAACAATTGATTTGGTCCAGCTTGGATTCAGCAGAACAAAGATGGCTCTAATTATAACGGAAAAACAAACTGAAGTTCGTGAAGGAATTTTGAATAAAATTGACAGAGGTGTGACAAAACTATCAGCATACGGTGGATATACCGACCATGAACGCCCTGTCCTTATGTGTGTTGTGGATCAGACTGAGTTCACAAAATTGAAACAACTGGTTCAATCCATTGATCCTACTGCATTTATCATTGTTACGGATGCTTCCGAGGTATTGGGCGAGGGTTTCAAAAGGGCTTAGGCTTGGTATAATATAGCTGTATTTAGTATTT
Organism: Bacillus sp. J33; assembly: GCF_000518885.1. Lineage (GTDB taxonomy): Bacteria > Bacillota > Bacilli > Bacillales > Cytobacillaceae > Cytobacillus. The sequence continues at coordinate 21,765 of NZ_JAEL01000094.1, read as the reverse complement.
TTTCCTGAGGGGGAATTATGGTGAAAAAGAAGCTACTAGCATTAATGATGGGTACATCTCTAGTCCTTGCTGCTTGCGGCGGCGGTGGCGACGAAGCAGCTGAAGATCAGGACACCGCAGCAAACGGCGGCGGAGAAACAACGACAGCTGATGCAGGAGATGCACAAAAGCTATATGACCAAAAATGTTCAAGCTGCCACGGCGCCAATCTTGAAGGCGGTGTAGGACCTGCCCTGGATAAGATCGGTGCAAACCTTTCTCAAGAGGACATTGAAAACACAATCGCGAACGGTAAAGGCGCTATGCCTGCAGGCTTGCTCCAAGGTGATGAAGCTTCACAGGTAGCTGCTTGGCTTGCAGGAAAGAAATAATAAAAGTAATGGGAAATCATATCCGCAATGAAAACGTTCTGTATTAGCAGAACGTTTTTAATTTTGGCGTTCTTGCTTTTCGAGATTGTAGTGAAGGGTACCTTACGACGAGGTGTTTATTCAAGGGGCTATTCCAATGTCCTGCTCCGAAGAGAGGGAGTGGGAGGCCACAGGCGAAGCCGAGGAAGCTCTCATTCCTCACCGCAGGAAAGCTTGATCCAATGCTGAAATCAGCGGCCAGAATTTATAAGTAAAACACATTTTTCAAGATAAAAAAATCTCCACAATACGACATTAACTAAATTAATAAGAAAATAGAAGGAGAAAAAACGTCGAAATAACGGAGGATAAGCTTGAATAAAAATGAAATTCAGGAATAAAGTAACAAAACATTACAGGTTTGAAAAGAAAATGTAATAATTTTTTCCGTTATTTTGACAATCTTTGATGTTATAATGGGTTGTGTGAGAATTTCAGGTGGCTAAAGAGAGAGTATTTTCAAATACTTTGACATCCTTTTGCCGTAAAGATGTCGTTTTTTATCGAAATGCGTGGTTTTTTAGCACCTTTTTAAATTCTTAATACACACTAGATACTAGGTGATATATATGATCGAAATGAAAGACGTATATAAGAGGTACCCGAATGGCGTCACCGCGGCGAGCGGGATTAATGTCCATATCAAACAGGGTGAATTTGTGTACGTTGTAGGTCCAAGCGGAGCCGGCAAATCGACCTTTATCAAGATGATGTACCGGGAAGAGAAGCCCTCAAGCGGGACAATAATGATCGATGGAGTGAATCTTGCTGCTTTAAGGAATACAAAAGTGCCGCTTATGCGCCGGAAAATAGGCGTAGTTTTCCAGGACTTTAAGCTGCTTCAGACTTTAACGGTTTACGAGAATGTAGCCTTTGCTCTTGAAGTAATTGAAGAGCATCCAAAAAATATTAAGAAACAAGTCATGGAAACTTTGGAGCTTGTCAATCTGAAGCATAAGGCAAGGATGCTGCCGTCAGAATTATCAGGCGGTGAGCAGCAGCGTGTATCCATAGCCAGATCCATTGTCAATTCTCCAAAGGTTGTAATTGCGGACGAGCCTACAGGCAACCTTGACCCGGATACTTCATGGGAAATCATGAACATCTTCGAGGAAATCAACACGAGAGGGACAACGGTGCTCATGGCAACTCATAATAAAGAAATAGTTAATACGATTAAGCACCGCGTAATTGCCATTGAAGGCGGACGAATTGTGCGTGACGAGCAGAGAGGTGATTACGGCTATGAAGGCTAGAACATTAAGCCGCCACTTCCGTGAGAGTTTTAAAAGCCTCGGACGTAACGGGTGGATGACATTCGCTTCAGCAAGTGCGGTTACAGTAACCTTAATTTTGGTAGGCGTATTTTTCGTCATTATGATGAATCTCAACAGGGTAGCAACGACCATTGAAGAGGACGTGGAAATCCGCGTGCACATCGATGTTGCTGCAAATAAGCAGGATCAGCAAGTTTTGCGGGAAAAAATTGAAGGAATACCCGAAGTTAAATCAATAGAGTATTCAACCAAGGAAAAAGAGCTTGATAATCTGATAGACAGCCTTGGTGAAGAAGGGGAAGCCTTTAAACTGTTCGAACAGGATAACCCGTTGAACGATGTATTTATCGTAAAGACGAAAAACCCGACAGACACAATGAAGGCAGCAAAACAAATTGAAAAAATGGAATATGCTGCAAAGGTAAAGTACGGCCAAGGACAGGTTGAGAAGCTTTTCAACTTTATTAACACCAGCCGAAATGTTGGCCTCGTGTTAATTGTCGGCCTCCTGTTTACAGCCATGTTCCTGATTTCAAATACCATTAAAATTACGATTATATCGCGCAGAAAAGAAATTGAGATTATGAGGTTAGTAGGTGCAACCAATGCCTTTATCAGATGGCCGTTCTTCCTTGAAGGCCTATGGCTTGGATTGCTGGGATCCATTATTCCAATCGCACTTGTTGCGACTGCCTATTACTATGCATATGATTACTTGGCTCCAAAGCTGGAGGGGCACTTTATAAAGCTTCTGGAGTTTAGCCCGTTCGTTTATCAGGTTTCCGGATTGCTTATTCTCATGGGTGCGCTTATCGGTGTATGGGGAAGCTTGATGTCAGTCAGAAAGTTCCTTAAAGTGTAACGAGCGTTGAAGGGCCTGGGGGGGAACCATTCAGGCACCTTCAGCCCTTATATAATAGACGATTTACTAGTTAGAAATGTTTCAAAAAAACATAGAGAAATGAACGATTGACCTGTACATATGGTTTTCATTGAAAGGAGAAATCGGAAAATTGAAGAAGTCCATCATTACACTATCATTGGCTGCCATTTTGGGTTTTGGCAGCGTAACGGTTGGACTGCCTGCTGGCCAGGCGGTTGCTGCCAATAAATTGAATGAGTTAAACAGCGAAAAGGATAAAGTTCAGCAAGAACGTTCCGGCATAGAATCAGAGATTAATAGTGCAGATAAAAAAATTACAGAAATTCAGGGCGAACAAAAAACAGTGCAGAGTGAAATTGAACGCCTGGATACAGCGATCAGTGAAGCTTTAGCAAAAATTGAAGAGAAGAACAAAGAAATTACGGCTACTAAAGAGGAAATCAAAAAGCTGGAAGGCGAAATCAAGGTTTTAGTTGAGCGCATTAAAAAGCGAAATGAGCTATTAAAAGACCGTGCCCGCAACTACCAGGAAACAGGCGGCATGGTTAGCTATATTGATGTATTGATGGGAGCACAAAGCTTTGGGGATTTCGTTGAGCGCGTAGGTGCAGTTGCTACCATTGTAGAAGCCGACCAGGATATACTTAAGGCACACCAGGCCGATAAAGATGAATTAGAAGAAAAGAGGGCACAGGTTCAGGAAGAGCTTGCATCTTTAGAGAAAATGCTCGCTGATCTTGAAAGCATGAAAAAGAGTTTAAATGCGCAAAAGGCAGAAAAGGATAAATTGCTTGCAGCTTTGAAGCATAAGGAAGAAGAAGTGCATACCCATAAGCTTGAGCTGGCTGAAGAAAGAGAAATCCTTGCAGCACAGGAAGCAGCCCTTCAGAAAGCAATTAAGCTCGAGCAAGATAGACAAGCTGAAGCTGCAAGACAAGCTGAAATTGCTCGGCAAAAGGCAGCGGCAGAAGCTGCTAAAAAGAGCTCAGCTTCAAGCAGCAGTTCATCCAATAATAGTTCTGTACAAGCTTCGTCTCCAGCGCCAGCACCTTCCGTTTCAAGCGGTGCTTGGACAAGACCAGCAGCCGGACGACTGTCTTCAGGATTCGGAAGCCGTTCATTAGGTGAACACTATGGAGTCGATATCGCTGCAGGCGGCACAGTGCCTATCGTTGCAGCAGCTGACGGTGTCGTTATCCGTTCGTACTACTCCAGCAGTTATGGAAATGCCATTTTCATTGCTCACTCTGTAGGCGGACAAACCTACACTACAGTATATGCACATATGAGAAGCCGTTCCGTTGGCTCTGGTGCGACTGTATCAAAAGGCCAGCAAATCGGTATCATGGGCAATACTGGACAATCCTATGGCCAGCATTTGCACTTTGAGCTTCATAGAGGCTCTTGGAATGCAGCTAAATCAAATGCGATCAACCCAGTGGGAATCGTGCCTCTATAAAATATGGAGTGGAAGAAGCTAAGCTTCTTCCACTTTTCTTTTACCCTTATGAAGGGACTATAATCCTATATAAGGCATATTTTAAATAGTTTTACTTTACATTCGGCGGTGTATCAGGAGCAGGCTGTAATTTAGGTGCCGGAGCAAATGGCGGTACTTCCTGCAAGTATTGGAATGTCCCCTGGCCGTCCATGCTTTGTTCAGAAGCCCATTGTTCTTCCCCTCTTGAAGATTCATAAATACATAGGAAAACTCTTCTTTTTTCAAGCTCTCTCGGGAACGTGCTTACCTTCCTGTGATCCCAATTCCTCGATAATACATTGGCATACTCCCTCTCTATTTTACAACCCAACCCCATATATTCATTTCTAGAAATATGGTGCTTTTCTAAAAGGAATCATAACTCGTCCATTTCCGTCATAGGATGGAATGAGCAAAGACATCCCGCTTTCCTTTGCGGGGTGTTTTTATTTTGGAAGGCGTTTCAAAAATGCCTTTATATCAAGGAGTGACGCATAAATCCTGGGAAATGGAACATAAAACCTGAGAAATGAAGCATAAAGGCAAAAAGTGATGCAAATAGGAGCTGATATGGTGCATAAATGAGTGATTTTGACGATAAAAGCTCTTAAAAATTTGATGCTGCCAGCCATTTTTAGAATAATTCATACGAAAACAGCAGAATGAACGCTTAATGGCTCTTAATCTATCAAATAGCAGTCCAATCAAGCAACGGAAAGGGAGATGAGTATGAGCAGAAAGTGGATCGCACTGCTGATGACGGGCTCATTGCTGACAGGGGCAGGCGGTACATACGCCGGAATGCAATGGTTTTCGAAAGAAGGCCAATCAAACGCAGGAGCCGAAAACCAAATAATCGGTTCTTCGGAAAAAAATACGCCAGTCACTGAAGAAAAAATAGAAAAGGTCGAAACAGCCTATCAGCTGATTTTAAATAGCTATGTAGAAAAAGTAGAGGAGAATAAGCTTGTCGAGGGAGCCATTCAAGGGATGCTGGCAACCCTGGAAGATCCGTATTCAGTATATATGGATGAAGAGACTGCGAGGCAATTTAGCGATACGCTTGAATCCTCCTTTGAGGGCATAGGGGCTGAAGTGAGCATGGTAGATGGAAAAATCATTATTGTCTCTCCCTTCAAGGACTCACCTGCTGAAAAGGCAGGTTTAAAGCCTAAGGATGAAATTTTAAAAGTTGATGGGGAAAGCGTTGCGGGGCTGGACTTGTATAAAGCAACGATGAAAATACGGGGGAAAAAAGGAACGAAAGTAAAGCTTGAGATTGCACGCCAGGGGCTAAAAGAGCCCCTAACCGTCGAGGTCAAGCGGGATGAAATTCCACAGATTACGGTTTATTCCGAAGTGAAAAAGCAGAGCGGCAAAAAGGTTGGCTATATGGAAATTACCTCTTTTTCAGAGGATACTTCCAAGGAATTTACCAAGCAGCTGAAGGAGATGGAGAAGGAAGAGATTGAGGGGCTAGTGATTGATGTCCGGGGAAATCCGGGCGGACTGCTTTCGTCCGTACAGGAGATTCTCAAAGAGCTTGTGACTGGAGATAAGCCTTATCTCCAAATTGAAAAACGGAATGGAGAAAAGATGAGGTACTTCTCCACTCAAGAGAAAGCAAAAGAATATCCAATTGCTGTCCTGGTCGATAAAGGCAGTGCCTCGGCATCGGAAATTCTTGCCGGTGCATTGAAGGAAGCACAGGGATATACGCTAATCGGGGAAAATACATTCGGAAAAGGAACCGTCCAGCAGCCAGTGCCGATGGGGGATGGCAGCAATATTAAGCTAACGCTATTCAAATGGCTGACGCCCGATGGAAATTGGATTCACAATAAAGGCATAGAGCCAACTCTTGAGGTCAAACAGCCGGACATTTACCGGACGCATCCGATTCAGGTGGAAAAGCCTTTAGTAGCCGATATGAACAACGAAATGGTGAAAAATGCACAGGAAATCCTCGAAGGGCTGGGTTACGAACCAGGCCGCAAAGATGGCTATTTCAGTGAATCAACGGCTCTTGCTGTAAAAGCATTCCAGCAGCAAAAAGGGCTCGAAGCTACCGGACAAATTGATAAGGACACAGCATCTGCCCTTGAACGAAGCGTCATCGAAGAGATGAGGAAAGAACAGAACGATCTCCAGCTGCAAACCGCACTGAGATTTATCGCAAAATAAAAGTGTCTGGTACCAGCGGAATTTTCTCGAATACTAAATAACCAGTCTAGCGGCAGGAGGATTTTTCCTCCTGCTTAATTTGTTTTTGAGCAAGTTAGCGATAGGTTTTGGGTCACAGTTTTGGTAGAATATAGAGTAATAGACCTGTCGGGTAATTACATAATTTCTGGTGAAATTTTTTATAGAGGCTGGTGGCAAGTTTGGTTGAGGAGTGGATTTTTGAATGTTTGAAAGGAACGGGAAAGCTGTTTTTGAACCCGGTGTTTTATTACCTCTTTTTTGTTGCGGCTTATCTGGGTATTGCCCGTGTGAAGCGAGAGCGGAATGACTTTTCGGTAAGGGCGCAGAATGCCTATTTTGAGCTGAGGCAGCTTCTTCCGCTTGGCCTGCTGTCCGGTTTGGCTGTTTCTGTGGTGATGGTTGGCGCTGGAGCTGCTATCCCGGTCGAAACGATTGTTTTTACGGCTGTCCTGACATTCCTGTGGAGCTTTACGGCGAAAATAAGATGGATGGCACCGGTATATACGCTGGGGTTTGCCTTTTTCGCCACGATGTTTGCGGTTGAACAGCAATGGCCATTGTCTTCCTTCGCAAAATCGGTTGTGAATACAGAACAATCAATCTTTCCGGCCATTGCCGTGCTGCTCTCATTGCTTATCATCGCTGAAGGGTTCCTTATTTTAAAAAATGGCCAAAAAGGAACATCTCCTAAACTGATCAAAAGCAAACGCGGCCAAACGATAGGCGTCCATGAGGCAAAGAGAGTCTGGATGGTGCCTGTTTTTCTGCTCATCCCTGGACAAGCATTGCAGACTCAATTTGAATGGTGGCCGGTTTTTACAATCGGCGAGAATGCCTATTCACTTATTCTGGTTCCTTTTGCAATTGGGTTTTATCAGAGAATCCAGGGAACGCTTCCGAAAGAAGGAATCAAGCTTTTGGGCCAAAGGATCATGGTGTTTGGTGTCCTCCTTTTGCTGCTCTCCGCAGCTGGCTACTGGTATCCGCTTGCAGCCGTCGGGGTGGCGGCCCTGGCCATTATCGGCCGGGAGTTTATCTCCCTGCGCCAGCGAGTGGCGGAAGACAATGCATCCTTTTATTTTTCCAAGCGCAATCAGGGCATCATGGTTCTGGGAGTCGTGCCGGGCTCGCCAGCAGATAAAATGGCCCTTCAGATTGGCGAAATAGTAACGAAAGTAAATGGCGTGAAAATCAATGATGAAAAAGGATTCTATGAAGCCCTGCAAAAAAATGGGGCACACTGCAAGCTGGAAGTCCTTGATGTAAATGGCCAGATTCGTTTCGTCCAGCGGGCCCTTTACGAAGGTGATCACCACGAGCTTGGGCTGCTGTTAGTGCAGGATGAGAAAAAGTGGGATAGTGAAGCGGTTTGATGTTATTTTGCTTACCCCCCGGAATAAGGTTCATCGGACTGAATGACAAAATGGTTCGGATTTCATAAGTAATTTAATGAAACTTAAAGGGGCTTATAATCATCGAGTCTTGCTTAAGTTCTATAGTTGAAAACATAAGAGATAATATTAGCCGCATTCCATATAAAAAGGAGTGCGGCTTTAATCATTTCTTTCGGCGGAAATACGAAGAAACCCTCTAATACCTTAAACTGTATAAATATTATATATTTTGAACAGATTACCTGAAATAAGACAACCAAAATTATTGTCCATTTTGAAAGGGGAAAAATGAGCAAATGCATTTACAAAAATGGCAATTAGCTCTTCAAACCTTAAGCCTTGTGGTTGGGTTTATGTGCTGGGTAATTATTTCTTCCTTAATGTCAAAAATCACGCTGGACATTTCGTTAACTCCAAACCAAATTGCCCTTGTGACAGCTATTCCAGTTATTTTAGGTTCAATCTTGCGTATCTTTTTAGGGTATTGGACAAACCGGTTTGGAGCAAGGATGATGTTTTTTATCAGTTTTCTTATTTTAATTTTTCCGGTGATATACTTAAGCGCTGCAGATACATTTTCCGATTTAATCATTGGCGGATTAGTGCTGGGGATAGGCGGGGCTGTCTTTTCTATTGGTGTTACTTCATTGCCTAAATATTATCCAAAGGAACGTCATGGATTTGTTAATGGCATCTATGGTGCTGGAAATATCGGAACCGCGTTAACTTCCTTTTCTGCGCCTGTTCTGGCTAATGCCATGGGATGGCAAAATACAATTCGATTATTTTTGATTCCTGTTATCTTATTTGCTTTACTAAATTTTTTGTTTGGAGATCGGAAAGAGCAAAAGGTTACTAACCCATTAATGGGACAAATTAAGAGTGTTTACAAAAATGAAAAACTCTGGTTTTTAAGTTTATTTTATTTCATTACCTTTGGTTCATTTGTTGCGTTTACCGTATATCTTCCTAACTTTTTAGTAACAAACTTTAAGCTGTCAACAGTGGATGCGGGGTTGAGAACAGCCGGTTTTATTACATTAGCTACATTGCTCCGGCCGGCAGGCGGCTGGGTAGGGGATAAATTTAATCCTTTTAAAATTTTGTTTCTTGTTTTTGGCGGATTAACTTTATCAGGTGTCTTACTCTCTTTTTCCCCAACGATTACGTTATATACAATCGGCTGTTTAGCTGTCGCCGCCTGTGCAGGAATTGGAAATGGAATCATCTTTAAATTGGTGCCTTATTATTTTTCAAAACAGGCAGGCATAGCTAATGGAATTGTTTCCGCTTTGGGGGGACTAGGCGGATTTTTTCCACCGCTCGTACTTTCGATGGTGTTTGGCATAACTGGCCAATATGCTATAGGGTTCATGTCGCTAGCCATGTTTTCGCTTGCAAGCTTTGTCATTGTAGTTTGGATGTATTACAGTGAAAAATTGGATTTGGAAACGAAGGTTTTGCAAAATGTGGGTTTAAGTATGATGGTTACCAATACCGATGGAATAATTGAAAAAGTCAACAATGCCTTTACAAAGGTTACCGGCTATCAGCCAGATGAGGTTGTTGGGGAAAACCCAAAAATTTTGCAGTCAGGAAAACATGACCAAGAATTTTATAAAAAAATGTGGAACTCCCTTCGTACCGAGGGGTATTGGCAAGGAGAGATATGGAATAAACGGAAAAATGGCGAGATTTTTCCGGAATGGCTGACAATCAGTGAAGTAAAAAATGATGCAGGTGAATTAAAATATTATATTGGTTTATTTAGTGACATAAGCCAACAAAAGAGCTGAAAATTTCAGCTCTTTTTTTATTGAAAGTATAACTTTGAACCTCGATAACTGTTTAACTCTGCACCCTTCGACTCGACGTGCTACCCTCACATCGCCCACGACGAGGCACACAGTCCGAAAGGCGCCTCCGCTTTTCTTTTCGGGGGGTATGGGAAGATGAGCCATTGGGAAAGTTGGTAATGTTTCAAACGAATTAAAAAGCACATCACTTTCGATCGTGTAAATAGAAAGGATGAATGTAATTGTCAGGACCAAGTTTAAGAAAACAAGATGCTCATTCTTCAATCCATGAATCTGCATTAAATGAGGCAAAAGAATTAAGGAGCTTGCTGAAAAAATGCCTAAATGAAGGCCATAAGGAAAAAGCGCTTCAAGTAGCAGAGGTTACCATTGAACATTGGGAATCCCGGACATTGCAGCATGCCAAGTCCGAGGAAGAAGGGTTATATAAGGAGCTTGTTGAGGAAAATCCATCTTTACAGCATCTTGTCATAGAACTTACGCGCGATCATGACATAATGCGCAAGGTTGTTGAACAAATGAAGAATCTGCTGAAAAATGATGAGGCAGATGAAAGGATGATTTCTTTATTGGATTCTCTTATCATTGTTGATTCTATCCATAATGAGGATGAAATGAATAAACTTCTGGCAAATAAAGAAAGATATACAAAGGAAATTATGGAAAAAGGTGATGAAATTGCTTGAAGAAAGATTACTGCGTTATGCGGCACCAGTATTATATGACAGGATGATTGAAACTTTTTCATCCTATCATATCCACCCTTATGATGTATCAGCAACGGCTTTAAAAAATGAAAATGGCTACGATGTTTCATTAAGGTTTTCAACTGATTTTTCTCAAACATTTACACATTACTTCAGATTTAAACAGGTAAAAGAACCTGATGAAGAAGTGACTCGTTTTTTTGAAGAGGCCGCAGAAAAATGCAAGTCCTCTTTAATTGCAGATTACTATAAAATGATGAAGCTATAAAAAGGAGCTGGAAGACGTTTGTTTTCATTTCAACATGATGCCCTGCTTGTTGATGATAGAGAAGATTTGATAGCTGTGTTGAAGATGAGATTTGGTTCTATTCCGGGTGAAATGATTGAAGATATTTATTCTATAAATGAAGCGGATACTTTGCAGCGTCTCATACTATCAGCAGCAAATGCAGCATCTTTGAACGTTTTTTTGGAAGATTTTAATACTGGAAGAGACTCGTTTCGGCTATTGGGGGAAGGTTTTAACCCGTTAAGGGATATCGTAGAAGGAAGTGAACGCTTCAATGGAAAAGAACAAGAATAATTTGCTCCATTCTCTCAAGCACCTGATTAGGGGAGATCGCATTAATGATGGATGGACAGAGGAAAGCCCGCGTCCACGAGACTCTGAATCGATTTACCGAAATCGCTGGGGGTTTGATAAGGTTGTCCGTTCTACACATGGAGTGAATTGTACCGGTTCATGCAGCTGGAAAATTCACGTAAAAGACGGCATTATCACCTGGGAGACCCAGCAAACGGATTATCCTTCAACAGGGGACGATTTTCCTGAATATGAGCCAAGAGGATGTCCCCGTGGTGCAAGTTTTTCATGGTATACATACAGCCCTACTCGTGTGAAATACCCATATGTTCGCGGGGACCTTTATTCTTTATGGAAAGAGGAGCTTTCAAAAGCAGATAATCCTGTACAAGCCTGGGAAAATATTGTTTCAACCCCGGAAAAACGCGAACGTTATGTAAAAGCAAGAGGCAAGGGCGGTTTTGTTCGAGGAAACTGGAAAGATGTTTGTGAAATGATTGCAGCCGCAAGCATTTATACGATTAAAAAATATGGTCCGGACCGAATTGTAGGATTCAGTCCGATCCCGGCCATGTCAATGGTGAGTTACTCTGGGGGCACACGGTTTTTATCTCTCATAGGCGGTACGATTTTGAGCTTTTATGATTGGTATGCGGATCTTCCGCCGGCATCTCCGCAAGTATGGGGCGATCAAACCGATGTACCGGAAAGCGGCGATTGGTATAATACAAAGTATTTTATTATTTGGGGAACCAATATTCCGCAAACACGAACGCCGGATGCCCACTTTATGGTGGAGGCTAGATATAACGGAACAAAAGTAGTGGGAGTAAGCCCGGATTATGCTGAATATGAGAAGTTTGCAGATATTTGGCTTCCAGCAAAAGCAGGAACAGACGGTGCTCTGGCGATGGCAATGACCCATGTTATATTAAAGGAATTTTATGTAGATAAAGAAACTCCGTATTTTATGGAGTATGCAAAACAATATACGGATTTGCCTTTTTTAGTCACATTGAGTAAAAGAGATGAAAATTTCCGCTCTGACCGTTTTTTGCGTGCTTCAGACCTTTCGGACCAGACGGAACTCGGCGAATGGAAAACCGTTGTATGGGATGAAACCACCGATCATTTTGCTATCCCTAACGGAAGCGAAGGATTTCGATGGGATAAAGGAAACCAATGGAATCTTGACTTGGATCATATTAACCCTAAAATGAGCTTCCTAAATGATTCAGATGCTACTGCAATGGTAGAATTTCCGTATTTTGGAGAAAAAGATGGCGGAGTGGTTAAACGCGAAGTTCCTGTAAAAAAAATAAAAGACAAGTCTGGAAAGGAATTAATCATTGCCACTGTGTATGATTTGATGCTGGCGCATACAGGAATTAATCGTGGATTAAAAGGCGATTACCCAACCGGCTACAATGATGAAAGAAGACCTTATACACCTGCTTGGCAAGAGAGCATTACGGGGGTTAACAGAGCACATGTCATTCAAGTAGCAAGAGAATTTGCTGAAAATGCTGCACTAACAAAAGGCAAGTCTATGATTGCGATGGGTGGAGGAACCAATCACTGGTACCATAGTGATCAGATTTACCGTTCTATATTAAATCTTGTCTTGCTGACTGGTTCTCAAGGAGTCAATGGCGGAGGCTGGGCACATTATGTAGGTCAGGAAAAGGTGCGTCCTCTGGAAGGGTTTCAGCAGATCGCATTTGCCAATGATTGGGTTAAAGCACCGAGGCTGATGAATGGTACATCCTTCTTTTACTTTGCAACGGAACAGTTCCGTTATGAATATGAAAAACGCGAAGAAAAAACGGAATGGGACAGTCAATATTCAAATATTCACCCCGCTGATTTCAATGCTCTTTCAGTGCGATTGGGCTGGCTGCCAAGCTTCCCGCAGCTTTCTCAAAACTCTTTGGATGTAGTAAGAGAAGCACGTTCCCGTCATCAAGACGACCAATCAGTAATTAAGGATATTACAAAACAGCTTGTGGATGGGAAACTTGATTTTTCGATAGAAAATCCAAATGATCCTCGTAACTTCCCGCGTGTGTTTTTCAATTGGCGCTCCAATCTTTTGGGGGATAGCGGAAAAGGTCATGAGTATTTTGTAAAGCATTTAATCGGCTCACAAGATTCTGTGTTAGGCGATGCCGAGAATTCTTGGCAGCCGGAAAACGTAAATATTTCAGAAAAGCCGCCTGAAGGAAAAACAGACCTATTTGTCAGCATGGATTTCAGGATGACAAGTTCAGGGCTTTTCTCTGATATCATTTTGCCGGCTGCTACTTGGTATGAAAAGTATGATATCAGCAGCACTGATCTGCATCCATTTGTACATCCCTTTAATGCAGCAATCTCCCCTCCATGGGACACAAGAAGCGATTGGGATGCATTCAGGGAAATGGCTAAAAGCTTTTCTGAGCTGGCTAAAAAATATCTTCCGGCCCAAGAAGACCTTGTGTTATCTCCGCTAGCACACGATACGATTAATGAAATCGCGCAGGCCTATGGAAAAGTGAAAGACTGGCGAAAGGGTGAAGTGGAAGCTATTCCTGGGAAAACCCTTCCAAACTTTAATTTTGTCAAAAGAGATTATCCAAATGTCTATGATATGTGGATTACCGTTGGCCCAAATATCAAGAATGGCTATGGAACAAAAGGGGTAAAAATCGCGGGTGACAAAGTATACAGAGAATTGCTTGACCGGCTGGGACCGTCCAAACATGTTGGCATTGGAAAAGGATACCCTGACCTTTATTCTGATAAAAATGCCATTAATGCGATTCTTTTAATGTCAGGAGCAACGAATGGCAAAAGGGCGGTTGAAGGCTGGAAGTCCATGGAAGAAAAGACTGGAAAAAAACTAAAGCATATCTCAGAAGGACGCGAAGAAGAGGAGTATACACTGGATGCTATAACCATTCAGCCAAGACAGGCGATCTCTACTCCTGTTTGGAGCGGGCTTGAAAATGATAATCGCCGGTACTCTCCATTTACCGTTAATAAAGAATTTAATATTCCATGGCATACCCTTACCGGAAGACAAAGCTTTTATCTCGATCATGAGGTTATTCTTGATTTTGGTGAAGGTCTTTCTTTATACATCCCGCCCATTACAAGAGGGGCTTTTGTTAAAGGGGAAAAAGAAGTCGAAAACAACGGAAAATCAATAACACTGCGTTATATGACGCCTCATCAAAAATGGGGCATTCACACTATGTTTACAGATACCAATAATATGGCTCAGCTATTTCGCGGATGGCAAGTGGTGTGGATGAATGAAGAAGATGCTGCTTCTATAGGTATTAAGGATAACGATTGGATTGAAATGTATAACCGAAATGGCGTAGTGGTGGCAAGGGCAGTTTTAACTTACCGGATGCTAAGAGGTGCTGTATATATGTACCACGCCCAAGACCGGCATATGGGTGTCCCCGGAAATACGATTAATAAAGTTCGGGGAGGTACTCATAATAGTGTCACACGAATATATCCTAAAGCAACCCACATGATTGGCGGTTACTCGCAATTAAGCTACGGATTTAATTATTATGGGCCAACAGGAAGTCAAAGGGATACGATGGCGATCATCAGACCGCTGAAGGAGGTCGATTGGCTTGAGGATTAAAGCGCAAGTGGCAATGGTCATGCACCTTGATAAGTGTATTGGCTGCCATACTTGTTCTGTAACCTGCAAGAATGTTTGGACTAACCGGCCGGGTATGGAGTATGTATGGTACAACAATGTTGAAACCAGGCCTGGTGTGGGCTATCCGAAAGAATGGGAGAATACCGGCCGCTATAAAGGCGGCTGGGTTCTTAAGAATGGCAGATTGCATTTAAGAGCTGGAGGACCTCTTTCCAAACTGGCTAACATTTTTTACAATCCGGACATGGCAGATATGAACGAGTTTTATGAGCCGTGGACTTATGATTTTCAGCATCTGCATAATCGGGAAAAAGGGGAAAGCATTCCTGTTGCCCGTCCGCGTTCCATGATTACAGGAAATTATTTGGATAAACCAGTTTGGGGACCCAACTGGGATGACGATCTGGCAGGCGGCAGTGAATCGGTTCCGAATGACCCGAATGTTCGAAAACTTCAGGAGCATATCAAAACGGAATACGAAAAAACATTTATGATGTATCTTCCAAGAATTTGTGAGCATTGCTTGAATCCATCCTGTGTCGCTTCCTGCCCATCTGGAGCCTTGTATAAAAGAGATGAAGATGGAATTGTGCTGGTAGACCAAGATGCATGCCGGGGCTGGCGTTTTTGCATGAATGGGTGCCCGTACCACAAGGTGTATTACAACTGGAATACTCATAAAGCAGAAAAATGCAATTTTTGTTATCCAAGGACCGAAGCGGGGCTGCCGACTATATGCTCTGAAACATGTGTTGGACGGATTCGGTATATAGGTGTGGTGTTATATGATGCAGACCGGGTAAAAGCAGCGGCATCTGTTGAAGACCCTAAAGATTTATACGAATCACAGTTAAATGTTTTCTTGGACCCCTTTGACCCTGAGGTAATTGAAGAGGCTGAAAAACAAGGGATTACGAATAGCTGGATTCAAAGCGCTCAAGATTCCCCTGTATATAAAATGGCTATGAAGTGGAAAATTGCCCTTCCATTGCATCCAGAGTACCGAACGCTGCCGATGGTATGGTATGTACCGCCGCTTAGCCCGATTATGAACCATATCACGAATGAACAAGAATTAAGTGCCGAGGGCTATATTCCTGCTGTTGATCAAATGAGAATTCCTATGGAATACCTGGCTTCGCTATTAGCAGCCGACGATACAAGTGTAATACGGAAAGTCTTATTAAAAATGGCTGCCATGAGAGTTTATATGCGTTCCAAAACAGTTGGGGGAATAGATGCTCAAAAAATGACAAAATTGATGGACGAAGCAAACACCACAAACGAAGAGCTGGAAGAGATGGCCCGGTTGCTTGCTGTTGCCAAATATAATGAACGATTTGTGATTCCAACCGGCCGCCGTGAAATGGATAATGATTTACATTATAAATGGGGAGCTTGCAGTATCGAAGAATTAGCACCGCCTGAAGGGATGACCACTTACCCATTTGAAAGAAGTGAAAATGGATGATAAATGAAAAGAAAGCGGTTTTAGCCATCATGGCAAGAATAATGGATTATCCGGAAGAAACATTTTTGGAAGCACGAACTTCCATTGAATCCTTTATCCATGAAACGATTCCAACAAAAGAAATAAAAAGGGAGGTACTTGAAAGGATCTCCCCTCTTTACACGCTGCCAATTAAAGATTTACAAGAATTATACGTAAATACCTTTGATCACAAAGAGAAAACTAATCTTTATTTAACTGCCCATGAGTTGGGGGACAGCAGAAAAAGGGGATTTGCCCTTATCCAATTACAAAAGCTTATTTCTGAAGAGGGATTTAAACCTCTTGGAAAGGAATTGGCGGATTATCTTCCGATGCTGCTGGAATTTTTAGCGGTTACTGAGGAGGATGAACGATTCGATAAACTTTCACGAAGGGTAGCCTACGCTGTTAATCGGATTTTAAACAATCTTCCTGATGAACATCTATACAAAAAGGCGATCGAATTATTAATGATGTATGTATTTGAGACTCCAGGAAAAGAGGAAATTTCCAATTTAGAAATGCTTCGTGAGCAAGCCGATTTAGATGAGCTGCCGTATCCATTGATGTATCGATAAAAAAGGAGGGGCGATGATGGAGGTTTTATTTTGGTGGACCATTTTTCCTTATATATGCGGAACAATCCTGATCATTGTAGCATTTTACCGATTTGTTTTTCGGGGAAAAAGCTGGACAGCACCTTCAACGGAAATTTTTGAGAAAAGATGGTTAAGAGTTGCTTCAGTTGTTTTTCATTATGGGATTATTTTTGCATTTATAGGACATATCATGGGGGTATTAATTCCTCTGGAGGTTTATAATGCACTTGGAGTGGGAGACGATTTGTACCATTTCTTTGCCATTGTTGGAGGCGGGGCTGCTGGACTTATGGTGGTATTAGGTTTGGTCTTAATGCTTATTCGAAAATTTCTTTATCCAAGGGTTCGGGCACATACAACATTTGAATCCTACTTCACCATCATTTGGCTGATTTTGGTGGCTGGCTTGGGAACTTACATGACCATAATCTACAATACCACTGTAGGTGAATATGAATACCGTTTAACGATCGGTCCGTGGTTTAGAAGCTTGTTCACCTTTCAGCCCAAATCAGAGTTAATGCTAGGGGTGCCTACCGTTTGGAAGGTCCATATTATTTGTTCGTTTATTCTATTTGCTGCCATTCCATTTACAAAGCTTGTTCATATGTTTAGTTTTCCTTTGCGCTATCCAGCACGGGCTCCGCAGCAGTATCGGTCAAGGGATGGGTATAATAAAAACAGCAGGTAAGAGGCAGCGCTTTTACCTGCTGTTTTCTTGTTGGCTAATAAACCTCCTGGATTTATATGGAGATGCGAGCATGATTTAAACCAACGAAATGGTATCCTTCTTTCATTATAACTAGGACCTTTCAATGTAGCTTTGAATTGGCTGCGAAATAAAAGTCCTTACAGACCTGAACACAAGCCTGCAAAAAGAAGTGTTAAAGATTTAAGGGACAATATGGACAGCACAACATATTTTTATTCTAGTGGTGCAGCGACGGTATTTTTAGTGTTAGTTAAACAAGATTGCAAATTCTTTTTGCTTTAAGTTTTATTCGATTAACAGGCTGGTTACTTAAATAAGAATGGTCCAAAAGGTCGTCTCTAGAGCCGATCTTTTTCATTGTTACTATTTTAGATATAAGAGTTACTGTTTGATAGCGCGTTGGAATTCAATTTATAGTGATAATATTTAATGAATTGGAAAAAAATAATTTTTAAGAAAGGAGGGATTGTGAATGTCTGTGAAAAAATGGTTAACAGGATTGGTTGTTTTGCTTGCAATGATTGTGGGTGTGACAACTCTAGGCTCACTCGTCGCATTTGCCGAATCCGGTGTTATATCTCAGCCTGGGGAGATGGTGAAAGCGATTGAGGTCGAGTTGAACGATGATTACTTTAATCCGAAAGTTATCACTATACCCAATGGAAAAACGACATCGTTAATCTTGAAAAACAAAGGTAAGAGAGAACACACCTTCACAGTGGAAAAGCTCGGAATTGACGCTGAAGTCCAGCCAGGAAAAGAAAAAACCATTACCGTGAAACCGAAAAAGTCCGGTACATATGAACTGATATGCCGGTACCATTTCAAAGAAGGAATGGTTGGAAAAGTAATAGTCAAATAACAAGCGGGGCCCATAGTGGCCTTGTTTTTTTAATAGGCAGCGGTTAACTTGCTTATTATTAAAACCCCCCTATGATGATGTTATGAATTATTATTACTGATGTTTATATTTAGATAAGCTGAGAAGAACATTTCTGCTTCTTAAACTCGATGCTTTAATAAGAGATATCTCTTTTTTATGTAAGTAAAGGAGCAGGATTATGCAATGAGCCAATGGAGGATTTATGAAACATTTATTCGGAAAATCCGTATAACTATTTAAAAGTGGGAGGGGATTTTCCTGGAAACCAATATTCAATCGCCTCAAAACGTTGAAATTGTAACCAAAAAAGAAGTAAGTTTGAGGAAATTATTAAATGTAATAGGTATATTTATCTTTGGTGGATTAGAACTAACTAATGTGACAAATCCACTTCCTTCGAATGAATTAACTAAAGAATTTTTACTATTTATTGTTGGAAGTGCCTTTATTTATTACCTTTTAGTGAATATATATTTTATAGGACGGTTAGGGAAAAAGATCGTTATTACAACTCTTATCCTATTAGCATGTTTTAGTTTATTTATGGTTTTTTATCTTTCAACTAATTCAATACCACACTAATACAAATAAATTTTAGATTACAAGGGCTTTTAAAAGTTTTTGATAAATTTAATTCCATTATTTGAGTTGGCAATTGTATGGGATAGTGATTTTGATTACATCATCCACGATTCTATGTTTGGCTGTGGACGCTTACTTGCCCAAATCCTTAAGCTTCCCGCAATTAATTCTTGTACTTCATTTGCGCAGACAAAAACAGCATTCGATAAAATGCTGGAACAGCTTTAAAAAAATATTCCAGTGTGAGTCCGGTTGCTGAATGTGTTTTGTACTTCAAAACAGAACTCCTTTATATGCAGGTTTTTATCTTTTTTCTGAAACCTTTTTGAAAAACTGCTCGTATGGATAATTAGTATAATCCAGCTTCAATATGGTATTCTTTATCTAATCATATTAGGGAAAAAGGTGACACTGTGGCTAAGAAAAAACTGCAATATTGGACCTTGCAATTGTTGCTGATTTTAACCATCATCTATGTTTCAACAAAAATTTCCTTCCTGTTTGAGCCGGTCGGCATTTTTGTATCAACATTGTTTTTTCCAATAATTATTTCAGGGTTTTTGTACTTCTTATTAAATCCGCTGGTTAAATTGCTGCAGCGTTATAGGATTCCAAGGACGGCCGCCATTTTAATTATTTACGCAGCTGTCATTGGCCTGGTGGTTTTGGTCATTGGAAATCTGGCTCCGCTTATCAGCAGGCAGGTGACGGAATTATTCAATGATCTTCCTGGCTATGCACGTACAACACGTGAGTTTATTAACTCAATGGCAAATTCTGAACAATTCAAATGGTTCATGGCACAGGATTATATATCTTTAGAAGAAATCGAAGCTCGAATAATGGATTATGCCAACACGCTGCCAAGCCGCGTGACGGAAGGAATAGCGGGAATCGTCAGCTTAGTTACAAATATTGCGATTACCATTGTAACCGTGCCTTTCCTGCTGTTTTACATGTTTAAAGACGGCGACAAGTTCCCTGCAGCAGTTTCAAAGTTTATCCCATCGTCTTACAGGACAGAAGGTGTAAAGACTTTAAAGGAAACAGCTGAAACCTTGTCTTCTTATATCCAGGGCCAAATTACGGTCGCCTTGTTTGTCGGTACATTGTCGTTCATCGGCTACTTAATCATTGACCTCCCATACGCATTAGTAATGGCCCTCATTGTGTCGGTTACTAATATTATTCCGTATGTGGGCCCGATTCTTGGAGGAGCTCCAGCAGTAATCGTCGCGCTTTTCGACTCTCCGACCAAAGCTTTGCTCGTTGTAGTAGTCATTGTCATTGCACAGCAAATTGAAGGAAACGTGCTCTCGCCGCTCATCCTTGGAAAAACATTGAACACACATCCGGCTACGATTATTATTCTTTTGCTGGTCGCAGGCAATCTTGCTGGCATTCTGGGCATGATCCTTGCAATCCCTACCTATGCGGTTACAAAAACGATTGTTTTAAATACAGTCCGTTTTTTGAGGGCAAGGAAAACGGTAAGGGAAGAGACAGCAACCTAAATACATTTGCGAGCTCCTTTAAAAAGGAGCTTTCTTTTATTTGGGAAGATTATCGATTTATCTAGCATGATCGGGACTTTATCTAGCACATTTTCATTTTTAGCTAGCATCTCCATAAATTTATCTAACATTTCACACAATTCATCCCGTCTTTTTTACACTTCCGTCCCCAAAAGGGTACAATAAAAGCAACAAACGAAACGAAAGCAGTGATCGTAAAATGTGTTTAATTCTATTCGCATACCAAAAGCATCCTAAGTATAAGCTTATCGTTGCCGCCAACCGGGATGAGTTTTATGAGCGGCCCACTGCACCGGCGCATTTCTGGGAAGACCATCCCAATATCCTGGCCGGGAGGGATTTAAGCAAAATGGGTACCTGGATGGGGATAACAAAGGCTGGCCGGTTTGCTGCCCTCACAAATTACCGCGATCCGAAAGAGGCAACGGAAGGGAAGCGGTCAAGAGGAGAGCTGGTCGCTGACTTTTTGAAAGACAATATCCAGCCAGAAGCCTATATGAAGAAAATAGCTAAAGAGCGGCAGCAGTATCCTGGCTATAATCTCCTTGCCGGCAATTCGGAGGAACTCTATTATTACTCCAATGTGGAAGGTCGAATGGAGAAGCTTCGGCCGGGAATTTACGGACTCAGCAACCATGTGCTGAATACGGAGTGGCCAAAGGTTCAAAAAGGCAAGGAAGGATTAGCTAAGCTTACGGAAAGTACTAAGGGAGGCTTACCAGAGGAACTATTTACACTTCTGCAGGACGCTGACCCTGCCCCTGACGAACTTCTCCCCAAAACAGGCGTTTCCCTAGAGTGGGAACGAATTCTTTCGCCATTGTTTATAAAGAGTGAAGGATATGGAACAAGAAGTTCAACGGTCATGCTGATGACGGAAGACGAAGTTTTTTACAAAGAGCGGGTGCACACCGCGGAAATCCAGGAGGAGAAGGAATTTAAGTTCAAATACTAACTTGATTCGTTAATCGGCCCCTGTGTTGGCTTGCTGGATAATCCCTTCAAACCGTTATGAAGGACATTTTTCGAATTTACATAGTGGTTAATGTCCATCATAGGGTCGATGAAGGCCAAAACTCCAGCTCAGATAGAGGGAAAAGTCCATCATAGGGTCGATGAAGGCCAAAACTCTAGCTCAGATAGAGGGAAAAGTCCATCATAGGGTCGATGAAGGCCAAAACTCCATCTTAGTTAGGGGGAAAAGTCCATCATAGGATTAAGTCCATATAATTGTGTAAAAAGAAAAAGGGTTCATTTTATTCACTCTTGGCTACAATGTTTTCAGCGACGATAAACAATGAAAAGAGGAATAAAAATGACCCAATTACAGTTTAACCTAGATTTGGAACTTTTAAAAGAATCTGTATTAAAATCGAATATTGATGCAGTTGTTAGATCAGCCATTGTTTTGGTATTGAACGAGTTTATGGAAAAAGAGAGAGATGATTATTTAAACGCAGCTGCCTATGAACGCTCTGTATCGCGTCGTGACTATCGTAACGGTTACTATGAACGTGAGTTAATCATGAGTATTGGCAA
>NZ_JAEL01000093.1 GCF_000518885.1 Bacillus sp. J33 | reverse complement strand
TGGTTGACTTGTTTATAAAACTGAATAACATAACCCCTTTGCTCCACTTCCGTTAGGAAGTTTCATAGCTACTACGAGTTATTCCGCCCCTATACATGGCATTGGTACTCTGATTCTTGTGGGGCTTCCACTTGAATTTCTCCCTTGACATCCATGTCGTAGGTTCCCACGTTCCACACTCGAGCCTATATTAAGTTCACGCCGCCTTTATACCGGTCACCGAACGGACAGTAAACAGGTTTCCTCCGAACTTATCCTGAGTTAACGACTCCCCCTCAGTTTTGATGACATCTCTACGCTTTCGATACTTCATCAGCGGTTCAATGGTTTTCGTCTCCTTAATATGTACCTGACAAAGTCTTGCTTTGCCTTTTCCTTAACGCTCAATACCATAGCTTTTGACTACAGCACCTTAAGGTGGTTTGCAATCTCTACCTGTATAGCGATTGCGAGAGGCCTACTCTCATCTTGAGTGCAGCATAGCTTCCTTGTGTGCTTACGCACACCTTGGTTGCTTTCGTGGCACACAATCATCGGCGTAGCGGACAAACTTGTGACCTCTCTTTTCTAGCTCTTTATCGAGCTTATCCAGAAGGATATTCGAAAGAAGAGGGCTCAGAGGACCTCCTTGTGGTGTTCCTTCTTCTGCATCATAGACTACACCATTTATCATGATTCCTGCTTGGAGATATTTCCGTATCAATTTCAAGACCAATCGGTCTTGGATTTTATTTGCCATTATCCCCATCAATTTATCATGATTCACTTTGTCAAAGAATTTCTCCAAGTCCATGTCAATCACCCATCTATAACCTTCACTTATATATTCCCTTGCTTTACGAACAGCGTCGTGAGCTCTTCTTTTTGGTCTAAATCCATAACTATGTTCTGAGAAGGTTGGGTCAAAAAGCGGGGTTAGAACTTGGGCGATGGCCTGTTGGATGAACCGGTCTGTCACGGTAGGTATTCCTAGTAACCTTACTCCACCGTTCGATTTCGGGATTTCGACTCGACGGACTGGGTTAGGTTGATAGGTACCTTTCCTTAAAGATTCACAAAGGGTGTCCCAGTTCTCATAAAGATGTCTTCGTAGGGATTTTACGGACATTCCATCTATGCCGTGACTCCCTTTGTTCTTATCCACACGTTTAAGTGCTTCTATTAAGTTTTCCCGTGACAGAATCAGATCCATTAACATGTGATATTTCCTTTCGACGTGAACGTAGAAATCTAATTATGTTATTCCTGCTCCACCCTCATGAAGTCCCCTGTGGAATTCACCACTTCCTCCTTCAAGTAAGTCCTTTCGGATTGTCTGCTTCTACACAGGAATTGTGCCTAGTTCTCGTTCTTCCTAATTGTTCAGTCCTTCCCTTACCATCTCGAGAAGGTAAGGTACTATGACCTCTGCTGACTTCTGGTTGTTCAGCTACCTATTGCTAGATAGGTTACCAAGTGTGCTTGGCGTTCCAACCAGACCTCCCCGGGTAAGAGTACAGTCTTTCCCTCCATCTATCTGCTTCATTTACTCTGTACCGCCTTCGGCAGTAAGGACTTTGTTTTGTAATGCAAACTCATCCAACGGTACCTAGCCTTATATGAAGTTCGTGTTCCTCAGACCGGAGGTTTGCCGCTCGCTTCCTTCAGATTCCGCGTCACCACAGACACCCTTGCGTTAAGCTAACCACTACTACTGCCCTCATGGCTCGGGACTTGCACCCTATAGACTGCACCCATGCCGGGCGCACATTGAGGAGCGATTCTTTAATTTATTAAGAATCGCTTTTCTTATTGAACTTAAGAGAAATGCTGATTGAAAAAGGTTTAAAGCATTTTTTGTTGAATTGTTAGTGAAATAACTGGAATTGAAGAAAAGTGGCTTGGAGGACTTGAGCAATTTATTCGAGTTGATACTAATAAGATTAACTGTTTCACACCTCACATGGGAACATTAAATTTGAGTTGAATGGGGTCGATTTGGGGTCGAAACTCAACATGAAGCCCCAAATTCTAACCAACTCAATCTGGTTCATAGTTCAAAAATGTCAATTTATCAAGGGTTTATCCAAGTTCTTCAAAGTAGTTCCTTTTAAGTAAGACCGCCTCCTAAGCTGTAGGTCGTGAGTTCGAATCTCGCCTGGGACGTCATTAGGAAAAGCGCGAATCCCATGAATATCAAGGGCTTCGCGCTTTTTATTTTACTCACTTTATTTAGTCATTAACCTTAGAGTTTCAAGTTTGGGGTCGGAACGATTTTTATTAGTGATTTTATATTATTTCCTCACTTTTCTATATGGACACACGCTTTCTTTCGTAGGATAAAAAACAAAAAATCTAAGAGTGACACCGAACTGCTCACTGTCAAGTAGAAAGCGACAATAAATACCTATGCGGCTTTGCCCTTATTCCATAAAGATATGACCATTTAGTTACTATTGCTTTTGGTAATTTACCATAAAATTGTCCTATACTTGCAATAACTATGTATTTCCTCCATTAATGTTTGCTAATAATTTGGTAAATATATTAAATTTCCTTTTAATGTTTCTGGGATTTAATTTATGTATGTTTTGGCAGTATGTTTATAAAGAATTATGAATTATAAAACGTAAAGATATTGTATAGACACTAATTTTTATGCAGACTTGGTAAGAGTTACTTATTCCACTAAAGGGCCATATAATAGAGTACCTTCTTGTTAAATATATTGAAATTTGCAATAATTAATCTTAAGTTAAATGTACTCTTCCTAAATAGGAAACGAGCACCTTTTTTATAACTCATATTATTCGTTTGGAAGTAGTCATCCATTCTTCATCGGTTACTTCCTCAACGGATTTCACCTTGCAAAATCAGCCATCCTATTTGCATTTTTTCCGATGCTATTTGCACAGCTTACAATTAAGCCACAAAAAGAAAACCCGGCTCCTCCTCATTAAGGAATCGGGTTTCTCCAATCGAATTATTTATCTTTCTTTCCATTCCCTTTACATGTGTGGGAAAATGTGCCTTTAAAAGTAATTGAGGATTACACCGCGCTCTCAAATTTCTCTTTTCCTTCATCCGCTTTAATTTCAGATTTAAAGGTATCAAAATCTCTTTTTTCAATGATTAGTGAAACTATAACTCCACCAATAAGTGCCCAGAAAGGTGAACTTATACTAAAGAAAGAGACTCCTGACATCGCAATATTTAATGAGAAAAACGCGCCAACTTGAAATTTCCTTTCAGAAAAGGATGCTTGCAGGGAACTTACAAGTACTCCGATCATCGCTAACCCTGCAACAGTTGAGATCAATGTACCTGGTAAGGCAGTCACAAATGGGACAGCTAGCCCTGCAATCAAGCCGAAACCTCCAAATATCACAGCATTTACAATAACAGAGGCATAGCGCCCTTCCTTATTTTCTCCTGATTCTTTTGATGAACAAATCGCCGTCATAGGTCCTGCAATATTGGCATTATGTCCGCCGAATAGGGATGTAACAATTCCGCCAATTCCGCTCCAGATGGTCATTGAATTGATTGGCGGTTTATATCCCTCTGCCATTAAGACGCCTATGGCCTGGGCATTCTCCGCCCCAATCACCAATAGGGTCAAGGGTATAGAAACTGATATGATTGATTCAAAACTGAATGTCGGCAGCAATACTTGCGGCAGGGTAAACCCTGCTTCCATACTGGAGGATTGAAATTCTCCAATTATCGCTGCCAAAATACCGCCAGCGATAAAGGACATTAAAATAGGAGGTACTTTTTTTATATAGCGTGAAGAAAATAAATAAACCAAAATGGCCGTCCCCACAATTAGTGGAGTCCCATCAAGAGACGTAATCATTCCAGTGCCAAATTTAATCATTGCCCCTACGATCATCGCCATGACAATCGGTACTGGAATCCATTTCATGATTTTCCCTATGAGCCCCGAAATTCCCAGAATAAATACGATTATACCGGAAACTAAATAGGCCCCTGATATTTCACTTAGGGAGTAATGCTGCAAGGCACCTGCAACTAAAACAGCCCCTGGAATGGACCAGGCTCCCGCAATGGGCTGACGATACTTTAATGCTAAATAAACTCCAATCAAGCTTCCAAAAAAATACACTGCAAACAGCCATGAAACAGTCTGCTCAATTGATAATCCGCCATCAGCAGCACCGCCAATGATAATTAAAGCTGGTCCCGTACATCCAAAAATCGCCGCAAGTGTTCCAGCACTAAAGGTGTTAATATTTAAATACCTGGGCAGCATTCTCAAACTTTCACCCATTGAGTATTTCATATATACCCTCCATTTCCCTATTCAACATTCCTATTTATCTGGTATAAAAGGGATTATATCCCTTTAAAACTGGGTTTCACCTTATTTCCAAACGACTGTACACCTTCATTAAAATCTTCAGTAGATCGCAGCATTCCATATGCAAATCCTTCAATCTCCATCCCTACACTTAAAGGTGCATCCTGGGAACTATTAATGACCTTTTTTAACACTTTTAATGTCATTGGTGAAAGTCTTACAAGATCTTTAACCAGTTTATTTACCTCTACTTCTAAATTTACCTGACTTGTCACAGTCGTTAACAAGCCCCATTGATGTGCTTCATGTGCTGGTATCCGTCTTCCTCTCATAATCATATCCTTTGCACGGCCGACTCCAGCAATTTTCGCAATCCGCTGTGACCCGCCGCTGCCAGGAATCATACCAAGATTGATTTCCGGTAATGCCAGCTGCGTGCTTTCTGATGCCACACGAAAATCACATGCCATTGCGATTTCAAGACCTACCCCAAATGTATACCCCTGCAATTGGGCAATAACTGGTTTAGGAGAACGCTCCGGCGCAGCAACATTTATATGCAATTCTGAAAGTACAGATGGATGCTGCTCCATGAATTCTGCAATATTCCCGCCCGAACTGAAGGCTTTTTCACCCGCTCCCTTTATCACAATCACCCTTACATCCTCATCATTATTTAATTCAGTGAAAATTTGATTAAGATGTGAGCGTGCAATAAAACTGAGCGTATTCATTTTTTCTGGCCTATCTAATGTAATAGTGGCCGTCTTTGCTTCAATGTCCTTGTCTACTAAAATATGATCCCATTGATAAGTATCGTTGTTATTAAGTGTTGTCATTAACCTACACTCTCCTCTTTTTGTGTTATAGATGAATAATTTTCTTTTAATTTTCTTCTTAATATTTTCCCGACAGGGCTTTTAGGTATCTCTTTTATAAAACAGTAATCTCTAGGCCGCTTAAAGTTTGCCAGGCTGCCAGATTCCCTGCAATAGTTATCCAGCTCTGCAGAAGAAATAGTTGGACTTCTGCTCACTATAAAAGCAACAACCTTTTCACCAAACCTTTCATCAGGTAAGCCCACAACAGCAGCCTCTAATACTTCCGGATGTGAGGATAATACATCTTCTACCTCAAGCGGGTGTATGTTTTCTCCACCTGAAATAATCATGTCATCCACACGGCCAACCACATAAAGATCTCCATCTTCATCCAGAACACCCATATCTCCCGTGAAATACCACCCGCTTCTGATCGATTTGACATTTGCATCAGGTCGTTTCCAATAGCCCTTAAACGCTTCTAAAGAGTCAATATTTACAATAATTTCACCTGGAGTACCGTGTGGGACAATATCAGCAGGTGTCGAACTACCTTCTGCGTCAGGTGTAACTAATCTTAATTGCTGATGGAAACCTGCTTTGCCCGCACAGCCTGGCTTTTTATCTAAATAGTTGCAAATGCTGAAAGTATAAACCTCTGTACTGCCATAGTGATTTACGAAAACATCAGGCTTTAATTTCCTAAAGCAGTCTTCTGTTAACTCCGTTGTCATGGATGCTCCGGCGTATCCTATTTTCCGAACATTCCGTAAATTATACCTATTAAAATCTTTATGATTTAACAGATCATGAATAATGGTAGGAACTAAATAAACGCAGCTAATCTTTTCATCTTCCATTACTTTTAACATTTTCAATGTATTATTATCAGGAATCATGACCATTTTCCCATTGATAAATGCCATTGATAAAAGCGAGCGCATCCCCATCGTGTGATAGAGCGGCATGACACCGAGAGTGTTTTCATGCAGTACATATTGGTTTTGAATAATGTGCGCGATTGCGGCGCTGTATTCATTCTTGTGGCTTCTGGGAACACCCTTTGGTTTCCCTGTCGTTCCTGAAGTGTATAACATTAAACAAATATCATCCAAGTCGATATCGGGGTGATGAAACGTCTCTTGGCTATGATTTAAAAGCTCTTCATAGGTTATATCTGCACCTTCCGCGCCTAAAACGCTTATAAAAAGAGGCTTGTTCACATATGTGCCGTCTAATGCAGCATCCTGGCTGCTTGGTTCAAAAATAACCGCTTTGGCATCAGCATTATTTACACAAAATGCCACTTCTTCTGTTGACAGCCGAAAATTTATTGGTGTAAAAATGGCACCGATTTTTTGAACAGCCCAATAAATAGCGACCATCTCTAAGCGATTCTTCAGTATAATGACAACACGATCTCCTTTTTCGATTCCCAGCTTCTGCAATGAATATGCAAGTTTGTTAATTTCCAATTGAAATTCCTTATAGGATAACCGTCTATCATCCTGAACAATGGCTGTTTTATCAGGAAATCGATTCACTGCGAAATCAAACAGCGTTCCAAGATCCACTAATTGTCACCTTCTTTACATTTATTTGTCTCACATGCTCTTTCAATAGCCGCAATAATTCCTGTGTATCCAGTACAGCGGCAAAGATGGCCAGATAACATCTCTTTAATCTCTTGTATTGTGGGTTCTTCTCCACTATTCAGCATTTCTAATGAGGACATTAAAATTCCCGGTGTACAAAAGCCGCATTGAAGTCCATGGCACTCTGTAAATGACTGCTGCAAAACATGCTGTTCTCCATTCTTTTCCAAACCCTCGATTGTTTGAATATCTGAACCATTCGCCTGAACTGCAAACATTAAACAGCTTCTTACGGCCTTACCGTTATAAAGCACCGTGCAGGAACCGCAAACACCATGTTCACAGCCAACATGTGTACCTGTAAGACCCAGATCTTCTCTTATAAAGTCACTTAATAGTTTTCTAGGAGCAGATTCTGCTTCCACCTCCTTTCCATTAATGGATAATGAAACGTTCATTTTCTGTTCAATTGAGATATTAGACATATTAAACCTCCTTTCCTAAAGCTCGGTTATATGCTTTTACCAATGCTTTCCTTGTTAGAACTTTAGCTATATGGACTCTATATTCTTTTGATGCATGTAAATCCCCATCAGGATCAGCATCCATCACAGCCAGTTCAACGGCTCTTTCAAGTGTATCCTCTGTTAGACTTTTTCCAGCCAAATATTCCATAGCTTCTTCTGCTAATAGAGGAATTGCCTCCACTCCTCCTAAGACAAGTCTCACTTTATCTACTTTTCCAATTTCATCAACTGATAGAATGCAAGCAACAGCTGCTAAGGCAAAGTCACCATGTCTCCTGCTAAATTCCTCAAAGGCATACCCATTATGTTCAGATAAGGGAACATGAATTTCAGTTAATATTTCCTCCGGCATCACCTCTGTTGTTAAATAGGTAATAAAAAAGTCATTTATACTTATTTTCCTAGTCCCATCTATACTTTGGATAACGATTTCAGAATCCAGTGCTAAAAAGCAAAGGGGCAGCTCTGCGCTTGGATCTGCATGGGCAACACTTCCTCCAACAGTTCCTCTATTTCTCGTTTGGACATGACCAATATATGGAGTGGCTTCCGAGAGTATAGGAACATGGATTTTAACGGCATCTGACTGTTCAAGTTCCCTTTGCTTTGTAAGAGCACCAATTTTCAGAACCCCGTCTTCTACCCTGACTCCGTTTAACTCATTGATTTGGTTAATGTCAATGAGACACTCCGGTTCGGACATCCTCATATTTAAGATGGGAATAAAACTTTGCCCGCCAGCAATGATTTTCCCTGTATCTCCATATTCTTCTAATAGTTTTACTGCTTCCTCTATAGTTGAAGGACTGCTGTAAGTAAATGCTGCTGGTTTCATATATGCTTCCCCCTTTCTTAGTCAGCAATATTTACTTTATCTAACTCT
Source organism: Bacillus sp. J33 (assembly GCF_000518885.1). Classification (GTDB taxonomy): domain Bacteria; phylum Bacillota; class Bacilli; order Bacillales; family Cytobacillaceae; genus Cytobacillus. Next base: position 16,096 of record NZ_JAEL01000093.1, on the reverse strand, counting down.
CTTTTAATCTTTTTAAAAAAGTCTTTAATAATCAGTTTTGCTACTCCACCTAACATACGCTGGCCAATTGAAGCGACTTTTCCACCTACAGCAGCCTCATAAGTGTACCTAAGCTCTGTATTTTCATCGTCAACCGAAACCAAATGAATGGCTGCTTCGGCATCTACAAACCCTGGTGCCCCTTCACCATGAACAATTAACTTATAGGAATGAGGAGGCTCCAGGTCAGTAAGACGAATGGTTGCATCATATTTCCCTTTAACTGCAGCGACCCCAACAGATAAGTCCGCCACATACACATTGGTTTCTTGTTTATATAGTTCTTTGCATCCCATAATGCAGTTTTTTAATACTTCCGGATCTAATAAACTCGAGAATACTTTATCTAGATTTCCGTTAAGCTGAATATTTCCTTCACCATTCATGACAATTCCTCCTTAAGTTAGATTTGTATCGTTTTCTTATTATGAATTTTTGACCAAATCCGATCTGGAGATAAAGGAAGTTGATCAATTGATATATTAAATGGTTTTAACGCATCTGTAACCGCATTTGCGATGACAACCGGAGCACTCATTGTATTTCCTTCTCCTAACCCTTTAGCTCCAAGAGGGGTTAGGGGGGAAGGTGTTTCAATATGCTTTATGGTCACATTTGGGATTTCAGTAGCCGTAGGACATAAGTAGTCCATAAAACTTCCAGTCAGAAACTGCCCCCTTTCGTCATAGGCAAGTTCTTCATAAAGTGCGGCTCCTAGTCCATGAGCTAAACCACCCATTATTTGACCTTCCACAATATTTGGATTTAATAGTTTCCCAGCGTCATGAATCGTGGTATAGTCAAGAATCTTCACTTCACCGGTATCAATGTCCACTTCCACTTGAACAGCGTCAAAAACAAATCCATAGGTGACGGATCCATTAACAAGATCCAATTCATTTGGGGACTCCGCTGCAGATAATGTATAAAATGCAGATTCATGGATACCTGGTTCAATACCAGCGGGAAGGCCTTGCGGATTCCAATGTGCCAAACCTACTAATCTCTTGATGGAGATACTCTTAGAAGGATTTTTTTCTGCAAATACCTTCCCTTCTGCCATGACCAATTCGTCCACTGTTGTATCTAATTGGCTTTTGGCGATTTCTAACAGTTTCAATCTTACTTTTTGCGCTGCTTGATAAACGGCACTTGACCCGATTGGGGCAAACCTGCTGGAGTAACTACCTGATGCTACTGACCATGGGCTTGTTAATGTATCCAATTCAGCAATGACCCGGATAGAAGCAGGATCAACACCTAGAACATCCGCAACGATTTGGGAAGTAACTGTTTCATGGCCTTGCCCAGTTGGTACCGTACTGATCCGGACTGTGATTCCACCCATTGGATCTATCGATACCGTTGCACCTTCAGAACAGCCTGATTTCGGCAATGATTTTGCTCTCTCTTCCGGCGTCAAAGCAATGGTCACATAACCCATATTCGAACCGGATGGCTCAACGATGCAAGCAAACCCTAACCCCAGATATTTCCCTTGTTTCCAGGCTGCTTTTTGTTTCTCTTTAAAGCTATCGTAATCAATCGATTCAAGCGCAAGGTGCAATGCCTTATGATAATCCCCGCTATCGTATATCCCGCCTGAAGCTGTATGATAGGGAAATTCTTCTTTCGTAATTAAATTTTTCTTTATGACTTCAATCACATCCAGATCCAATTCAGCTGAAATGATTTGCATCATTCTTTCCAGCGGAAAATAGTGCTGGGGACCGCCATAGCCTCTTATGAGCCCCGTTGGACTTTTATTCGTAACGACTGCAATCGCTTCCATTTTTACGTTTTGAATTCGATAGGCTCCAGTTGAATTTGAGTGTGTTCTATATAAACAAGCAGGTTCGGGTGCACGTATATATCCGCCAACACTATCCGCATATTTCATTTTCAAACCAAGAATGGTTCCATCTTTTTTTACCGCTGCATCAATCCACGTTACACGATCTGTACCACTGGAACTCGCCATGAGGTGTTCTTGTCTGTCTTCCGTCCATTTAACGGGTACACCCAATATTCTTGACACTACTCCCATTAAGACCATGTATGGAAATACACCTGATTTGATCCCGTAGCTTCCGCCAATATCCTTTGGCGTAATAATCCTCAGTCTGTTGCTCGGCACCTTTAGTGCAGCAGTCATGACGGAATGAAGTGTGAAAGGTCCATGAAAGTTTGACCAAATGGTATACGCACCTTCACTTTTTGTATAATTCGCGATTACTCCGTAATTTTCCACAGGAGTTGCACTAACCTTTGGAAAAGTGAACTTTTTACTTATTATATAATCGGCACTTTTAAATGAATCCTCGACATTGCCGTATTGGAATACACGATGATTAACTATATTCGTACCTGCTTCTTCATGAAGAACGGCTGACTCAGACGAAAGAGCATCTTCAATTTGGACCACAGGATTCAGCGGTTCGTAATCGACTTTTATCTTTGCGAGAGCATCTTCTGCAATATAACGATCTTTAGCCACAACAACTGCAACAGCTTCTCCCACAAACCGGACCTTATCTACTGCAATGGGGTAGTATTTTATTGGTGCCTTTACGCCGACTGGAAAAGGATTGGTTAAAGCTTTTACATGTTCTCCAACAACTACTCCGATTACACCTGGTGTTTTTGCCGCTTCTTCTGAAAAAATCGCTTTAATACGGGCATGTGCATGGGGGCTTCTAAGAATCGCAGCATAGTGGATATTTGGCAATGGCGAAAGATCATCAATAAATGTTCCTTCTCCGGACACTAACCTGGCATCCTCTATTCGTTTCACAGGCTTACCTACATAGGTCAATTTCATTCCTCCTTTTTAATAGTCTCCTATAATCTTCAATAGTATCGATGTCCTCCGGAGCTTCTTCATCCTCATAATAAATGTGCGCCTTTTCTTTATTAGCACTAATAAGTAATTTTGCTCCTTGATCTCCCTTTAGGTTCAAAAGTTCATTGAAATACAATTGGCCAAATAAAATGGGGTGCCTGATTTTTCCTCTATATGAAGTTATAATTAAGGGATTTTTTGATATGAGATACTCTGTAATTACTTCGTTCATTACTTCTACTTTCATTTCGGGCTGATCAGCTAGTGTTATCAACAAAGCTTCACACGCAGGAGACAAGCTTTCAATTGCTGCAGCAAGGGAACTGCTAATTCCAAGTTTCGGACAAGGATTCCATACAATAGATACTGGCAAATCACGGATTTCACTTTCCAATTTAGGAAAATCCCTATTCAATACAACCATCGTTTTACTGGCCATGTTAGCCGATATTTTTTTGACGGTATATCTTAGGATTGTTTCATCTTCAAACTTTTTAAGTAACTTATGAGTTCCTTTCATCCTGGTAGAATGACCAGCCGCTAAGATAATGTTCCAGATTTCCATCTTCATCTATTGAACCAATTCTTTTAATCTTTCATATGAAGCGGGATTTGGAGTATGAATTGAATCCTTTTTCCATTTAAGCGATTGGCTGCTCGTTTTATTTTTGTGGGCCATAATTTCTGCTGCGATACTCAGTGCTATTTCCTCAGGTGTCTCAGAGCCTACATCAAGACCTATAGGTGAATATATTTTTTCAGCAGCTTTTGCAGGTATCATGAACCCTTGTTCTTGAAGATCCTTTTTAAGATTATTGAACCTTCTCTTCGGACCTAATAGGCCTATATAGCTAAGATTCTGCTGGAGCAATCCCTTCAAATAAACAAGGTCTTGTTCATAATGGTGAGTCATGATGATTGCATAAGAATTTTCACTCGCATTTAAATCTTCCGGAAACTCTCCCTGCGGCACTAAGTTCAATTCATCTGCGTAAGGAAAGTTATCCTTATTTAAATATCCTGGACGATGATCCACTATTGTTACTCTCCAATGTAAAAACTTTAATTGATCTATTAACGATGATGCATCTGGTCCTGCTCCGAAAATGATGATATGAGGCGTAGGTGTAACCGTTTCCAAAAATAAGGTTACGGTTTCCTTTTTTCCATCCACATCAATTGAATAATTCTCTAGAATTCCGCTTGACATAATCTTAAATAAGGGCAACTCAATATTTTCTAGAATAGTTCCTGGAAGAAGCGCATTATGATTACTTGATTTAATGACTGTACAGACTGGATATGGTTCCTTACTTAGAGATTGCTGTTTTAACACTTTGAATTGCTTTACAGCTGATTCTCTATTATTTACAGGATCTATAAGCGAAAGCAAAACTGTTATGACGCCATTACACCCAACACCTAACCCCCATGGCACATTATCATCATTCCTTAGGTCATAAATAATCTGTTTTGGTTCACCTGTCTCAAATACATCCCTTGCATGTTCAAGCAAGTCTTGCTCAATGCACCCACCGCTAAGTACACCATAGGAGGTTCCATCTGATAAAATGAGGCTTTTTGCCCCAACTTGGCGATAGGAAGAACCCTTTTTATCAATGATAGTTGCTAGGATGGCTTTTTCATTATTTCGAATGCATCTCTTAAGTTCACTTATAATCAAAGCTCCTCCGCCCCTTCGAATGTGTTAATTGAATTATAAGAACATTCATAATTTTAAGGTTTTAATATATTTGCAAATGAACTTTTAAAATATTATTAAAAAAGGATAAATCCCGAAATGGGACTTATCCTTATATTAATTATCCTTTTTTTAATTTATAAAAAGACTTCTATATTCAGATGGTGTACAGCGTTCGCTTTTTTTAAAGGTCGTTGCAAAATACCCAGAACTAGTAAAGCCTATTTGATGGGCGATTACCTCAATAGGTAAAGAGGTCATTTTGAGCAATGACTTCGATTGCTCTATTCTATATGCAGTTAAATACTCGATAAAGGTTACACCCATTTCTTCCTTGAATAAACGGCTAAAATGGGAAGGGCTTAAATAGACTGAATCCGCAACCTGATTTAGTGTAATAGGGTTTTTAAAATGACTTTGAATATATTGAATAGATGATTCAATTGGATGGGCAAGATCGACATTTGCGGTATCTTCCCGCTTTCCAGTAAAACGGTTTGTCTCCGTCGATAGACTATGGAGAATTATTCGCTCAAAAGCCTGTTTGATTTCACTTCTTGACACAGGTTTTAGCAAAAATGCTGAAAACCCTAGATTAATAGCATTTTGGACATATTCAAATATTTTTAGCTGAGTATAGATTATTACGGAAATTTCCGGATCCCACCGCTTTGCTTCTTTTCCCAGTTCGAAACCATTGTTGCCCGGCAAGGAGATTTCAACTATGAGGATGGAAGGCTTTAGCTGTTTAAGCAATAACAGTCCTTTTTCATACGTTTCTGCTTCATGTACAGAAAAATAATGATATTCACTGGAAGCGATAAACTCACGAAGGAAATAACGGCTTTCGTATTCATCATCTACAATTAGCATATTGGGCATTTCAAGCCTCCTTCCTATTTCATTTTTAAAATATTGCTTTTATGATAAAAATTTGAAAGTCCCCTCTATCTTTAATAATTCGATTTAATTTTTTTGCGCATTATTTTTCCTACAGCCGTTTTTGGAAAGGATGCTTGAAAGATATATTTTCTCGGTCGTTTATAGTTTGATAATTTAGGGTGTCTTTTGCAGAATAAATCCAATTCATTAACGGTCAAAGATGGATCACTTGGAACGATATATGCAACCACCACTTGTCCCCAGCGTTCATCATCTTCCCCAACCACAACTGCTTCCTGAACTTTCTGATGTTCTAATAGTACAGATTCGACCTCTATAGGATAAATATTATCTCCAGCGTGAAGAATCATTTCATCTAGGCGTCCTACCACAAACATATCTCCATCTGCATCTTTGTATCCTAGATCCCCTGTATAAAACCAATTTTGAATCACACTTCTTTTCGTATGATCCGGTTTATTCCAATACCCTTTAAATGATTCAGGGGAGCCGATATGAACAATAATTTCACCTATTTCTCCATCCTGAACGGTGTCAACAGGTGTCTTAGAACGGCTGATATCAGGTTCTATAATCCTTATATTTTGATGGATGCCTGGCTTCCCAACACATCCAGGCTTTTCCGAGATATGATCACAAAAGGAATAGGTGTAAATTTCTGTACTGCCATAGTGGTTAACAAAATACTTGGGACGGAAAACTTCCGTACATAATCCAATTAATTTGCTTGTCATAGGAGCTCCTGCATACACAATAGTACGTAATTCACTAAAATTCGATTTATTCGCTTCAGGCAATGTTGCCATATCATGATACATATTAGGGAGCAGATATAGACAATTTATATTTTCTTGTTCTATTAATTGAATAGCCTCATAAGAGTCGAAATCCCGAAGAATGATGAAGGTACCGTTTAACAGCACCATACTCAGCAGGGACCGCAATCCCATTGTGTGATACAGGGGTATTACCCCTAATGTGGAATCATGCCACTCATAATGACATTGGAAGATATGGGCAAAAGCAGCTGCATATTCATTTTGATGTGAACGTGGAACACCCTTTGGATTACCTGTTGTCCCAGAGGTATATAAGATGACGGCTAAATCATTTTCATTGATTTGATTGGGATTAAAGTCGTAAGATTCTTGTTTTTTCAGTTCCTCATAATTAATATCTCCGCCATTTCCATCTATATTTATAAAAACTGGCCGTTCCATGAATCTTTTTTTGTTAATTAAATACTCAGTCGAAGCATCGTAGACAACAAATTTCGACTCTAAATCACTTAAACAATAATGAACAATTTCTTGGGATTGTCTGACATTTATTCCTGCAAATATAGCACCTAGTTTTTGAATGGCCCAGAATAATACCACTGTTTCAAAACGGTTTTTCAAAAGCACAGCTATTCGATCGTTTTTATTTACACCCAGTCTGTGTAAGGAAGAGGCTACACTGTTGACCTCTAAACCCAGCTGCTGGTATGTATACCTGCTATCCCCGTCTATAATTGCAACCTTCTGAGGATGTCTTTCAATAGAATATTCAAATACTGTTCGAAGATCCAAAGAGATTCCTCCTTTAAAGTCCTTAACCACTTAAAAATTCGCTAAAATGTGGGGAAACCCTTCTGACAAAGCGATATAGAAAAATATACACGATCTTATCAAATATAAAAGAAGCAAATATTGTCTAAACAATTCTTCCACAACTTATTTCAATTAATAGATTTAGTGACTCTATTTGCAGATTGAACATTCTATAAGAAGAACTAATGAAGATAGAGATAAATATTTAGATCAAATAGTTAGTACGAAAAGATGGATTATCGAGGGTGCTCATAATCATCACTGGGTAGGCAAAAGTTATAAAAAGCTGACTTAATTATATTTTTTGATACACCGTATTCTGTTCGGATATTTAGGATTATTAAAAGGTACGTGCGACAACTATTAGGAGTAGAATCAGCTAACGGGTAGATTATTTGTGAGAGATCTCCAATCTTATGCTTTTGAGTGATAGCAAAGATAATGGTTTGCATCCAATCATCAGCTCCTTTTCCAACACCATGCACACCGATTATTTTCCCTTTAGAATCGTAAGCGTCAAATAGTCCCCACCTACTAAAAAGATGGGACTATTTGACGCTTACTCTAAAAACATGTGGAATAATGAGCGGTTTGATGACGAACGGTTGCTTGAGTTGCATAACAAGGATTGCTACTTCCTAGTAGTTAAATATATATTTAGACAATCAAAAGTGCAATATAAAGCCTGTATCTACGATTACCAAATAATCGTAGATACAGGCTATTTTTTAAAGTCTATTTTTTCACAAGATAATAATAGTTTAATTCTAACCATTCATCAGTCTCTTTAAAACTGATCTTCTTATATACTGGTCTTCCTGATTTTGAATCCCCAAGCCACAGTTTGGATACACCCAATTCCTTCGCTTCGTCAACCAACTTTCTTAGTAAACGTCGGAATTCATAATGGATCTGTTCCGCAACTTAAGTTGGACTGGCCCGAGAGAAATCTCACAGCTATGCTGTGCCACGGAAAGATAAAAGCCCCGGTGAAACTGTTTGACAGTTTTCTCTTAGCTTTTTTTTGATTTTTGGTAAGAAAAAAAACTAGGGAGTTGTCATTTAAATGAACACAAACTGGATGAAAGTTTATGTTGCAGCTCGTTTTCTTGTGACCGCAAACGAAAAAACACCTACAAATATAGGTGTTTTTCCTTATGACCTGTGAGAGACTTGAATCCCCGCCCCCCACCTGTCAAGGTGGAACAGTGTATGTTTTATATTTCCCTAGTCACCGATAATTTCTATGATATCTTTTAATGCTAATGGGATGTTATATATTAAGACCTAAGAATCTAATCTTCAACTTTTAGGGTCAATCTAATATCTTAACTGTTTCCACACATGTATAGAGTGTATGTGGAATCACATGGGATGCTGGTGAACTTTTTCTCGCTTATTACATCTGGTATTCGTATTAAAATGCAAATATTAATTTACATATCACCGTGATTTTTACTATAAAGGGACCTGATAATCCCTATGATTGGCTGAAGTTTCTACTGTAGAATTTATATATTCCTATATTGACTATTAAACAAAGCTATATGCTCTCTTAATTTTTATCTATTTTAATTAAAGTACGATATAAAACATTTGCACCTTTTTCGATATCCTCTTCTAATGAGAATTCCTTTGGATTATGACTGATGCCATTTACAGATTTGACAAAAATCATCCCCACAGGAAAACGGTTCTTAAATTGCATGGCATCATGGCCAGCTCCACTTGGTAAGGAGATGACTTCTTCCCCTATTTCCTCAATGCTTTCTTTTATGGCGTTTTGAACTTCCTGATCACATTGAACAGGTTCTACACGCTGGAGTTCAGTTACAGTAAGTTTCAAACTTCTTTCGTCAGCCAATTTTTCTGCAAAGCGTATAATCTTTTGTTCAAGTTCATTTCGTTGGCTTTCGTCGGTGCTCCGGATGTCAATCGTCCACTCCACCTCACCTGGAATGACATTCACCCCATTCGGTTTAACCGCTATTTTTCCAACTGTAGCTACGGCAGGTGGTAATTGCTTTGCAAGGGATTCCGTTTCAATAATGATCATACTAGCGGCGGTTAAGGCATCATGACGAAGATTCATTGGTGTTGCCCCAGCATGCTCTGCGATACCTGTTAAATGAAATTTGAGCCAAAGAGGACCTGCTATACCAGTAACATTTCCTACCCCTACATTTTTTGATTCAAGTACCCTTCCTTGTTCGATATGAACTTCAAGATAGGCCTTCACTTCCTCTAAAATGGCCATTTCTAATGATTCTTTTCCTAATCCGTAATCCGCCATTGCCTGTACAATAGAAATATTGGATTCATCCGTTCTTTGTAAATCCTCTTCCTTTAAAGTACCAGCTACTGCACGACTTCCAATCATGCCAAACCCAAACCGGCTCCCTTCTTCATCCTTAAAGGAGAGAACTTTCACAGGATGCTTTAACTTAATGCCTTTTTCTTTTATTGTATGCATTACTTCTATTGCGGATAGAACACCTAATACTCCGTCATAATTTCCGCCATTTGGAACGGTATCAATATGGGATCCCATAAGAATAGCGGGCAAGTCTTCTGAACCCTCCTTGCTCCCTATTAAATTACCAATGGCATCATACCGAACTTGCAAACCAGCTTCTTCCATATATTTCTCGATTAAATGATTAGCTCTTTTTTCTTCGTTTGTATATGAAAACCGATTGATTCCACCATTCTCAACACGACCAATTTTAGACAGTTCCTCCAAGTTTGCAATCAGTCGTTTAATCTTAATCATTTGCCTTTTCATCTGCCAATTTAAATTGGAAATGGCAGTTTCCTTCCTTTAGAATATATTTATCGTGCTCGACTTCAAATTTCGGGTTATACCCTTTAGCAACAGCAGGATCAATAATTTGGCAATAAAGGATTCCATATTCATGCATATCATCATCTGCCCACTGCTGACCAAATGGGCATCCTGTAAAGTTTTGTTCGATTAGGTCCTTTTTGTACTCAGTGGTATAAGTAAATAACTCACTTCGACCCATATCATAATTCGTTAGATAGTTTTCTCTTGTATTTTCTTCCCCATTTGACCGTGCTCTTTGGGCGATTCCACGGCCACGTTCTTCTCCAAATGTTCGAACACCTTCACGTACCGCATCTTTTCCTATTTCACCAAATCGATCGACAACGACTTTACTTACTTGTGCAAATAATTTTGCCATTAAGGCATAAATAGTAATATCTTGATAATTTTTTCCATCCTGATAATCCTTTGGAATGTAGTTAAATAATGTATGATTTTCTCCATCAACCGTTGCTTGAATAGCAATTTCTTCTGCATCTTTATATCCGAAATTTGCCACGCCTTTTTGTAATAAAGTTTTTCCTTCTTCCCCAAACTCTAATAATACTGATCTTTCCACATGCGTAAATAACTTAGCAGTAATAGCGTACATGGATAATGGTGGGATAGTAATTTTTGTGTTACTCATCTATTAAAACACTCCTTATAACTATTATATTGACATATTTTAAGAACTAGATATAGTATATAATCCTAGATAAACTTTGTAAATCTTATAGGTTTAGTATGAATTATTGAATTGAAAGGAGAAAATCATGAATCTTTCAACAGATAGTATCATTATTTATGCTGAGATTGCCATATACCTGCTAATAGTGTTGGGAATCGGCATCTATTTCAGTAGAAAAAAATTAATTTCCTCAGAATACTTTCTAGGTGGAGATAAACTGCCTGGATGGGTGTTAGCTTTTTCAGAACGAGCAACCGCTGAATCTGCCTACATGTTCTTAGGTGCAGTTGGTTTTATTTATTTAGCAGGTTTATCCGGAATATGGCTATTATCCGGAATGTTTCTTGGGGTTATTTTCTCTTGGGTGGTTTTATCTAAGAAGTTTATGAACGAAAGAAAAAAATACGGCGTTTATACTTTACCAGATTATTTTGCAGCAAAATTCCCAAAACATGGGGTTCTTATACGGATATTATCTGCACTGATTATGGGAGCCTTTTCCCTATTTTATATTGCTGGTCAATTTTCTGGGACAGGAAAGACTCTTTACTCCATTTCAGGAATTGATATTACCTTTGGAACAATAGTAGTTGCTTCCATTGTTATTGCGTATGCATGTATGGGAGGGTTTATGTCTGTTGTTTGGACAGATGCCGTACAAAGTGCTCTTATGGTTTTAGCCTTTGTTATTGTCCCTATAGCAGCATTTATAGAAATTCAGAACAATGACCTATCTATCACACAATCTCTAGCTTCAATGGGAAATGGAGCGGATCAGTGGCTAGGAGGAATATCTGGTCTAGCACTTGGCGCTATGTTATTAACTAACTTTTCCTGGTTCTTCGGATTTCTTGGTGGACAACCCCAATTAAGTTCCCGTTTTATGGCTATCAATAGTGATAAAGAGCTAAAGACTGCTAAATGGGTTGCTTATATTTGGACGATTGTTGTTTACATTGGTGCGTTTTTAGTAGGTATTTTTGGTTCGGTTATTTATAAACAAGATACCATTACAGATTCAGAAATGATTTTACCTTATATGGTTTCCGATTTATTACCACCTTGGATTGCAGGTATCATTTTTGCTGCTATTCTTTCAGCCATTATGTCTACTGCATCCTCACAGTTATTAGTTGTCACAACATCAGTCAGTGAGGATATTATTCATAAATCATTAGGAATGAAATTAAATGAACGTACAGTTGTGAACATTTCACGAATTACGGTTATTGTTGGTGGTATATTAGGGGTTATTATTTCCTTATTATCTGATTCTTTTGTTGGAGGCGTTGTTGGCTTTGCTTGGGCTGGAATTGGCAATACCTTTTCCGTCGTTGTCCTATTAACCTTCTTCTGGAAGAGAACATCTGGGGTCGGAGTCATCGCTACCATCATTGCTGGTTTCTTTGGAGCAATTATTTGGACGCTCTCTCCAGTAGAAGCAATCGTATCTGCTAGAGCAGGAACTTTCTTCGTATGTTTACTTGTTGGAATAGTGGTAAGTCTAGCATTCCCAGATAAAAAGACGGAAAATAAGATAGTTGCTAATTAAGAATTCTTATCTAGTACACCTCGAGTCATATGTTTTTTTGTCAAATTTTGTTGAACAACACAAAAATACTTATTGGCCAGTTTTCTACTGGGCAATAAGTATTTTTATTTTTTATCTAACCAAAATAAACTTCTGCTAAGATACCCGCATCATCTCCATTCATCTGTTTACGTTAAAAGTCGGAGGACTTTTAGACATTTACTGAAATTGATCCTGAATCGGAAATGTCTATATTTGTCGGAAGTGATCTTTTTACTTCCAAAAGTATATTGCATGATTCTCTTTTTTTAAAGGGGGAACCATTGTAGTGACTTTATATCTTTCTTTTTCTCCTTTTTCAAAAATAGTATAAAATTGAAGGGGCAATCTCTTTAATTGTATTTTCTCCTCCGGCACAGATACTAAGGTTAAAATAGTTGGCAATACCCAAATTAATAAGTAATTATTTTTCATATTTTTTCACCATAGTTAATTTGGGGTCGTTGGGGTCGAAACTCATCATGAATCCCCAAATTCTAACCAACTCAATCTGGTTCATAGTTCAAAGATGTTGATTTAACAAGGGTTTGCCATAGTCCATCCAAAGTTATTCCTTTTAAGTAAGGCCGCCTCCTAAGCTGTAGGTCGTGAGTTCGAATCTCGCCTGGGACGCTACAAAAGAAAAGCGCGAAACCCTTTTATATCAAGGGTTTTGCGTTTTTTATTTTATTCAATTTGATTAGTCATAAACCTTTGAATTCCAAGTTTGGGGTCGGTTTGGGGTCGGAACGAATTTTTTTCCTAATTAACTGCTCCAGGCCGCTTAATTTCTACAGTAATATTTGGCTTTATCTTTACTGCAGAATACTTCTCACTTAATTCTCCATTGCTTAAATGAGAATATTTCCTTAAACTTTTTATTTTTCTTCCAATTCCTATGGGATCTGTTTCTAAGATTTTAAATTCCTCAAGAATTTTCTCGAATTCATTATTAAGTTCTTCACCAATCAAGCGCTCTAATTTTCTTGTTGATTCTTTATCAATTATGGAAGTGGATGGCTGAGTTTCTAATATTGAAACTGAAATAGACGCGTTTAAGTTTACTATTTCATTATTAACTACGTCAATTTTCCCGCGATAATTGATAGGGTGTAAGGTAATTTTATACTTTTCATTTTCTGCATTCTCAGAGATAAGTACTCCAGTTTTCTCTAATTTATCAGAAGGTATCGTTAAGGTTAAATCCCCTAAGAAAGCATTTTTGTTAGTGAATAATTTTATGTAGAAGGTTTTAATTAAAGAAATAGAACCAACCATTTTATCATCCCTGAATAATGCTACTGCTTCTATAAAAGGTGCTTCACCTTTAATATTTTTTATAATAGGCAGCGTAGGATCAATGCCACTCTCATATAATGCGGAAATAAAGTCATGCAAGTTAGAGTTTATTAACATTTCTTTTTTCTCATGTTTGTCCAGTAACTGATACATATAGGATCCCATTTCCGGAAACTCTTCATATTCTTTACTATTTATCGTTTCCTCCGATTTGTCTGTGATCGCTAAGAATATGAGGGGATTTATGCTGATGTCTCTTAGCATTGTATCAAGAAATGAAAATATCCCTTCCTCGGCCATTTTTTTATCAAATAAGATGGTTCTTAATTGTCCAGAGGAAATGTCATGGCTTGTTTGCTGCTCCAGCCTTTGTCGAATTTCTTTACTGGTAGAACCCTCAGCAGAAATGGTAGTACTTGTCTTTCCCTGTGAACCGTCAAATTGCAAAAGACTTATTGTGCCTTTGTAAGTCTCATCCTCAAGTAAGTCAAAACCAAGAATAGTTGAAATACCCTGCATCTCGATTATTTTGCTTGGAGGGACACATGAAGTACAGATAAGGGTACAAACCAAAATAAAGAATCTTAATTTCATTATTTCAACTCCCCTTATGAACGACCAACGATTTTTGATTTAATGGTAATGATGCCATATAAAACTACAGGGTATACAAACCATAAAAAAAATCCAATTTGAGCAACTTTATCTATAAAATAATCATTATCAACTCTTTTGGTGATAAAAAAACTGCAGATAAAAATGATAATTGAAATTATCCATATTCCATAATTCTGCTTTATGCGAAAAATCTGTTTAACACCATTGGAAGATAAAAATAACGATATACACAAGTTAGGAAAAATTACGATTATCCATATTGAAACTACTAAAAATTCAAAGCGCTCAATAAACGGAAAACGAATAGTACTGATAATGCTGACAAATGGCCAGATATTTACCTCTAATTCTTTTGAGCTAAAAAACAATATAGAGAAAATGGTAATGATTAAAACAAGAAATGTTGTAAACCATATTGCCAGTTGACTGTATAAGTGAACTTTATTTTTCTCCTTGAAAAATGGAAAAAGAAAAAGTAACGCCTCGAAGCCCAACATTGTATAGCTACTTTTGTAGACTCCATTCATAATTTCAGTCGGACTAGTCGATAAAATGGGTAATATTCTATCGAGATTTAAACTTTGAAGAGGTTGATACAATACGAATAACATCCATATGACAATAATAAAAGATAAAAAACAAATACCAGCAACAACTCTGAATCCGCCAGACACACCATAAATTGTTATCAAAACTAATGACAGGACACCGACCCATTCATATAGACCTTCATAACCCCAAGTAAGTGATAGTTCAACATAACTTATGGTGATTGAATAATGAACTGCGATAAAGTAAACGACAATTACGACATTAATGATGCTGCCAATAATACGTCCAAATAAATTTTCATGTATTTCAAATAGCGTACGATTTTCATTCTGTTTAAGTATGGATATCATTATCCAAGTTATAAAGCTAATTGCTAAACCAGACAGTAAAACCGAAATCCAAGCATCTTTCTTAGATTCTAAGTACACGATCCTTGGAGCTCCAAGGATACCCATACCAAATTGAGATGTGTGTATAATAAAAAAGGCCATAAAGGCATTGACAATGGCATTTGACTTCATTTTCCACCTCGAATTGTATCTTTTGTGCGATTGACTACAGGGCGTTTGGTATAAAAATGGTGGGGGAGCCGAAATAGAAAGTATTTTAAATCCTCCTTTCTGAACGGATATAATGGCGCAAGATAGGGCTTATTTAAAGACGTAAGCTTTAACAAATGAACCATTAGTATACAAACACTAATCATAATCCCATTCAAACCCCATAAACCAGCCAAAATAATACATGGAAATCTTGCTATTCGAATCGCAGTACCCATTTCATAAATAGGAGCCAGAAAAGCCCCTAGTGCACTGAAGGCAACTATAATAATTAAAATATTACTTGTTAAACCTGCCTCAACTGTAGCTTGGCCTACAACAATTCCTCCAACAATCCCCATTGTTTGACCTACTTTAGAAGGGAGTCGTGCACCAGCTTCTCTAAGTAATTCAATTAATAATTCAAGTAAAAGAGCTTCTAATAAAGGTGGAAAAGGAACTTGTGAGCGCGATTGTCCTATTATAATCAACAATTTAGAAGGTATCAGTTCAAAATGATAGGTCATTGTAGCTACATAGAATGCAGTTAAAAATAAAGATACTATCATAGCAAAAATTCGAGTAAATCGGATAAATGTACTGATATGAACGAAACTGTCAATGCTCCCTACACAAATTGATTTTGGTTTCAGTTTATGGGTAACTCTAAGAAGAGAAGCGTTTTTCGGCTTCTTTGCTTATTAGTTGGGGTTCAGTCTTTTTCAAGGCTAAGGAATCTCCTTCTCAGCTTACTGACTCCTCCTCAATCTCCAAATTGGCTGTCAAGTGATTTCCTTGACAGGTAATTTGGAGATTGAGATACTTTTTAAAGCTGAGAATGAATAAATTTCTCCTTTCATTTTGATATAAAAAGTTAAGCACACGGCACGAAGGCAAAAATCTCAACTGCGGTTAGCACTCT
>NZ_JAEL01000092.1 GCF_000518885.1 Bacillus sp. J33 | reverse complement strand
TCATTAACTACCATTTTTCCTGGCAGGCTGAATTTTCGTCGGTATTCCGCTTCATTAACTACCATTTTTCCTTGCCGGCCGGATTTTCGTCGGCATTCCGCTTCATTAAACTACCATTTTTCCCTTGCCGGTCGGATTTTCGTCGGTATTCCGCTTCATTAACTACCATTTTTCCTNCTTTATACATAAGAAAATCGTTCCTTTCTCGTATGGTGGGTTGTGGTGACTTAATTATACCAAAAAGGACGATTTTCTTCTTTTTTTGTCTTAGTATTAATGCTGATATTGATTCTTGCACCCTGTTGATTGGAGCGGAAGGGGCGAGACTCCTGCGGGAGAAGCGAGTCAGCGGGAGACCCCGCAGGTGCGAATGCACCGAGGAGGCTCCCGGACCGCCCGCGGAAAGCGAGTCCCTGGAGCGGAAATCAACAGGCCAATTTTATAGAAGAAAAAAGAGGGTGCCCGAAAGTTAGACTTTTGGGACACCCTCTTCCTCATTATTATCCTCTTAATACTGCACCGGACTTTTCCTTAACAGCGTCCAATACTTTGTCATGTGCTTTTGAGACATCTTCATCTGTTAGTGTGCGCTCTGGATCGAAGTACTTCAATGAGAAGGCAATTGACTTTTTGCCCTGCTCCATGCGCTCGCCTTCGTACAGGTCAAATACATGCACGTCTTTTAACAGCTTTCCGCCAGCATCTTTAATAATGGCCTCAAGCTCACCAGCTGCAGCCCCCTTATCAACCACAAGGGCAATATCACGTGTGATGGACGGGAATCGCGGGATTGCTTCATACTGTAATGGAGCGACTTCTGCTTCCAAAATAGCTTTCAATGATAATTCAAAAACATATGTTTCTTTTAGATCAAGCTCTTTTTCAACGGTTGGATGGACCTGGCCAACAAATCCAACAGAATTTCCTGATAGCCATACTTCTGCTGTTCTGCCTGGATGCATGCCATCCTTTTCGGATTGGCGGTATTCAACTTTATCGGAAAGCCCCAGCTTGTCGAATAATCCTTCCAAAATTCCCTTTACAACGTAAAAATCAACTGGTTTCTTTTCTCCCTGCCATGGGTGGCTTTGCCATAAACCAGTTACCGCACCAGCGAGATGCTCGCGCTCTTCTGGCAATTCCTCTTCCCCATTGGAAAGGAAGACTGCCCCTGTCTCATAAACAGCCAGGCTATCGTTCTGGCGGGCAGAGTTATATTTTAATGCCTCAAGAAGCTGTGGAACGATGCTTAAGCGAAGGAGACTGCGATCCTCACTCATTGGCATTGCCAATTGGACAGGCTTGCGTTCTTCCAAAGCATATTGTGTTGCCTTTGCTTCATTTGTCAATGAATAGGTCACTGCCTGATAAAGACCTGCGCCTTCCAGGTAGCGGCGGACCAGCCTGCGCTTTTTCTGATATTCAGTAAGATGTCCTGGTGCAGAAGCCCCAATCGGCAGGGTAGATGCCAGGTTATCGTATCCATATAAACGGCCAACTTCCTCGATTAAGTCCTCCTCAATGGTGATGTCGCCTCTGCGTGTCGGTACTGTCACCGTAATTTCCTCGTTATCAGCCGCTGTTTCAAATTGAAGGCGGGCAAAAATTTCCTCTACTTCCTTCATTGATAATGCTGTACCAAGTACACGATTAATCTTTTCTAGTGTCACAGAAACGACTGCCGGCTCAACCTGCAGAGCATCTGCTTCCACAGAGCCCTCCAGCACTTCTCCGCCTGCATATTCTGCAAGCAGTTGTGCTGCTCTTTCAGCTGCCTCCCTGACTCTGTTCGGGTCAACACCTTTTTCAAAACGGGAACTCGCTTCACTTCTTAGTCCGTGATCTTTAGATGCCTTCCTTACAGTCGCCCCTTTAAAATAAGCAGATTCGATCAGAACATTTTTAGTATCGGACTGCACTTCAGAATTTGCTCCGCCCATAACGCCAGCAAGTGCAATAGGTTCGGTGCCATTTGTTATTAAAAGATGATCAGAAGTTAACTCACGCTTAGCATCATCAAGAGTGATAATCACTTCACCGTCGTTGGCTCTGCGGACAAGTATTTGCTTTGATCCCAATCGGTCATAGTCAAAAGCATGCAGCGGCTGGCCATATTCAAGCAAAATGTAATTTGTCACGTCAACCACATTATTGTGGGGGCGAATGCCGGCTGCCATTAGCCGGGCCTGCATCCATACAGGTGATGGCCCTACTTTAACATTCTTAACCATTTTAGCCACGTATAGCGGGTTATCCTCTTTCGCATCCACTTGTACATCAATATAATCAGATGCCTTTTCAGAAGAAGTCTCCACTTTTGGCTCAGGAAGCTTTACTTCTTTCCCTAAAATGGCTGCCACTTCATAAGCAACACCCAGCATACTTAAACAGTCTGAACGATTTGGAGTCAGCCCAAGCTCAAGAACCTGGTCATCTCGATTCAGCTGCTCAATAGCATCCTGCCCAACTTCAACATCGTTAGGGAAAACATAAATGCCTTCGGAGTACTCCTTTGCAATAAGCTTGCTTTCAATGCCGAGCTCTTGCAGGGAACAAATCATACCATTTGATTCTTCACCACGGAGCTTTGCACGCTTTATTTTAAAATTGCCTGGAAGGACAGCTCCGACAGTAGCTACTGCCACCTTCTGCCCTTTATCTACATTAGGTGCCCCGCAAATGATTTGTACAGGCTCACCCGCTCCAGTATCTACCAGACATTTATTTAGCTTATCGGCATTTGGATGCTGTTCTCTTTCAAGGACATGCCCTACCACAACTCCTTTGATTCCTTCATTTAGAACCTCTACGCCTTCAACTTCAATACCGCTTTTTGTAATCTTTTCTGCTAGCTCAGCAGGAGTTACGCCTGATAGATCAACATATTCCTGGAGCCATTTATACGAAACAAACATGTAATATCCTCCTCAACCTCATCTTATTCATGAATTGAAAATTGCTTTAAGAATCGAACATCATTGGTATAGAAATGGCGAATATCATCTACACCATATTTCAGCATGGCAATTCGCTCAGGCCCCATCCCGAACGCAAAGCCAGTATATTTCTTGGAATCGAACCCTGCCATTTCGAGAACGTTTGGATGAACCATTCCGGCACCCAGGATTTCAATCCAGCCAGTTCCTTTACATACGCTGCACCCTTTACCGCCACAGATTTTACAAGAAATATCCATTTCAACAGATGGCTCTGTAAACGGGAAGAAACTTGGGCGCAGACGGATTTCCCTGTCTTCTCCGAACATTTTCTTCGCAAACACTTCAAGTGTTCCTTTAAGGTCTGTCATACGAATATTCTCATCCACGACAAGTCCTTCAATTTGCATGAACTGATGGGAGTGTGTTGCATCATCATTGTCCCGGCGATACACTTTTCCCGGACAGATGATTTTAACTGGCCCTTTGCCTTCGTGCTTTTCCATTGTTCTTGCCTGCACTGGAGAGGTATGGGTACGAAGGAGGATCTCTTCTGTAATATAGAATGAATCCTGCATATCCCGAGCAGGATGGCCTTTTGGCAGGTTCAATGCTTCAAAATTATAATAATCTTTTTCAACCTCAGGACCCTCAGCCACGGTATAGCCCATTCCAATAAACAAATCCTCAATTTCTTCAATAATGCGTGTTAATGGATGGTGGTTTCCTGTTTTTACAGGACGTCCTGGAAGAGTGACATCAATTTTTTCAGCTGCCAGCTTTTCCTGGACAGCAGCTTCTTCAAGGTGCTTTTGCTTTTCTTCAATTCCGGCAGAAATGCTGTCTCTTACTTCATTGGCAAGGGCCCCCATTTTCGGGCGCTCTTCAGCAGACAATTTTCCCATTCCCTTAAGAACTTCTGTTATCGGGCCTTTCTTTCCCAAGTAGGATACACGGATATCATTAAGTTCTTTTAAATCAGCGGCAGTGCTGATTTTTTCCAACGCTTCAGTTTGCAGTTCTTTTAAACGCTCTTGCATCTAAAAATCCTCCTTCAATTCATTCCTTTTACTTTTTTAGCCAAAATAAAAAACCTCTATCCCCATAAAGGGACGAGGTTTCGCGGTACCACCCTTTTTAACACATATATGTAAATAAAACACGTGTTCACTTCATTGGGATAACGGCAGCTGCCGGCACATCTTTACATCGAAAAGCGGAGGCGACTTGCCCAGGGGCTAGACAGTTATCAAAGTACAGAGTAAGATTTCTGTCACAACCGGGCATTTCTCTTATTTTCAATGGTCCCGATGCCAACTCAGGAGTTGAATTTTCCCTTGCAATCCCTGTAAAAATGCTTTCAGTCTATGGCACTTTCTCCCTGAAAAGGTTTTGGCAAAGTACTTATCTCCATCATCGTTTTGTTCATATAATTTTGCTGTTAATTATATTATATTCTCAAGTCTGTTTCAAACAGTTTTCATAAAAATGCTGCCCATTTTTTATTTCCTGAGGTGATAAAGCAGAATTCCGGCCGCGACCGCAACATTAAGTGATTCACTTTTCCCGAATATCGGAATATAGAGGTTAGCTGTTGTTTGAGTAAGCAGCTCCTGATTAACCCCGCTCCCTTCATTTCCAACCAGCAGGGAAAAGGAATCGATGCTTCCATATTCCGTGTATTCTCGGGCATTTTCCAATGCTGTTCCAAAAACAGGTACGTTATTTTCCTTTAACCTGTTGATCCAGTTAAACAAACTTCCTCTTAGGACTGGCAGATGAAAGTGGCTTCCCTGTGCAGAGCGGAGAACCTTTGGATTATATACATCTACACTTCCTTCTCCCACAATGACAGCATCCAATCCAGCCGCGTCAGCTGTCCGGATCATGGTGCCCAGATTGCCTGGATCCTGTACTGCATCTATCAGCAAATACCGAGTGCCTTCCAAATCCGCAGATGATTGTGCCTGTTCGCAAACAGCAATGATTCCTTGCGGGGTTTCTGTATCTGCCAGCATCCCGATGATTTCATCCGTTACCATCGTTACAGGGATATCCCCATAATCCCATCCAGAAGGCATATCCTTATTTTCACTTATAATAATTTCTAAAATGCGATTGGCTGCAAGCGCTTCTTCCACCAGATGAAAGCCTTCAACCAAAAAGGTGCCTGTTTTATCACGTTCTTTTTTGGTTAAGAGCTTTTTCCACTCTTTAATTTTAGGGTTTTTTGCAGATTGAATATGCTTCAACACTGTCTCTCCTTTTTATAGAAAAACCGCAGTCCCGGAATTTCTTTTATACAGTTTTTTCATTATATCGTATTTAAAATACATAATTAAAGCGATTTTAGAAAACATAATAACGAATTATATCTGGAAGGAGTGCAAAAAGGTGAACTTAAACCTTCGCAATGCCATTTTACACAATGTTTCAGGCAACTCTCAAGACGAACTTAAAGATACAATTGTAGATGCCATTCAAAACGGGGAAGAAAAAATGCTGCCTGGGTTAGGCGTTTTATTTGAAGTAATCTGGAAAAACTCTTCTGAGGAAGACAAGCAGGAGATGCTTCAAACATTGGAGAGCGGCCTCAAATAAATTAAGCCTAAAGGAAAAAAACTGCTCCTTGGAGAGCAGTTTTTTCATTAGCCTCTAAAAAACTCAAAACCATAATGGGCAGCAACGGCAAAAATCCCGCTCCATAATAATAGTGAAATGGTCATCCAAAGGGTGGTCCACTGTTTCTTTGCTCCAAGTCCCATTCCAATCGCAGCTGCTATATGTGTCCCGATTAAAATAGGTCCTGCCAGCGCCAGGCCTGGCAATCCATAGCGGTTCCAAATTTTCTTTCCTCTTTTGGACCTGCCAGACTCCTTCTCCTCTGTTCCTTTCTTTTTTCTTCTCCATTCCCGAAAACGTTCAAATAAAATTATCAGCAGAAAAACAGTTAAGAAATTGCCTGCGAATGAAAGCAGTGCAACAAGAAAAGGATTCAGCCCTTTGATAATGGCTAATGGAATAACTGCCGCTATTTCAATCCAAGGTATGGCCGCAAGGATAAAGACTAAGATATATTCCCAAATCATATTGTTAACCTACTCTCTGTCAGCTTTTCTAATTTCGGACCAATAGATCAGAAATTGTCCGGTTGCTAAAAACATAATAACTGCAATTGGAACGTATGGAACATCACTTAAAAAAAACAAGAACACATAAGATAATGGCAGCGCAGACCAGAAGAACATATAAACTTTCCTGCATGCCTTGTTTGTCAGCCATTGCATGCCTTCATCCTCATCTCTGAATTCTAAAGGCACAACTGTGAATAGCGATATTTTCCTTTTAGGATTCTTTTGGTTATAATTTGAAATCATTCCAGCCCATAGTGCAATAAACAGCAATACCAAAATAGCTAATATTGGAAGAATTCCCATAAAAACAGATTGTATCTTCTCTGAAAGATTCGCATTCCTGCCTAACGACATTAGAATATAAATAATCCCTGCACTCCATACAAACACGAGCGACCAAATCGGCGAACGCAATACTTTTTCACTCATTCTCCTTCTCTCCTTCCAGCCAGAATATTTCCTCTACCTGACACTCAAATTCCTTTGCAATTTTTAGTGCTAGTGCAATTGAGGGGGCATAATCCCCTTTTTCAATAAAACCGATTGTTTGCCGTGTAGCACCCACCCTTTTCGCTAACTCTCCTTGCGTAAAATTAAATCTCGCTCTTAATTCCCGCACTCGATTTAATAGCATAGCCACACCTATCTTTCCAACTATTTCTAATAATAAAGTACAATTTATTTAACATAATGTCAACTATACTTAACATTTTGTTTAAAATATTTAACATTTTTATTTGTTCATTATTTTCACGTTCCCTAGTTTATTATTTATTGGCTGCTTTTTTACATAAAAAAACTCCGGTTATCCCGGAGTTTTCCCACTATGATGCTTATTCAAATGTAATTTTATCAACTGTTTCTCTATCAAGGCGCTTAATCACTTCAGCGATAAGCTTAACTGCATTTTCGTAGTCATCACGATGAAGCATTGCTGCGTGCGAATGGATATAGCGTGTTGCAATAGTGATGGAAAGGGAAGGTACGCCATTATGGGTAACATGGATGGCACCTGAGTCTGTTCCGCCTCCCGCAATTGCATCAAACTGATATGGGATATTCAGTTCATCTGCAGTATCTGTTACCAGATCACGCAAACCTTTGTGTGAAACCATGGATGCATCATAAAGAATGATTTGCGGACCTTTGCCCATTTTGCTCATCGCTTCTTTTTCAGAGATTCCCGGCGTGTCTCCGGCAATGCCCACATCAACGCCAAATGCAATATCAGGCTCAATTTTTTGGGCAGAAGTACGGGCTCCGCGAAGTCCTACCTCTTCCTGTACTGTTCCTACACCATATACTACGTTAGGGTGATCAGCCTCTTTCAATTGCTTTAATACATCAATGGCGATTGCACAGCCAATACGGTTATCCCATGCTTTAGCCAGCAGCATTTTTTCATTGTTCATTACTGTAAATTCGAAATAAGGAACGACCATGTCTCCAGGCTTCACTCCCCATTCCTTCACTTCCTCACGGCTTGAAGCACCAATATCAATAAACATATCTTTAATTTCAACAGGCTTTTTGCGTGCTTCAGGTGATAGGATATGCGGCGGCTTTGATCCTATTACACCTGTTACATCTCCCTTCGAGGTAACGATGGTTACACGCTGTGCAAGCATTACCTGGGACCACCAGCCTCCAACAGTCTGGAAGCGGAGGAATCCTTTGTCATCAATGCTTGTTACCATGAAGCCTACTTCATCCAGGTGGCCGGCAACCATGATTTTGGGGCCGCCTTCTTTGCCGGTCTTTTTTGCAATTAAACTGCCTAGCCCATCAGTTGTTACTTCATCAGCGTATGCTGTTATGTATTTTTTCATAACCTCGCGCGGTTCGCGTTCATTGCCCGGAATCCCTTTGGCATCTGTTAACTCTTTCAGCATTGTTAATGTTTCATCTAATTTAGCCATCATTTCGACTCCCTTAATATGGATTTAATCTCATTATACAGAACATGCGATTTAATATAAAGAATTATCAGACGGAAACCCGCTCCGGCTGAAGACTGATTAGTTTTGGGCCTTTTACATTTGCCTGTTGATTTACGCTTTTGGCACAAGCTTTCCGCGGGCGGGCCCGACGCTCCTCTTTTCCTTTGATATGCTCCTCCCAAAGACATTGAATAATTATCCTCGAATAAACACCGCACGAAGAAAATGCGTATGATTTTCAAATATCCTGCACCCTTCGTTTCATTCAACTCAGTGACAAAATAAACAATGGAGCTTTAACTCAGCCCAGCTTTTAGTACCCTTCAGCCTGTCTTTTATAATTTACTTCATTTTTGTCCATATATGCCTTTTCAATTTCAGAAGGGGTAAATCCGAGCATTTCTCCAAGATTTAAATAGGCTGTAAATAGCTCTTTGTAATGATGGAGCAAACGGCTTGTCCGAAACTTGCCGATAGCTGTGTAAACAGATAAAAACTGGCCGTTTACTGATTCTTCTTTTTCTAAATCGACTGCAAATTCTTTTTCCTGGTCAAATCCGCACTCAATGCCAAGAGATAATATGAAATGTATACCGTCTACAAACTCTTCCAATACTGTTTCCTGAGGAGAAGACGGTTTAAGGCTCCAAAACTTAAAACATCTTGTTTCGTTTGCCAGCTCCCCTAGCTCTACAAGCAACGCTAATACCTTGCGCTCAAACAAATCTTCATCCTGCAATTGATGATTTGTTTCTATATGCCTATCCAATCCTTTTTGCATTTGAAATAATTGCTGATAGTTCATTTCCCACCATCCTAGATTAAGTATAAATATTATATTTCAATTCTATCTTCCAAAAAAATTATAACAAATTGATAAAAAGTTGAAACTTTTTTTAATCTCATCCGTAAAGTAATGAAAATCATATTGGAGGGCTGGTTATTATGTGGCTCCTGCGCATGCTTCTGTTTGCACTCATCCTTTTTCTCATATACTCAGCGGTAAAATATCTTTTAAATTCAAAGCGAAAGCTTGAACTTGCCCACGAACAGAAACGCTATTATTTTTGGGATGACCAGGAAAATGTCCGAAAAAATTTCCTGATTACGTATAAAGGGGTTTTATTTGAAGGCGAAAAATACCTTGGTACAACTGATAATGCTTTTGAAGTCGTTTCCATTTTTATCTGGCCCCGCAGCACTGCTGCCCTTAAAGGAATGGTTCGGGAGGATTTCCTCTTTATTGAAAATAAAATCACTGAGGCCTATCCAAATGCAAAAATTGACTGGAAAAGCCCGGTCAAAGAGTTTATGAATAAAACAGCTTCTCCAGGAGATCATTTTAAAGATCATATGTAAAAAACGTTCGGCGGCCCGAACGTTTTTTTATCCCGTATTAACGGGCAGTATAACCCCACTCCAAGATTTGAGGGGATCATAAAGGATACATGGGGGTTTAACTTCCCGTAAAAGCCCGATCATCAGAACTCAGACTAAATACGCCACGTCCTGTGGCAGCGTCTGAGTGACCCGCATCGCGCGGGCCCCAACTAATCATTAGTGGAGGATGAGGGAACTCCCCCACTAAACAAAGTTTCACTTTATGCTGCTTTAAAAAATTCCTTCCACTTTATTACAGTTACTTTTTCCCTTAAAACAAAAACTAATATAGCCAGAGAAAATAAGATCAGCAGAATCATTGATGGAGTAAACCTGCTGATGAACTCTCCAAATACGGTATAAAAGATTGCCAGAGGCAAGTTGCTGATCCAGGAATTTTTCACATAATCATTAAAATTCCTGTTTCTCTCCATCAAGCAAAAGTTAAGCAAATGATAGTGAATAAACGGAATTAGCCTTAAGACGGCTATTTGCCCGACAGTCAGATTCCGGTACTCGCCGAACCACCTCTTTTTTAACAGTGAAAGCTTTTCA
This sequence comes from Bacillus sp. J33, assembly GCF_000518885.1. Taxonomy (GTDB): domain Bacteria; phylum Bacillota; class Bacilli; order Bacillales; family Cytobacillaceae; genus Cytobacillus. The sequence continues at coordinate 15,211 of NZ_JAEL01000092.1, read as the reverse complement.
TGCGTTTTTGGCATTTTACTGATCATAAAATAAAAAAGAATGCTGCTCAGAATTAATCCAATAATCGAAAAAGCAGCACCGAAGAAGCTTCCAAAGAGAACTCCCCCTGTCACACAAACAAGCGGAACAGGGATAAATAAAAACTGCCTTATAATATGAAAAAAAATAAAAGCGATAGGAGCAAGAATTCCAGCAGTCTCCACAATCACAAACAGCAGCGACATTTCTTCATTCATGCATCCACCTTCTCCCAGCTGTCATTCTTGTTGTTCACTAAAGCATATGGAGAACCCTGCCCGCTTATGACAATTGAATAATAAGGTACAAGATCAGCCCTGCTTCCAGAAAAGCTAAAACAGGCAAACCCATTTTAAATTGCAGGTGTTTCGTTTTATGCCTGAATGTGTTCATTCCAAAAGCCATTCCTGCGGCGCCGCTTAAGAAAGCCACTAGCCAAAGATTCTTTTCGCTAATCCGGTATTGATTCTTTTTCGCCTTTTCTTTATCAAGTTTCATTAAGTAAAAACCAATAACATTCATTAGCAGATAAATAAAAGCAATCGTTTTAATCATGAGTTTTCTCCTTTGTATGTATTAAACCTGTAATGAGCTTAAGCGAAACGGAGGGTTCTGTCTATAAAGAAATGCCAAGCATGTTGGTTTTCATTGATTCGTAAAGTTTGTTGCTTTTCGGATGGCTAACTAAGTTTAACCAACTAAGTTGATTGCAGCGGGTAGGCAATGGCGGGAGACCCCACAGGCTAAGCCGAAGAGGTTCCTATTCCTCCCCGCGGGCCGCTGAGTGCCTGCAGCGGAAATTAACACCTAACAGAAAAAAAATAAAAAGCCATTCCCGTTTAGAGAATGGCTGTTGTATTATTACTTGCTAAGCTGCTGCTTTGCAACTGATGCTAATTCAGCAAATGCTTTTTCGTCAGCGATTGCTAATTCAGCAAGCATTTTGCGGTTAACTTCGATGCCAGCAAGCTTTAAACCATGCATTAAACGGCTGTAAGAAAGACCGTTCATGCGAGCTGCTGCGTTAATGCGAGTAACCCAAAGTTTGCGGAAGTCGCGCTTTTTCTGGCGACGGTCGCGGTATGCATACATAAGGGATTTCATAACCTGCTGGTTAGCAACTTTGTATAATGTATGTTTTGAACCGAAATAACCTTTAGCTAATTTGATGACTTTTTTACGACGTTTGCGAGTAACTGTACCGCCTTTTACACGTGGCATATTATTTCCCTCCTAATTTCGAGATATTACTTAAGATTTACTAATAAGTTACGGATGCGCTTGTAATCGCCTGAAGAAACAAGAGTTCCTTTGCGAAGCTTACGCTTTTGCTTTTGAGATTTATTAGCGAACATATGGCTTCTGTAAGCATGAGAACGCTTCAGTTTACCAGATCCTGTTCTTTTGAAACGCTTAGCAGCGCCGCGGTGAGTTTTCATTTTTGGCATTGGGAATTCCTCCTCTTACTTGTCGTTTTTCGGTGCTAAGACCATAAACATGCTTCGGCCATCCATTTTTGGATGTGATTCCACTGTTGCAACTTCATTGCAAGCTTGTGCAAATCGGATTAAAACACGCTGGCCGATTTCCTTATGCGTAATGGCACGTCCTTTGAATCGGATCGATGCTTTTACTTTATCGCCTTTTTCAAGGAATTTAATAGCATTGCGAAGCTTAGTATTAAAGTCGTGCTCCTCGATAGTCGGGCTAAGGCGAACCTCTTTAACACTAATAATCTTCTGGTTTTTGCGAGCTTCTTTTTCTTTCTTCTGCTGCTCGAATTTGAACTTTCCGTAGTCCATGATACGGGCTACCGGAGGCTTCGCATTCGGTGCAACAAGAACAAGATCAAGATTGGCACGAGAAGCAATCTCGAGTGCATCGAATTTTGATTTAATTCCTAATTGCTCGCCGTTTTGGTCAATAAGACGGACTTCGCGGGCGCGAATGCCCTCGTTTAACAACATATCTTTGCTAATAGCTGGACACCTCCAAGGTTTAATGCGAACACAACGTTTGGGTCAAGAAAAGCGCAAGCGCCTGCTGGAGATTGACAGCTTTATAAGCTGCCAGCTGCACCGGACCAAAGCTGAATCGCAAGTTATGCAACATTTCTCTTCCGTGACAGAAGCAGAACTGTTTTTTAACCAAATAAAAAAGTGCGGATGAAAACACCCACACTTACGTATATAAACAGAAAATGTTCACGTAAAACCTGCCAACTGCACTTTGCGTCAATCAGGTGAGAAGCGGGTGCTTCTTCTTTTCCTCAAACTGTATTCAATTTACCTTAGTTACTATATCACAAAGTATGTTTTCGTGTCAAACGAATAACTTTTATCACAACGAAGAAAAGCATATCAAAATAAATCACTTTTTGCAATATGGTTTTAACAATTTTTTAATGATTTAGGTGCCAGTTTTTTCAAAGTCAGCTAAACATAGTTTGTATTAGCAGATATCAACGAATTCGGCATCAAAGGCCCACAAAGAAAAGGGCCCGCACTTGTGCAGGCCTTTCTGTCATAAATTAGCGCTTAACTTCAGCTTTTAAATCAGAAATAAAATCATCGAATGAAACTGTTACGGATTTTTGCTCTCCGTACTTGCGGACATTAACAGCTTTCTCCGCTACTTCGTTGTCTCCAACAACAAGCATGTAAGGAGTTTTTTGCATTTGTGCTTCACGGATCTTGTAGCCGATTTTTTCATTGCGGTCATCAAGTTCAACACGGAAGCCCTCAGCTTGAAGCTTTTCCTGTACTTGTTTTGCATAATCAAAGTGTACATCAGGTGAAACAGGAATTACTTGGACTTGAACTGGTGCAAGCCATGTTGGGAATGCTCCCTTGTATTCTTCAATCAGGAATGCCACAAATCGTTCCATAGTGGAAACAACACCACGATGGATAACAACAGGGCGGTGCGGCTTGCCATCTTCTCCTACATAAGTTAAGTCAAAACGTTCAGGAAGCAAGAAGTCAAGCTGGACAGTAGATAATGTCTCATCCTTGCCAAGTGCAGTTTTAACCTGAACATCCAACTTCGGTCCGTAGAAAGCTGCTTCACCTTCTGCCTCAAAGTAATCCAGGCCAATTTCATCCATGGCTTCTTTCAGCATTGCCTGTGCCTTTTCCCACATCTCATCATCATCAAAATATTTCTCAGTATCCTGAGGATCTCTGTAGGAAAGCCGGAATGAATAGTCATTGATATCAAAATCTTTGTATACTTCAAGAATCAGATGAACAACGCGCTTGAACTCCTCCTTAATCTGGTCGGGACGCACAAAAATGTGGGCATCATTCAAAGTCATGCCGCGTACACGCTGAAGCCCTGATAGTGCACCAGACATCTCATAGCGATGCATAGTTCCAAGCTCCGCAATACGGATCGGCAGTTCGCGGTAGCTGTGGATCCCATTTTTGTAAATCATCATATGATGCGGGCAGTTCATTGGACGCAGTACAAGCTGCTCATTATCCATTTCCATCACAGGGAACATATCTTCCTGATAATGATCCCAGTGGCCGGAAGTTTTATAAAGGTCAACGCTGCCCATGATTGGAGTGTATACATGGCTATAGCCCAATCTTTCTTCCTTATCGACAATATAGCGCTCGATATTGCGGCGGATTGTTGCCCCTTTCGGAAGCCATAGCGGCAACCCTTGTCCAACCTTTTGCGAGTTCATGAACAGATTAAGCTCTTTGCCGATTTTACGATGATCGCGCTCTTTCGCTTCCTCCAGCAAGCGTAAATGCTCCGCAAGATCTTCTTTCTTGAAGAAAGCAGTTCCATAAATACGCTGAAGCATTTTGTTGTCGCTGTCGCCTCTCCAGTATGCACCAGCGATGCTTAATAATTTGAATTCTTTCAGCTTGCCTGTAGATGGAACGTGAACTCCGCGGCATAGGTCAAAGAATTCACCTTGCTCATAGATTGTTACTTTTTCATCTTCAGGAATGGCTTCAATCAGTTCAAGTTTATATTCATCGCCAATTTCCTTATACATTTGAACCGCTTCATTACGGCTTACTTCCTTGCGGACAACTTCAAGGTTTTCATTTATAATCTTTTTCATTTCTTTTTCAATAGCCGGAAGATCATCAGGTGACAGTGATTCTTCCAGGTCGATATCATAGTAAAACCCGCCTTCAATAACAGGCCCTACCCCAAGCTTTACATTTTTATATAAACGTTTGATCGCCTGTGCCATCAAATGCGCTGTACTATGGCGCAGAACCTCCAGTGCTTCATTGCTGCCAGGCGTAACAATTTCAATAGCCCCATCTTTTTCAATTGGACGGCGAAGATCATACATTTCTCCATCAAGCTTTCCGGCAATTGCCTTTTTCTTAAGGCCCGGGCTGATCGAAGCTGCAATTTCTTCTGTTGTCGTTCCCTTTGGAAACTCCTTTACAGCACCATCTGGAAACGAAACTTTAACAACTTCTGACATGATATTTCCTCCTTATTTATAAAGTGAAACTTCAAACAGGAGTGATTTTCTCCTGATTGTTTGCTGCTCTAATCGGGTCTTACGGGCAGTTTCCCCCCCTATATTTTCTGGTCCAGTGGAACCAGCTTGAATAGGAATTTTACTTCCTGTAATAAAAATAAAAAAACCCGCCCCTAAAAAGGGACGAGTTATAATTAACACGTGGTTCCACCCTACTTCTCATTTTCCGTCAAATGAAAAATGACTCTGTAGTAAGATAACGGTCTTTTCCCGCCAGCCCATTTCCTGACTGGAGTTCAGAGGCGGTAAGCATTCGAATCGTGTTAGGAAGGTTTCAGCCTTGCCTTCCCTCTCTTTGAACCGTATAAGAATACCCTTATCCTCATCACAACTTTTGCTTGATTATCATAATATGTACGTTATTATAGTTTGTTACTTCAGGAAAATCAAGGGTATCTTTTACATTTTTTCATCAGCTGCATAAGGATAGGTTCGTTTATTTTCGTAAAAGGCTGAAATGGAGTGAAGCATAAGCCTTTCTTCGAATATATTTCGAATTGTCCTAACCAATGGCTGTTCATAATCATCCGAATAAAGGTGAATGCAGGCTGGTGCTATGGAAAGAAGCGGTGCAATCGTGCCGGAATCTACATATACAGGATGATTGGATAAAAGCTTCCTGTCAATCATCCTTAGCAGCTCCCCGCGCTTAATTTCATAAAACTGTTCATCAAAAAAAGCAATGCCCTCATCCATAAGAAGATGAATTGTATCAAGCTTAGCCTGCCTGCCAGATAAAAAATCTCTTAATGTCTGAATAAACATCTGATATTCCTGCTCCATTTTATACTCATCGATAGACACTTCCACATATTTTGCCATTTGATCCATCAGGGGACGCATCCGAAACTTTACAAAGGAATCAAAAGAAAACGATATATGATCCTGAAAGAGCTGGTCAATTGCGCTTTTCAAACTTTCCCTAACATCAAGGCCGCTGACAAATGCAGCAAGATCCTCTCGGTTTCCTTCTAGAATGGAATGGATAATTTCAAGAATCTGCTGCTGTTCACCTTCATCCTCATAATAATAATTTTCTATTAAAATTCTTCTGAACCAATCATCCTGCTTGCGGTTCACAATAAACTGGCAAAATACTTCTTTAACAGACTCAAAATCTTTTTGATTATGATCAATAAAGATTTTTACTATATGTTGATCTTCAAATTGAAGAGTTTTTTTATCCGTTTGGTTAGAAGACTGCAGCCGATCATGAAGATGTTTATGAAAATTCCTCGCATCTGCGCTGCTTTGGAATATGATTTCGATCAACCAAATCCCTCCTTTATACAAATCTCTGTTCTATGTATATGGGGGACTTGGCCAAATTAGAAGTAAGGTTTTAAGAAATGCGGAGGCGCCCTTCGGAGCAAGCCAAAAGCCGCTTGCTCCTGCTAAGCTTATGCAAAAAAAGTTTTCCATGGTGCGCATCGACAGAGCTTGGCGGACTGAGCCCCATAGGATATGAGGCACTCAGACGTTGCTGGGCAAAGCGCGGAGGAGCTGGACTGTTGTCAAAGTTCACCGTTAGTTTCTTCTAAAAATAATCAAAAAGCTGCCGGTCGTTTCAGCGGCAGCTTCATTGCTATACTCTCCTGTTCGGACCTTCCACAAGCACCGGTTCAGCAAGATATTTAATGCGTTCCATTATTCTTCTTGCTTTCATCTTTTCTTCCTCGCCCCGCTGGCTATAAGATAAATGATGTTCGAGTCCTTGAAAGTCGAAATTAGAGGTAAAAAAGGTTGGCAGGCTTTCCTGCATACGGAATTGCAGAATTGGGCCTAAAATCTCGTCCCTTGTCCAGCTGGACATCGTTTCGGCACCTATATCATCAAACATTAAGACAGGTGCCTTTTTGATTGTTTCAATCTTGCTGTTTAATGTTTGGTCGCCAATTGAATTTTTTAATTCCCTGAAAAGCTCAGGAACGTACACAATCATGGAAGACACTTTTTTGCTTGCCAGCTTATTGGCTATGGCACCAAGCAAATACGATTTCCCCACGCCGAATTTGCCGTAAAAATATATCCCCTTTTGTTTTGAACCAGGCTGATAATCCATTACGAAGGAGGCAGCTTTGTCAACTGCCATGATCCGGTCGTCATCATCATATAACGAGTCAAATGTGGCATGCAGGATATCACTTGGGACGTATAAGCTCTGGATAAGCTTTTCATTTTTGCGTTTTTCGTCATGCATTACCTTTCTTGGACACTTGTCATACTTCAAATCAATGGTTCCCCTTTGAATGACAAGTTCAGGATGGTACCCCTGCATAAAATTGACACAGCCCTCCAGGCTTGGGCATTTGCTGCATTCCTTGCTTTGCTGGGTATATTCAAATAACTTGATCAGGCTTTTTTCAATCATTTCAGATGTCACTTCATCTTGATGGTCACGTAAAAAAGCCTTTACCTCCGGATGATTAAGCGTTTGATTTCGCATCATTTCATATCTTTTCTGAAAGCCTTCATTGCCCGCAAGACGCCTAAGGGTTTCATTGATTTTCTCCATCAGTCAGTCACCTCCTGTGATCGAAGTTTTTTTAGCTTTTCTTTAAGCTCTCTTTTTTTCAGTTCAAGTTCATCCTGATCCTTTTCATCCTTACGCGGCTGAGTCTCTGGCTTTTTACTGTCTATGCCGTTCTTCTCATCAAACCAGTCTGGCAGCATCTCTGTCCGGATTGGCTGCTTTCTCGTCCCTTTCGCAGTGGCTGTTTTCTTCCCTTCTGCCCAATCAAGGTATTGGCGATGTTCTTTTTTAGCCAGAAGCATGGCCTCCTGGGGAGTTTTGATTTTTTTTCTCGCCCAGTGTCCTGCTATTTTTTCTACATAGCCCTTGGTCAGTTTCATATCTGTTTTAAGCATAACATACTGAATAAGTACATTGATTACCCCTGGAAGAAGCTTTTGCTGGAACATGACATCTTCAATAATTTTCAAGTCGCTTTTGGATGGCTCTGCTCCTCCTGATATGTCTTTTAAAAGCTGCCTTGGGGAAGTTAGTTCCAAATAACGGATTAGCTCCTCTTCTTGCGTTTTAGGCTCTTTTTTATGAGTTTGGTGAGCAGTAGGCTGCACCCGGTCAATTAGAGATGGCAGCTGATCCTGGTTTTGAAATTGATACCAATCGCGTGCAGACTTTCTTAACTCTTCAATATTTATCTCATTATCTTCATTTACAGCGCTTATGACTATATTCTTCATTTGAATAGGATCAATTCCATACAAAAAGGCAAGATTGCTGATGGATTCCTTCACTTTAACTGTTAGAGCCCTTTTCGGAACAAGCGATTCAGTCAGCCCTGCCTGAAGCAATTCAAAGTCGAAAGCTTCATTTGCGATTTTTATTCCTTCCTGCTCTTGTCTTCCTATATACCCCTGCCCATCTGATTCACTCATGAGCTGATCCATTTCCTCGTTAATCTCAAAAGAGCCTGGATGGCCTGATTGATATACATCCTGAAAAGCTTTAGTCACTTCTTGATATCCTGCCTTCGGCTGTACCTTTTGATCCGAGAAGAATCGCTTCAGTCTCATAAATTGATTTTTTCCCAATTTCTTATAGAGATAAATATTCAGCATTCCATCAAGGAAAAATTGCTCAGGTGTTAAAGGAGGTAGAAGTTCATAAATAAAAGATCGAGTATCTTCCTCTTTGTTGACATAAACCTTTAAAAGCCCGATCCCCTCCAGTTTTAGGCGAGCCTCATAAATTTCTTTTAGCCCTAACCCCATGAAATTCATTAAGCTATGGTGGGAATTGGAAGAAGACCATAGCCTGTTTTCCTCCAGTTCGGCCCATAGCGTCATATATAAACTGAAACAAGCTGAACCGATAAGAGGCTGGTACAGCATAGTCAGCACCTTTCGGTCATATTCATGTAAAAGCCCGCTGGCGGCTACTGTATATCTGTCAATCGGAAGCATCTCTTGCCAATGCTGGGCCATAGCGTTCACCTTTTCCTGTCAAATTTGTCTTGAATGTCTCCTGGAATTATGATTTCCATCGTCTGTCTAATGACTCCCATTTATCACTGGACATGTGGGTTTGCTGTTAATTTATTGATTACTGCCTTTATTCTCCAGCCGGAGGGGCTTTTGTCTTTATTCTCCCTGATCAGCTCCCATTTTTCTCTTGCTGGCTGGATTTTCGTCGGTATTCCGCTCATTAACTACCATTTTTCCTGGCAGGCTGAATTTTCGTCGGTATTCCGCTTCATTAACTACCATTTTTCCTTGCCGGTCGGATTTTCGTTGTTACTCCACCTTAAGTCTAGTCGATTTTCGTCATTTAAATAAAGCCCTCTAACTCTCCTGCCAGCATATATACAGCAAAAAAAGAGCCAAAGAGAATCCTTCAGCCCTCATTCTTATTTACCGTGAATCAGGGGCAGATCCATTTATGCCTGATTCATATTATGATTGTTCTTTTTTAATTAATTCTTTAAGCTCATCAATGAAAACATTAATGTCTTTGAATTGTCTATAGACAGATGCGAAACGCACGTATGCTACATCATCAACTTTTGCAAGCCTGTCCATGACCATTTCGCCGATTTCATCACTTTTTATTTCAGAAACCCCGTTGCTTCGAAGCTCTTTTTCCACTTCAAAGGTAATGTCTTCAAGATCCTTTAGGGCAACTGGCCTTTTTTCGCATGCTTTAATTAGCCCGCGCAGAATTTTTTCGCGGCTGAACTCTTCTCTTGTACCTTCTTTTTTTACCACTATAAGAGGAATTTCCTCAACTTTTTCAAATGTTGTAAACCGGTATCCGCACTTTTCACATTCCCTTCTGCGGCGGATCGATCTGCTATCATCGACAGGACGGGAATCGAGAACGCGGGTATTATTATTTTGGCACGAAGGGCATCTCATACAATCAGCTCCGAATCCTTTTTTAGATAAGCTCTTTTCTCATAAACTGTTGTTTTACTTATAATTTCTACCCGTTAATTTCAGCACGGGGCACTCTAGCTTTCCCGCGGGAAGGAATGGGAGCCTCCTCGGCTTCGCCTGCGGGGTCCCACTTCCCTCACTTCCCGCAGAACGTTGGAAAAACATCCTTTAATATACACCTCGTCGTAAGAAAATGCGAATGCATTTTCGAGGAGTCAAGTGCCTTCCGCTGCAATCAACTCAGTTGGCTATACTGGGGTTGCAATTGAAAAGCAACAAACTTTACGAAAACAGCCTTTAGATATTTAGATGGCTATAGTAATTTGCCTTGCATATTGGAAGTATTAACTTTAGCCATATAGGTTCCTCTTCCGATATTCTTATTACTATTATCTTATAAAAAAGGGGGGAACAGTACAAGTAGAACTATCTATTAGCATTTCGTGCCGAACCAAGAAAATCATGTTTTTTACTAAGCTTTTCATAAATAGAAAGCACTTCTTTCTTAAGGCTTGGGAGGGTGCCTGCTAAGGATGATTGCTCGGTCGAAATATTAATATCCACCGCCGTTTCAAATGGCTTAACAGTAACAACCGTTACAATGGCAAAGAACGTTTTGTCTTTTTTTATCTCTGCTGCAATCTCGCCATGCTCTGCCGAAGTGCTGATAATGTGTACATTTCGGTCGGCTTTGAAAATCTCTTCAATAGATTGAATCATTTGTGCAGTGTTCGTTCTATAATATCTTGTTGCCAGTTCAGGATCAGAATGATTTTCGTTTGTCTCACACTGTTTTTTATATCGATTGGCAAGCTTCCGAAAAATGGACATCCTCTTTCCTCCATTATTTTTTATGTATTCTTATTGTACTATTTTTTGCAGTGAAACCCTACTAGAGTAATTTTACGCAAAATAAAAAGAGGTGCAATCAATACACCTCTGGATTTGCCGATTATCATTCAGTTATTAAAGTACTTGAGCTTGCTTAACTTGAACTGGACCCATACCGCGAGGAATCTCAATATTCTCACGCGTTTGAGCGCCTAACGATTCTGCAATAAAGTCTGCAGCAATGTTAGGGTCAAGATCTCCACACGTATATACATCAATGCTGGCATAGCCATGCTCCGGGAAGCTGTGAATAGTTAAATGAGATTCAGAGATAATAACAACACCGCTAACACCCTGAGGCGCAAACTTATGAAATGCCACCTCGCGAATTTCAGCACCTGATTTTAATGCTGCATTTACGAATGTCTGTTCAATAAAATCCATATTATTTAACTTTTCAAAATCGCATCCCCAAAGTTCTGAGATTACGTGACGACCCATAGTTTCCATATTCAAATTTCCCCCTTTTAAACTTTTATGAAGCTATTAATTAATGAAATTCCAGATTTATACTGGTCTATAACTACCACGGGGGAAAGTTAGTCCAGAGAGGTCCTAACCCTTTAAGTAGCTACCGTACCAAAACTCGGAGAAGTTCACGAGGATTAGTATACTTCGTTTGTTTTCTTTTTGCAACACATTGTTCTACATTTTTTTATCAAATTTATTATATGGGTCTGTCCAGCAGCTGTGCAAAATTTTGTTCTTTTTTATATGTTTCAGCACAGGAAAAGCCTGCCGGGGAACGGCAGGCTAAAGGGTATGGGTATGTTTTATTTTAGAGAGATTGCTAGAGTTTAGCCTACTTTTACTGCTGACAATTGGAAAAGTTCCTGGGCTACATATTTTGTTAAGTCTACTACACGGCATGAATAGCCCCACTCATTATCGTACCATGCTAAGACTTTTACTTTATTTGTGCCAATTACCATTGTGGAAAGACCATCAATAATGGCTGAATGCTCATTTGTATTGAAGTCAATCGATACTAAAGGTTCATCTGTAATATCCAGAATTCCATTCAACGAACCTTGTGAAGCCGTTTCAAAAGCAGAGTTGATTTCTTCAATTGTAACCTCGCGCTTAAGATCGACGACTAAGTCAACTAAAGAAACATTCGGTGTCGGAACACGCAATGCCATTCCATGCAACTTGCCTTTTAACTGGGGCAGTACAAGGGATAAAGCTTTGGCAGCCCCTGTTGAAGTCGGGATAATTGACTGTCCGCAAGCACGTGCACGCCGAAGATCCTTGTGCGGGTTATCAATATTTTTTTGGTCATTTGTATATGCATGAACTGTTGTCATAAGCCCATTTTCAATGCCAAACTGATCATCAAGAACTTTTGCAACAGGTGCCAGGCAGTTTGTTGTACAAGAAGCATTTGAAATGACATCATGTTCATCAATATTTAATGCGCTTTCATTTACGCCCATAACAATCGTCACATCTTCATTTTTGCCAGGTGCAGTAAGAATAACCTTTTTAGCTCCTGCTTCAAGATGTAGACTTGCTTTATCGCGTGAATTGAATTTGCCTGTTGCTTCAATAACGATATCGATATTCATTTCTTTCCAAGGAAGCTCCTCTGGATTGCGGTTGCTGACAAGCTGAACTCTTTTGCCGTTCACCACAATCGCACTGTCTTCCGGAATCACGCTTCCGTCGAATTGTCCATGGTTGGTATCATATTTTATTAGATGAGCCAATGTTTCAGCAGGATAACTTGCATTTATGGCAACAACTTCAAGATTCTCTTCCAGGATGGCTTTTCTAAAAACCATTCGTCCAATTCTTCCAAAACCGTTAATCGCTATTCTCGCCTTCATGTTACGGCCCCTTCCGCATTAGTGTTATACTTTTTATTACCCTAAGATGCTATTAGTATAACATATTAATGGTTATTTGTGATGATTAAAATGTGGATTTTTTAATGTTTAACAATTCAGAAATGTTGCTAACTAAAAAAGCTTATAAATGCCCATTCATTTGTGTTGCTGCAGAAACTTTATTTTTTATTTTGTCATACTAATTGGGCAAATGAAAAAGGCTCTTTTCTCCTAAATTGTTGTTTTAGCGTATGAATGATGCCCGTTGATTTCAGCACGGGGCATTCAAGCTTTCCCACGAGGCTACCGAGGCTACCGACGCTCCTGAGTCTGCGGGTTCTCCCTTGGTATGCTACTCCCGCAGGACGTTTAATAAACTTCCTCAAATGAACCCCACGTCGTAAGAAAATGCGATAGCATTTTCGCGGGATTAGCGCCTTCCGCTCCAATCAACTCAGTGGTTAAACTAAGTTAGCCCCTCGCAAGCAACAAACTTAACGAAAAAAAACCTAAACAAAAAAGAGCCCTTTTTAGGCCCTTAAACAGCATTCCATTTTTTTAAAATACTCCACAATTGTTTCTCGGTTTCTTCCAAACTCCCATTATTATCAATGACAGCATCCGCCAGAGGCTTTTTATCCTTTAAAGGCATCTGAGACTTGATCCTTGCCATCGCTTCTTCTCTTGAAAGCTGATTTCTGGCCATAAGCCGCTTCAGCTGTGTCTCTTCATCAACATAGACTAATAATGTCTTATCAGCCATATAGGTTAACTTGCTTTCAAATAAAAGCGGAATATCAAGCATCACCACTTTTTCACCATTTTCGATTGCTTTTTCTTTCTTTGCAGTCATCCTTTTTCGGACGGCTGGATGGACAATACTATTTAGCTTTAGCCGCTCTTTTTCGTTGTGGAAGATGATGGACCCAAGTTTAGCACGATCGATTGAGCCATCCTCAAGCAGGATATCGCCCCCAAAGTGCCGGACAATTTCCTGATAGGCTTCCTCTCCTTTTTCAACCGCCAATCTCGCTTCCACATCTGCATCAATTACACTGATTCCTTTTTCAATTAAGATGGCTGAAACGGTGCTTTTGCCGCTTGCGATGCCACCTGTCAATCCAACGGTCAATGACATAGCTTGTTCCTTTCATGGCCTATTTAAATTTTCCAAAGGCCGATTATAATTAATATGATTCCGGGGATAAATGAGAATTTATGGACCCAGCCGCTTTTTGAAAAAAGGGATCCAACCTGCATTCCCATAAACACAAACAAAGAACTCATTAATGCTACTGTCAAAGCCAAGTAATATGGAGAATACCCCAGCATAGCTGCACCAATTCCGGCTCCAAATGCATCCAGTGATAAAGCAATCCCCAGCATAAGCGCTTCTACACCAGTAATAGTGCCTGATTTATCAAAGTCGGCAGACATAGGCTTTTTCAGGATATTAATAACGAGCCCAAGTGATTTAATTTCAAAGTTTATAATTGTTTTTTCATGAGGCAGGGCATCCTTAATTCTTTCGGGCCGGAAGAATTGGTAAAGCACCCATACTCCCAGCAAAATAAGAATGATGCCTCCTAAACTTTCAGCAAGGGCAGGTGATAAAAAGGCCTCTATGAGATGGCCGATCGTCATCGCACCCATTAAAGTAATAGCTGAACAGCAAGCGATTATGCTTATCGATTTAAATGGTATTTTCATTTTCCTTAAACCATAAGTTAAACCGACACTAAAACTGTCAAGACTGACAGCAAAAGCAAGTATTAAAAGTGAGAACGCATGCACCATTTGATTAGAGCTCCTTCCTGTCAATCGCTACGATAGTATATGGAAGAAGCCCATCCAATGTTATTAGAAAAGTGCAGGCATCCTGTTCAAGGTACGCTTGCTAAAAAACCACTGGTGTCCCAAGCCAAGTGCTGCCGCCTCTTGATGATGCGATGTTATGCCGCAGAATTATACCTTGAGGAACTGGCTAATTGTTCATTTTTTTACTTTTGGCAAGTGGGACAATAGACCGTGCCTCGTCCTCCTGTGACAATCCTTTCAAGTGTATTGCCGCAGACTTTGCATTCTTCTCCTTTTCGGCCATATACATATAGCTCCAGCTGGAACATGCCAATTTGCCCTTGGGAATTTACATAGGAGCGAATCGTGCTGCCTCCTTTTTCAACTGCTTCTTTAAGAGTTTCGGAAATTTCCTTATGGAGCAATTCCATTTCCGCCCCAGATAAGCTATTTGCCGGTCTTTCCGGATGGATACGGGAACGGAATAATGCCTCATCGACATAAATATTTCCAAGTCCGACAATTGTCTTCTGATCCAGAAGCGCTGTTTTAATATTGCGAGCAGTCCGTCCAAGCCTAGCTGAAAGCTCGTCCACTGTAAATTCTTCGGCAAATGGCTCAGGTCCCAGATGGGCAAGCGGGAGCGTGCTAAGTTCTTCGCCTTTTGTAAACAGGTGCATTGTTCCGAATTTACGGACGTCTTTATACCTCAGCTCGGTCCCATCCATAAAATGAAAAATGACATGCGTATGTTTTTCAACGGGCTCGTCCTTCGAAAATACCCCGTATCTTCCTTCCATCCTTAGGTGGGATACAAGGGCATAATCATCTGTATAAAGAATCAGGAATTTGCCTCTCCTGCCAATATCCCTAAATGTCTGACCGGCTAAAGCATCCTGAAATTGAGAAACCTCATCCGGATGCTTTACCATTTTAGGCCAGAAGACAGAAACATGACTAATCGTCTTATTAACAACTAATTCCTGCAGCGTTCTTCTGACTGTTTCAACCTCAGGAAGCTCTGGCATATAAATCCCTCCTTTGTAAGCACGGTAACATAAATAATATTATTCATAATTTAAAAATGAATGGAATGGCCTTTGGAGACTATTCTTCTTGCATCTTAGTGATTTCGGGTGTTATAAACGATTCATGACGACCTTTTGTTCTGCAACCTGCTGGTTTCGGGCGCCATCAACGATTCATGGCGACCTTTTTTCCTGCAATCCGCTGGTTTCGGGCGCCATCAACG
>NZ_JAEL01000091.1 GCF_000518885.1 Bacillus sp. J33 | reverse complement strand
GAGGTGTTAATTCGGGGAAGCTTATTCAATGTCCTGCGGGAGAAGCGTGTCAGCGGGAGACCCCGCAGGTGCGAATGCACCGAGGAGCGTCGGACCGCCCGCTGTTCGCTGAGTGCCTCGTGCTGAAATCAACAGGCAAATTTAACAGAGCTTTTTTATAAAAAAAATTCCTGATTACGAAGAAAATACAAATAAAATGCTTGTATCTTCTTCGTAATCAGGAATTATTGGTTCCTGGTAGAGACCTCCAAACCATATTATTGGAGTTATACGAATGTGAGTATTTCATTAGGTTTTTTAAAAGGATAATAGAATTTTTTTTTATTGTCAAGGAGTTAGATAAATTTCCTCACAGGTATTTTTTCAGCCTTCTTTTTAAAACTGTACCAATCCCGTTTATCAAGGGGTAATTACCTTCGATTGAAATTTATTTTTCCCTTATTAGTAACTGCTTTTCTTATTTAAACTATACTTTTCATTTATGTGTTTTCTACTAACTTTGGTATGTCGAGCATGTTTCGATCCTAAAAAAATTATAAAACCATTTGATATTTTAGACTGGATATAAAATACATTATTCATTTTTCATACTTTTTACTTTGCTATTCATTTTCTTAAATCTACCTTCAGGATAATCTCCCTCATCAATACGGTCATTTTCAAGGTTTTTTCGAACACTGACTTTGTACTTGCCCTCTTGGTAAGAATCAACTCTCCAGGATTTATCATTCATAGTCTTTAACTCCTTTTTAAATTATTTATTGAAACTCAAATACAGTTTTGAATGACAGGAAAATCAGCAAATTTCATTCGAATATCCTAAATTTAACTACATCCAAATTTAACTAATTAAAGACAATATCCATTCTTTTAAATTTTTCAATCTTAAATGGGATGGTGCTATTTGTGTGCCTGTTATGATCATAGGGATTAAAGAATCTTGCTGGTGCAATCCTCCGTGGCTGGCCCCTCCTACATGTGTTGGTGACCCCTCCCCTATGAATTCATAACCTGGTTTTGCACTGACAATGAAAAAATTTCCTTCGTGTGAATGTAAGCTGCTATGAATTCGTGCGAGTGCATCAGGATAGTTGCCATAATGAAGTTTATTGTCTTCAATGGTAATATCTAACAACCCCGTATCTCCTTCAATAAACCAAGTTTGGTTATATGTGTCAAAGAAATCCCCGTTTGGAGAAAAACGAATTTCTCCTTTTTGTTCACCTGATCTAACTATGATCATTTCCTCATCACGCCAGGCAATTACATCGATGCGCTGATCACGCTGTACCTCTTTTACGAGACGTTTAATGGGCAATGTTTCTGAATCCAGTGTGTATATATAGGCCATTCGTTCATTGACGGCAAGGACTAGCTGGTCTTTTGGCTGCACTCCTTTCTTTAGCTTCATTATGCGGTAGGAGCCCAGTAATTCCCTTAAATCAATTATAGCCTCTTCTTGATTAGAGTCGATCCAAGCTTGTCCATTATCACCTATTGTAATCCATATATGTTCCCTTATGGCTTCTTCCCAGGAATGATATTGATTTAAGATTTTTTGTAATTGCTTATCAACTTTAGTAACTCCTTCGACATCCATTCGGCCATGTTTATGAACACTTTGATCAAGATCTGGCAGGTATACCATCGTAAAGGCAGGAAGCTCACCTTTATTCATTAAATGGGTTAATTCTTGAACAGAAAAAGAATTATTAAATCCGAGCTTTTGCCAAATCCGCTGATACTTTTTAGATGGACTTACCTTTTTTAACGCTCCATAAGAAAAAACTTTGGAAGCCTTTACTGGCCGATTTTCTTTTAACCCAGTCAGCCATTGGAGAAGTTTTGGAAGCTTATAATGGTGAGTGGTATTTCCTCTATACACCAGTACATTAATGGAAGCAGATTCCTTTCCTAGTTGCTCCAACTCTTCATGGATCGTTGTTACGTTCTTGCTAATATGGGTATCGTTTAAATGATATAAGATATCTTCAAGAGACCTGCCAAGACCGAGCTTCCATAACTCACGAATATGACTTCCATAATTAATAAGCCGATTTTCCGTATTATTGAACCAAACTAGTCCAGGCAATTGATGTTCATTACAATAGGTTCCTGTAAGAATAGTTGTATCAACATTCACTGACATCGTTGGAAAAGGACTGACTACATCTGAAAAGTACATTCCATTTTCAATTAAAAACTTGAAAGCCGGTGCTTGCCCCTCCTTAATAGCCTTTTGAAGAGGAGGATCCATTAATGTATCAATGACGAGCAAAATCACTGGTTTCTTTTTTTGTGCATTATTTTTAATAGAAGCTGTCATCTTATCATTCCTATCTTTTATTAAACCCCGCTGCTTATATTGTTTCCTTAAATTATTTTTCCTTTGCATATCACATATTATGTCTTAATAATAAGATGCACGGAGAATTACCTCTATGCAAAAAATAAGCTCTTTGCCTGTGATTACATTGAACCCTTATTCTGACATGCTATTATCTAAATAGCGGATATTTGCATATCCCTTTTTCCGGCGAAACCAGATAATCACTATGGCTGCAAGGATTAATGCAACTGACATGACCTGAGCTATCCGTAAATGATCCGTAAGCATTAAGCTGTCTGTTCTCATTCCTTCTATAAAGAAGCGTCCAAACGAGTAATAGATGAGGTAGGTTAAAAATAGCTCCCCCTGCCTTAAATTGACCCGGCGCAGGGACATCAGAACGAAAAATCCGGCAAAATTCCAAATTGACTCATATAAAAAAGTCGGATGATAATATGTCCCTTCTATGTACATCTGGTTAATAATAAAATCGGGCAAATAAAGCTGCTCCAGGAAAGCCCTGGATACGGGCCCTCCGTGTGCTTCCTGATTGACAAAATTACCCCATCTTCCAATTGCCTGCCCTAATATAAGGCTTGGAGCAAGAATGTCGGTAAGTTTCCAAAAGGAAATTCTTTTCACCCTTGCAAATACGATAATTGTCAGGACTGCCCCTGTTAGAACACCGTGCATGGCAAGGCCGCCCTTCCAGATTGCCAAAATTTCAACAGGATGTTTGGCATAATATTCCCATTGAAATAGCACATAGTAAATGCGTGCAAATAATACTGAAATCGGCAGAGCAAACAAAACAAGATCAGCAAAGGTATCTTTTGGAAGATTACGGCGTTCGCTTTCCCTCATGGCAAGCCAAAGGCCAAGCAGTGCTCCACTCATAATAATCACACCGTACCAATGCAGATTGATTGGTCCGATGCTGATCAAAACTCTGTTAATCGGTTCAATTGTGTTATCCATTTTTACATACCTTTCTATTCTAATCTGTTTAATGCCTGAAACCTTTTTATCCCGCATTAACGGGCAGTAAGACCCCCACTTCAAGACTTTGATGGAACCTTAAAGGATAAGTGGGGGATCAACTGCCCATAAAGGCCGATTGACCGAAAAGCGGAAGCGCCTTGACCAGGGGGCGAAAAGATAAGACGAGCTCCGGAGGAAGGCGTTCTTTGCCTTCTGCAGGGGTACGGCTTATGACTCTAGGCGCTGTAGCTAGACAGGTGAGAACAGTGAAACTTACCTCCTGGGGTCTTCAGGAGGTATAGTTGAACCAATCGGGTTCGTACTGCCGATTGATCGAAGCGTTAGCTTAAGATTTAGCGACAGTAGAACGGGACTTACCATCAGTGGCGGATGAAAGCCCCCCCACTGATGGAAGTTTCACTTTATGCCATTGGTACCTGAGGAATAACCTGTCCTTCTATACGGTCAAAGATATCATCTAAACTACGGCCTGTAATGGTCAGACCATGGTTTTTAAGTCCAATGACTGCCCGTGCAGGGTCTTTAGCTTTCCTTACAAGATTAGCTACGGATTCTGCCAATTCGATCGTTCCGCAAGGATAGTTAATTTCTGTAGCTTCTATTCCATCCATCCATGCATGAATATGAACAATTGCCCCTACGTCTGGGTGTTCTTTATAAATCATCCAATGTTCAATTGCGTCAACTGACGCTCTTTTTGGAGATATTTTAGGAGGCACACTTACCTCGATTGCATTTTTATTTGAATTAAAACCTTTAATATATAAAATATCCTGTCCAATTACACGCATGTTGGCTTTGTTTACACCGCTTGCACTCATCCAAAAAGTTTGATCATCATGCCTGCTGCTTAAATTTCCATAGCTGAGCCCGCCTATGCCATATAATTTTTTTAACTGGCGCATGTCCCGTTCTGATAAATATTTTTCAAGCGGAAAAGGTGCTGGGAGCAGATTCATTTCATCTAATTTTTTCCCTGATAAATACATTTTTTTTGTAATTTCGTTTCCATTCCATAGATGATCCTTCAAATCATCGGCAAAGTGGTTGTCAATGACTAATTGAGCAGTGGCAACTGGCTCAAGTCTTTTATAAGTCCTGTGGAAAAAGTCTTTTTCTTCTCCGCCGGTATAAGTTAATTTATAAAACCCTTGTTCTGGCGTAATAAAATAAAAATCTTTTGTATCGCCATTATGAACAATGAAAATTAAATGATTAGCTAAAGACCTTATTAAATATGGATAGGCAGTTTCGAATACCTCTTCAGGTTCTTCATTAGTTTCCAGTATGGATACAACAAAAGTTGCCTGTGCTTTCCTTCGGTATGGCCTCGGTTTTTCCTGATTAATCACATTAAAAACAATTTTGATTTCTTCTGCTGTTTCTTCACAAAACTTGTATCCTTCAGCTGAAAATTTGTCTATCAATCCCTCCATATACCATGTTAGAAATGGAGTTTTCTCTCCACCTGCAATAGTAAAATTCTTCAAATTGTTCATCCTCCTATTTTCTTTTAAATTTTTGGCTCTGTTAAATTTGCCTGTTGATTTCCGCTACAGGTCCTCGCTTTCCGCGGGCGGTCCGACGATCTTCGGTTTATTCACACCTGCGGGGTCTCCCGCTTACACGCTTCTCCCGCAGGACTTTGAATAAGCTTCCCCGAATGCACACCGCGCCGTAAGAAAATGCGGATGCATTTTCGAGGACCTCGGACATTCCGCTCCAATCAACAGGGTGCCAAAATCAGCAATAAGCTTTAACACAGCCCAATTTTTATGGTTCAAATACCACTTTTAAGGCGCCATTTTTTTTATTTGTCGCAGTAACAAGAGCATTTCGGTAATCTTCTAACTGGAAACGGTGAGTTACTAAAGGTGATAGATCGGCTTTTCCCTCACGCATTAAATCAATAGCAATCTCAAATGTACGAGTTCTTTTGCCTTGATACATTTCCGTACTGTATGCAAAGCTCCCTTTCACGTCTAACTCGTTAAGCCATACAGTTGTCCAATCAATCCCATCCATAATGCCTGCTAATCCTAAGAGGACAACCTTGCCGCCGTTTCTGGAAAATCTGAGGGCATCATTTATACTCTGTTTTTTACCTACACATTCATATACCATATCTGCCCCGCCCTCTATTACTTCAGGACCAAAAAGCGGCTTAAGTATCTTGCCTCCAAGAGTTTTCGTTAGTTCATTAACATAAGCTTGTTTCCTGAGATGGATTATTTCGTTCGCCCCAAAATGGGCTGCCAGCTCAGCTTGAAAAGGATGTTTTACCAGTGCTGCAATTCTGCACGGGATTCCCAAAGCTCGTATAGCAGCAATTACACATATCCCAATAACCCCGCCTCCAATGACCAAAACGGTGTCGCCTTCATTAGGGGGATTTCTTAAAACACTATGTATAGCACAGCTAAATGGCTCTATCATCACACCATTTAAATCATTAACAGCATCAGGCAGTTTAAATGCCTGACTTCTATGAGCTACCAAATATGAACTCCATCCGCCGCCTGTATCACGGCAGGCACCTATTAACAATCCTGGTGCCAAGTTCCCCTCCGTTTTGAATGAACATAAACTAAAGTTGCCTTTTTCGCATGCGGGACATGGCTTTTCTATACCTCTGGCATGACAGGACAAAATGGGGTCTATTACAACTCGATCTCCCGGCTTTAAACTTGAAACCTTTGATCCTGCTTCCGCAATTTCGCCGACAATTTCATGGCCGATTGTAAAAGGAAATGAAACAAATGGAGATGTAGCGGGACTATCATTCAAGAAAAGAAGATTAAGATCACTGCCGCAAATTCCGCTATACTTGACTTTCACTTTTACCCAATCTTCATTTGGAAGCACTGGCTCTAATTGGTCATCAAAACGTAGACAAGATAGCCGGGAATCCCAAAAAACCGAAGGGAAAAATCTCCCTAGTATTTTGCTGGAAATATAACGCGGCATATGATAGTCGAATTGCAAAGCTTTCAATTTATCTCACCTTTTTCTTTTACATATTCAACATGTAACATTTACACATGCTTTACTTTTTATTCATATAATTGATATTTATGGAAAATATTTTTTTTAAATAAGAAGTTTTGAGTAGAATTAAAAAAATCAACCAAAATAAATGGCAAAGGAAATAAATCAGTCATACCTTTCCAAAAGGCAGGTGAAAACTAATTTATATCAAGATATTAACGTTTAATACTCACCATGGAAAAGGGATGGATAGGAGAGTCAATTTAAACCGAATAAGTAACATTATTAAATCATCAAATGCAGATATTATTGGTCTCAATGAGGTGGATAACCAATTTTCAAGGCGCAGTAATTTTGAAAACCAGGCCTTATGGCTGGCAAATGAACTTAAAATGGATTATGTGTTCGGTCCAGCTATTACCTATGAAAATCAAAGTGAAAATATATTTCGCCAATATGGAAATGCCCTGCTATCCCGCTTACCTATTATTAAAAGCGAGAACCATCCTTTTGACTTTTTGCCTCGCGTAGCTGAAGACAGAGCCTTATTAGAAGCGGACATTAAAATTGGAGACGAAATTTTTACCGTTTATGTAACTCATTTAAGTTTTGCACCGTTTCAGCATCGGAAGCAAACGGAATTCATATTGAAAAAGGTTAGTGCAAATCCATATTCATCTATTGTTTTAGGGGATTGGAATATGAAACCTTTTTCGAAAAGCTGGAGGCTGGTTACAGAATATTTAAAGGATGTTAATCCGGGACACGAAAAAAATTATACCTATCCTTCCAGAAGGCCAAATGTAAAGCTGGATTATATTTTTATAAGCAGAGAGATTGAAGTGATCAGTGCTGGAGTGTTCAATGCCGGCATAATCGCATCTGATCACTTGCCATATATGACTACAATTATGGTGAATCAATGAAGGCAGAAATCGAGGATAAAAGATGAGAAAATGGGTTATTCTAATAGGCTATATCATAATTTTAACGATTGGATTGATTAATAAAGACTGGATATTAAGCTGGATACAAACCAGTGAACGATCCTCCCTTCCCATTATGCTTTTCTTATCGACTTTAATAGCCGCAATTCCCATAATTCCTTTTACGATATTTGCGGGATTAATGGGTGCGAAATTTGGAGTAATGGCTGGTTTGCTGATTAATTGGTTTGGAGGTGTATCAGCATCTGTTCTTTACTTTTTTTTAGCGCGTTATTTTTTTAAGGGATTTTTCAGTAATTATTTAAATAGGGTTAAGGGAGTTGTCAGGTTTCAAAACATGGTTGAAAGAAATGCTTTTATTGCTATTCTTCTTGGACGGATGATCATGATTATTCCTCCTCCGGTGATTAATATTTATTCCGGAGTAACGAATATTCCTTTTACTGTTTTCTTCGCGGGAACAGTAATTGGAAATTTGCCGCCCATGTTTTTAATTGCTTATAGCGGAGAGCAGATCTTTTCATCCCTTCGAAACCTTTCTCTTGGTGTCATTTTATATGCCATCTTTATACTTTTTATCCTTTTGATATACAAAGTATGGTTTGTCCCCAAACCTAAAATGGAATAAGCCATTTCTTTGAATAGATTTTTTAGTCATAGCACCATCCTGCATAAAATTAAGGAATAGCCTATTTGGAAGTGGATATAGTAAATTAATAAATAAATTCATGTAGAGCCATACTAATTATTGTTTTCCAAATAAAATAATTCTTGGAAGTGTAACGAAAATGCTTCATTCCATTCTAAAACCTGTTGTGAAATTATTAATGCTATTAAAATTTCGCATTCAAATCATCGGATTGGAGAATATTCCTTCTAATACTCCACTGATTGTTGCTGCTAAACATGTGAGCAATTATGACCCTATCCTTCTATCTTGTATGTTTGATTGGAAAAATCATTTTATGGCAAAAGCTGAATTGTTTTGCAATTTTTTTTCAAAATGGTTTTTTACCAATGTATATGCTTTTCCCGTGGATCGTCAAAGCGGAATTGCTATACGCCCTATACGCAGAGCGCTTGCCATTATAAAAACGGGAGACGTTTTTGGTATTTTTCCAGAGGGAAAAAGGTGTAAAAATGGTGAAATAGTTCAGCCAAAAAAAGGTGTAGCTTTTATTGCAAGCAAAACGAATGCACCTATTCTTCCAATTGCAATTATTGGGATTAACAAAGGGATTCGGTCACCGCTGAAAATTGTGATAGGACCACAAGTAAATGTTTGTCAATTAGACAACTCCGATTATTCTTCTCTTTCTCGATATGTTATGGACCGGATCAAAGATCTAGAAAAAATGCACTCAATGAATAGCTAACTAAAATAAAGAGGTTTTTATGATGTCTCATAAACAGGCTTTAATCATCTATAACCCATTTTCAGGGAAACGAAAAAAACATAGTGCATTTCCGGTATTACTCAATAAACTCTCAGAAATAGGTTATCATTTTACGGTTTATGAGCTAAACGAGGTTCATTTCATTAATAACCCGATTAGGAAGGCTTGTACACAAAAATGGGATGCAATATTCATCGCAGGAGGAGACGGTACCGTAAATCAAACCATACAATTTCTGGCAGAAGAAGAGTTTAGACCAAATGTCGGAGTGTTCCCTTTTGGGACAAGCAATGAATTTGCAAAATTTATGAGAATTCCAAGCAATGTTATGGATATTGTTTCAGTTATTGAGTCAGGCAGTATAACTCCTGTCGACCTTGGTAAATTTGGAAACCGGTACTTTATAAACATAGCTGCTGCAGGCTGGCTAGCAGATATCACATATGAAACCCCTTCTTTCCTTAAATCTAAAATTGGTGAATTAGCCTATTGTCTATATTTTTTAAAAAAACTTTTATTTAAAATGCCATCAGATACCATCTCAATAAATATTTCGCCAGATACCGTATTTTCGGATCTTTCCTTATTTTTAATTATGAATGGAAACTCTGTTGGCCCATTGGAGAGACTCATCGACGAGAAAATACGTGATAATGGGTATTTCCATCTTTTTACTTATAAGAAAACGACCCGAATAAGACTGTTAATAGACTTATTTGCGAAATTGCTTAATCTATCGAATGATCTTTCAATCATTCATCATACAAAAATAAATGCAGCTGACTTTATGTTACCTGAGTCCATTTCATTAAATCTTGATGGTGACCCGGCAAGCGTAAATAGCTCATATTTTCAAGTTCTGCCGCAACATATTCATGTATTTGGCTCTAATGATAATAATTAACCCGATGTTTTGTATAGTCATACATCAAAAGGGAAATAAATATTATAAATTTATAGATAGGTGAGATTAGTGTACGGATTTATTGTGAATAAAACTTCGGGTAATGGGAAAGCGCTTAGAGCTTGGGAAAAAATTGAAAAAATAATTCAAGAAAAAAATGTCTCATTCTGTGTTCGCTTTACTCAGAAACCTAAACATGCTACATCATTGGTACAGGAACTGATTCAAAAGGAAAAAGTAACAGTAATTATTGCGGTAGGCGGAGATGGGACTATTCATGAAGTGGTTAATGGATTAGCTGGGACAACCACACCACTGGGGATTATTCCAGCTGGATCAGGAAATGATTTTTCAAGAGGATTAGGTATCCCTCTTAAGTGTGATGAAGCTTTAGAACGTATCTTGAAAGGGAAACCTAAAATAATGGATGTTGGATATGTAAATTATCAATATTTTTGTACTGTAGCAGGAATAGGCTTTGACGGGGAAGTAGCCCAGACAACGAATGGGTCATTTCATAAAAAATTCTTTAATTTCTTTCGGATAGGACACATTTCATACGTTATCAGTGCGATAATGGTATTATTTCGTTATAAGCCACAGGAGATATCTTGCATGGTAGACAATAAGCTGTATAAGCTTTCAAACGTATGGCTAATTGCAGTAGCCAATTTACCCTATTATGGCGGAGGGCTTGTCATTTGTCCGAAGGCAGAAAGCAATGATGGATTATTTGAAATATGTATTGTTCAAGGGATGACGAAGTGGGAATTTATACGGATTATCCCGCGGGTATTTAAAGGAAAACATACCTCATCCCCTTCTATTACGATAATAAAAGGGAAAGAGCTGGAAATTTATGCACCAGCTCCATTGCTGGTGCATGGGGATGGGGAAGTGATTGGAAAAACTCCTGCCCGAATTAAAATTGACCCAGCTGCATTGTACGTAATTTAAGAGTTAAACCAAAAATCCTGATTTCCTGCTTATGTAAGAAATAAAGGATTTTTGGTTTTTAATCAATCACATAATTATTTCTTATTCATTTCTTCTAAAGCCTCTTCATAATCGAATTCAACTAAAGCCACGATCAATTGATTTACTTTTTCGGTAAAACTCTTAATTAATTCAAGCATTTAAAGGCCTCCCTTCTAATTTTGAAGAAATGTTTTTTCCCTTTTAATATTGGGATTAAATATAATTTACACAATAATATAATCCGATATACAGAATTCATTATGTATTATTCCCCTTAAATCAAAAGAGAACTGACTTAATAAGGCCTTTTAAAGTTTGTTTTTTTGAAAAGCGGAAAAATTCCTGCACAAAAAAGGGTGCCCAAAAGTTTTGGGACACCCTCTTTAAATTATTTATTGTTTAGGGGGTTTTTATTAGGTGCAAATTCATCTGCAAACTCTGTTAACCCCGCCATATTCGGACGCTGAACAGTTCCCATACGGGAATTGTTCATTAAATTTTGAAGCGGGCGCAGCATATTTCTGTTCCGATTTCTTGTTAAACCATAAGCAGCTGCACTTACGCCCAGACTAATTAAAGATCCCCATAACACCCCTCTATTGTTTCTCCTTCTTCTTCTTCCGAACATATTAAGAAAAGGCTGCATTCTGCCCGTATTAAAAAGCGCGTTTACCCAGTTATTCAATCGAAAGCACTCCCTTTTAAAAGGATTAAGGAAAGTAATTACCTTCCGATTTTAATTTTTGCTTTTAACTGTTCATATATGCTGGCAATAT
Organism: Bacillus sp. J33; assembly: GCF_000518885.1. Lineage (GTDB taxonomy): Bacteria > Bacillota > Bacilli > Bacillales > Cytobacillaceae > Cytobacillus. Next base: position 13,509 of record NZ_JAEL01000091.1, on the reverse strand, counting down.
TTTTTCAAACGATAATGGACCATTTTCGAATATGCTTAAAAAGCTTTTTAAAGGCATATTCTTACATTCAGAAAAACCTTGCCAAGTTACTTTTGGCAAGGTTTTTAATACACTATGAAATTTCATGAAAAGTAATTTCAGGCCGGCTGCCAATACGGATATTTACTCCGGTTTGGCCGAGACCTTCGCTTATATAAAAAGGCTTTCCGCCATGATAATGCAGCCCTTTGACCATCTGCATCCGTACAAGCTTGCCCATTTTAATCAAATGATAAGGCTTTGGCCAGTGAATTTGTCCTCCATGAAAATGACCGGATAACAGGTAATCGAAATGTACATTTTCCATTTCAAGAACAACATTAGGATCATGCGTTAACACTAAATTATAGCCATCGGGAACTCCCTCATAGGCTTTCTTGACATCACTATGTTTAGTACTGTAATTATCAATTCCAATAATATTTAAATTTTCCCCATTGACATTAATGGTGAAATGCTCGTTTTGAAGCGTTATACATCCATTTGTCTCCAGAGTTTCTTTTAATTGTTCGAAGTTTTTTCCTTTTAAAACGTAATCATGATTTCCAAACACTGCAAAAATCCCATATCGAGGGTTAAGCTTTTTCAGTGCTTGCAGATAAGCAGAAAGTTTGGGAATGCTTCGTTTACGGTCAAGGAAATCTCCTGTAAGTGCAATGAGGTCAATTGGCTGTTCTGATACCATTTCATATAATTCATCTGGGTTAATTGAAATATTTTCAAGATGCATATCAGATAGGTGAAGAACCTTTAAATTTTCCCCAGACACTTTAAGATGTGGACGGGAAACGGAAATTGTATTTATTGCCACTTTCTTTGTGTTTTTATTTGCTATAAATAATAAATAACCTAAAATAACAGAAATAACTAGAATAAAAAACAATACCATAGTCATATCCCCTCCCTCCTTAAAATTATAATAGGAATGAGAGGATAGTCCTAGTGGTATTTAAAGGAAAACTCTAAACCAGTTTTTTATATTTTTCAATAAGCTGGTCTTTAGACATCATTAAGTATACAGGATGATGTTTCTTAATGCTGTCTAAAGATACTCTGGAAGATGATATCAAAATAATGGGTATCTGCGTTGTTTTTTTAAACCAGCAATAAAATTTATTTACAGGCAGTACACTTTCAAATCCTAGCGGCTTGAATCCCTTGTTTATGAGTGTAATTCCAATTATCCCTTTAATCCTTGCTTCTTCGGGATGATTAAGGATATATGAAGCCAAAAGAGGCATAGAGTTCTTAACCTGTTTAAAAATTCCTTTGCCCTTTAATATTTCATTTTGAATACAAGAGAAATCCTGAAGGAGCTTAACATTATGCAAATGAATTTTTAGCAAAAGATCATTTTTGCATATTCTAGTCCCATCTGACAGCTCGACCTCTTTTCCTTTGTATCTTGTTAGTCTTACGCGAAATACGCCTTCTTTTTTATCGTGAACAAGGTATTGTAAACGGGTAAATGAAAAATAGATTGGATCCCAGTATTTCCATATAGTTATTGCAATTGCGCGTACCATCTTTCTTATCTATTCTCCTTTCATTGGGCCTCAATAAATAGGATGTTGAATTACAACCATTTTAGAAATGGAAATAATTTAATTTCCGAATGGAAAAAGCTTTCAGGACAAATAGTAAGATAAAAAGGGATTGATCTTATGAAGAAAATACTGATATTACCTTTTTTGCAAATTCCTACAGGGCATCATCAGGTAGCAGAGGCGATCCGATCCTATTTAAAAGAGCTAGATGAATCTGTGGAGGTGAAAAAAGTAGATATATTCCATTTTACTTTCCCTTTGGCAGAGAAGGCTGCTTCAAGATTATATTTAAAAGCGCTGAAGATGATGCCGTCATTTTATCGATGGCTTTATCGGCAAAATGCTTGCCGTACTGTCAATTACAAAGATGACAAAAGTTATTTTCTTTATGAAAGCTTATTCTTAAAAAGCATGAAGAAACTGATTAATCAAGAAAAACCGGATATCATTGTTTGTACACATTGCCTGCCTTCCTATTTGCTGAATGTATTAAAAAAACGGGAACAAATATCAATTTCTGTTATTAACATCTATACGGATTACTTTATCAATACAGTATGGGGAACTTCCCATATTGATTTACATTTTGTACCGAGCCACACCATGAAAAATTTTCTAAAACATTGTAATGTTAATTCTGAAAAAATTATTGTTACGGGGATTCCTGTTCATCCGCAGATTACAAAAAAGAAAGAAGAAACTTATAAACAAAGCCCTTCACCTTTTCATGTTTTGGTTTCCGGCGGAAATTTAGGGGTTGGCTCTATAGAAAAGATTTTTAGAAATAACAAATACTCCGGGCAAATTAAATATTTTGTTTTATGCGGAAAAAACCAAAACTTATTCCAAAGAATAGATCAGCTTAAAAGTCCTTATTTAGTACCGATTTCGTATATAAGTTCAAGAGAGGAAATGAACAATCTTTATGAAAAGATGGATGTTATGCTAACAAAGCCAGGAGGGATCACGGTCAGCGAATGTCTTAATAAAAAGATACCGTTATGTCTTCTTAATGCGCTTCCTGGTCCTGAGGAAAGAAATGAGCAATATCTTCTGGAAGAAAAATTGGCAATAAAAATTAATCCTGATAATCTCGAACAAAGCCTGCTGTCATTCTTGAAGAACCAAACGGAAAGGCAAAATCTTCAGCGAAGGCTATCACTGCATACAGACAGGTATGAGAATATTTACATCAACTTAAAAAAAATCATGGAAAAAAAGCCCATATAATGAAGTTTTGTCTTTTGGGAGTTACTTTAATTTACCATTAAGGAAAGTACATAAACTCTCACTGAATAGCAATACTACATTTGTAAAATAAATTTTTTAAGAAAGAGGGTATTAAGCAATGACAGTTGGAACACAAGTTAAGCAAGCTCTTGCAGGTTTAAAAAGTGCTCAAGCGAGCTTGGAAACATTTGCACTTGGAACAGAAAATGAAAATGCTAAGCAGCTATATCAAAATGCAGCACAGCAAACTCAAACAATTATTGACAGCCTGGAGCCAAGGCTTCAGGAAATTACGCAGGAAGAGCCGCAATATAATCAGTAAATCATACAGGCTGGCATTTGCCAGCCCTGTTCTTATATAAGTTACTTAAACTCGGATGGGTGATTTGATATGACAGTCGCTTCAAATGTAAACCAATGCCTTGCAACAATACGTTCCATAGAGGCACAATTATCAAGCCTCGCTTTAACTTCACTGGATGAAGAGGCCAAACGCTTGTTTCACGAAACAATGATGGAAATTGGAGAAATTAAGAAGGATCTTCAAAAAAGAAAAACAGAAATAGAATGGGAAGAACCGCAATATAAGCCAAATTAATTATTTGGAGGTTAACATATGCCAGAGTGGGTAGAAATAGGCTTCCGTTCGATTTTATTTGTCATAGTCTTGTTTGCAGTTACAAAGTTAATAGGAAAAAAACAAATATCAGAGCTATCCTTTTTTGAATATGTTGCCGGTATTACAATCGGCAGTATCGCAGGCGAAATTATAATGGGGCTTAATAATCATTGGGGAGCCGGTATACTTTCCATCATGATATTTGGCCTGGCTACCTTTTCTGCAGATATACTTGCCCTTAAGAGTAAAAACTTTCGCAACTTCTTCGAGGGAAGAGGTACAGTTTTAATTAAAGATGGCAAAATTCAAGAGGATAATCTTAAGAAAGAAAGGTATACAATAGATGATTTGAATTCATTGCTTAGACAAAAGGATGTCTTTAAAGCAGCTGACGTAGAATTTGCCGTACTGGAGCCTCGGGGAGATCTTAGTGTTATGCTTAAAAAGGAAAATCAGCCCCTTACCCCTAAAGATCTTAACATGAACGTTGCACAGGAAAAAGAGCCGCAAACGGTTATTATGGATGGGAAAATACTTAATGACCCTTTAGCTGAATCCGGAAAGACTAGAAAGTGGCTTAATATGGAGATTGAAAAACTGGGATTAACGCTGGACAATATTTTCCTTGGCCAAATTGATTCATATGGAGAGTTAACGGTTGATGTTTATGATGATACAATTAATGTTCCTGCTCCGCAGCAGCGTCCGCTTTTGCGGGCAATGATCAAAAAATGTGCTGCAGACTTGGAGGTTTTTTCATTGCAGACGGACTCTAAACAAGCAGAAAGTATGTACAAGCGCAATTCAGAAAAGTTAAACCAGATTATTCATAAGCTGGATCCTTTTTTAAAGTAACCTGGGACCATTATTTTTATCAGTCATAAAAATATATGGTCCTAAGAGTATTTTCATTTTATGGCTTGACCCATCCTTGGTGAACCTTCCTTTTTCGATCCTGCCCTTTACCTTCATCTGATTGCGAACATATTAGTACATAAAAGAAAATTAGAAGCAGTCCTTGGCTGCTTCTTTGCTTAATTTATATTGGTTCAGATTCGCCTTAAATCCAATATTATTGTTTAGCTCTATCTCCTTGGATCTCATTTTAAGAGTCCCTCTATCTTCCCTTCCTCTCACTTCGCAAAAATTGAATAGAAGGGCTTATAAGCAAGAGACTATATGAGGCAGCCTTATTTGCCACAATGGAGAGTGCGGCTGTTTCCGGCGTAAAAGCTGTGAAATTAGTTTTATAATGGAAAAACACCAGGTATTCTGGTGTTTTTTTGCGTTAGCTTTGCTGGTTTTTCCAAATTTTCTTTTGCATAATCATCGCTGTTACAGCTATGATTGCGACAAACATTAAGCTGACAAAAAAGCCAAATCTTATTGATTTTTCCAGCAATGTTCCGCTGACAGCTGCCAGGATTAATCCGATGCCAAGGAAGGCCATAATCTTTCCAAAAACCTTGTTCTCCAATATCCGCAGTGCCGAAATGATGATGAATGACCAATTAAATAAAATTAAAATCCCTGCTGCGGTGGTAATGTATTCGTAAATTTTTCCTGGCAGAATCAATGCCGTGACAATCGAGGCAATTAATCCCGCGGTTGCTAGTCCGAGTGATGGAAGAGGGAGATCTTTCCACTTTTTTATTTTTTTTGAGAATACCTTTGGGGCATCACCATCATCAGCTAGAGTTACAAGCAAGGCAGTTACACCAAACAAGGAGGCAGTCATTGTCGAAAAGCCGGCTATGATAATGGCAGCATTAAATACATGCGGAAAAAAGTCAAGGTTATATTCTCCAAGAGCTGTCACAAATGGGCTTTCTTTTTCGTGAAATGCTCCATGGGCTGCCATATAAACAGCAAGCGCAAGTGAAATTACATAAATGATGGCAAGCACAATTAACATGATGATTCCGGCCTTAGGAGCATCCTCTTTCTTTTTTAACCTGGTTGCCATTAATCCAATCACTTCAATTCCCCCATAGGCATAAAAAGCATAAATCAATGATGACCAGAAGCCTCTCCAGCCTTCAGGGAATAATTCACCCGCAGAACCTGGAAAACCCGGGTGATTCGCATCCCCTTTTATTACTCCTGAAAGGGCAGCGAATGCTAAAATGATGAACATGATAATGGCAGCCGTTTTTATAATCGCAAACAAATCCTCTACTTTGTCAAAGCCTTTATTGCCAGTAATAACGACAAGTATGGAGAGAATGGCATAACCTGCTGCAAATATCCAGAGAGGGACATTCGGGAACCAGAACCTTGTCAAAATTGATAAGGCTGTTAATTGGCTTCCCATGATGAGGATGTTTGAACTCCAGTAGTTCCATCCGCAGCTGAACCCCGCCCATTTTCCATATGCCTTATTGGCATAATAGCAAAATGAACCATCCTGGGGATCTTCTGCTGTCATCTTTGCCAGTAAATCATAGACTATATAGGTTCCGATTGCGGCTAAAATAAATGAAAAGACAATCGAAGGGCCTGTTATCTTGATTCCTATTGCCGAGCCAAGGAAAAATCCGGTGCCAATTGTACAGCCCACACCAATAAGTGATAAATGCCACCATTTTAAATCGCCGGCTTCACTGCCTTTAGATGAATCGCCGCTGGGAAGAAAAAAGTCCATCATGTACCTCCTTTTTCCGGTATATCTTTATAAAAAGCTCTTTTCTCATAGATTGTTGATTTGGTTATGATTTGTGTCCGTTGATTTCCGCTGCAGGCACTTAAGCTTTCCAGGGACAATCCCGAAGCACCTCTTGCAGAACATTGAATATGTGCTCCCTTGAATGAACATTGCACCAAGAGATAGCTCCTTTTTTGAGGAACTTTTACCTTCCTTCTTTTCCAGCCAACCCGTGGAAAGAGCAACAGCATAGATTTTAAGAACATATATTCAAATAAATAAGCCGATTCCTTTTGGTGATCGGCTCTGCTTCGAATCTGGAAAGGATTTTTTCCTTTGAGTTATTTATTTTTCTCCGAGCTGTCGCTCTTTAAGCCGGCAACCGATCTAAAAAGCTGCGTTGTCATGCTTCCCTGAACAATATCCTCAAGGAAGAACTCTTCTATAAGCTTTTTATATTCTTCGTCTTCAAACATTTTCTTATTTTGCAGCTCCATTTCTGCAAGACCTTCATATGTACACAAAAAAGCGTAAGTATGGTCTGCTCCAGAAATAGGCGATAATAGTTCAATCTTATGCTCATAATTTTCGTTTCTGTAGCTTTGAATCATTCTTAAGTTTTTTAACGCATCAACAAACTTATCCTGTTTTACTTCAAACGTTTGATATACGAAAACAGACATGATGATCCCCTTCCAAAAGCTTTTAGAATGAATTTTTCAGGCCCTCCGTAACATAAAGGGCCCTTGAAAAAGCCGTGCTCATAGATTGTTGTTATGTTTATAAATTTTGCCCGGTGATTTTAGCGCGGGACACTCAAGCTGTCCGCTGGGAGCAGTGCAAGTCTCCTAAGCTTACGAAAAGAGCCTTTAACTTTGATTACTTTTCGTCCTCTTCGCTTCTTACATCCGGTCTGACAGGTGCAAGTTCCTCGGACGCTTCAGTATTAAAGCCCAGGCCTCCATTCAGCCCAGCCCTATTCCCGGCATCTGCTTCTGTCATTGTTCGTGCCAGATATCCGTGATAGAAATATTCAAATAGCGCTACTCCGAGGGCAGCGATTAAAGACATTGTCAGGAGGTTTTCTCCATACGTTAAAATGGAGCTTAAGAACCAAATAAGCAAAAAAGCCAGGCCAAAATCGGCTGCTGTAGCAATAGTGTTGCCCGTTCTTGGCAGGATAATAAGATCCCCTATTACATAAGCGGCTATTCCCAGTACTGCTGTTATAATAAAAACATTTATAAAGCTCATTCCATAGATAAGGCCAAGAATGACGTACAGAAGTACAAGACTAGCGATAAACTTAATGGCAATTGCTCTAACATGCTGCATAGATTATTCCTCCTTTTAAGGATAGTGTGTATTTTCCTTGTTGATTTATTCGTAATATAGCTTCACAAAAGTAATTTAGCCTTTTTGAAAATCCTCCTTAAATATTTTGGGCCATCATGGAGTAAATACGAAATAATTTGGCTTGATTTTACAGCGATGAAAAATCGGGCTGAAGATATAATATCGAAGGGGCGATGTTCCCACAAGACAATTCTTCAGGAGGCTGATTATGCATACAACTCAGCATGGTTTACAGCAAGCAGGACAAGCACGCCAATTGGCACAGCAATTAATTCAGCAAACACAGCAAGGCAGCCAGCAATACCGCATGATGCTTCAGCAGGAACAGCAAAATATTCAAATGCTGGAACAGATCCTTCAGCGGGAAAAACAAGCTGCACAATTAATTGAGCAAAGCCTGCATAGCCATGAATTAGCCATTCAGCGCTGTCAGGAAGTGGTCAATATTTGTAATCAGATGCAAGGACAGCTAACTGGCCAGGGAATGGCTGAAGGAAGTTTTACTGCTATTCAGCAGCCTTATGGCAATCAGAATCAGTTCCAAACTCAACCTTCTTTTACCAATCAGGGAGTTTTCCGCAAGCAATAAAGAATGGTTTGCAATGAAAAAAAACAGCCCGGGACCACGGGCTGTTTTTTCGTTCTTACACCATCACTTTACAAATATCATTTGTGAACTCAACAGGATCTGTGATTGGCAGGCCTTCAATTAATAGAGCTTGGTTAAATAGAAGGTTTGTATATAAGCTTAATTTTTCTTTATCGTTTTCCTGTGCTTTTTTCAGGGATTCAAAGACTGCATGATTCGGATTGATTTCCAATACCTTATTTGCTTTTACATTTTGATTGTCAGGCATACTGCTAAGTACTTTTTCCATTTCAATCGTTACTTCCCCATCTGCAGATAAACATACCGGGTGGCTTTTGAGCCTTTTTGAAATACGGACATCGGTTACTTTCCCTCCGAGAATCTCTTTCATGCTGCTGAATAGCTCTTGATTTTCCTTTTCTTCAGCTTCTGTTGGCTTTTCGCTTTCTTCCTCAAATCCTAAGTCGCTGCTTGATACAGATTTAAACTCTTTGTCTTTATAAGACATAAGCATTTTAATGGCAAATTCGTCAATGTCCTCTGTAAAATAAAGAATCTCATATCCTTTATCTGCAACCAGCTCAGTTTGTGGAAGTTTTTCGATTCTTTCATAAGATTCGCCTGCCGCATAATAGATATATTTCTGGTCTTCCTTCATTCGTGATACATATTCTTCAAGTGTCACCATATTTTTTTCTTTAGAAGAGTAGAACATTAATAAATCCTGGAGGGTCTCTTTATGAGTGCCAAAATCGCTGTACACGCCATATTTTAATTGTCTTCCGAAAGATTTATAGAATTGTTCGTACTTTTCCCGTTCATTCTTCAGGAGGCTTTGCAGTTCGTTTTTAATTTTTTTGCTGATGTTTTTGGCAATCAGTTTCAGCTGGCGGTCATGCTGCAGCATTTCTCTGGAGATGTTTAGCGAAAGGTCCTCGGAATCAACCATTCCTTTTACAAAACCGAAATAATCAGGCAGTAAATCTCCGCACTTGTTCATAATTAACACGCCATTTGAATAAAGCTCAAGTCCTTTTTCATATTCTTTTGAGTAATAATCAAATGGGATGTTCTCAGGTATATACAGAATAGCGTTATATCTAATGGTTCCATCGACACTGATATGGATGTGTTTTAGCGGCTTGTCAAATCCATAATGTTTCTCCTGGTAAAACTTCTCGTAATCCTCATCAGTAAGCTCATTTTTATTTTTTCTCCATATTGGAACCATACTATTGATTGTTTGTTCCTCGGTTACCTCTTCAAACTCATTTTCTGAGCCTTCTTTCGGTTTTCGGTTCACAATATCCATTTTAATTGGATAGCGGATGAAATCAGAGTATTTTTTGATGATGGATTTTAAGCGGTATTCTTCCAAATACTCGTCATAGTTTTCTTCCTCGGTGTTTTCTTTAATCTTAAGAATAATCTCGGTGCCAACACTATCTTTATCACATGCCGTGATTGTGTAGCCGTCCGCCCCTTCGGATTCCCACTTGTATGCTTCTTCGCTTCCCAATGCTTTACTGATAACTGTTACCACATCAGCTACCATGAAAGCGGCATAGAAACCGACTCCAAATTGGCCGATTATATCATGTCCATCTTTAATTTCATTTTCTTTCTTAAATGCTAAAGAACCGCTTTTTGCAATGGTCCCGAGATTGTTCTCCAGCTCTTCTTTCGTCATGCCGATACCGGAATCTTTGATTGTTAGGGTTCTATTTTCTTTATTCGGAATTACTTTTATGTAATAGCTATCCTTATCAAAGGTTAAGGAGTCATCTGTCAGTGCTTTGTAGTAGATTTTATCGATAGCATCGCTGCTGTTGGAAATCAGCTCCCTTAAGAACACCTCTCTTTGGGAGTAAATGGAGTTGATCATCATTTCTAATAATCTCTTGGATTCTGCTTGAAATTGTTTCTTTTCCATATCAGCCTCTCCTTTTTAATTCATACTGCAATCTTTATTTAGCACTCTATATTCTAGAGTGCTAACCCAATAATTTTAATATCATAATATTTTTCAGCTGTCAATACAGCAGGACTTCTTTCGATGAGCATAAAAAATCCTATAGCCATTTGCTATAGGATTCATTTCAAAAGGGTGAATTCGTACCCTTTATGTCTGATTTCAGCAATTAAATCTGGAAGAGCTTCAACGGTTTGCGGCAGTTCATGGAGAAGAATGATGGCTCCGTCTTCAAGATGATCTGTCACATTTGTGATCATTTGTTCAGGCCTTTCTTTAAGCTCCCAATCCATTGAGGAGATTCTCCACAGAACTGTCGTTAACTTAATCGCCTTTGCAGCGGAAATGGTATCACTGTTATATTGCCCGAATGGCGGGCGGAAGTACTTTACTTCCTGTCCGGTAATGGACTCTATTCTTCTTTTGCTGTTCAGCAAATCATGATGCTGTTCATTTTGCGGCAATTTCACAAGATTCACATGTTTGGTCGAATGGGTCCCTATAATATGCCCCTCATCCAAGACCCTTTTCCAAGGGCGTTTGGGATGAAGCAGCCTTGCTTGCCAGAAAAAAATGGCTGGCACTTTTTCTTCTTTCAGGATATTGAGGATTTCCGGCAAAACTCTGCCAGGTCCATCGTCAAACGTTAACACAACTGTTTTCTTAGAAGGTTCCCGATAATTCCAAATCATTATTTCTGGATCATTCGAATCGTACACGACGTTCGAGCTATCAACCACTCATGGACAATTTGCCATTGCATTTCCTCCTCTAAGTAGTCAGTGTATAGGCTTTCTTGCCATAACCATAGGCATCATACGTATGAACATACATATCATCTGTAAACTGATTCGGGTTACCGTCAAAGACAACTTCTCCGTTTTTTAGAGCTATAATGCGTGTCGCATAGCGTTTGGCCAATTGGACATCATGCACATTAATGATGGTCTGCAAATTATGCCTATAATGCATCTCCTGCAGCAAGCTAAAAATCCGGTCTGAAGTACCTGGGTCAAGACTTGCAACAGGTTCGTCACCCAGCAGAACACGCGGCTGCTGGAGCAGTGCCCGGGCTATGCCGACTCGCTGCTTTTGGCCGCCGCTTAAATGTTCTACTCTCCGATTCAGAAAGTCTGTCAATCCGACCTCCTGAATCACTTCTTTAGCCTGATTCATTTCGTCAGATGTAAACCAGCCAATCAGGTTTTTAAAACTGTTCCTGTATCCAAACATGCCAGTCAGGACATTCTGAAGAACGGTCAACCTGGGAACCAGGTTAAAATGCTGAAAAATCATCCCCATCTCTCTGCGGACCCTGCGAAGCTGTTCGTCATTTAGAGAGGATAGTGACAGGCCATCCCAAACAACCTCACCGGAAGTTGGTGTCTGCAATCCATTTAGACAGCGGATTAAGGTCGACTTTCCTGCACCGCTTTTGCCAAGTATACATATGAAATCATCTTTATGGAGCGTGAGGTTAATAGAATTTAATGCATCAGTCTTCATTCCAGGGTAGCGGACTGATACATTGCGTATCTCAAGCATCTTCCTGCTCCTCCCTTTAAATTACTCTGTTCCTTACATAGCTTCCGAAAAAGTCAACAAGAATGACGATCATCATAATGACAAGCACATCGAGCGACACGGCCGTATATTGAAACGTTTTAAAATCATTAAAGAGCCTTTGGCCGATTCCGCCGCCGCCAATAAAACCAAGTACAAGCGAGGTCCGAATCGCAACTTCAAACCGGTAAAAATAATTAGATAAAACATTTGGCCAGATTTGCGGCAGGATACTGAACAGGGAAGCAAACCATCCCTTAGCGCCGACCGCTTTCATGGCTTCCTGCGGACCCGGGTCAGAGGCCTCTATCAGTTCTGATATTAATTTTCCCAATACTCCAATGTTATGAAACATGATGGCCAGTACTGCGGGAAATGGACCGAGGCCAAGTGCTGTTAATAAAATCAATCCAAATACAATCTCAGGAATAGATCGTACAAAGCTTAGTCCCACCCGGGTCACATGATAAGCAGCCGGTGAGCTGGCTGTATTTTTGGCAGCCATAAAACTCAGCGGCAGGCCGATAAGCAATCCGAAAAAGCTTCCCAAAAACGCCATTGCCAAAGTTTCCATACTGTCCTTCAGTATCTTCGGCAGAAGGTAAAAGTCCATAGGGAACCAATGGGACAGGAAATCGATCATATTCCGGAAATCCCGAAATTTTGATAAATCAAATTCTGTCAGCTTCATGCTTATATAAACGAATATAGCCAACAAAATATAGGTCAAAATGCTCTGTTTTTTAAACCACAATCTAATCAGCCCTATTCCTTAATAATTCCCTCTTTAAGAGCTGCCTGGCGAATGCTTTCATAATCTTCATTGCTGGCTTCAGTAAAACCGTTGGCGCCGAATGCATCGAGTATTTCAGTGTCTTCGATGGATAAAAATGCCTCTTTTAGAGCGGTAATGGTTTCTTCATCGGTATCTTTATGGACGGCCCATGGATACTGGAAAAGCTCTTCTGATTGCCAAATCGTTTTTATTTGATCGCCATCCACTTTCCCGGATTCCACTAATTGATTATAAATCGCACTATCAATCGCACCTGCATCGACTTGTTTATTTTGGACAGCCAATGCGGTTGCATCGTGTGATCCTGTAAATCGCACGGATTTAAAACTGTGTGTATCCTCGGATTCATATACTTCACGGTCTTTGAGTTCAATCGAAGGGATTAAAGATCCGGAAGTGGAGTTAATGTCACCAAAGGCAAAGTCAACTTCGCCGCTGTTTTTGAGCATTTCATCCAGTGAAGTCCAGGGGCTGTCCTTGTGTGTAATAATATAAGAGTAATAAAATGGCTCCCCATCGATCAACTGGGTAATGATAGCCTTTGCACCGCTTTTTTCATGGGCAACTACATAAGTTAATGGCCCAAAATAAGCCATATCAATTTTATCGTAATTCATCGCTTCAACAACGCCGTTATAGTCTGGATATACTTCAACAGCTACATCGCGGTCCAGTTTTTTTGATAGGACTGACTGCAATTTTTCCATGGCATCTTCCATTGAGCCTTCTGTCTGGGCAGGGATCACACCTATGGTGAAACTTTCGCCTGTTTTATCTTTATTTTCTGTTGGTTCCTCTGATTCCATTCCACCGCAAGCGGTTAATAGCATCATTGAAAAAATAGCAGCGAACAATAACAACTTTTTCATATTTTCACTTCCTTGTTCATTTTCGTATTGTCAAAACTTCTATAAGAAATAGGTTATAAAATATCTCCATAGAGGGCTTTATAGGCAAAAAAATTGCCACCCCCTAAATTCTTTGGATAATTGAGGTTACCACACACCCAACAACCAAGAATGGAAGTGACAATTTGTACCCTCAAATTATAACCTATTTATTAACTTTTATAAACTATCAAGAACAACTCATTCGAACATTGCTTACTTTATTGATTGGTAAAAGCATGTTCGTTAAACCTACTGAACAGCCCG
>NZ_JAEL01000090.1 GCF_000518885.1 Bacillus sp. J33 | reverse complement strand
ATAAATGTGAGTTTAATTAATATTACAGGGTCAATACTTGGGCGGCCTTTTTCTGAATACTTATCTTTTACCAAGTCATAGATGAATGAGAAATTAATCGCCGCTTCAATTTTGCGGACCAAATGGTCCGCCGGTACAAGTTCGTCTAAAGCAACCATTTCAATTTGATCCCGTTGAATTGGATTATGTTTTGAAAGCATTTAAATCACCTCAAGCATTGTATTACTTCTATTTTAAAATAAAAAAGACTGCAGACAAGCACGATTTTCATCAAGTTTGTCGACAGTCTGAAATCCCGAGTTTTCTCGGGATTTTTTTTATCCTTTATATTTTCTGCCTTCTGCCCCAGGTGAAATGTCAGTGTCATTTCGGTTATTATAATCAGGGTCTGAAGTCGGAGCGGTGTTGTTATCACGTGTTCCTCCCAGATAGGCCCTGTCTCCTTTTTTCTGGTTTTTAAGAAATTCCCCTAAGTTTTCATTCATTATGGGCACCTCTTCTTTCTGCGCATTATAATGCGAATTTGTTACTGCCACATTGTTATTATCCTCGTATTACAAAGAATTATGAGTCGGACATCTCCTTAGCTGTAGTACATAAATTCTGCTGTGATATGGCTTTCCACCTCAACTGTCCCCGGCTGGATTGGTGTGCTCTCTGCACTTTTTACTAAGGCAGAAGGCTGAAATGGAACTGGCCTTTCAAAGTCAAGAGCTCCCTCCATGACAGCAATTGGTGTCCTAATTAACTGGACATTCATAGAAGCGGCGATTGTTTCCGCTTTCTTATATGCATCTGCAACAGCCAAGGTTAATGCTTGCTGATACATTACAGCTGCGTTATTAACTTCAAAATTTATTCCTCTCACGATATTGGCTCCGCTATCAACAGCTGTATCTACAGCAAGGCCTGTATTTTCAATTTGATCTACCGTAATGTTTAGTAAATGCTCGACTTTGTACCCGCGAAAAATCTGTTTTCCATCCACAAAATCATATTGCGGAAAAATCGAAAAATCTGCTGTTTGAATTTGTTTGTCTAATATTCCAATACCGTTTAGAGCATTTTTTATACTGGCAATTGTTTTTGCATTATTTTCCTGTGCCTTCTGCAGCACTTGATCCTCTGTTGAAACACCAAGCGTGACAATTGCCCGATTGGGCTGCCCAGCTATCTTTCCTTCTCCCGATACTCTCATGATATTTGGTTTAGACCTTGTATAGTCTCTATTTTGGGCTGGAAGGCGACCGAAAGGCTGCTGGTAATACATGTTATGCACACACCCGCTTTCATAAAATGGTCTCTATAGAGTGTACTGTAGGGTGTGGCAGAAAATGCACATGAAATACCATGGAAAATTTATTTCCACTCATAGTTCATCAATAAAGCAATTTTTTTAGGTATATCGGTGTTATCAAGTACTCCAGAAAAAACCTCGCTTCCTTTGCCAATTGCAAATAAAGGAATCATATTTCCTGTGTGCCCTCCGGTAGAGCTTAGAGATCTTACTTTGTTTGTTAGGATTCCCCCATGGTGCCTTTCTGCCATAATGCTTCCTATTTCCCAAGCGGCCAAGTGCTGGGGATACACTTTGCTGTCAGAGTTTAGCAAATGGCTATTGAAATCTTCGGCCTCCTTATCAGTCAGATCAATATCGGCGTATTTCTTTAAAACATCTTTAATGCTGTCTGTCCTGTAGGATCTCTTATTTTGGCTTCTCACAAATTGGCTGACCATATACTGGGGGGTAGCCTTAATTTCCTTTAAATGCTGGATATCCAGCGGTTCTGAGGCCGATATCC
This sequence comes from Bacillus sp. J33, assembly GCF_000518885.1. Classification (GTDB taxonomy): domain Bacteria; phylum Bacillota; class Bacilli; order Bacillales; family Cytobacillaceae; genus Cytobacillus. The sequence continues at coordinate 23,050 of NZ_JAEL01000090.1, read as the reverse complement.
CCATAGTCTCATGATCTGCAGCGACAATCACAAGTGTTTCACCGTTTTTTTTTGCCCATTCAACTGCATACTTTACAGCTTCATCAAATTCAATTGTTTCTTTCCATATGCTTGTAATATCGCCAGCGTGAGAAGCGTGATCTATCCTTGCTCCTTCGGCCATCAGAAAGAAGCCATTATCCTGTTTTGACAGAACACTGATTGCTTTTTCAGTCATCTCTTTCAAGCTTGGTTCCTTACTGCCTGTCAGTGGCCGGTCCAGCTTAAAGTTCATATAGCCGTTATTAAATAAACCCAGGAGTTTATTGCCTTTTGCCTGCAATAGTTCTTCGCGATTGCTAGCATAAGCATACCCTCTCTCAGTTGCTTCCTTAATTAAATCCCTGCCATTCTGCTTTTCCGGACTATAATACGCTCTTCCTCCACCCATCAGGACATCCACCTGATTCTTTAGCTGCTGGCGTGCGATCTCCTCCTGTCCGGACCATCTGTTCGGAACGCTTGCAGTGAATGCTGCCGGAGTTGCATCAGTAACCGTATTTGTAGAGATAACCCCTGCCTTCTTCCCGTTCTTTTTAAACAAATCAAGGATACTGTCTGCTTCCTTTCCATCTGGAGTTACCCCGATCATTTCATTATTTGTCTTTTTGCCAATCGCAAGTGCCGTTCCCCCTGCAGCTGAATCTGTAACCAGATTATTGGCCGATTCAGTATGAACCAAAGCCGTATAAGGAAGGGATTCAAGGAACAGCCTTCCGTTTTTTCCGTATTCCAGTTTCCTCGCAATTTCAATCTGTCCTATCCCCATGCCATCTCCAATCATTAAGATGACATTTTTGGGGCCTTCCGTGTTAAGAGGACGGGCAAGGCCTTTGATAGGGATTACGGCAAATATCACGATATGAATAATTAGCATCATGTAAATCCATTTAGATTTCATTGATTGCACCAGCCTTTATTTAAGTTTCTTTCCTTATTTTTTGAAAAAGAGTTCTTTTTAAACTCAAGTTTGTATTCCTTTTATAAATATTTATTTTAATGCTGATTTTTGCTTTAAGCCTCATCGGACTGCATGGGCAGGACGCTGCAGCTTTAGGCAAGCGTGCCCTAAATAAAATGTCCAAGCCCATAAATCAGAGTCATATTGTATTTATGCAGGCATACATTTTAAATAATGAGATGCTAGTCCGAAAAGAACATAAATATGGAGGAGCGAATATGGAAACCATTACTGCCTTTTTGCCGAAAAAAATTTCTGAAAAGCTGAAGCAAATCCCTCCACATATTTTGAATGATCTGGAGGAAATAAGGGTCCGGATAAACAGGCCGCTCGAATTGACTACGAAAGGAACGCCTCATTTTCTGCCTTATATAGTTGATTCAGAAGATGCGGTGCATTTGCTGAATAAAATAAGTCACTTTTCTATTTATACACTCGAAGAGGAATTAAAAAGGGGCTATATCACGATTGAAGGCGGCCACCGTGTTGGGCTGGCGGGAAAAGTGATTTTGGAGGAAGGAAAAGTGAAGGCAATCAGAGACATTTCTTCTTTTAATATAAGGATTGCCAGAGAAAAAATGGGGATTGCAGAGAAGCTGATTCCCTACATGTATAAGGGGGGCTGGGTGCACACCATGATCATCGGCCCGCCGCAGACAGGGAAAACTACATTGCTGAGAGATATTGCAAGAATTATATCATCCGGGGATAGTAATGGAGCTTTCCAGGCCAGCAAGGTCGGGATTATTGATGAGCGATCTGAGATTGCCGGCTGTGTAAATGGAATTCCGCAAATGACATTCGGGCATAGAATCGATGTACTGGATGCATGCCCTAAAGCTGAGGGGATGATGATGATGATACGCTCAATGAGCCCGGAGGTTTTAATTGTCGATGAAATTGGAAGGCAAGAGGATGCAGAAGCCATAATGGAGGCGGTAAATGCTGGAATTAAGTTAATTATGACCACACATGGAAACACGTTTGAAGAGATAAAAAAGCGTCCCACTTTAAAAGGCATTTTAGAGATGGGGATATTCCAGCGGTTTATTGAACTCAGCAGGAGAGAAGGACCAGGCAGCATTACTTGCATTAAGGATTCTGCCGGAAAGAGGCTCCTGCATGAAGTGAGAGTGACCTAAATGATGAAGCTAATTGGAGCTCTTTTTATAATTATCGCTACAACTTGGGCTGGATTTGAAGCATCCAGGCATTTGACGGAACGGCCAAGGCAGCTTCGCCAGCTGAAATCTGCCCTTCAGTCTCTGGAAGCTGAAATAATGTATGGCCATACACCTCTTCACGAAGCAGCACGAAGGCTTGCCGCACAGCTTCCAAAACCATTATCATGGTTTTTCGAATCTTTTGCTAAAAGATTGACAGATTCTGAGACTACAGTCAAAGATGCCTGGGAACAAAGTTTAAAAGAAATTTGGAAGATGACCGCCTTTAAACAGGGTGAATTCGAAATTATGAAGCAATTTGGCGAAACTCTTGGGCGTCATGACCGGATTTCGCAGCAAAAGCAAATAATGCTTACCCTATCCCACTTGGAGCGGGAAGAGGCAGATGCACACGACAAGCAAGTGAAATACGAAAGAATGGTCAAAAGCCTCGGTTTTTTATCGGGGTTGCTGCTTATCATTTTACTAATGTAGGTTTTTGCTCAGATATTGGATTGCAAAAGTATAGATGATGCAGGCAGCACTGATTGGCTGCCGGACACTGGACAGAGCTTAGGAGGAGAAAACATGGGTTTAGAGGTTGATATCATTTTCAAAATTGCGGGTGTCGGAATTGTGGTAGCCTTTTTGCATACTATTCTGGATCAGGTAGGCAAAAAGGAGTATGCCCAGTGGGTAACGCTTTTCGGCTTTATTTATATTTTATTTATGGTTGCATCCATAGTAGATAACCTATTCCAAAAAATAAAATCAGTGTTCTTATTTCAGGGGTAAAAGGGGGGCTCAGCCATTGAAATTCTTCAAATAGTCGGCTTCTCTCTTGTTGCAACGTTCCTGGCTCTGATCGTAAAAGAACAAAAACCTAATTTTGCCTTTTTGCTGATCGTTTTTGTCGGATGTGCCATTTTCCTGTTTTTAGTAGACCAAATATACGCAATAATCCACATGATTGAAAAGATCGCTATAAATGCCAAGGTTAACATCGTTTATGTAGAAACTATTTTAAAAATAATCGGCATTGCTTATATTGCTGAGTTTGCTGCTCAAATTACGAAAGATGCGGGACAGGGTGCCATCGCTGCAAAAATTGAGATGGGCGGCAAAATTCTGATCCTTGCCATGGCCATACCGATATTGACTGTATTAATCGAAACGATCATTCAAATGATTCCAAGTTAGCTTGAGCTGGCCTTTCATTCATTAGGAGCGCTGTTTAGCAAGAAGAGCCTTCCTTTTGATGGCAGACTGGCATGAAAGGGTCTTATGAAAGAGGTGAAATAATGAAGCAAAGGATGCAGAAAATTTTATTATCCAGTCTAGTCCTATTTTTTTTACTCGCACCAATTGTACAAGCCTCACCCGAGACCAGCGAAGCAGGTGAAACGCTGTCCCCACAGGATTTAGTAGATTCGCAGGTGGAATCCCTCGATTTAGATGAATTAAAAAGCTTTTGGGAAGAAATCACAACCGAGTATGGAGGGTTTTTGCCTGAAAGCCAAAAAGGGAGCCTCTATGAATTTATTAAAGGAGAAAAGGAATTTTCCCTTAAGGAATGGGCTATAGGAGCGATGAAGTTTGTTTTTCATGAATTCATCGTAAATGGAAAATTGCTTGGCACATTAATTTTGCTGACAGTATTCAGCATGTTTCTGCAGTCTCTGCAGAACTCATTTGAAAAAAGCACAGTCAGCAAGGCTGCGTATGCCATTGTTTTTATGGTTTTAATCATTATTGCCCTTAATAGTTTCCATGTAGCGATTGATTATACCCAGGAAACGATCTCAACTATGGTATCCTTCATCATGGCTCTAATCCCATTGCTGCTTGCCCTGATTGCATCCACCGGAGGAGTGGTATCAGCAGCCTTTTTTCACCCGGTGATTTTATTTTTAATGAATGTCAGCGGATTGTTTATCCAATATGTCATTTTGCCGCTTCTTTTTCTATCAGCATTATTAAGCATTGTAAGCACGCTTTCGGAACATTATAAAGTGACCCAGCTTGCCAATTTGCTTCGAAATTGGAGCATCGGGCTTATGGGCCTGTTCCTTACAGTATTTTTGGGAGTCATTTCAGTTCAGGGGGCTTCAGCAGCTATTACAGATGGAATTACAATCCGTACAGCAAAGTTTATTACAGGAAACTTTATACCGGTTATCGGCAGGATGTTTACGGATGCTACAGATACAGTTATAAGCGCTTCTGTTCTATTAAAAAATACAGTAGGGATCGCAGGCGTTGCCATCCTCCTTATTATTGCTGCTTTTCCTGCAATCAAAATCCTAATGATTGCGTTCATATATAAATTCGCGGCAGCGATTTTGCAGCCGCTGGGAGGGGGGCCGATAATATCCTGCCTGGATATTATCAGCAAAAGTGTCATTTATGTTTTTGCTGCTCTGGCTATTGTCTCTTTAATGTTTTTCCTTAGCATAACTGTTATCATCGCAGCAGGAAATTTAACCATGATGGTCAGATAGGGAGGGTATGAAGTGGATTTTATAAAAGAATGGATAACAAATATTATTTTATTTGTTCTGCTGGCCACTGTCATCGACATGCTCCTTCCGAGTTCCAAGCTGCAAAAGTATACAAAAATGGTGACAGGGCTTCTGCTGATTGCGGTCATTTTAACTCCAATTTTGAAAATTTTATCAAGTGACTTTGAGGAAGCTTTTGCATCGGTGCCGGTTTTTGAGGCATCAGGGGAAAAAAATATGGAAAATTTAATAGAAATGAAGAAAAAAGAAATACAAGCCTCAAGTGATGCATATATTTTAGAACAAACGGCTGTCCAAATGGAAAAGGACGCAAAAGAGGAGTTGATGGAACAGTACGGTCTGGAAATTGCTAACATTGATATTTTAGTAGATGAAAGCAGTGATCAAGCCTTCCCGGATAACCTGAAAAAGGTCATGATCCAATTAAAAGCAAACGATGCAGAAGCTGAAGCTGTAGAAGTGGTTCAAACAGTGGAAATCAATACCGGGAAACCTCTTCCATCCAGCAGGGCTGAATATGAAGACGCAGAAGGAATCGCTTCTCTTCTTGCACAAAAATGGAATGTAGACGCAAAATCAATCGAAATACTGGTAGAAGGGGGGAAAATGAATAGGGATGGATAATGAAAAAGGTCCTTTTACATGGATAAAGAAAATGCTCTCAAAAGACGGCCAGCCCGATAAAAAAAACGGGAAATTCCAATACTTGCTTCTCGTCCTTCTCTTTGGCGCAGCGATCATGCTAGTCAGCAATATACTCTTTAATGAGAATGCCTCCACAGAAGAAATGTCTGTTTTCAAGAACGGGGAGGAGGCGAAGCAGGAGGAAGAGGTTCCGGCATTTGGCCAGAAACAATCCGGGGGAAATGACGAAATTGCCAATTATGAAAAAGCATATGAAGCGCAAATAAAAGAAGCCCTTGACTCAATTGTAGGGGTGGACGATGTCACGGTTGTCGTCAATGTGGATGCAACAGAAAAGAAAGTGCTGGAGAAAAACAAAACAACTCAAACTCAAACAACCGATGAAACAGATCGTGAAGGCGGAAAAAGGAAGGTAGAGGATCAGTCACAAGAGGAACAGCTTGTGATAGTCCGGAATGGAGAAAAAGAGGTTCCGATTGTATTAGAAACCAAGAAACCTGAAATCAGGGGAGTACTGGTTGTTGCAAAGGGAGCTGAAAATATACAAGTTAAGAGATGGATTATTGAGGCGGTTACAAGAGCGCTTGATGTACCAAGCCATAGAGTTTCCGTAATGCCTAAAAAAACTAAGGGGGAATAATAGATGCTTTTAAAGAAACAAACGGTTTGGCTTTTAACAATGCTAAGTTTGGTGGTTGTATTATCTGTCTATTATGTAACATCGCCGGAACAAAAAGGGAATGACCTGGCTGCAATGGAAGAAAAGGCAAATGGAGAAATGAAATCGGTTGAGAGCGAAGATGGCAATGCTATTATTACGAACACAGCCAGCGATGAAATGTTTGAAACTCTTCGCCTTCAGCTTGATGACGAGCGCAGCCGCATGAAGGAAGACCTTACAGCAGTTCTGGGGCAAACAGATCTCCCTGCTGAAGAAAGAATGAAAGCAAAGGATCAGATTGATGAATTAAATGAAATTGCCCAAAAAGAGGCCATGCTAGAAACATTAATCAGAGCAATGGATTATGAGGATGTTCTGGTTCGTGCTGATGGCAAAAAGGTTCAGATTACAGTAAAGGCAAAAGAACATTCCCCTTCAGCTGCAAACAATATCATTCAGGAAGTAAGAAATGAAATTGGGCAGCTTGAAGCAGTAGCTGTTGAATTCCAAATTGAAAAATAAACCAAAAATTTAAAAGGTAAATATTTTTAAGAGATAGGGTGCCCACAGATCTACTTGGCGTACCCTTTTGCTTTTTTATTTTTTCAATAGGATATTTTCGTAAAGTTTGCTGCGTTTCAAATGCAACTCCAGTAGAGCCAGCTGAGTTGATAGTAGCGGAGGGCACTTGAATCCTCGAAATGCATTCGCCTGTTCTTACTGCGAGGTTTTTATTCAAGAATGCTTTTCCAATGTCCTGAGGTATGTGAGGGAAGCGGGAGATCCCCCAGGCGAAGCCGAAGAGGCACTTAATCCTCCCTGCGGATAAAGCTTTAGTGTCGCCCGTACTGCAATCATACGGAAGAATTTGTAAGTTAAAAACGGCCTTTTATGAAAAAAGAGCCTTTCAATATTTTGCTAATTCGAGAAAATCCTTCGTAACATTTCACAAAGATTTCGAAAAATATTAAAATGAATTTAAAGGTGGAATGGAGAAAAAGTTATGCAGTACGTAATACGATGTTGAACTTTTATAAGGTCTTATCGTATGATATTAGTATCTAGTCATAATTTAATCATGCGGAACATTCCCGTCCTTTCTTTCTCTATTCTCCTAAAAACAGTTTTCCAATGGTGAAAGAGGGAATGGGAAGCAGTGAGAAAACAAGGGGTGCCAAAATGTTGAAAGTACAGGAAATACGCGAACTGATCAAACTAGTAGATCAGTCAAATATTGATGAATTTGTTTATGAGCATGAAGGTTCAAAAATTAAGATGAAGAAGAACGTCAGTGAGGCAGCAGTTGTGCAGCAAGTCCAGCCATCTTTACCTGCAGCAGCGCCAGTGCCTGCTCCGCAGCCGGTGCAGCCTGCAGCAGTAAAAGTGGAAGAGCCTAAAGCTGCAGCGCCAGCTCAAGAGCCTGCGAATCAGGATCAAGCAGCAGACACTGACCTGCATAAAATTGTATCTCCAATGGTTGGGACTTTTTACCAGTCTTCTTCTCCAGACGCAGATCCGTACGTAAAAGCAGGTTCTAAAGTTACAAAAGACTCGATTGTCTGCATAGTTGAAGCCATGAAATTGTTTAATGAAATTGAAGCTGAAATTAATGGAGAAATTGTAGAAGTGCTTGTTAAGGACGGCCAGTTGGTAGAATATGGCCAGCCACTATTTTTAGTAAAGCCTGAATAAGGAGCGGTTACAGAATGATAAAAAAACTCTTGATTGCAAACAGAGGAGAGATTGCTGTTCGCATTATCCGCGCAGCCCGCGAAATGGGAATAGAATCTGTAGCCGTTTTTTCTGAGGCTGACAGAGAAGCCTTGCATGTCCAGCTTGCGGATGAGGCATATTGCATAGGCCCGACTGCCTCAAAAGACAGCTACTTGAATTTTACTAATATAATTAGCGTCGCAAAACTAACAGGCTGTGACGCAATTCATCCAGGTTACGGTTTTCTTGCGGAAAATGCTGATTTTGCCGAACTGTGCAGGGAATGTAATATCATCTTTGTGGGCCCTACTCCTGAAGCCATCAGCAAGATGGGAACGAAGGATATTGCCAGGGAAACGATGAAAGAGGCGGGAGTACCGATCGTTCCCGGCTCCAATGGTATTATTAAGGATGTTGAAGAGGCCATACAGCTTGCTGAGCAGATAGAATATCCGGTTATTATAAAAGCAACTGCAGGGGGAGGCGGCAAGGGGATTCGTGTCGCACGCACTGAGCAGGAGCTGATTAAAGGAATCACCATCACCCAGCAGGAGGCATTAACGGCCTTTGGAAACCCTGGTGTATATATTGAAAAATATATTGAAGATTTCCGCCATGTTGAGATCCAGGTTCTGGCCGACAACTACGGAAATACCATCCATCTGGGAGAAAGGGATTGTTCCATTCAGAGGCGTTTGCAAAAGCTGCTGGAGGAAACACCTTCACCAGCCCTTGATGGGGAAACCCGTGAAGAGATGGGAAATGCAGCTGTAAAAGCAGCCGCAGCGGTTGAATATACTGGTGCTGGCACGATAGAATTTATCTACGATTACCAGAATCGCAAGTTCTACTTCATGGAAATGAATACGCGCATTCAGGTAGAGCACCCGGTTACCGAAATGGTTACGGGCGTCGATTTAATAAAAGAGCAAATTAAAGTGGCTTCCGGTGAAAAGCTTAATATCAGCCAGGAAGACGTCACTTTTAATGGCTGGTCGATTGAATGCCGTATAAATGCGGAAAATCCGGAAAAGAACTTTATGCCGTCTGCAGGGAAAATAAACATGTACCTGCCTCCTGGAGGACTTGGTGTCAGGGTTGATTCTGCAGCATATCCGGGTTATATGATCCCGCCGTACTACGATTCCATGATTGCAAAAGTAATTACGTATGGCAATACTAGAGAAGAAGCTATTTCCCGAATGAAGAGGGCTTTAAGTGAATTTGTTGTTGAAGGAGTACATACGACAATTCCGTTTCACCTCAAGCTTCTCAGCCATGAAAAATTTGTGGAAGGGCAGTTTAATACGAAATTTCTTGAATTGCATGATGTGATGAATTCCTAGACTAATGGAGGTGCCATAATGAGTGAAAATAACATTCTTGAAATGAGCCATGACAACTCAGGCCTTGGCAAGGTAGAAATTGCTCCGGAAGTAATTGAAGTTATTGCTGGCATTGCTGCTTCTGAAGTGGAAGGGGTAGCGCAAATGCGGGGCAATTTTGCTACTGGTGTAGTTGAAAGGCTTGGCAAAAAGAACCATGGCAAAGGGGTCAAGGTTGAGCTGACTGAAGAGGGAATTAAGGTGGATGTATACTGTCTGATGAAATTTGGTATATCCATTCCAAGTGTTGCGCAGAAAATTCAGGATAATATTCGCCAAGCCCTGTTGAACATGACAGCTTTAGATGCACAGGAAGTAAATATTCACGTTGTAGGAATTATGTTTGAAAACCAGAAACATGAGGTTGAATACGATCAGGAAATGTAATAAATCTCTTCAAGCCAAAGACATCTGACTAAGTCTTTGGCTTTTCTTTTATTTATTCACTTCACCTGACATTCTTTTTGGCTGTTATAAAGAAATTTTAAAAAGGGAAAATAACTAAAGATTATAAATAGCCATTTACGAAGGAGTTTTTTATTTATACGCTGTATAGATGGGCATGCTTGATTTTAAGCCTTCCTGGTAATTAAAGATGAAGGCGTGAGATTCCCGATCATGCTTCCGTTTTATTCGCGGGTGTTTATATAAGGAATTATATTCATTCAGGGGAAGCGAGTGAATGGGTGGCCCCTGGTAAGAAGCGTAGCGGCGAGGAGCGTCGGACCGCCCCCTGAAAGCATGAGTACCTGCACCGGAAATCAACTGGCAAAATTAACAGAGCCATTAAACGGCGGAATAAAGGTTATTTCTATTGCTTAGTGCGAAGATTCCATACTTGTGCTATTATCTTGTTATGTTATTTTTGGACGTGCAAATGCTCAAAAATCAGATTAGCCCAGAGTGTCCGCCAATCGGCATCAGCCTTTTGGCAGATGCTTTGCCTTGAACTAAACACATAGCATTAGCTAGAAGGAGTTAAAGAAAAAGATGAAGAGAAGAACAGCCAGAGAGAAAGCATTGCAGGCTTTATTCCAGATCGATGTAAGCCAGGTCGAGCCTGAGTCCGCCATCGAACATGTACTTGAGGGCGAAAAGGCCGATGAATATTTAAGCGGGCTGGTATCAGGCGTTTTGCAAAATAAGGAAACCATTGATGCAGAAATAAAAAAGCATTTAGAAAAATGGACTTTAGAAAGGCTTGCGACAGTAGACCGCAACCTTCTGCGTTTGTCGGTGTATGAGCTTATGCACCAACGTGAGAATGTTCCGGCAAATGTTGTAATGGATGAGGCCATTGAAATAGCAAAATTATACGGTGATGAACAGTCAAGCAAGTTTATAAATGGTGTCCTTTCAAAGGTGAAAGAACAGCTTTAACATTTCTAGTTTGGACTAGCGCAGGATGTGCTGAGGGCCGGCTTCAAATCTAAAGAAACGGCATTCCTGATCACAAGGCGCTTCCTAGTCCTTATAGGAGGATAAAAATGGCTGCGCAAATCATAGATGGCAAAGAGATAGCAAAAATAAAACAGGACCATATCAGAGAAGAAGTCCAAAGACTGAAAGCAGGAGGCATCATACCGGGATTAGCTGTTGTTTTAGCAGGAGATAATCCAGCTTCAAAAACTTATGTATCCAATAAACAGAAAACCTGCAATAACCTTGGGATGTATTCCCTGCTGATTGAATTTCCGGACGGGGTCAGTCAGGAAGAGCTCATTAATAAAATCAGCGAGCTGAATGAGGATCCCGATATACACGGAATACTTGTTCAATTGCCGCTGCCTTCCCATATTAATGAAAAGGTCATCATTGAAACGATTTCTCCTGAAAAGGATGTAGATGGATTCCATCCGCTAAATATCGGGAGAATGATGACAGGGCAAGATGCCTTTATTCCTTGTACTCCCTTTGGAATTATGGAGATGCTTGATTACATTGGAACTGATATTTCCGGCAAGCATGTAGTAGTTGTAGGGAGAAGCAATATAGTGGGGAAGCCTTCAGGGCAGCTTTTTCTAAATAAAAATGCAACTGTAACCTATTGCCATTCCAAAACAGCTGACTTAAAAGAACATACGACTAGGGCAGATATTCTTGTGGCGGCTGTGGGGAAGGCAGGGTTAATAACAGAAGGCCATGTAAAAGAAGGTGCTATTGTAATAGATGTCGGCATGAACCGAAACCAGGAAGGCAAGCTTTGCGGAGATGTAGATTTCGATGCAGTTAAAGAAAAAGCAGGATATATAACACCAGTGCCTGGCGGAGTCGGACCGATGACCATTACCATGCTTATGCAAAACACGCTAAAAGCGGCAAAGTCTGCTAGTAAAAAACGCTAAAGCTAATACCATATTATAAAATCTATACAGATGCAAAATCTGTCCATATCCATTATGCTATATTTAGGAATTTGAATTGTATGCCAATGCATGCAGGCTGAAATGACTAAATAATCGATGGAAGGGCAGTTTTTTGCTGTATGCGGTTAATTGCTCTCGCTTTGGATGCTTAATCTAGCGTCTTTGAACTTTGATAACTGTCTAGCTCCAGCGCCTACCCCCTCGAGGTCACAAGCTTGTCTTGTTGCGGCTCCTAGGGACTCTCAGGTCTAAGCCGTTTCCTTTCAGAAGGAAGAACACCTTCTTACAGGAACCGTCTTATGCGTGAGGGCCCGCAGGAAAAGGAAAGCTTCGTCAGCATACTCATCGCACGACCAAAAGCGGGAGCTTTTGGGAGGATGCGGGTCATGCAGACGTTGCCACAGGACGTGGCGTTCTTAGTCTGCGTTCCTTGAATGGGCAGTCGCCTCCGCATTTCGGGCAATCCTCCCAGAAAGGCAAAGAACGCCTTCCCGTGAGGCCTGTCTTGTGCATGTCGGGGGTGGGCAAGGCGCTTGCGCTTTTCTTACAAAGGAGATTGTTATGAAGGAACAGCAGTATTTAACAGTCAACGCGTTAACAAAATACATAAAAAGAAAATTTGATGCCGATCCTCATTTGCAAAATATTATGGTTAAGGGAGAAATATCAAACTTCAAGCAGCATTCCAGCGGCCATATGTATTTTACATTGAAGGATGAAAAAGCCCGCATTCTTGCTGTGATGTTTGCAGGAAATGCCCGCAACATGAAATTCAGGCCTGAAAATGGCATGAAAATCCTGGTCAAAGGTGAGGTTTCTGTATACGAGCCAAGCGGACAATATCAAATCTATATAAAAGAAATGCAGCCGGATGGAATTGGTGAACTGTACCTGGCGTATGAACAGCTGAAGAAGAAGCTGGAAAGTGAAGGCATGTTTTCAATAAACTATAAAAAGCCCATCCCCCGCTATCCTAAAACAGTAGCTGTCGTTACTTCCCCAACAGGAGCGGCAATAAGGGATATTTTGACAACGATCAAAAGACGTTATCCAATTGCAAATATCCTTATTTATCCGGCGCTTGTCCAGGGAAAACAGGCTGCACCTTCTATTGTGGGAGCAATCCAAATGGCAAATAGAACAAACGAGGCCGATGTATTAATTATCGGACGGGGTGGAGGCTCGATTGAAGAGCTTTGGGCTTTTAATGAAGAGCCGGTGGCCAGGGCAATCTTTAATTCGGAAATTCCGATCATTTCAGCTGTCGGGCATGAAACGGATTTTACAATTGCCGATTTTGTTGCCGATTTAAGGGCACCAACCCCTACGGGTGCAGCTGAAATGGCAGTCCCGCATATTGACGATTTAAAAGAGAGGCTTTTCAATAGGCAATCAAGGCTCATTAGGGCTATGAAAGAACAGGTCGCACTTCAGAATGAAAGGCTCTTGCGGGTACAAAAGTCTTATGCTTTCAGGTACCCTCAAAAATTGTATGAACAAAAATTGGAGCAGCTTGATAGAATGACCGAACAGCTTATGAAAGGATCTGCAAGGCTGCATGATTTAAAGCTGGAGCAGTTTGATTCCTTGCACAAGCGGTTAATGCGCAGCCATCCTGGACAGCTGAAGGAGCAGGCCAAGGAAAAGCATGATAGGCTGAATAAGCTTCTTAATAGAGCGATGGCCAATATTTTTACTGCTAAAGAAAAGGACTTTGCAAGGGCTCTTTCCACTTTGGAAGCACTCAGCCCTCTTAAAATAATGGATAGAGGCTATAGCCTTGCTTATACCGAGAAAGAAACACTGATAAAGACCGTAGCCAATATTAATATAGATGACCAAATAAAGGTGAAGGTCTCAGATGGTACAATTAATTGCCGGGTAACGGATATTGAGGAGTGAATTGAATGGCGGAAGATAAAAAGCTCTCATTTGAAGAAGCGATGGATGAGCTTGAAGTTATTGTTGAAAAGCTTGAGGAAGGCGATGTCCCACTTGAAGAGGCAATAGATATTTATAAAAAGGGCATGGAACTCTCAAAATTATGTCATGATAAACTGAAAAATGTTGAGTCACAGCTTACTGAAATACTGACGGAGGATGGCCGCAAAGAAAATTTCGCCATTCCAGAGGAGGAATAATTGTGCTGGAACAATCCTTGGATTCTTTTTCTGAACATCACAAGCGAATGCTGGAAAATAAGCTAAAGGAAAGCGTCAGCAAATTAAATGCTCCTTCTGAGATAAAGGATTCCATGCTATATTCACTTGAGGCGGGAGGCAAGCGGATAAGGCCCTTGCTGCTGTTTGCTACAATAGCTGCCTTTGATGAAGATCCTGTTAAAGGCCTGTGGGCGGCTGCGGCCATTGAGATGCTGCATACATACTCACTAATCCACGATGATCTTCCAAGTATGGATAATGATGATTTAAGGCGGGGAAAGCCTACAAATCATAAAATCTTTGGAGAAGCCTTTGCTATTTTGGCTGGTGACGCATTGCTTACCTATAGCTTCCAATCCATCACTGAAACACCAGATGAATATGCATCAGCTGAGGTTAAGCTCTCTTTAATCAGAGAACTATCAAAAGCCTCTGGAGCAGAAGGGATGGTTGGCGGACAGGTAGCAGACATTAAAGGGGAAGGACAGCAATTATCCTTGGAGGAACTGGAATATATCCACCTTCATAAAACAGGCAAGCTGCTGGAGTGCAGCGTTATATCTGGCGCTATATTGGCCGGAGCCGGCGAGGAAACAATCAGGGCTTTGTCAGATTTCGCTTACCACTTGGGGCTGGCTTTTCAAATTAGGGATGACATTCTAGATCTTGAAGGAACAGAAGATGTGATTGGGAAGCCTGTTGGGAGCGATGAATCTAAAAACAAAAGCACTTATCCCTCCCTTCTCACAATGGGAGGGGCTAAAGATGCACTGGAAAGCCATATAATAGCTGCTAAGGGAAAGCTTAAGGAAACAGGTTTGAATACCGAGCTTCTTGAAGCTATTACAGATTTAATTGCCAAGAGAGATCATTAGCGAAAGAGGCGTGGGCAAGGGCCGTTTGTTGTACAACAGTAAATATGGTATAATAGATACAAATGGATGGTGCAGTATTCTAGTCGGCCTACCATTCCTGAAGGTGGGGCTAAAAATCCACTAAAGGGCACATCGATGAAGTTCCTTGTTTTGGCTTGAGGCGCCCAGCCTTGGGTCGATTCAGGGAGTAAGGTTTAAGGGCGATCTGCAAAGGCATGTGGGCGTTGACCCTTTTACCGCGGAGGCCCCGAAGGCCAGGCTTTGAGCGAAAGCAAAAAGCACTGTGGTCCCGGGATATGAACCTGCAATGTGGTCCTATGGGAGATCACTAGCAGCGTAGCCTGCCTTGAGTGAAGATAGAGGGGATTACAGTTATAAGGGCATACATCAGTTGGCCATTGATATATGCTTTTTCGCCTGTATGAAATCTTCTTTGCAAAAGAGGCTAGGGAAATGGTTAAAGGCTGCCGAGGAAATCTCCTAGACTGTTCCAGTGACATATAAAGGGGATTATAGTGCGGACTAAGTGGCAATCCAGTCTAGCTGGTGGCGACACGGCTAAGGCGGATTTAAAGGGAAACCGCCGGTATGGCGACATCCGGTATTCGCTTGGGAAAACCTACTGGACCTAAGCCGCAATCTTAACCCTTTATATGGCCATCCTTCTTTCGAAGTTTCTGAGGGGTTTGCCCCTCTCATACATATTGCCATATTGGCGGCTTTTTCAGATAAAGCTTAATAAGCAAAAAAGAAAGAGGCGAAGCTCTTGCTGAAGCTTAACAGGCGGATTTGATTTCGCGCAAAAACGGCGAGCTCCGCCTCTTTTTCATTCTTAATCCAAAAGGAAGTTTAAAAGAAATGAGAGAGTTGCTGCGGAATTCGATTAAATGGAGCTTCAGTATTGCCGTTATCACTTTTGTGCTAGCGGCTCTTTTTTCAATTATTTCTAACTCCATACTGAACGGTGTTTCATGGGGGACAGGCCTAATTGTTGTTGCTATTATAGTTTTAATTGGCATTTTTTTTGATATGATAGGAATTGCCGCTACTGCGGCAGATGAAGTGCCGTTTCATTCTATGGCTTCCAATAAGGTGTATGGAGCCAGGCACTCGATTCGAATTGTTAGAAATGCAGACCGGTTTGCCAGCTTTTGCAATGATGTAATAGGCGATATTTCAGGTATAATAAGCGGTGCAGCTGCTGCCATTGTTATTGTACAGCTGACTGTCTCGTTTCAAATGGATCAGAGCAGTTTATTTGAATATGCTTCTTCAGTAATTATAACAAGTATTATAGCTGCCATGACTGTTGGAGGAAAAGCATTTGGAAAATCGCTAGCAATAAGGTACTCTAAAGATATTATCTTCCAGGTAGGGAAGGTTCTGCATTTTCTTGAGGATAAATTCCATATTGTTATAATAAGAGACAAGAAAAAGACGAAATCAAAAAGACGGACGAATAAGAAACGAAAGTGAGTGGTCCTCAAAATGGATCTGTTATCAATTAAAGACCCTTCCTTTTTAAAGGGGCTCTCTAATAAAGACCTTGAAAACCTGAGCCAGGAAATCCGCAATTTCCTGATTGAAAAACTATCAGGCACAGGCGGGCATATCGGCCCCAACCTGGGAGTTGTGGAATTGACTATTGCACTGCATAAATGCTTCGACAGCCCCAAGGATAAAATCATTTGGGATGTCGGACATCAATCCTATGTACATAAAATTTTGACGGGCCGTGCATGCCATTTCGATACATTAAGGCAATATAAGGGTCTATGCGGGTTCCCGAAGATGGTTGAAAGCGAGCACGATGTTTGGGAAACAGGGCATAGCTCAACTTCATTATCCGCCGCAATGGGAATGGCCATTGCCAGAGACTTGAAACAGGAGAATAATTATGTCATCCCAGTCATCGGGGATGGTGCGCTCACAGGCGGAATGGCTTTAGAAGCATTGAATCATATTGGCCACGAAAAGAAAAACATGATCGTAATCTTAAATGATAATGAAATGTCTATTGCCCCTAATGTAGGGGCACTTCACAATGTCCTTGGAAGATTAAGGACAGCGGGCAAATATAATTGGGTAAAAGATGAACTTGAATATTTGCTCAAAAAGGTTCCTGCAGTTGGAGGGAAACTAGCTGCCACTGCCGAGAGGCTGAAGGATAGCCTGAAATATTTGTTTGTGTCAGGCATGTTTTTTGAAGAAATGGGCTTTACTTATTTAGGTCCGGTAGATGGACATAGCTATGAAGACCTGTTTGAGAATTTGGCTTATGCAAAAAAGACAGAGGGTCCTGTCCTTCTCCATGTTATAACGAAAAAAGGAAAGGGTTACCATCCTGCCGAAAGCGATAAGGTTGGCACGTGGCACGGTACTGGCCCTTACAAAATGGAAACAGGCGATTTTGTCAAACCTGCCAGTGCACCTCCGGCCTGGAGCAAGCTTGTCAGCGAGACAGTTAGAAGGCTTGCCAGGGAAGATGAAAGGATAGTGGCGATTACTCCTGCGATGCCTGTCGGGTCAAAACTGGAAGGTTTTGCAAGCGAGTTTCCCGATCGGATGTTTGATGTAGGCATTGCCGAACAGCATGCAGCTACTGTTGCTGCCGGTTTGGCAACACAAAATATGAAGCCGTTCCTTGCTATTTACTCTACCTTTCTGCAGCGTGCATATGATCAGGTCGTGCATGACATTGCCCGCCAAAATTTAAATGTTTTTATTGGGATTGACCGTGCAGGGCTAGTCGGGGCAGACGGTGAAACACATCAGGGCGTTTTTGACATAGCCTTCTTAAGGCATTTGCCGAACTTCGTTTTAATGATGCCGAAGGATGAAAATGAAGGACAGCATATGGTTAAAACAGCGATCGAATATAATGATGGCCCTATTGCTATGCGCTTTCCCCGCGGCAATGGAATAGGAGTGCCGATGGATGAGGAATTAAAAACGATTCCAATTGGCACCTGGGAAGTTCTTCGGGAAGGCAGTGACGCAGCCATTCTAACCTTTGGAACCACGATTCCAATGGCAATGGAAGCTGCTGCAAAATTGGAGAAGCAGGGGTATTCCATCAAAGTGGTTAATGCCCGCTTTATTAAGCCTCTTGATGAGTCTATGCTGCATGACTTGTTTGCAGAAAACATGCCAATCTTAACTATAGAGGAAGCTGTACTTCAAGGCGGTTTTGGGAGTGCTATTTTGGAATTCGCCCATGAACAAGGCTTTCACCATGCCGATATTGACAGAATGGGCATCCCTGATAAATTTATCGAGCACGGAAGCGTAAAAGAACTCTTAGAGGAAATCGGTATGACAGTAGAGGATGTTGTGGAAAGAATGGGAAAATTAGCAAGAAAAAAACAAAAAAGGGCTTAGAGAATGAAAACAAAGAAAGAACGATTGGATGTTTTATTAGTCGAAAGAGGCCTTGCCGAGACAAGGGAAAAAGCCAAAAGGGCTGTAATGGCCGGTCTTGTATACAGCAATGAAAGCCGGCTTGATAAACCGGGGGAGAAGGTAAGCGTTGATATTCCCTTAAAAGTAAAGGGGAAAGTAATGCCTTATGTCAGCCGCGGGGGATTAAAGCTGGAAAAGGCTCTAAGGGATTTTGATTTAGATGTGGAAGGCAAAATTCTGCTTGATATTGGTGCTTCAACAGGCGGCTTTACAGATTGTGCTCTTCAAAATGGGGCAAAAATGTCATATGCGCTGGATGTAGGTTATAATCAGCTAGCCTGGAAGCTAAGGCAGGATGAACGGGTAGTGGTTATGGAAAGGACAAACTTCCGCTATGTAACGCCAGCAGACCTCCATGCGGGAATGCCGGATTTTGCATCCATCGATGTTTCCTTTATATCTTTAAAATTAATTTTACCTGTGTTAAAAACACTTTTGGTGCCCGGAAGCGATACAGTGGCCCTCGTTAAACCCCAGTTTGAAGCAGGCCGTGAGCAGGTAGGGAAAAAAGGGGTCGTCAGGGATCCTAAAGTCCATGAAACAGTCCTTGATAAAATTATTGAATTTTCACTGGGCCTGGGCTTTGATGTTAAGGACGTATCTTACTCGCCAATAACAGGCGGGGATGGCAATATCGAGTTTTTATTGCATTTGCATTGGTCAGGGAACAAAGAAGCAGGAGAGAATCTTTCAAAGGTCCAGACCGATGCCGTTGTAAAAGAAGCACATGCCGAGCTAAAATCAAAGCAAGGAAGCGGAGAGGAATAGGCAGTCAGCCTGTTCCTCTTTTATTTCTCAGGCAAGAAAGGAATTTGTCGAGCTTTACCGAATTGTTATATATTATTACGGGGAAAAGTTGTACTTTATAGGGAATATCGGCTAACATAAGAGTAGATTATTCTTTGCATTTATTAATGATATTTTGTTAAATGAAAGCCGAGAAGCTGGTTAATTTTAGAGGTGATAAAAGTGAATAAAGGCCAAAGACATATTAAAATACGCGAGATTATTACGAATAACGATATTGAAACACAGGATGACCTAGTGGATGAATTAAAAAATGCCGGGTTTAATGTTACACAGGCAACTGTTTCAAGAGATATCAAAGAGCTTCATCTTGTTAAAGTACCTTTGATGGATGGGAGATATAAATACAGTCTTCCTGCTGACCAGCGCTTTAATCCTTTGCAAAAGCTGAAAAGGAACTTGATGGATGCTTTTGTACGTGTAGACACCGCAGGGCACTTGCTCGTTATGAAGACGCTTCCCGGCAATGCAATGGCAATTGGCGCTCTTATAGATAACTTGGATTGGGAAGAGATTTTGGGGACCATTTGCGGAGACGATACATGCCTAATTATATGCAAAACACCTGAAGATACAGAGGCGATTTCAAATCGTTTTCTGGAGATGCTTTAATTTAATAATTGCTGGTACTTTGAGACTTCAATTTCTGTCTGGCTTCATAAGGAAGGCTTCTGCAGCTTGAGAGGACGCGAAGGCGTTAGTCTTTGTTACTGCAAAAGGGGGCTTCCGTTTTTTAAATTGAGGTGATTGATTTTGTTAAATGAAATATCAATAAGAAATTTTGCTATTATAGAAGCCCTTTCTGTTTCATTTGAAAAGGGCTTAACTGTTTTAACTGGCGAAACGGGAGCGGGGAAGTCCATTATTATTGATGCCATCCATTTGCTTGTAGGCGGAAGGGGATCTGCTGAGTTTGTACGCCACGGTGAGGATAAGGCTGAGATTGAAGGCCTATTTCAACTTGATGATCCAAAGCATCCCTGTTATAAAAAGACTGCTGAATTTGGCATAGATATTGAAGATGGCATGATTGTCCTGCGCAGGGATATATCCAAATCAGGCAAAAGTGTCTGCAGGGTTAATGGCAAGCTTGTTACTATTTCGACATTAAGGGAAATTGGAAGTACGCTAGTTGATATCCATGGGCAGCATGAGCATCAGGAGCTTATGGATGAAACACAGCATCTATCACTTTTGGACCAATTCGGCGGAAATAAAATAGCTGGTGCTTTAGCGGAATACCAGGATATCTACCGATCATATGAAAGTACATTAAAAAAGCTCAAGAATTTAAGTGAAAATGAACAGCAAATGGCCCATCGGCTGGATTTAATTCAATTTCAGCTCGATGAAATTCAATCTGCACAGCTAAAGGCAAATGAAGATGAAGAGCTGCATGAAGAAAGAAGGAAGCTTTCCAATTTCGAGCGTATATTTGAATCTCTGCAATCAGGCTATAATGGACTTCAAGGGGAACAAAAGGGCTTGGACTGGATTGGAATGGTAATGGGGCATTTGCAGGATGCGGCTGAAATTGATCCAGCATATAAAGAACTAGCTGAGAATGTTTCAAATAGTTTTTACTTGCTGGAGGACGCTGCCAGATCACTCCGAAACGAAATGGATTTTATGGAATATGACCCGCAAAGGCTTATTGAAATAGAGGACAGGCTTACCGAAATTAACGGCTTAAAACGAAAGTATGGCAAGACTGTTGAAGAAGTAATGGAATATGCT
The DNA here is from genome assembly GCF_000518885.1 of Bacillus sp. J33. Lineage (GTDB taxonomy): Bacteria > Bacillota > Bacilli > Bacillales > Cytobacillaceae > Cytobacillus. The sequence continues at coordinate 2,552 of NZ_JAEL01000090.1, read as the reverse complement.
GCGAAAATTGAAGAGGAAATTGAAACTCTGCAAAATAAAGAGACGCATATTGATAAACTCCAGAAAGAAGTGGCTGCACTAAAGAAAGATCTTTTGGTTGAAGCAGAAGAGCTTAGCCAGCTTCGAAGAAAGGCTGCCCTCAAGCTTACAAAGTTAATTCACAAAGAGCTAAAGGAATTATATATGGAAAAAACGGTTTTCGAAGTCAGATTCGATTCCGAACCTGAAAGCTTTTTAAAGAATGGAATTGACCGAGCAGAATTTTATATATCAACCAATCCGGGAGAGCCGCTTAAACCCCTGTCTAAGATAGCATCTGGCGGAGAGCTTTCAAGAATTATGCTGGCATTAAAAAGCATTTTCTCAAAGCATCAGGGCGTTACCAGCATCATTTTTGACGAAGTGGACACAGGAGTCAGCGGCAGAGTGGCGCAAGCAATTGCCGAAAAAATTCACCATGTTTCTGTAAATTCACAAGTCCTGTGCATATCGCACCTGCCCCAGGTTGCTGCTATGGCGGATACTCATTTATTTATTGCCAAAAAGACAAAAGACGGACGAACAAAAACGACTGTCAAACCGCTTACAGAAGATGAAAAAATCAAAGAAATCGGGCGTATGATTTCGGGTGTAGAAATCACTGATTTAACAAAGGAACACGCCAGGGAGCTGCTCCAGTTGGCAAGTCAGTTAAAATAATTGCCAAAAGTTCAATTTACGCAAATCATTTCAGTAAAAACCAGTATAGTCAGCCGAGAAGCTGATACCATGAAAAGCTATCCAAAGAAGGATAGCTTTTTTTATGTCTGCAGCTGTTATAAATGCCTTCGATGCAGGCAAAATTAAAGATGTAGCCATTAGACGTGGGTGGACTAGAAGCGAGGAGAGTGAAAAATTTGACATATGAAGTTTTACGGAAAATAATTGGTGGAATTCTCCTTGTTTCATTAATTGCATTAGGTTTTTCGAAGCCTGTTCAAGAATATTTGCAAATTCCTGCAAATATCACTCTTTTTGAAGGACAGCAGCTTGACTTTCCGAAAGCGGAAGCAGTTTCAGCTGGTATGTCCATAGATAATTCAAGTATTTCACTTAAAGAAGATAACCATTCTCTTTCTCTGCATGCTCGAGAAAATGGTAAAAATGAAATGTTTTTAGAACTGGCAGGTTTTCCGATCAAAAAGGTTGATGTAAATGTTTTAAAGGATTTCAAAGTAATCCCCGGCGGCCAGAGCATTGGAGTAAAGCTTAATACTGTTGGAGTGCTGGTAGTTGGCCACCATCAAGTAAATACGGCCGAAGGAAAAGCTTCACCAGGTGAAACGGCTGGCATAAAAATTGGGGATATTATCACTGAAATAAACGGTAAAAAAATTGAGAAAATGTCAGATGTAGCTCCTTTTGTTCAGGAAGCAGGAAAATCAGGAAATCCGCTGCAGATTGTTGTCAGCCGGGAAAGCGGGAAAATTAAAACCGAGCTTAAACCGCTGAAAGAAAAAGGTGAAGAAACCTATAAGCTTGGGCTATATATACGCGATTCTGCAGCTGGGATAGGGACAATGACTTTTTATCATCCGGAATCAAAGAAGTACGGTGCTTTGGGCCATGTAATTTCTGATATGGATACAAAGAAGCCAATTGTGGTTGAAGATGGTCAAATTGTCAGATCTACTGTGACTTCCATCGAAAAAGGCAGCAACGGAAATCCGGGGGAAAAATTAGCTAGATTCTCTTCTGATAAAGAAGTTATCGGGAATATCGTCAGAAACAGCCCTTTTGGAATTTTTGGCGAATTAAACCGCGATATGAAAAATGGCATTTTTGACAAACCAATGCCTATTGCATTGTCGCATCAAGTTAAAGAAGGCCCTGCACAAATATTGACAGTAGTGGATAATGACGAAGTAGCGCTATTTGATATCGAGATTGTAAGCACCATTCCGCAAAAATTCCCTGCTACAAAAGGAATGGTCATAAAAGTTACCGACCAAAAGCTCTTGGATAAAACAGGCGGAATCGTTCAGGGAATGAGCGGGAGCCCTATAATTCAGGACGGCAAAATTATTGGAGCAGTAACGCATGTTTTTGTAAACGATCCGACTTCCGGTTATGGAGTCCATATTGAATGGATGTTAAATGAAGCCGGGATTGATATATATGAAAAAACAGAAGAAAAAGCATCTTAAGTTAAAAAGGATTGGATCATAAAAAAGACGGGAGACACCCGTCTTCAGGCTGTCGAGAAACTATCGACAGCCTTTATTTTAATAGTTAACTTTAATTATTCACCGNGTTAATATGTTATAATTAACCCATTAAATCCTATAGATTGTGGTGAATTTACATGTTTAAACCCAAAGAATCTTCGCAAAATGAAATTGAATTTGTGTCTATTGATGAACTTGTTCCTTCGGACCACCTTCTGCGAAAAATAGATCAGTACATAGATTTTTCAACCATTTTAGATAAGGTTCGCCCATATTATAGTGAGGACAACGGTCGACCAACGGATCCTCTACTTCTATTCAAAATGATGTTTATTGGCTATTTGT
>NZ_JAEL01000089.1 GCF_000518885.1 Bacillus sp. J33 | reverse complement strand
CGTCAAAGCATTAGGACTCATTCCATCCATGTCCCGTAAAGGAAACTGTCTAGATAATGCCCCAATGGAATCATTCTTTGGACATTTAAAGGATGAAGTAGATTACAAAGAAGCAAATAACTTAGCAGATTTAAAGAATATGATTGATGAATATATGGAGCACTATAACACGAATAGAAAGCAATGGACCTTAAAAAAGATGACTCCAGCAGCTTACCGGAGTCATCTCATCGCTGCGTAGAAAGCAGCATCTCTTTTTATTAAACTGTCTACTTTATAGGGCGCAGTTCAGGATGGCAGGTGCCTGCTTTTTTCTATACTTTTTTGATTTTCCGGTCAGGAACGATTTCCTCTTTGAACGATTTTATAAGTGATACCACGATCAGAAGCATAATGATTGTAAAAGGGAGCGCGGCAATAATTGATGCTCTTTGCAGAGCTTCTAACCCTCCAGTCCATAAAAGAATGGCTGCTGAAGCAGATTGAATAATACCCCAGACAAATTTAACTCTGTTGGAAGGATTCAGGCTCCCATTGGTTGTTTGCATACCCAGTACGAATGTGGCTGAGTCGGCGGAAGTAATAAAGAATGTGCTAATCAAGAAAATTGCCAATATAGATAGAACAGTGGAAAATGGAAAGTTGTCAAAGACTGTAAATAAAGCGACTTCCATTCCCTGCTGCTCTATCGAGTCCATTACTGGTTTTGCTTCAAAGAATTCAAGGTATATCCCTGTTCCTCCGAAAACAGAAAACCAGAGTGCACCAAAAATCGTAGGAACAGCCAGAACGCCGATAACAAATTCACGTATGGTCCGTCCGCGGGATATACGTGCAATGAAGGTTCCGACAAATGGTGCCCATGCAATCCACCAGGCCCAGTAAAAAATTGTCCAATCTTGAAACCAGGTCAGGTCCTGATCAAATGGACTTAATCTAAAGCTCATTGAAGGCAGATTTTGAAGATAGGAGCCGATTGTAGTTGTAAACAGGTCCATAATAAAGTTTGTTGGTCCAACAAATAGCAGGAAAAACATTAATGCTATAGCTAAAATAATGTTTATATTACTTAAGTATTTAATTCCTTTGTTTAAGCCAGTTTGGGCCGAAAGCATAAATAAAATGGTTACAATGGCAATAATCGTCATCTGTGTTTGAGTATTATTTTCTATACCGCCAAATGTTGCGGAAAGCCCCCCGGTAATTTGGATCGCACCAAGACCTAAAGAGGTTGCAACACCGAACACTGTTGCAAAAACAGCGATGAAATTTATAAATACGCCAAGCGGCCCGTCAACACGGTCGCCCAAAATGGGTCTTAAAATAGAACTGATAACACCAGGTGCTCCTTTTCTGAATTGAAAATATGCAAGAGCCAGAGCGATTACTGTATAAATCGCCCAAGGGTGCAGACCCCAATGGAAGAAGGAATACCTCATGGCAGCTCTGGCGGCATCTGGTGTCTGACCTTCCGAAAATGGCGGTGCATAGTAATGGTACATGGGTTCTGCGACTCCCCAGAACACTAGCCCAATCCCCATTCCTGCACTAAAAAGCATGGCAAACCAGGTCAAATAGTTATATTCTGGCCTGTCGGCGTCTTTTCCCAAACGAATATTTCCGTACTTGGAGAATATTAATAGGATAGAGAAAATTAAAAAGGCTGAAGCTGCTAATAAATAAAACCAGCCAAATTTCTCGAGGATAAAACCTTGTATGATTTGAGTTACTGAATCAAGGTTGCCTTTAGGCAATACACTTTGCGGGACAAGCCCCCATAAAATAAATAATGCTGTGAATATGACTGAGACCGTAAAAACGGGTGTCAGTTTCTTCATCAAATCCCTCCATAAATAATTTTTGAGCCCTAATTGAAAAAAACTTTAAAAACTCCCAGGCCAATATGAAAACATAAACGGGCAGAAAGAATCCGTGGATTGAAAGGAAGTTGACGGTGAATCAACTTCCCGAAAAAGGCCGATCGGTTCGATAAACGATTAGTGAAGATAAATGATAGCTCCATCTATCAAAAATTTCATTAAAAAAAGTTCATATCGAACCCATTTCGGGTAAAATCAGTAGATAAGGATAAAGGAGTCAAAAGGGGAACAACTCTTTAGCTTTATTAAGGCCATTGTTGATAATAACACTAATTGCGGTGGCTGAAAAGAAATATGCATTTAAGGGGGGCAACATGAGACAGATAAGTGTTATAGTTCTTTTTTCCTTAATTGTTGCATTGTCAGCATGCAGCAGCGAGACAGGGAAAGAAGCATCAGGAAAGATTAAACAAGCAGAAATTGATAAAACAGAAGAAACGATGGCTTCCGGGCAGGAAAAAAGCGCTAATAAAAATGATGAAATCAATAATAAAGAAGATGCCAATGCCGGGAAAATCCAAGAGGAATCAGAAATAGCTGAAGGGCCGCTGTATAAGTTAAATGAAAATAACTGGACGATTGAACCAATAGATCATGCGAGTCCGAGAGTTGTACTATTAACAATTGATGACGCTCCTGATACATATGCCCTGGAAATGGCGGAAACTTTAAAAAGGCTTGGGGCACCAGCAATCTTTTTTGTAAATGGGCATTTTATCGATACGCCAGAAGAGGCAAAAGTTTTAAAAGCTATTCATGATCTTGGTTTTTCTATTGGAAATCATACCTACAGCCATCCAAATTTGAAAAAACTCCCGGAAAAGGAGCAATATAAAGAAATTGTCGGACTTAACGACAGGATTGAGGAGATAATTGGAGAGAGGCCAAAGTTCTTTAGGGCACCATTTGGTTCTAATACTGACTACAGCAAAAAAATCGCAAGGGATGAAAAAATGCTTCTCATGAATTGGACTTATGGGTATGACTGGGAGAAGGATTATCAATCAAAAGAGGCATTAGCGGATATAATGGTCAACTCTCCATATCTGGTGGAGGGTGCAAATTTACTGATGCATGACAGGCAATGGACGAAGGATGCTTTGCAGGATATCGTAAAGGGCATACAAAACAAAGGGTTTGAATTTGTTGACCCTGCAAAGATCCAGACTGTGGATTAAAAAAGCATTGACATTTCCCTTGTAAGGTGAAGTGAAAGGAGCCTCTAGCTTGGCTCCTATTTCTTTTGTGGTTTTCTTGAAATATATCTGGATGCAATCGTTATAAGAGAAAAGAAAAATAAAAAGTAGCTAAAAAATGAAAAGAGAAAGGGAAGGATTTTATAGTCCGTTTCTTTTTCCATTGGTGAAGAAAACTTAATTTCAAGAGGATATAACTTTGAATTTTCCGGGAAAGATATATTTTGTTCAGCATAAGGGAAAGGTGCTCCAAATTTTACGTTTTGATTTGACTTCTCCGGTTTTTCCCCTACATATGAATTAAAAATAAATGGTGATATGATTGTAAATGCAAAGCTTAATATCCCTATGGTGATTATCTTTTTGCTGATCATGGTTCACCTCAATATTTGGGAAAAATAGAATAAGAACAGCAGTTATGCTGTTCTCCGCGTAAATAGTTTATCCTTATTTCCGGGGATAAAAATACATGACTCTTCCATTGAATAAATGCAATTCCCCTTTGAGCTTTTTAGCTAGGAATCTGCAAAACTCATTGGCTTTACCCTTATCTCCGAATGTAGCATTTTCAGGCAATGTTATTTGTATGTATGTTTGCTCCCGCTCAGTGCCATCTTCTTCCCTGATCATTTCTCTGTCAACCCCAAGCAATATAGCATTATAGCGATCGTGATTTGACAGGAGATAAAACCAGCTTCCTTTTCCTTCCGGCTTTTCTTTAATTTCATATGGAAAAGCGGCATCATTATATTGCCAGTCGATCTGGGCGCCTGTTTTTCCAGTAATGTCCTTAAAGTACAAGAAAAGTTCTTTGAGCTCTTCGGTAGTGATATCTTCTTTTGCTGATGAAGGAACAAGCTTTATATATGCATTAGCTGCCATCATCTTTCCCCCCAATATCCCAAATGAATTATTATAAAAAAAACACCCTATTTCATTCTAGCACTACATAAAATCTAATGACAACTTTAAATAAGAAGGAAAATTTAAAATACTTGTCAAAAAGAAAATAATAAATTATAATAAAATTCTAAATATTTAAAAATAAAAGGGAGGTATAATATGGAATTTTTCGAGAAGCTCTATGATGAGCATGAAAACGTAAATGTCCGCTTTGTAGGATTTACGACTGAAACAACCCGGTATGATTTTGGAATTGTTTATACGAACCTCTTCTTTTCAAAGCCTCTGGTTATTTGTATGCAAACTGGCCGCTCTACACTCCTCGACCCTAAAGATCTCGAAGATATCGAATACTTACAAAAAGCTTTTAAGCTCGATTTAATTGAACAGGCTGCAGATTTAAGTGAATTTTTCAGAGAAGCCATACCTGGTGCCCGTTTTGAAACCCAATATGAATAAATTTTTTTCAAAAAACAGACCCGAATGGTCTGTTTTTTTGTATTGTGACATACTATTGAAGAGAGAGTAAGGGAAGAAAAAATCAATAAATACCAAAAAATACTTTAAATATGTTATACAATTAGGCTTGAAATATTAATAGTGTTATATTATTATTGTTTTAAAGATGTTAAGCGCTTTCAAGTTTTATAAAATAACTCAATGAAAAGGAGAATGAAAAGATGGGTACAATCGTATGCCAGGCTTGCAATTCAACTATCGATCACTTTGAGGATGAAAAAGTAACTGTACTATATTCAAATAAATGCAATTGCTGCGACGGAGAAAAAACAAACAAAGCTAATAATAACCGTTAATAATAAAAGAGCCTATTCCGAAATGGAAAGGCTCTTTTGCGTTATCGAATGGCACGGTGCTCTTCAATGACACGCAGGTATTTAAAGTCGTAATCCTCTGGCCCTTGAACAGGAAGTCCGGCTTCCATATTCGTCTTAATATAACGGAGATTTTCCTTGGTAATAATCTCGCCTGGTATAAAAATTGGAATGCCGGGCGGGTATACCATGATGAATTCTGCAATAATTCTGCCCTCGGATTCATCAAATGGTACCAGCTCAGTATCTGCATAGAAGGCGTCACGAGGTGTTAAAGACAAAACAGGGATATTTGGAAGCAGAACTTGAGTTTCTAATTTCTCTGTGTTTCCTCGGCGTTCTTTTGCCAGTTCTGCAAGTGCGGAAACCAGGATATCGGCTTCTCTCTCTGTGTCTCCAGGTGTAACAATACACAGGATGTTATATAAATCGCTCATTTCTACTTCAATATTGTGTTTTTCTCTAAGCCAATTCTCAACATCAAATCCGTTCATGCCAAGTTCCTTAACAGATATGATCAATTTTGTCGGATCATAGTCATGGGCTGCTTTCGTTTCCAATATTTCTTCTCCGACGCAATATAAACGGTCGATTTCATTTATGCGGCTTCTTATCGACTGGGCTAATTCTATCGTTTTGCCAATAAGCTCTTTACCCTCAGTGGCCAGGCGTTTTCTTGCTACATCCAGAGAAGCGAGTAATAAATAAGAAGTTGAAGTAGTCGTCAGCATACTTAGAATGGATTGAACCCTTTTGGCTGAGACAAGATTACCTTTCATATTTAAGACTGAACTTTGCGTCATCGAGCCGCCAAGTTTATGAACAGAAGTAGCTGCAAGGTCTGCTCCCGCTTGCATGGCGGATAAAGGGAGTTCGTCATGGAAATGGATATGAACCCCGTGGGCTTCGTCAACTAGGACAGGTACATTATATGAATGGGCGATCTCAACAATTTTCTTTAAGTCTGCTGAAATACCGAAATAAGTTGGATTGATTACCAATACACCTTTAGCATCCGGATGGAGCTCAAGGGCTTTTGATACCGATTCTGTTGTAATTCCATGAGATATTCCCAGGTTTTCATCAATTTCCGGATGAATGAAAATAGGGGTTGCTCCTGAGAATACAATCGCTGACATTACGGATTTATGGACATTTCTAGGTACGATAATTTTATCTCCTGGGCCGCAGACGGCCATAACCATTGTCATAATGGCCCCGCTTGTTCCCTGTACAGAGAAGAATGTCCGATCAGCTCCAAAAGCTTCTGCAGCAAGCTCCTGGGCTTCTTTAATAATTCCTTTTGGCTGATGGAGGTCATCAAGCGGCCCAATATTGATCAAGTCAATGGCCAGAGCATTATCTCCAATGTATTCTCTAAATTCCGGGTCAATTCCAGTGCCTTTTTTGTGCCCTGGTATATGAAATTGGACCGGTTCCTTTTTTGCGTGTTCAAGTAAACCGCTGAATAACGGTGTTTTATATTGAGACAACTTATTCCCACACCTCTTTAGTTAATATTTCAAAATTCATGCATAAAACATTTGAATTATAGCATTATTCATCCCCTTTGCATAGAAAGATTTAACACCATTTTAAGCATATTTCACATGCCTTTTGCCCCTCTGAAAATTTGACTTGCATTTAGTTTAAGAAGTTAACAGGAAAATAAAACATAAAAATAGAAATAGAAGAATATTGACGAATGGAGGTATATAAAATGAATTGGAACACAAAGGTTACAGAAATGCTTGGCATCCAATATCCGATCATACAGGGCGGGCTTGCCCATCTGGCCTATTCTGAGCTTGCAGCTGCAGTTTCAAATGCAGGAGGGCTGGGTCAAGTCACTGCCATGTCCCTTAGCAGCCCGGAAAAGCTGAGAGAGGAAATACAAAAGGTTAAGAAGTTGACAGATAAGCCTTTTGGAGTTAATTTTGCTATTGGTCAGCATGGCCGTCCCTTTTCTGAATATCTGGATATTGCAATTGAAGAAAAAGTTCCTGTCATCTCCATGACAGGAGGGAATCCTGCTCCCATCTTTGACCAATTGAAAGGTGTAAATGTTAAGAAGCTGGTACTCGTAGCTGCAAAAAGGCAAGCGGTAAAAGCAGAGGAGCTTGGAGCGGATGCTGTGATGGTTGTTGGCCAGGAAGGCGGTGGCCATTTGGGCAGGGATGATATCGGCACTTTTGTTCTTGTGCCTCAGGTTGTTGATGCTGTTTCCATTCCGGTCATTGCTTCTGGAGGAATAGGGGATGGAAGGGGAATGATGGCAGCCTTAAGCCTTGGAGCCGAAGGCATTGAAATGGGAACTAGATTTGTAGCAACACAAGAATGCGTTCATGCATCTTCCTTATATAAAAACCGTCTTGTTGAAGGTGCAGAAAATGATACTATTGTTATAAAGAGAACAATCGGAGCCCCTGCAAGGGTAATAGCCAACACCTGGACTGAGAAAATCCTGGAAATTGAAAAGCAAAATGGCGGATATGAACAATTAAAGGATTACATAAGTGGGAATGCTAATAAGAAATATATTTATGAAGGTAATGAGAATGAAGGCTTTGCATGGGCAGGACAAGTAATGGGATTAATTAAGGATGTGCCGGCTGTTAATGAGCTGTTTAAGCGAATGATAGCCGAAGGAGAAGCGATCCGGAAAAAATGGTCTGAGTAACTTTTTTTTAACACCAGGATTAATTAACATAAATGAGGTGAAGTAAATGGAATACCAATACCCTATTGATCAAGATTGGTCTACAGAAGAGATTGTGGATGTGATAAAATATTTTGAAAGTGTTGAACAGGCATATGAAAAAGGAATTGAACGGGAACATTTTATGACTGCCTATAGGCGATTTAAAGAAATAGTCCCCGGAAAAGCCCAGGAAAAAAACATCTGCGATGAGTTCGAAGAGTTGAGCGGTTATTCATCTTACAAAACTCTAAAAGCAGCCAAAGAGTCTTCATCGGGCGATAAAATACGAATGAAGAAATAGCTGAGCTTATTAGATTATATAAAAAATCAAAACCCCAGCCCTCCCTGCTATCAGGAGAGTTGGGGTTTTTTCATATCAATTTATGATGTTTAAGCCATTTTGTATAGGGGTAATAAATTTCTAAATACAGAATCTGCTTTTTCAATAAATTGATCAGCCGGCATGCTTACGGCTTCTTCCCGCGAAATATGGAAGCCGCAAAGAATTTCAGCCTTCTTGACAGTTTGCAGGCGAACAAACATTGATTTTAATTCTTCTTTTGACAGCAGATTATGCGGAATAGCGGATGGTTTCGTATGATCACCAGACCAGACATAATCTTTAGGTATTTCGTTATATAATTTTTCCAGGCTGTCCTCGAATGCTTTACCGATTTCTTGTTTATTTGGTGCTTCATAGATGACAGCAAACCAAATGAATACATGTGTTTCCCATAAGCCAATCTGAAAATGCGGAAGCATTTTGTAGCCTCGCGCATTGCTGGCAAATGCAACCCAAGTATCATTTGGAGGATTTTTTGTTCGCCTTGCATGTTTAGCAACATGAGGAAACATTTCATCTCCAGATAACCCTGAAAGTGTAGAGGCGAAATGGCGTCCCAATTCTTCAAGCTTCGGTCTGATCGTTGACTTTAATGCTTCCATTCTGTCATCCAGGCCATTTATTTTAAAAACATCGAAATCTTCATTGGTAAATCCAGAAAATGACATAAGCTTACCTCCTAAATGCTTTGTCAAATATTGTAGCATAACCTCTGATTAATAAAGAAATGTTTAGCTTTATAGCTCTTTATAAATTGGGTATTTTTTACCGCAGTGCTGAATAGCAGGCACTTTGTTGTTGAGGGAAAGCGGTAATCCGCAATCGAGTTTAACTAAGCTAAATAAATGCTTGGGTTATCGCACAAATTAGTTGCAACTATGATTTACTCTTCATATGATAATAGTAAAAATAATCAGAAAACGAAATTGAATAATTGGAAGGGGTGTACTGTCTAATGAAACAACTTATGAATTCTGTGAAGAAAAAAGCCGGTGATAGAGAAAGGACAGCTGTTCTGAGACTGGAAATGGATTATGAATTGGCAACGTTATTTGATGCCATGACGGAGAAAAATGAAGAGTTAAAAAAGCAGACAAAACTAAAGCTAGAAAGAATCAGGCAGGAACTTCTAAGATTAAAAGCACTTTAATGGCGGATATTCTTGAACTGTGAAGCAAAGGAGAAAAGGCAGAAAAAATGCATATTGAAAGTAAGAACCCATAGAAACGAACTCCCTGATGTATTTGTGGAGTTCGTTTATTATTTTGGCTGATTTCGTAAAGTTTGTTGCTTTTCAAATGTTAATTAATTAAAAACAACAATTTATAATAAAAGTGCCTTTTTAATAAATGATTTGATGAAATCCTTTAAGCTATACAAATGATAAGCATACACATAGGAGAGTATATAACTTGAAGAACAAGGTTAATTCCTTTAAGCTATTTATATTTTAAAGATTTCCCAAACAATGGAGGGGAATCAAGCGGAGGGTGGACTGATTATGACGAATTGGAGCGAAATTGATACATATGCGAAATCGTGGGTTAAAGAAGCTGGTGAAAATATCCGTAAATCATTCAACAAAACATTGACTATTACAACCAAGTCAAATGCCAACGATTTAGTAACAGATATTGATCAGAGAACAGAGCAATTTTTTATAAAAAAAATTAATGAAAAGTATCCTGAGCACCAAATTCTGGGGGAAGAAGGATTTGGCGATAAGTTAAGCTCTACGGACGGAATTGTATGGATAATTGATCCTATCGACGGGACAATGAACTTCGTGCATCAGCAAAGAAACTTTGCCATTTCAATCGGCATTTATGAAAATGGCAAAGGGAAAATAGGGCTGATTTACGATGTTGTACATGATGAACTATATCATTGTATGAAGGGGCACGGCGTTTATATGGATGACTTAAAGCTCCCTCCTTTAGAAGAAACAGAGGTATCTAAAGCAATCATCGGGCTGAATGCTACTTGGGTAACGGAAAATAAACGAATTGATCCGTCTCTTTTAGCTCCCCTTGTTAAAAATGCACGGGGAACCCGTTCCTATGGCTCTGCGGCTATCGAGATGGCTTATATCGCCTCGGGAAGAGTAGATGCCTACATCACATTGCGGCTGGCTCCGTGGGATTTTGCTGCAGGTGTAATCATGATTGAAGAACTGGGAGGCATAGCCACTACTCTTAAAGGGGAACCGTTGAATTTGCTTGAAAATAATTCTGTTTTTGTTTCAAAACCAGGGCTTCATCAGGAAATAATGAAAGAATACTTAAACAATGGAAATTGGTAATTTATCCAGTCAATACATGGAAAATAAAGACTGGCCATTTTTCCTGCAGGCCATTAAGGATAGCCCTGAATGGGAAGAGGCTGAAAAAAGCGAATATAATATAAAAGAATACTTGGCCAGATATAGGAAACTTAATGGTGAATGGAGAATTTGGAGGCTAAATGGGGAACGGTCAGCCATCACTTACCATGTTGAATCATCCCCATCCAATCAAAAGCCGTGGCTAGGAACGATTCTTGTAAAGAAAGAGATGCGAAGGAAAGGAATCGGTATAGCTATAATCAGACATATATGCACCGAATTGAAAGGAAATGGCGAAAAATCCTTATTTGCTGGTGTTCCTGAAAGTCGATACATTTGGATTGATTTTTTATCTGATGCCGGATTTGAACAATTTAAAATGGAGACTTCCCCTGAAGGCCGGGATTTTTTGATAATGGTATGTCCCCTGTTATAATAAATGCTGTTTTCATAAAGCAATTTATGATAGAAGAGCTCTAAAAAAGCTGCAGCAATGGCTGCAGCTTTTTAGTTTGTTTGTCAACGCTTTATAGATGTACATTCAGGAAAGCTCCCAAGAATACCCCTCGCAGATAGGCGCTTCTGTTTTCTTACAGCAATCCGTCTTCTCTCATTTTCTTCTTTGTTTTAAACCCATATCCCATTACAAGAATTAACAGAATGATTGAAAAAACAATTCCGATTATGCTTCTTTCAGCAACCGCAACACCTATTCCCATCATGCATAGGGCTGCTCCGACCGCAAAAGCTAATAAAGGCCACTTGATATTTTTCATTGTATTTTACCCTCCCAGGCGGAGTATTTTATAAAAATGCTGGCGAAAAATATGTAGAGAGAATAGAAATTATCTAAATCATTGAGTTACAAACCCTTTTCAACATTATTTTACACAAAAAGCTTTTAGGTTTCTATAGTAATTGTGATATAATGTATCAGTTGTGAAAAATGTTGATAAAACGATTCAGTTTTTATAAATAGGAGGAAATCTTTTGAAACTAAGAGAAGATATTCGCAATATAGCTATTATTGCCCACGTTGACCATGGGAAAACGACTTTGGTTGACGAGCTTTTGAAACAGTCTGGCACGTTCCGGTCAAATGAGCATGTAGAAGAGCGGGCAATGGATTCAAATGATTTGGAAAGAGAACGAGGCATTACCATTTTAGCTAAAAATACTGCGGTTAAATATAAAGATACAAGAATAAACATCCTTGATACGCCAGGACACGCAGATTTTGGCGGTGAAGTAGAACGAATCATGAAAATGGTTGATGGTGTTTTATTGGTTGTTGATGCGTATGAGGGATGTATGCCGCAAACGCGTTTCGTGCTCAAAAAGGCATTGGAGCAAAAATTAACGCCAATCGTTGTAGTAAATAAAATTGACAAGGAATCTGCGCGTCCAACAGAAGTTGTTGACGAGGTAATCGATTTATTTATTGAACTAGGTGCAGATGAGGATCAATTGGAGTTTCCTGTCATCTATGCGTCAGCAATTGCCGGGACTGCAAGTACCACTCCTGACAAACAGGATGAAGATATGCATTCTCTTTATGAAGCAATTATTGATCATATACCAGCACCTGCCGATAACCGTGAAGAGCCGCTTCAATTCCAGGTTGCACTTTTAGACTACAATGATTATGTAGGCAGAATTGGGATTGGCCGTGTATTCCGAGGAACAATAAAGGTCGGCCAGCAAGTTGCCCTAATGAAGCTAGATGGTTCTGTTAAACAGTTCCGTGTTACGAAAATTTTTGGTTTCTTCGGTCTGAAGCGCGAGGAAATTCAAGAAGCCTATCCGGGAGATCTCATTGCTGTTTCCGGAATGGAAGACATCAATGTTGGGGAAACTGTCTGCCCTGTTGAGCATCAGGAAGCACTTCCTGTTTTAAGGATCGATGAGCCGACCCTGCAGATGACTTTCCTTGTAAATAACAGCCCATTTGCAGGAAGAGAAGGCAAGTACATTACTGCCAGAAAAGTTGAAGAAAGATTGCGTGCACAACTCGAGACAGATGTGAGTCTTCGTGTAGAAAACACTGATTCACCTGATGCATGGATTGTATCTGGACGTGGAGAGCTTCACTTGTCTATCCTTATCGAAAATATGCGCCGTGAAGGCTTTGAATTGCAGGTTTCCAAACCTGAAGTAATTATTAGAGAAATCGATGGTGTGCGCTGCGAACCGGTAGAACGTGTTCAAATTGATGTGCCAGAGGATAATACTGGTTCTATTATTGAGTCTATGGGTATGCGTAAAGGTGAAATGCTTGATATGACCAATAATGGAAACGGTCAAGTAAGGTTAACATTCAATGTTCCAGCTCGCGGACTAATTGGCTATTCTACAGAATTTATGACCCTTACTCGCGGATATGGTATTATCAATCACACATTTGACAGCTATCAGCCTGAAATTAAAGGGCAAATTGGCGGCAGAAGCAAAGGTGTACTTGTTTCAATGGAAAGCGGCAAGTCTTCCACATATGGTATTATGCAAGTAGAGGATAGAGGAACGATCTTTGTTGAACCGGGTACAGAAATATACGAAGGAATGATCGTTGGAGAACATACTCGCGAGAATGATCTGACAGTTAATATCACAAAAGTGAAGCATGCAACCAACATCCGTTCAGCTAATAAAGATCAAACAACGGTAATTAAAAAGCCGCGTATCATGACCCTTGAAGAAGCGCTGGAATACTTGAATGATGATGAGCTTCTCGAAGTAACACCAGAATCCATCAGGCTGCGCAAAAAAATTCTTGATAAAAATGAAAGAGAAAGATTAGCTAAGAAGAAGAAATACGCTGAAACAAACTAAGGCTAAGAAGGGGAGGAGAGAAGGATATGGATGTTTCACAACGCCTTTCTTTTTTCGCTGCTTTATTCAAAGTCGATGAAAATCCCACAACAGGGATGTGGCTTCTTTATATTACAATTGTCCTTTTGTCAATCCTGGTATTTAAATTAGGTTTTGCCAAAAAGCTGCCCATTGCCAAATCAGCTGTTATTTACACCTTCTTAATTTTGGGATGTACAATGCTGACTTTTCTCGGTGTATTTCTTCCAGTAGCAGAAGGCCTGGTTGTAGCTGCTTTAATCTTGATTATCTATAAAATTCGCCTTCACCAGGAAAAGAAGGAGCAGGCAAAGGCGGAATAACAGGGAGAGGCTGAGATGAAATCTTTGCAGGATTCACTGTATAACTGGCTAACAATAAAAATTGTCAGTGATAACCGGCCGGATGATACAGCAGCAGCAGAAACGGAAAAGATGTTTTTTGATATTCTCGGAGACGAACATCAGGTTTCTGATATTGAAGTTGAAAATGATGAAGTGATGTATTATGTACATTACACTAAGGAAGGGGAACGGAATAAAACCCGTTTTCCGCGTGAATTGATTGAAGTGATGCTCGATCAGATTCAAACTGAACCTGAGAAATATGTAAATTATCCTAATGATTAATTTAAAAGCCGCTCCTTAAACCGGGGCGGCTTTTTTACATGAGCATATTGCAAAGCTCCATATTAATATTAGAAGCTTAAGCGGTCCTGCAGCTGAAAATGAGCAATCTTACCATTCTTCCTCTTGGACTTTGCTTCGGTATAGTTTGAAATTTCCTGTATCAGCTCTTTTTTGCGTCTTTTCGGCGATTCTGGCTTCGCATGGTTTGCACATATATGTGTGGATGGGACGATTGCGCAGCCGTTTAGCCTGCAATGATTCATTTTCAATTGTTTCGATTTTGTCGCAAAGTACACATTTAACTCTCATAGGACACCTCAATTATTTTTGCTTAACTCTATTATAGTACATGTTCTGAGTGGATTCGAATGCTAATCAATATAAATTTGCAGCTTAACGGTATTTGGCCGAAGAAGTTGGTTCATATTAGTATAGGGGCATCTATTCGTTGGGAATCTGCTGAAGTTCATGTTACTTTCGGCATCATTTTTTTTGAGGTGCTTTGAGGGGAATCAACATGGAGAAAAGGCGGTTCTTTAAAGGCTGGATGTTTAATTGTTGAAAGTAAGGCATTATCATACTATTATGAATGTAGAAAAGGAGGGAAATGAATGGCAAATCAGGTAGAACCAAAATTAATTAAACCACTATTTGATGAACTGCAAAAAGAACGGTTTGTTACACTAGCCACTGTAGATCATGAAACAGGCGGTCCAAATGTAAGTGCGATTTCATGGGTATTGGCTAAAAATGAAGAAACAATTTATTTCGCTGTTGATAATCGTTCCAGAATCGTGCAGAACATAAACAGCAACCGTAAGGTAGTGCTGAATATTATAGCGAATGAATCTACATATTCCATAAGCGGAGAAGCGTCTGTGAAATCCGAAAGGATGGAAGGGGTTCCTTTGAAGCTTGCCCTTATGGAAATAAGTGTTAAAGAAGTACGTGATGTTATGTTTTATGGGTCTAAAATTACAGCAGAACCTCAATATGATAAAACGTATGATAAAGATGCTGCGGCACGCTTAGACAAACAAGTTATGGAAGCAATGAAAGAGGCTTAGTTCCCTATGGGAACTAAGCTTCTTTAGGATAAAAATAGTGCCAGGCCACAATACCAGTTCATGCCTGGTATAGCTGCCGGCACGCAGTTATTTATGGTAATTGGATTGTTTCTCCTGCTTTTGTTCGAGCTCTTTTTCCTGGTTGTTATTTAGTTTTTTCTTTGGATCTTCTGTTGCATTCTTTTCATTTTTCTTGCCTGGATCAACTAAGTCTGCCGGTACTTCGGGCATAAGCCTGCCGGCTATGTCCGCCAGTTCATTCATAATTCCTTGCAATGGCTCACCGTTTTGAATGTCTTGGGCAATTTCTCTTAACCGGGCGTTAATATCCGGATCGGCCACAATAATTGCTCTTGCGCCATGAGGGTCATTTTTTAAGCTCTCTGCAACAGAATACTTTATTGTCCCTACTTCGGATCTGTCCAGGTTCCTATTTACATCAATACCTACAATGGCGAATCTTCCGAGCACTACAGCTGTGGCATCGTTAACATTAGGTATTCTCGTTGCCAAATTAACCAGGTGTCTAGAGATTTGCTGACCTGTTTCCCTGTCAACTTCTTGAATCGCGCTATTCTTAACATTAATGGCATTTTGCTGTTCATGCTGTCCCTGTTCTCCTTGGGACTGGTTATTGTTTATTCCGCATCCAGATAAAAGAAAGGCTGAAAAGCATAATAATAACCATTTTTTCATATTTGACACCTCCAGGGCTATCAAAAATTTTTCCTGAAATAAGCTAAGCTGAAAATCTAATGACTCTTAATTATATTTCAGGTTAAGTAGGATTCTTTAATGATTATTGTGCAAAACTTCTTCTATCTTTATTCGGCAAAACATATATTTTACCAAGTTATATTTGTCCCACTGAATAGGAAGGCCTTGTTTCCCAATCATTCAACTTCTCATTGGGAATGAATACTATAAAATAAACAGCAAATTCAAATTGGAGTGCAAAAGGCTTAGATAAGCAAACCAGAAAGTCGGATAGACCACGCTTATGAAGTTTGAATAATAAAGACTCAAGAGGAGCAGGAGGCATCAGATTGAGTAAAATTTACGTTTTAGATACCAACGTCTTGTTGCAGGACCCTAATTCCATATTTTCATTCGAAGATAATGATGTAGTTATTCCAGCAGTAGTACTGGAAGAAGTCGATTCGAAGAAAAGGTATATGGATGAGATAGGCAGAAATGCAAGACAAGTATCCAGGCTGATTGACGGCATGAGAGAAACGGGAAAGCTTCATGAAAAAATCCCTCTTGAAAATGGCGGAAGCCTGCGTATTGAATTGAATCACAGATCATTTCATCAGCTGCAGGAAATTTTTGTCGAGAAAACAAATGACAATCGCATATTGGCTGTTGCGAAAAATTTGTCGCTCGAAGAAGAGACAAAAGAAAATGGACGAACAGTCATTTTAGTCAGCAAAGACGCTTTAGTACGGGTAAAAGCTGATGCTATTGGTCTGATATCGGAAGACTTTTTAAGCGATCGGGTAGTGGAAAATGATTCTCTCTACCCCGGTTTTTTGGAGGTTTATATAGGGCTTGATATATTGAACCGCTTTTATGAGAAGGGGGAATTGCCATTATCAGAAGTTGCTAACCATCCATTTTATCCAAATCAGTTCCTTGTAATGAAGGATGCCCTTGGCTCATCCTCCTCGGCTTTGGGAGTGGTTGATAAGAATGGAAAAAAAGTAAAAAAGCTAATTTTTGACCATGATCATATATGGGGAATTAAACCTCGCAATGTCCAGCAGACAATGGCATTGGAGCTGTTATTAAGAAATGATTTGCCTCTGGTAACGTTAATTGGAAAGGCTGGAACCGGGAAAACCTTATTGGCCCTGGCATCCGGCTTAATGCAAACAGAAGACTATGGACAATATAAAAAGCTGCTGGTTGCCCGGCCAATCGTTCCAGTAGGAAAGGATCTCGGCTTTCTTCCTGGTGAGAAAGAAGAGAAATTAAGGCCATGGATGCAGCCGATTTATGATAATTTGGAATACTTATTTAATGTGAAAAAACCTGGTGAACTGGATGCCATACTGGCAGGGATGGGGTCAATTGAAGTTGAGGCCCTGACCTATATAAGAGGAAGAAGCATTCCGGATCAGTTTATCATCATAGATGAAGCGCAAAATCTGACTAAACACGAAGTGAAAACAATTCTGACAAGAGTGGGGGAAGGAAGTAAAATTGTCTTAATGGGAGATCCGGAGCAAATCGATCATCCATACCTGGACGCTTATAACAATGGTCTCACTTATGTTGTTGAAAAGTTTAAAGATCAGGTGATTTCAGGCCATGTCAAACTTATCAAGGGTGAGAGGTCCGGCCTTGCACAGCTTGCGGCTGACCTATTATAAAGTAAGATACGCACAAACGGAACATGAGCGGTGATTCCGCTAAACTCTTGGAAAGTTCCTAAATAGAAAAGGGCGATGCTGCTGCCATCGCCCTCTTCGGTCATTCTACTCTAAATGCCTTCACTCGCTTAATAGGATTGTCTTTGTTGCTTCCATCACCCATAAATACATGAATAGGACCATCTTCTTTTAATGGTTTCCCATCCTTTGAAAACCCCAGTATTAAATCTTCTGCTTGAGATAAGGATAATTTAACTTCTCCATCCTCGCTTTCAATAATCAGGGACTCTGCAGTCTCATCGGGCTCTGCATTTAAGAGGAAAGGTTTAAAAGGTATGCCAAACGTTCCTGTCAAAACCTTTTCTTTTTCAAATTTTTTTTCTGTTTTTAAAGTTGGAGGAAAAACAGCGCCTTCCATTATCTCCCGATCCCAGTGTTTTGACACTTCTTTTGTATATTCCTCAAGTTCATTGCTGCTTTTAGATTCTAAATTAAAATAGGTATTTAAATCTACTCTCCGGTCATCAAAGATCCAGACTCCCGGGTCTAATGCTATCTTAAATTTTACTTTTCCTTTAAATGAGATAATATTTTCCATCTTAAATCCTCCTGGAGCTCGAATGACTCTTGAATTGCAAGCATATTTCAAGTATACAGATTTTTAGGCTTCTTGTCATACTTGCATTCTTCGAAATCGTTTGGGGTAAGCTAGCTAAATAATAAAAATGATCCCAGGAGGAGAAAAAAATGACATGCCACACGAGCGGGGATCTGCAGAAAATAGTTGATGAAGTATCTTCTTTAACAAAAGATGGACAAGTGGCCGACTATATTCCGGCACTTGCTGAAGTAAATAAAGATGACCTTTCAGTCGCGGTTTATAATGTTAAAGAGAATAGCTGCATTTATGCAGGAGATTATAAAAAGAAGTTTACCTTGCAAAGTATATCCAAAGTTTTGGTGTTAGCTTTGGCTATCCAGGATAGGGGCTATGACTATGTTTTTGACAGGGTAGGAATGGAGCCGACTGGAGATCCATTTAATTCGATTTCCAAGCTTGAGACATCTGTCCCTTCCAAACCGTTAAATCCAATGATCAATGCGGGAGCTCTTGCGGTTACAAATATGATTAATGGCGGAAGCTCTGCAGAAAAGTGGGCCCGAATTAGGGATTTTGTTCAACGCCTTGCCAGTGATAAAAATGTTTCTTGTGATGAAACTGTAGCGAAATCCGAATGTGAAACTTCATGGCTGAATAGGGCCCTCTGTTACTTTATGAAGCAGCATGGAGTCATCGATGGAAATGTCGAAGAATTAATGGACATATATACAAAACAATGTGCAATCGAAATGAATTGCTTTGATCTGGCAAGGATTGGTGCTGTATTTGCGCTAGATGGGCAGGATCCGGAGACAGGAAAAGTAATAATTCCTAAAGATATTGCGAGAGTCTGCAAAACGTTTATGGTTACATGCGGAATGTACAACGCATCAGGCGAGTTTGCCATAAAGGTTGGAATACCAGCTAAAAGCGGTGTATCCGGAGGAATTCTCGGTGTTGTGCCAGAACGGTGCGGCATTGGAATTTTTGGCCCGTCACTTGACAGCAGGGGGAATAGTATAGCTGGCATAAAATTACTGGAAATACTTTCGAATAAAAATAATTACAGTATTTTTTAAAAAAGCTTTTTCGTAAGGTTTGCTGCTTTTTGAAGGCGAACTTAGTTTAGCCAACTGAGTTGATTGTAGCGGAGGGCACTTGACTTCTCGAAAATGCCTTCGCATTTTCTTACGAAGCGGTGTTTCAACCTGCGGGAAAAGAGGGAAGAGTGAGTGTCCCGTGGTAAAATCAACGGGCAAAATACATAAACAAAAACAACAATCTATGAGAAAAGAGCCTTTAAAAAAGATTAAGTTTTAAGTAGGCCAGATCCGGTTAAAAAGCATTTCTTAGTGCTAATCCCTTATTATCCTTGCTTTTTTCCAAGCTTAAGTATAAAATTTATAGATAGGATAATCGCTCGGAAATGGAGGGATTGAAAGTTGGCTTCTGAAATGATTATAGATCATAAAGAAAAAGCAAGCGCTCTTTTAAAGGCAGATGCTGCTAAAATATTAAAGTTAATAAAGGTGCAAATGGATAACCTGACTATGCCCCAATGCCCTCTGTATGAAGAGGTGCTTGATACTCAGATGTTCGGTTTGTCCAGGGAAATAGATTTTGCTGTGCGTCTTGGATTAATTGAAGAGACCGAGGGCAAAGCTATTCTTGGTGAACTGGAAAGGGAATTGTCCATTCTTCATGAAGCTTCAGTAAAAAAATAAAAATAAAAAACTCAAACATTCTTCAGAGATTGTTTGAGTTTTTTTATAACTAAACAAAACGCTCGATAATGATAATTGCAGATCTTGCATCCTATTGGATGGAGTGGAAAGAAGATTAAGGTGATTCCTTTAAAATGCATTCGCTTTTTTCTTCTTGCTGTGCTTTTTTAATTTCTTCTGGGGGAAAGCTAAAAGCGGGGATCCTGCAGGCGGAGTATTGTACCGCCAGAAGGTTTTTTGAGCGACTGGAAAGGAAGTTAACAGGCATGTT
The DNA here is from genome assembly GCF_000518885.1 of Bacillus sp. J33. GTDB lineage: Bacteria > Bacillota > Bacilli > Bacillales > Cytobacillaceae > Cytobacillus. The sequence goes on along the minus strand of NZ_JAEL01000089.1, from coordinate 5,394 downwards.
TAAAAGTTTCAAATAAACAGGTATATAGTATAACTGCAAGAAAAGAAAATACATATTGGTATAACTTTATTTTAAATTAGTATGACATAATTGTGGATTTGTTTTAATTGTTATGTTACATTTAAATTAACTTTTCTTTTCTTCAAAGCAGGATATTTAATACTATAGTAGAATAAATAATAAACCTAGAAGATAAGGGAAGAGGGCTGGATGTTTAAAAAAATACTAAAATCATATGATTATACTTTGGTTGTTGCTGTAGCACTGCTGTCTGTTTTTGGCTTAATCATGGTTTTCAGTGCAAGTATGGTTACAGCTGTACAGATTTATGATCAGCCAAGCGATTATTTTTATAACAAACAAAAGATGCATTTAGTTTTTTCTGCAATAGCATTTATCTTTGTTGCTTTATTTCCATACAAAGCCATGCAAAGCAATAAATTTCTGGTACCCATGGTAGCTGCTTCGATATTTGGCTTAACTGCCCTGTTTATTTTTGGGAAAGTGGCAGGCGGAGCCTTGAGCTGGTTTGAAATTGGAAGCAGAAGCCTTCAGCCAGCAGAATTTGTAAAGCTTTCGGTTATCATATATTTAGCTGCAGTGTATGCAAAAAAGCAGCCATATATAAATGAATTTAATAAGGGTGTGCTTCCGCCGCTTGCTTATTTGATTCTTGCCACCCTCCTAGTTGCAATCCAGCCTGATTTTGGAACAGCCATGATTATTTGTGCTATAGCAGCAGCGGTTATTTTTACATCCGGCATGAATTTTAAAAATATTTTTAAGCTGGGTTTATTTGGGCTTTTGCTTGCTGCTCCATTTATCCTCCTATTAAAGGATAAGATTTTCGCTCCCTACCGCATGGGAAGGATTGAGGCTTTCAGAGATCCGTTTGGGTCGGAATTTGGCTATCAGCTGTCCAATTCTTATATTGCACTGGGTTCAGGCGGATTAAAGGGACTTGGTCTTGGGGAGAGTGTACAGAAGCTAGGCTACCTGCCTGAAGCTCATACAGACTTTATAATGGCTGTTATTGCAGAGGAACTGGGTGCTTTTGGAGTGGGGCTTGTCATTTTGCTTCTTGGGTATATTGTTCTGAAGGGGATCTTTATCAGTTTAAAATGCAAAGATGCTTTTGGCAGCCTGCTTGCAATCGGGATTTCCTCGATGATTGGGATTCAAGCTTTTATCAATCTTGCTGGCATCTCGGGAGTAACGCCTTTAACTGGTGTAACACTGCCTTTTATCAGCTATGGAGGTTCTTCACTGCTTCAGCTGTCCATAGCAATGGGTATTCTTGTAAATGTTTCAATGTTTGTTAATTACGAACAAAAATATAAGAATAAAAATGAGCAGCCAAAACCAGAGGCCATTCCAGTGACTACCGAGAAGCCATTTATAATCCGTAAATAAGCACAGAGTTACCTCAGTGCTTTTTAATAGATAAATCAGGGGGGAATATCCCTTCTGATCTATAAAAAGGTGCATCCTGTGAGGCATTACAGGTGCGCCTCAGCAAGCTTTATTCAGGTTAGCAAACGGGTGGTTTCCGCCCGGATTCAGCTTGACTTGGCAGAATATTGTTAAAAAATACATAAAGACGAGGTGTTTTTCTTGAGCCGAAGAATCAACAAGGTATTAGTAGCTAACAGAGGAGAAATTGCCATCCGTGTATTCCGTGCTTGCACAGAATTGGATATACGTACGGTAGCCATCTATTCTAAAGAGGATTCAGGATCGTATCATCGCTATAAAGCGGACGAAGCGTATTTGGTAGGGGAAGGCAAAAAGCCAATTGATGCATATCTCGATATTGAGGGAATTATTGAAATTGCTAAAAACAGTGATGTTGATGCTATTCATCCGGGGTATGGATTTCTGTCGGAAAATATAGTGTTCGCAAAACGGTGTGAAGAAGAGGGCATTATTTTTATTGGACCGACATCGAGGCATTTAGATATGTTCGGAGATAAAGTGAAAGCAAGAACACAAGCACAGCTTGCTGAGATTCCGGTTATCCCGGGAAGTGACGGCCCAGTTCAAAGTTTAGAAGAGGTCATCAATTTCGGGAAAAACTATGGATTCCCTATTATCATTAAAGCATCCCTGGGCGGTGGCGGAAGAGGCATGCGCATAGTAAGAAGCCTTGAAGAAGTTAAGGAATCCTATGAGCGTGCCAAGTCAGAGGCAAAAGCAGCATTTGGCAACGATGAAGTTTATGTTGAGAGATTCATTGAAAGGCCAAAACACATTGAGGTCCAAATCATAGGGGACCATGAAGGGAACATCGTTCACTTATATGAAAGGGATTGTTCTGTTCAAAGGCGCCATCAGAAAGTTGTGGAAGTTGCGCCATGCGTTTCCCTTTCAGAAACATTGAGGGATGATATTTGCCAGGCTGCAGTCAACCTTATGAAGAATGTTGACTATATTAATGCAGGAACAGTAGAATTCCTTGTATCTGGCGATCAGTTCTATTTTATAGAAGTAAACCCAAGGGTCCAGGTAGAGCATACGATTACAGAAATGGTAACAGGTGTAGATATTGTCCAAACGCAAATACTAGTTGCGGAAGGCCACTCACTGCATAGTAAAGAAGTGGGGGTTCCAAAACAGGAAAATATTCATATCCATGGGTTTGCCATTCAATCACGTGTTACAACTGAAGATCCTTTAAATAATTTCATGCCTGATACAGGCAGGTTAATGGCATACAGGTCCGGCGGGGGATTCGGCGTGCGTTTGGATGCAGGGAATGGTTTCCAGGGGGCAGTCATTACTCCTTATTATGATTCTCTGCTTGTAAAACTTTCGACGCATGCGATGACTTTCCAGCAGGCTGCATCTAAAATGGTCCGAAATCTTCAAGAATTCCGAATTCGAGGAATTAAAACGAATATTCCTTTCCTTGAAAATGTTGTTAAGCATGAAAAATTCTTAAAGGGAGAGTATGATACTTCCTTTATTGATGAGACACCTGAATTATTCCTGTTCCCAAAAAGAAAGGACAGGGGTACGAAAATGCTAAACTATATCGGGAATGTAACCGTTAATGGATTCCCGGGGATAGAAAAGAAAAAGCGCCCTGTTTTTGATGAGCCTAGAGTTCCAAAGATGAAATACAGTACTGGATTTCAGGATGGTACAAAGCAAATCCTGGATCAGCAGGGCCCAGAAGGCCTAGTAAAATGGATCAAAGAACAGAAGGAAGTCCTTCTGACTGATACAACTTTCCGTGATGCACACCAATCATTGCTTGCGACTCGTGTAAGGACAAATGATTTAAAACATATTGCTGAGCCAACTGCAAAACTGCTTCCTGAAATGTTCTCGTTTGAAATGTGGGGCGGAGCTACATTTGATGTGGCATATAGATTTTTAAAGGAAGATCCATGGGAAAGGCTGCTCACATTGAGAGAGAAAATGCCAAATGTCCTTTTTCAAATGCTCCTTCGTGCGTCGAATGCTGTCGGATATAAAAACTATCCGGACAATGTCATTAGGGAGTTTGTTGAGAAATCAGCATATGCAGGCATAGATGTATTCCGGATCTTTGACAGCCTTAATTGGGTGAAAGGCATGGAAGTTGCGATTGATGCTGTCCGCCAAAGCGGCAAGATTGCTGAAGCAGCGATGTGCTACACAGGAGATATTTCTGACCCAACAAGAACAAAATATGACTTAAACTATTACAAAAATCTTGCAAAAGAGCTTGAAAACCAGGGAGCACACATACTCGCTATAAAAGATATGGCAGGTTTGCTAAAGCCGCAGTCTGCTTACAGGCTTATTTCTGAACTAAAAGAAACAGTGGACATTCCAATCCATCTTCATACACATGATACAAGCGGAAACGGAATTTACACTTATGCAAAAGCAATTGAAGCTGGAGTTGATATTGTAGACACAGCCTTAAGCACAATGGCTGGCCTAACTTCACAGCCAAGTGCAAACTCCCTTTACTATGCGCTGGAAGGCACTGACAGAAAGCCAAATGTTAACATCCAGGCTTTAGAGCAGCTTTCCTATTATTGGGAAGATGTCCGCAAATACTACGAGGACTTTGAAAGCGGCATGAAGGCTCCTCATTCGGAAATCTACCAGCATGAGATGCCGGGCGGCCAATACAGTAATCTTCAGCAGCAGGCTAAAGCTGTTGGCCTTGGCGACAAGTGGGATGAAGTAAAGGAAATGTATTCCCGTGTGAATCATATGTTTGGGGATATTGTAAAAGTAACACCTTCTTCAAAGGTAGTAGGGGACATGGCCCTCTTTATGGTCCAGAATCAGCTTACAGAGCAGGACGTTTTGAATAAAGGGCAGTCACTTGATTTCCCTGATTCAGTAGTTGAATTGTTCGAAGGATATTTGGGACAGCCATACGGAGGTTTCCCTGAGGAGCTTCAGAAAGTAATCCTCAAGGACAGGAAACCGATAACTGTCCGCCCTGGCGAACTTCTCGAAGATGTTGATTTTGATGCCTTAAAAGAAAAGCTATTTAAAGAACTGGGCAGGCAGGTAACGAGTTTTGAAGCAATTGCATATGCCTTGTATCCAAAGGTATTTATGGATTATGTCAAAACATGTGAGCAATTTGGTGATATATCTGTTCTGGATACGCCAACATTCCTTTATGGCCTAAGACTTGGAGAAGAAGTAGAAATTGAAATTGAAACAGGAAAAACCTTGATAGTTAAATTGGTTTCAATCGGGCAGCCACAGGCAGATGGGACAAGGATTGTCTATTTTGAGCTTAATGGACAGCCGCGAGAAGTCAGCATAAAGGATGAAAGCATTAAATCAACAGTCGTTTCAAAGGTGAAAGCAGATCCTCACAATGAAAACCATATTGCTGCCAGTATGCCTGGGACAGTGATAAAAGTAGTCGTTGAAAAGGGTGAAAAAGTAGAAAAAGGCGATCATTTGATGATCACTGAAGCAATGAAAATGGAAACAACTGTACAGGCGCCATATTCAGGAACGGTTAAGGACATTTTTGTTGGAAACGGTGAAGCGATCCAAACTGGCGACCTTTTGATTGAACTATCAAAATAAAATAGAAAAGAGCTTCGGCCAGTGAACTGTGCCCCAGTTTACGGACAGTTTTAAAAAAGTACCTATGCTGCTAGTAGATGACCCCGGTATTGTACCGGGGTCATTTTATTTAAGCCCCATTGATACCTGTGATGGTTATATTCCTTGATTATTCGATCCACTTCTATTTTTACATCTCTTAAATTATCTAAGGATTTATACTCTGCTAAATCTTTAAAGTGTCCAAAGAAACTTTCCATGGGTGCGTTATCCCAACAGTTTCCCTTTCGGGACATTGATTGGGTTAAGCCAAGTTTCTTTACTTTGCTTTGGAATAGGGGATGAGTATAGTGAAAACCT
>NZ_JAEL01000088.1 GCF_000518885.1 Bacillus sp. J33 | reverse complement strand
ATAATTCGTTCTTTGCCAAAATAGGACTCATCTCAACTTACTGGCTTTACTTACACAAAACCTTGGGCTACTCCCTCGAGCAGTATATCGAAGATATACAGAAGAATTCAAAAGAAAAACAGCGAAGAACAAAAGAAAGACATAAAAGAAAAGGCAAGGAGTATTATACTCCTCGCCGTCTAGAAAAGATGCAGAATGCCTGGAACGCATCATCTTGATAATCATTGTAACATATGGGTAAGCCGTATGCCTTAGTAGGGCACGTGCGGTTTGATAAGGGGGAAGCCATGAGAATGGTTTCCCTACTTTATTTTATTATTTAACATAAAGCAGTAATTGTGAGCTTAGCGAATAAAATGGGAAGTATAGCGAATAAACAGTTAAAACCAGCGAACAAATTCAATAACCTGTTTAATAAAACAGGAGAATTAGCGAACAAATTACAAATTCTATCGAATTAAACATTTCATCAGCCGCTGCAACAATATTTATCCCCCGCAAAATTCTGCCAAAATTCATTTTTACGAGAGTTGATTAATAGAATACTATAGAAGAAATATTAATAGCAGGGAGACCTACCAATGAATATCCAGCAATATTACCGGAAAACAGCTGACATTTCTTTGAATGGCAGTCTGGCTTCACTTGTTCCTCCTTCTTTTTTTCTGTTGTATTCAATACTTAGTGCTCAGCGGGTCAATCCGCTTCTGATTGCCGTTCCTTTTATTGTTTATAGCTTTTTGTGCTTTCAAATGTTTTTGCTGAATAAGCAAAGGGCAGACGATATCGAGAATACTAGATGTAACTATTTTGGCACTGGAGCAATGCGTTTTCTTTTACAGTCTGATGCCCTGATTGCCTACATGCCGGCTCCTTCTCTTCGAATGATTATTTTTAACCCGCAAGGAATGCAGATAGGGGAAATAAGGGATGTAAACATGTGGAAAATACGATGGTTCATGCCCTATTTTTTAGATCGTTTATTTCCGAAAAAGCTGGGGATCTTTAATGATGCAGATGCTGTTGAAGCAGAAATCATTATCAGGAAAGCAAAAATTGAAATTTTTGACGGAAATACGCAGGAAAAAGAAACAATTAGTTTTAAAAAAAAGGGATCTAATCTAATTTATAAGCATAGGAATGGCCAATACTACATTCCCAGAAGCTATTTTCATACTGATTTGCAGGTCTATAAAGGGGCCGATACTCGAATTGCCCGTTTTCGAAAAGGGTGGATGCCGCTTGACTGGGCTCATCGTTTTAAGGATCCAAATACTCCTATCCTTTCTTTTGAGGCTGGCGTGACTGCAGAAGAAAAAATCAAGATTTACGCAATTTTTGCGAGTCTTTTTCAATACAGGAACCATTAAAAAGCAAAGGCAGAAAGATGGATTCCCTATTCCCCGTATAGTATGATAGATTTAGCTAAAATACGGAAGGTATAGTAACTGATATAGAGGTGTCCAAATGAAAAAGTTTTTGCTGGCTGCGGCAATTATTGTCCTATTGCTTTTTATTGTTGATAAAACGATCCTTAAAGATAAAGGGGTAGTTGAACAGGCGGGACAAATGGAGAAGTATGATAAAATAGAAGATCCGGAAGAGCTGCCCGTTGGTTTGGAAAAAGGAAATCGAGCACCGGATTTTGAGCTCATAGATATAGAAGGAAATCCGGTAAAGCTTAGCGATTTTAGAGGGAAAGCGGTCCTTTTGAATTTCTGGGCTACCTGGTGCCCTCCATGCCGGGCAGAAATGCCGCACATGGAAAAGCTATATAAGAAATATAAAGATGAGAAGTTTGATATTGTTGCAGTTAATCTAACCAATACTGAGAAAAACAGTGGGGATGCGAAGAAGTTTGTTGAAGAACTCGGCCTTACATTTACCATTCCGATGGACGAAAAAGGGGTGGCCGGTGCTGAATATGAAGTGCTTGCTTATCCTACGAGCTACTTTATTGATTCTGATGGCGTCATTAGAGGAAAGGTTCTGGGAGCATTGAACGAAGAATATATGGAAAAGGAAATAAGAAAACTTCCATAAGGATTGGAAAAGCCGGAAAGCTATTATATGCTTTCCGGCTTTTTTTCATCTTGATGCAGACGGGCAAGGATTGCTCTTTTTCGGTAGAGCATCCTTCCTGCTTCAGCGATATCATTTACAGCAGAACGGTTAATGAAGGCTCCGAACAGCAATCCGGCAATCGGGATCATTTGAAAAAGCTTCTTCCAGCCGATTTGGTCCCTGTAGGAAAACACTACTTCCCTCCAGCCCTGCAGCTCAGAAACGACTTCTCTTTTGGGTTCATCTGCATTTGAGCCAAACAGGGATAGCTGATGCAAAATGGCTTTTTTTCCGACGATATCTGAAGACACAAATTGCAAAATTTTAACGATGAACATTCTTTCCTTTTTATCCGCAGGATCGAAGCCATAACAGATAGCGATGTCCTGAAGGGTTTTCAGCTGGATGCCGAGCAAAAGAGGAATATCTATCGTAAGGGTAAAAACTCCGCCGACTCCTGTGCTTGCACCTTGAAGAGCTGCAGCTCTTTTTCGGTTGGAGGACAGTCTTTCAGCAGCATTATCCATGATTGATATTGGGAGGCTTTCCACATCCTTTAAAGTATAAATATTATGATTGGGATAATAATTCGATAAGGAAGATACAGAGCTTAAATACCTGCCCCCTGATTGAATATAAGTCCCTAGCTCATCAAGAATTACTCCAATCTTTTTATGTATAAATTCTGGTGTGAATTTATCTATTAGTTTGAACGGGAGCCGCCCGAGTTTCTCCCAGAACCATAAGTCACCCTGCTCTTTTTCCCAGTCTTCACATTTTTTTAACTCATTTCTTAAAAACTCCTTGGTTTCCATCACTTAATCCCTTTCGTTTGCTTGATAGTAAATATACGGACAGAGACAAAAAAAGTTTCAATTTCTCAAAACTATTCCCTTTGTATATTCCGGCCATTCATGATAAGATTCTTATAATAGAATAGGATTTCCTTCGGGGCAGGGTGAAATTCCCAACCGGCGGTGATGAGGGTATGCCCTCTTAGTCCGTGACCCGGTTTTGTTATTAGACAGTAAGTTTAAGCTTCGAGAACGAGGCGCTTGCACTTTTCTAATGAAAACGGTGGATTTGGTGAAAGTCCAAAGCCGACAGTGAGAGTCTGGATGGGAGAAGGAATGATAGCAAAATGCGTTTAAAAATGTTAGGTTTAAACGCTTATTTCGTCATGTAATTTTGCCCCGTATTACCTTTTTGGTATACGGGGTTTTGCCGTTTAAAATACTTAATGAAGGTACTGGAGAAATCATAAAGGAAGGAGGCTGAACAAAAGTTGCAGCATGATGATTATATGAAGTTAGCCATCAACTTGGCAGCAGCTACAAAAGGGCAGACAAGCCCTAACCCACAGGTTGGAGCTGTTGTCGTTAAGAATGGCGAAATACTGGGAATGGGCGCTCACTTGAAAGCAGGCACTCCTCATGCTGAAGTTCATGCCATTGCAGCTGCAGGCGAAAAGGCAAAAGGTGCAGACATCTATGTTACACTCGAGCCATGCAGCCATTTTGGAAGGACTCCGCCATGTGCAGACTTAATTATTAACTCAGGCATTAAAAGGGTATTTATAGCTTCTGCGGATCCAAATCCTCTTGTAGCAGGAAAGGGAATTGCCAGGATGCGAGATGCAGGCATTGAGGTTGTAACCGGCCTATTACAAGAAAAAGCTGATTCTCTTAATGAGCCATTTTTTCATTTTATTAAAACAAAGACACCATACGTAACGATTAAAGCAGCCTCGTCATTTGATGGAAAAACGGCTGCAAAAACCGGGGACAGCAAATGGATTACCTCTCCAGAATCCAGGCAGGATGTCCATCGGCTAAGGCATGAACATGACGCAATTTTAACAGGAGTAAATACCATCATTCACGATAATCCTCTTTTAACCGCCAGGCTGCCCCAAAGCGGAAAAAATCCCATTCGAATTGTATTAGATACAAATTTAAGAATTCCGGCTGACGCAAATGTCATTCGTGATCAGGCTGTTAAAACGGTCATCTATACGGGCTCCCGCATAGAAGAATCAAAAGCGGATGAGATAAAAAAATATGGAGTGGAAATCATCTCCTTTCCATCCGAAGACGTAGCTATTAAATCAGTCTTACAAGATTTAGGCGAAAGGAATATAATGACACTTTTTGTTGAAGGCGGATCGGAAGTTCACGCTTCGTTTATAAAGAGCAATTCTTTTCAGCAAATTATCCTTTATATGGCACCCAAAATAATAGGGGGAAAGGAAGCGGTTCCTTTTGTTGGGGGAATTGGCGCCGACTATGTGAAAAACGCACCTGTCCTCGAATTTGAAAAAGTTGAAAGAATCGGCGGCGATCTTAAAATTACCGCAAAACCTCTAAAGGAGGCCATGAATTAATGTTTACGGGAATTATCGAAGAACTTGGAACAGTGAAAAAAGTGGTCCAACAGGGGAAGGCAATGAAACTGACGATTCAGGCCACTAAAATTTTATCTGATCTCCATCTGGGGGACAGCATAGCGGTGAATGGCGTATGCCTTACGGTTACAGAATTTACCAAAGAAGAATTTTCTGCAGATGTTATGCCTGAAACGTTTAAAAGCACGTCGCTATCTGCCATAAAAGAACGTACAAAAGTCAACTTGGAACGCGCCATGTCAGCAAATGGCCGTTTTGGCGGGCATTTTGTGACAGGTCATGTTGATGGAACGGGGCAAATACTAAAGAAAACAGCGAGTGAAAATGCAATCTATATCCAGATTTCTGTGCCTGCCGAATTAACCCACCTGCTGATTATGAAGGGATCTATAGCAGTGGATGGAATTTCCTTGACGGTTTTTGGAAACGAGGAAAATACCGTTACCGTATCCATTATTCCTCACACAGCAAGTGAAACGGTACTCGGTTTTAAATCAGTGGGGGATATCGTCAATCTCGAATTTGATATGCTTGCTAAGTATCTATATTCCTTTATGAATAAACAGAAGGAGAATGTTTCGCCTGCAAAGGGGATATCAGAGCAATTCCTGCAGGAAAATGGCTTTTTATAAAAAGCAAAAGGAAAAGGAAAAGGAGGGGCACTAATATGTTCAGTGATATTAAAGATGCTATAGAGGATTTAAAAGCAGGGAAAGTCATTATTGTATGTGATGATGAAGACAGAGAAAATGAAGGGGATTTTCTGGCAATTGCGGAATATGCCAAACCCGATACCATCAATTTCATGGCTAAAGAAGGAAGAGGGCTGATTTGCGCTCCTATCACAGAGGAACTGGCTGAAAAACTGGAATTGAACCCGATGGTGGAAGTGAATACAGATAGCCATGGAACTGCCTTTACGGTAAGTATTGACCATGTGAAAACAACGACTGGCATCAGTGCGTTTGAGCGTGCTTTTACCATTAAAGAGATGCTTGAAGATGATGCGGCCCCTTCTGACTTTTCCCGTCCCGGCCATATCTTTCCGTTAGTAGCAAAAAAGGGCGGAGTGTTAAGAAGAGCTGGCCATACAGAGGCTGCAGTCGACCTTGCCCGTCTCGCAGGTGCCAAGCCAGCCGGGATTATTTGTGAAATCATGAAAGATGATGGAACGATGGCAAGAGTGGATGATCTTGAAAAAGTCGCAGAAAAGTTTGACCTAAAAATGATCACGATACAGCAATTGATTGAGTATCGATTAAAGCATGACTCTATCGTGAAGAGGGAAGTGGAAATCCACCTTCCAACAGAGTATGGGGATTTTAGGGCTGTAGGCTATACAAACACAGTGGACGGAAAAGATCATGTTGCTCTTGTGAAGGGAGAAATAAATGAGGATGAACCGGTATTGCTGCGTGTTCATTCAGAATGCCTGACCGGAGATGTGTTCGGTTCGAACCGCTGTGATTGCGGGCCTCAGCTTGAAGCGGCATTGGCACAAATTGAACAAGAAGGCCGGGGGATTCTGCTTTATATGAGGCAGGAAGGACGCGGGATCGGCCTGATTAATAAAATGAAAGCCTATAAGCTTCAGGAAGAAGGCTATGATACTGTTGAAGCCAACCATAAACTGGGCTTTAAGGATGACCTCCGCGATTATGGGGTGGGTGCTCAGATTCTGAGGGATTTAGGTGTTAGAAAAATGCGTCTTTTAACCAATAACCCGCGCAAAATTGCAGGTTTGGGCGGCTATGGGCTTGAGGTAGTGGAACGCGTTCCGCTCCAAATGCCTGCTAAAACAGAAAATGAAAATTACTTAAAAACGAAAAAGACCAAGCTTGGACATTTATTACAATTTTAAGGAGCGAATCAGTGATGAAAAAAGTAGTAGAGGGACATTTAGTAGGAACAGGATTAAAAATGGCGATTGTAGTTTCACGCTTTAACGAATTCATAACAGGCAAACTTTTAAGCGGAGCAGAAGATGCGCTTAAGCGCCATGGTGTAAATGAAGAGGATGTAACAGTTGTGTGGGTACCTGGGGCATTTGAAATTCCTCTGGCAGCAAAGAAACTTTCGGAGTCAGGAAAATACGATGCAGTTATCACGCTAGGGACAGTTATCCGGGGAGCAACGCCACACTTTGACTATGTCAGCGGGGAAGTGGCAAAAGGGGTAGCGGCAACTGCTATGCAGAGCGGTGTACCTGTCATTTTTGGTGTCCTTACCACTGATACAATCGAACAGGCAATTGAGCGTGCAGGCACAAAAGCTGGAAACAAAGGCTATGAAGCAGCTGTCGGTGCAATTGAAATGGGTAACCTGTATAAGCAATTATCAGATGTTAACGGCCAGTAAGTTCCCTAATACGGGGATTCAAGTATGAAGGCTAGCCATCAGCGGGATAAAGCTTCCACTGATGGCTGGCCTTATTTTTTCTGAATAGATGTCTGACCTTTCTATTGGCAGATAGCATATTTTTTGTTAAAATACTGTCTTGTGGCTCACCTGATATGAAAGAGTACAGCTTATCGGGGAGAGCGGGTAGGGAGAGGGCTAATTGAATAGATAGGTAAAATATATGAACAAGTGGTTTAACCGGCTTTTTCAGCTTGATTCAAATGGGACAACTGTAAAAAGGGAGGTTATGGCAGGTGCAATCGGCTTTTTTACGATTGTCTATATTATTGCTGTTAACTCTCTTATTCTATCAGAAGCAGGAATTCCATTGGAAGCCGCAATCCTGGCAACGATCTTAACATCGGTCGTCGGGTGTTTGATTATGGGCTTTTGGGCGAATGTTCCAATCCTTCTTGTCCCGGGAATGGGAATAAATGCTTTGTTCTCTTACACAATGGTCCAATCCATGGGACTCACCTGGCAGGAAGCATTGGCTGTTGTCTTTATTTCAGGTCTGATCTTTGTGTTTGTAGCGTTCTCGCGTTTTGCAAAGACATTAAGCGAATCTATTCCCCAATCACTCAAAGAGGCGATTACAGTAGGTTTGGGTCTTTTCTTAATGCTGATCGGACTTGAAAAAGGCGGAATCGTTGAAAAAGGGACAAATTCCATTATTGCTCTTGGCGAACTTGGAGATCCGCAGGTGCTAGCAACCATATTAACCTTCTTTCTTGCAATCATCTTATTCATGCGCAATGTGCCGGGCAATTTTTTAATCACGGTTGTTGCAGGAAGCTTAATTGCGTGGGCTTTCGGCCTTATTGATGTGCAAAATACTGGGGGAGATTCGTTCTCGATTCCTGATTATATGGAAGTCTTTGGAGCGATGTCATTCGATAATATTCTTTCCATTACTTTTTGGATTGCTGTATTTTCGTTGACGATGGTTCTAGTATTTGAAAATATCGGATTGGTTCATGGGCATGTAGGTTTCATCAAGAGGCCGGAACAGTTTTCGCGCGCTTTCCAGGCTAACTCGGTATCAGCATTATTATCCGGTATCTTTGGGACAAGCCCGACTGTTTCGACAGTTGAAAGTGCAGCAAGCATGGCAGCAGGTGGAAGGACGGGATTGACAACAGTAACCACTGGATTGCTGTTTTTGCTCTCGGCATTCTTTATTCCGGTTATTAAATTAATTCCAAATAGCGCAATAGCTCCCATTTTAATTATAATTGGCGGCCTAATGCTGCAAAATATCCGTAACCTTGATTTAAAGGACATGAGTGAAAGTTTCCCGGCTATCTTTATCATCGCTATGATTCCTTTCACATACAGCATTGCTGATGGAATCGCAATTGGCTTTATCCTTTATCCAATCCTTAAAATTTCGATTGGAAAAGCCAGGGATGTATCTGTAGCGTTATACGTAATAGCTGCTCTGTTCCTGTTTAACTTTGTATTTCATGTAGTAAGTTAATATAATTTAAAGGATGCTCGTAAAGGGCATCTTTTTTAGTTTGAATATAATATAGAAAACGATTATTGAATAATAATGGATTTTGTGGCACTCTTATCTATAAGTTATTTACAAAAGGTTTGGGGGTTTTTGTTTTGAAAATCGACCTTATTAAATGCCATGGGTCAGGAAATGATTTCTTTATTATAGATGAAATATCCAACACTTATGATTTTACAGAGAATCAGCGGGCGGAGCTTGCAAAAGCACTATGTGACCGCAGTTCTGACCTGGGTGCTGATGGGATTTTGTACGTATTAAAAAGCGAGATAGCAGACGCAAGAATGCGTGTATTTAACCCTGACGGCTCTGAAGCTTCAATGTGCGGAAATGGCCTTCGCTGTGTGGCCCGTTATGTATGTGAACTTCTAGGTTTAGAAGAAGCGATTATCGAGACGATGAAAGCAGATTTACAGGTGAAAAAGCAGGAAGATATTTTTGAAAATATCCCGACTTATTTGGTTGAGATTTCACCAGTGTCTTTCAAAGTAAAGGATCTTCCGCTACATCATGATAAAGAAACATTAATTAATGAAAAAATCAGCAAAATCTCCGAGGAATTAACTTTTACAGCATTGTCCGTTCCGAACCCGCACTTTATTGCAATTGTTGAAAAGGAGCAAGTCTCGTCCGATCTGCAAAAAAATATTAGCGAGTATTTGAATGGGCCTAATGAATTCTTCCCTGATGGCGTCAATGTCAGCTTCATAAAACCTTTAAAGAAAGGTCATATCTATGTTCGGACCTTTGAGAGGGGTGTCGGCTTTACCAATGCATGCGGGACGGCCATGTCAGCATCAACCCTTGTAACTTGCATGAATGGACTTAATGATATGCAAGAGCCTGTAGAGGTTTATAATAATGGAGGAAAAGTGCGCTGCGTTGTTCATGAGAAAAATGGCAAGCAGTCTATTGACCTAATCGGGAACGCTAGCTATGTATACCGATGTGAGGCTGATGTAAATATGGAAAATCCAGTTGAATTTACACTTTCCCCAAAAGAGGAATATAATGATGAAATCAAGCAATACGCCAAGCTCCAGGAACATGCACAGCAATTTTTAAAGGAATGGATGTAGGATAAGGCAGCAAGCCTTATCCTTTTCTTTTCTGCTGTTTTAAAAAGTCAAGCACTGGCGAAAACGGCTGCATCTCTTTTGTCTGGAAATAAGAATGGAAGGGATCACCGTCACTGTTGATGCGTTTCATCAAATTGGTTATTTGAAATCTTTCCATAGTTAACCGCTCATTCACTTCTTCCCAAAATAAAGGAGCAGCAACAGTAGCTGCTTTATTTCCTCTTGGTGAGTAGGGAGCTATTATTGTCTTCCCTTCCGCATGCTGTATATAATCCACATATAGGCGGCCGCCCCGATTTTTCTTCATTCGCTCAGTTGTAAAAGAATCCGGATCTTTGGATACAAGATAATCGGCTATAAATTCTGTGAACAAGCGGGTGTCCTCAAAGGTATACGTGTCCTCAGGCAAGGGAATATATACTTGCAGCCCTTTGTTCCCGGAGGTTTTAACAAAGCTAATCAGCTTCAGGTGATCCAGCACCTCTTTAATAAATAAAGCAGCTTTAATTGCAAGCGGAAATGCATCTCTTGAAGGAGGATCCAAATCAAAAACAATTTCGCTGGGCCCTTTGCTTTGAATGGTTTTGAAAGGAATGTGATATTCAAAAGCCAGCTGGTTTCCGAGCCATAAAAGAGTCTTTAAATTGTTGCAAACGATATAGTTGATGCCCTCAGACATTTGAGTTTCCACAAATTCCGGTGCGTAATCAGGACAATTTTTCTGATAAAACGGTTCTCCAAATATGCCATGCGGATACCGGATTACAGTCAACAGCCTGTTTTTCAAAAATGGCAGCATGTATGGTGCAATCTCTCTTAAGAAATGAATATAGTCGATCTTCTGCACAGCCGGTGTTTCCCATAATGATTTGTCAGGGTGTGTGATGTCTATTTCCGGCGGCAGGTTTTTTTGATGCTGAGCAAATTTACCATAGGTGCAATCCTCAGGTTTTAGATCAAAACGAAATTGGTGGAAATGGGGTTCGCGCATTTGCTCTTCATAGATCTCAAGGTATTTGACGTCAACGCAAATTGCTGGTTCCACGTAAATAAAGCGGCTGTCTTCGTCTGCTTTATTGTCTTTTATGATTTGGAACAAGGCTTGTTTTTCATCAGGCTTCAACCCAAATAGAAATTGCCCGATGGAGAAGATCTTGCTGTCCTGGTATACACCTGCAAAAAAGTAGCCATTTGATTTTTCATAAGCGGTAATGAAGCAGGATACATACTTCCAATTTTTATATTTTAGCCATGAAGAAGATCTCTTGCCTTCTTCCCATTGATTATTAGCCTGTTTTGCCACAATTCCTTCCCCATCATGAAGGACGACTTTTTCCCATAACTCATTAAAGCTCTTATAGGCGGGGATTAATTGCATTAGCTGCGGATTCTTCTCTTCAGGATTTAAGGGCAAACCACATTCTGTAAAAAGCGTTTTCAGTTGCTCTTTTCGGTAGAGGTACTCTTTATTGCTGATTATTTTTCCTTTAATCATCAAGACGTCAAAAATGAGGATGCGGCATGGAGCTGTTTTTGCCTTTTCAGCTATCTTTTTTTCAGATCTCATTCTCCCGCGGACCTGAATGGAGCCAAAATGTGCTTTGTAGGCATTTTCTAAAAAGACCAGTTCTCCATCTAGTGTAAGCGGAAGAAATGGTTCGAACTTTTCTTTGTTTTGTTCAAGAAACATTTTTATTTCAGGAAATAAGTCCAATAAGGGCTTATCATTCCTGCTTGTCAGTGATATATCCTGATTCCAGTGGAGAATTGCCCTGAACCCATCATACTTGGTTTCAAACAGCCATTCTTTACCTTCAGGCACATCAAAAGTCAGTGTAGGAAGCATTGGTTTCATTTGGGATTGGCCTCCTTTTCTAATTGTTCATATTAGTTTTAGCTTTTACCGGACAAACTACTCTGTTTCCAATTCTTTGAGGGTATGCACGAAATTGCTGAAACACAAATTAAGAATACATATATCATAAATAGAATGGAGTTTTACTATGCATACAATGTGGAAAGGAAGCATCAGCTTCGGCCTGGTTAATATTCCGATAAAGCTGCATGCGGCTACAGAAGATAAAGATATCAAGCTGAGAAATCTTCACAAAGAATGCCATTCACCAATCAAGTATGAAAAAACATGTCCTGTGTGTGAGGTCGAGATCAAAAATGAGGATATTGTAAAGGCATATGAATACACAAAAGGGAAGTTCGTCGTGTTGGAGGACGAGGATCTTGAAAAGCTTAAACAGGAAAATGAAGACAAGGCCGTAGAAATTGTAGATTTTGTTAAAATGCAGGAAATTGATCCGATATATTTTAACCGTACGTATTATATGTCTCCGGGAGATGGAGGAGGGAAGGCTTATTCGCTTCTAAGGAAAGCCCTCGAGACTTCTGAAAAGGTCGGATTGGCGAAAATCATCATTCGTTCAAAGGAACAGCTTGCAGTTGTCCGTGTGTATGAAAACACGCTTGTCATGGAAACCATTCATTATCCAGATGAAGTGCGCCAGGCTGCAGACGTTCCAAATGTGCCTGCAGAGGATAAAGTAACAGACAAGGAAATTGAAACGGCAATCATGCTTATTGACCAGCTGACTTCCGAGTTCCAGCCTGAAAAATATAATGATGATTACCGGACTGCCCTCCTTGAACTAATTGAAGCCAAGCGGACTGGCAAAGATATTGTTACACCGGTGGAAAAAGAGCCTGCTACCAATGTGACAGACCTTATGGCAGCCCTGCAGGCTTCCATCGATAAAACAAAGCCTGCTGATAAGGAAGCGGCGAAAAAACCTGCTGCTAAAAAGAAACGGGCTGCAACAAAGACGAAGGTGAAAAAGCAAGCTTAATATAAGAGAAGTGCCGATTTTCTTTTAAGTAAAATCGGCATTTTTATACATATTGAGATTATGTACACAAAGCAACATAGCGTATTGCCCATAAAGGGGCTTTGGAGGGAGGAAGAGCTCCCAAATAGTGCCCGTGGGAATGAAATAGAAGATCTGAAGGGAAATAATACCGTAATATTGTTCCCTGCAATAGGAAAAGGTAGATCATTTATTAATAATTCTCAAATCATGTTCACTTGCTGACCTTTTGTGGTACTTTTATAGCTAAAAAAAGGATTTGTGTATATGAGCTGGAAGACGTTAACTTTGAAAAACATGATTTATATTGTATCAGCAGCTGCGATCCTTGGCGGTTTTTTGTATATTTTTATTGAGATTGTCGATGAATTGCAGGAGAACGAGCTCGTACGTTTTGATGAGCAGGTCATTGGATACATTCAAGCATTTATTTCCCCGCGGCTTACTGAATTTATGAATGTGATAACATTTCTGGGGTCTGTAAAGTGGCTGACTTTAGCTGTCATAATCTCATCAATTCTGTTATTTATTTTTAAAAAGCGGTCTTTGGCATTTTTCATGATTATTTCATCAGGGGTCGGTGCCCTTTTCAACTATTTGCTAAAATGGATCTTTAAAAGGGAACGGCCAGATATCAGGCCGCTGATTGAAGAGCAGGGATTCAGCTTTCCAAGCGGGCATTCAATGGGGTCTTTCATATTTTATGGCTCGCTTGCCTATATGATTGTTCATTTGGCAAAGAAAAGGCGATGGAAGGCTGCATGGACCTTGCTTCTGGGATGTTTTATTGCAGCCATTGGACTGAGCCGTATTTATTTAGGGGTTCATTTTCCGAGCGATGTGGTTGCCGGATTTGCTGCAGGAGGAGTGTGGCTGACTATAATGATTCTTGGATTCCGATATTATGAATTCAGGAAAAATTTATAAGAAGTATTGAGAATTATTCGCTTTCCTTATAACATAGGGAGAATGAATAACAGAAACAGGAGTGGAAAAAATGAATCAAAAGATTTTGCCGGCTTCCTCAACCATGAAAGAGTTTGAAAAGTTCCTGAAAAGCCCTTTTGAAATTGGCGTTTTTCTCGACATGCATATCTCTCAGCTAAGGAATGTTTCCCAGATGGCAAAAGAACATAAGAAAAAAATGATTTATCATGTGGACTTGATTCACGGATTAAAAAGTGATGACTATGCAACGGAGTATATATGCCAGGAATTTAAGCCGTATGGATTAATATCCACGAAGTCAAGCGTAATCCTAAAAGCCAAACAAAAAGGAGTTATTGCTGTCCAGAGGATATTCCTGATTGATTCTCATGCCTTAGAAAAAAGCTACAAATTAATCGAGAAAACTAAACCCGATTTTATAGAAGTATTGCCTGGTGCCATGCCCTGGATGATCAAAGAAGTAAATGAACGTTTGAATACGCCAATTTTTGCAGGGGGATTAATACGTTCAAAGGAAGAAGTAGTGAATGCACTTGATGCTGGAGCTGCTGCTATTACTACCTCTAAAATGGATTTATGGGAAATGTTCTCTTAAATAGTGCCTAAAATATCTTCAGGAAAGGATTGACAACGTTTTCATAGGCTTGTATACTCTATTTAACAAGTTAATTCACGTGTCGGAGATTAGGAGATTCACACAGTTTAACCTTCTAGGGTTTATTCTGTCGTGGATCTCCTTTTTTTCGGCAACAAAATAGGGAAGGGGATTTTTAATGTCTGCTTTTATGGGAGAAGTAATTGGAACAATGATCTTGATACTTTTTGGAGGAGGGGTAGTAGCAGGGGCGAATTTAAAGAAGACCTTTTCGTTTAATGGAGGTTGGATTGTCATCACGATTGCATGGGGACTAGCTGTTACGATGGGAGTTTTTGCTGTTGGGTCCATAAGCGGGGCACATTTAAATCCGGCTGTAACAATTAGTTTAGCGCTCAGCGGTGACTTTCCTTGGGCAGATGTGCCTGGTTACATCATTGCTCAGTTGCTTGGAGGTTTTTTAGGAGGCGTTATCGTCTTCTTGCATTACCTTCCGCACTGGAAGGAAACTGAAGACCCGGGGGCGAAACTTGCTGTCTTTTCTACAAGTCCTGCAATTCCGCATACATTCTCTAATCTATTAAGTGAAATAATTGGTACATTTATTCTTGTATTAGGATTAATGTTCATAGGGGCCAATCAATTTACAGAAGGATTAAATCCCATTGCTGTTGGATTGCTTATTGTCGTAATTGGTATGTCGCTTGGAGGAACTACAGGTTATGCCATTAATCCCGCTCGTGATCTTGGCCCGAGAATTGCCCACTTCCTGCTGCCGATTCCTGGAAAAGGGAAATCCAACTGGGGATATGCGTGGGTGCCTGTGGCAGGTCCAATCCTTGGAGGAGCTTTAGGCTCTGTATTCTATCAATTTATGTTTAATGGAAAGGCTTCCGGTATGTTATGGGGAGTGCTGGCTGTTAATATAATAGTATTAATTCTTTCCTATGTTTTGGGTAAAAGGCAGTCTGGAGAGGCTGATTCTTCGGGAGTGGCAGCATAAAACTACAATTAGAGTTGGGGGAGCTATACAATGGAAAAATATATTTTATCTTTGGATCAAGGGACAACAAGTTCACGCGCAATTTTATTTAATAAAAAAGGTGAAATTGTGCACACAGCCCAAAAGGAATTTACCCAGTATTTTCCTAAGCCGGGATGGGTTGAACATAATGCTAACGAAATTTGGGGATCTATTTTATCCGTTATAGCTGGTGTCTTTTCAGAATCAGGAGTTAAGCCTGAGCAGATTGCCGGCATCGGTATTACAAACCAGCGTGAAACAACGGTTGTATGGGATAAGGAGACAGGTATCCCAGTTTACAATGCTATTGTATGGCAATCAAGGCAGACAAGCGAAATTTGCGATAGCTTGAAGGAAAAAGGGTATAACGATTTATTCCGTGAAAAGACAGGACTGCTAATTGATGCTTATTTTTCTGGTACAAAAGTTAAGTGGATACTTGATCACGTAGAAGGTGCACGAGAAAAAGCCGAGCAGGGCAATCTGCTATTTGGAACAATTGAAACTTGGCTTATCTGGAAGCTATCCGGAGGAAAAGCTCATGTAACTGATTATTCCAATGCGTCCCGTACACTAATGTTTAACATTCATGATTTAAAATGGGATGATGAACTGCTGGATATTTTAGGTGTTCCCAAGTCGATGCTGCCAGAAGTAAAGGCTTCATCTGAAGTCTATGCAAAAACAGTCGACTATCACTTTTTCGGCAAGGAAATTCCAATTGCAGGGGCTGCGGGAGATCAGCAGGCGGCCCTATTTGGCCAGGCATGCTTTGAGAAAGGGATGGCCAAAAATACTTATGGAACTGGCTGCTTCATGCTTATGAACACTGGTGAAAAAGCGGTAAAATCTGAGCATGGCCTTTTAACAACCATAGCATGGGGACTGGATGGAAAAATTGAGTATGCGCTTGAAGGCAGCATTTTTGTGGCAGGCTCTGCCATTCAGTGGCTCAGGGATGGAATGAGAATGATCAAGGACGCAAAAGACAGCGAAAGCTATGCGAGAAAAGTAGACTCCACTGAAGGTGTTTACGTTGTTCCTGCATTTGTTGGATTAGGAACACCATATTGGGACAGCGATGTGCGCGGAGCGGTATTTGGAGTAACCCGCGGCACATCAAAAGAACATTTTATCCGTGCAACACTTGAGTCTCTTGCTTATCAGACGAAGGATGTTTTATCAGCCATGGAAGCGGATTCAGGCATTGAACTAAGGACACTGCGTGTAGATGGCGGAGCAGTTAAAAACAATTTCCTGATGGATTTTCAGTCTGACCTTTTGAATGTTCCGGTTGAAAGGCCGACTATCAATGAAACGACTGCACTTGGAGCTGCTTATCTTGCGGGTCTGGCTGTTGGCTATTGGGATTCACAGGAAGAAATTGCTGAGCAATGGGCTATTGATAAATCATTTAATCCATCAATGGATGAAGAAGTCCGAACAGATCTTTATCAGGGGTGGAAAAAAGCTGTTCGTGCAGCAATCGCTTTTAAATAAAAGCATTTTTCCGGAAAGTTTGTTTCTTTTCAGTGGCACCTAAGGAAATCAACGGGCAAATTTTATAAGTATAAACAATAATTTATAATAAAAGCGTCTAAATAAAAGTACCAAAATAAAGGTAGGTATGATACAATAATAGTAAGTTAATAGTTCGGCAGGAGATGCGGAGAGACCACAAAATCATTATCGGACAATCGATAATGTGTTTTGTGGTCTCTTTTTTTTATTTCCTGCAAATAGAGGGTAGTAAAACAACAAGCTAGCCTTTCATTAAGGAGGAGTCATCAATGACATTTTCAAATTTAAATCGTGAACACATGATAAATAAACTGACAGCCGAGGAATTTGATGTGCTGATTATCGGCGGGGGCATTACTGGGGCAGGGATTGCCCTTGATGCGGCAACGCGGGGAATGAAGACTGCACTTGTAGAAATGCAGGATTTTGCCGCAGGCACTTCCAGCCGCTCAACAAAACTGGTTCACGGTGGTTTAAGATATCTAAAACAATTTGAAGTAAAAATGGTTGCGGAAGTGGGAAAGGAACGGGCGATCGTCTATGAAAACGGGCCGCATGTAACTACACCAGAATGGATGCTGCTCCCAATGCATAAAGGCGGCACGTTCGGAAAGTTCAGCACTTCGATTGGCCTAAGAGTCTATGACTTTTTGGCAGGTGTGAAAAAGTCTGAACGCAGAAGTATGCTTACTCCCAGGGAAACACTTGCCAAAGAGCCGCTTGTTAAAAAAGATGGATTGAAAGGCGGCGGGTATTATGTAGAATATCGGACAGATGATGCACGCCTGACAATTGAAGTAATGAAAGCAGCAGCCGACAATGGCGCATTGCCTGTAAACTACTTAAAGGTTGAAAAGCTTTTATATGATAGCAATGGAAAAGTGTCCGGTGTGGCAGCAATAGACCAGCTATCAGGCAAACAGCATGAAATTATGGCGAAAAAAGTGGTCAATGCAGCTGGTCCATGGGTTGACTCTATCCGCGAAAAAGATGGTTCAAAAAATGGAAAAACCCTGCGGCTGACTAAAGGTGTACACCTAGTAATAGACCAATCAAAATTTCCTTTGAAACAGGCAGTATACTTTGATACACCTGATAAGAGGATGGTTTTTGCTATACCAAGGGATGGGAAAACTTATATAGGCACAACAGACACTTTCTATGATTCCGATCCGGTTCATCCTAAAATGACTGAAAGTGACAGAACGTATATCATTAATGCGATTAAATTTATGTTTCCTTCCGTAAAAATTACAAAAGACGATATAGAATCCAGCTGGGCTGGGGTACGCCCGCTCATTTGGGAGGAGGGGAAGGACCCTTCCGAAATTTCCCGAAAGGATGAAATTTGGGAATCAGAAACAGGGCTGCTTACTATTGCCGGCGGCAAGCTGACAGGTTATCGCAAAATGGCCGAAACCATTGTCAATCTGCTTGCAGATAAATTTAAGCAAGAGTTTAATAAAACATATAGCGGCAGTATAACGAAAACACTGCCAATATCAGGCGGAAATGTTGGAGGGTCGGCCAAATTTAAAGAATTTGTACGCTTGCAGACGGAAAAGGGGGCAGCATTAGGCTTAACAGAAGATGAATCAGCCCGCTTAGTTAAGATGTATGGATCAAATATTCCTGCTATCTTTAAAATGATTGAGGAAAAAGGAAATGAAGCGGAAAAGTATAGGCTTCCAATTGTAATATGGGCAAAATTAAAATACGCTATAGAGAATGAAATGGCGGCAACACCAGTAGACTTTTTTAACCGCAGAACCGGAGCACTTCTTTTTGATATTGAAACTGTCAGGTCCTATCAAGATCAGGTAATATCTTATATGGCAGATGCATTTAATTGGGAATCATCAGCCAGAAGGAATTTTGAACAGCAGCTGGAACAGGAAATAAGGTTTGCTGTATTGCCTGCAGATCAAAATTAAAACTCTCCTTTTTGGGGAGTTTTCTTTTTTAAGGCTCGGGTATATTTGCCTGATGATTTCCTCTCCAATCATCAACAACAAGCTTTAACCACAGCCATTTTTAAAAAGGAAAATTCATTCAGTAACAAAACTGACATCCCTGCGGCATATAATAGAGTAGGAGGTGGACCATGCAAAATGTGTTGATGTTCGTAGATTCAGGAGTTGATGATTCCCTTGCGCTAATGTACGCTTTGCAGCATCCTGAAATAAATATTGTTGGCGTTGTCAGCGCATATGGCAATATAACAAAAGAGCAGTCCATCAATAATACTGCTTATTTGTTAAAGCTTGCAGGGCGTGGGGACATACCGATTATAGCGGGGGCTAGCGGACCGCTATCGGGGGAAACCGCTGTTTTTTATCCCGAAATTCATGGTGAGGAGGGCCTTGGCCCCATTCAGCCTCCGGAGGATTTCGAAGGCATGGAAGTTTATGATATCGATAAAATAATTCAAATCATCAATGAATATAAGAATAATCTTGTTATTGTCGGAGTGGGAAGGCAAACAGACCTTGCTTTACCCCTGATTTTATATGGCAAAGATGCTTACAAGGGTGTTAATGCCCTTTACTTAATGGGAGGAGCTTTTCTTGTACCTGGAAATGTTACTCCAGAGGCGGAGGCGAATTTTTACGCTGATCCAATTGCTGCGGATTCGGTACTGGAAAAAGCTGAGAATATTTATATATTTCCGCTCAACGTAACGAATAAAGCTATTTTAAGCCCAGAAACGATAAATTTTATAGCAAATAATACTCAATCGCCTTTTAAGGAACTAATAAAGCCAGCCTATGATTTTTATTTCGAGGCTTATAAGAAGCTTGTTCCTGGCATAAAGGGTGCCCCCCTTCATGATGTCCTCGTGTTAAGTGTTCTGACGAATCCGGATATGGTAAAGTATATAAAAAGAAGAGTGAGGATTGAACAGTTTGGAAAAGCAAAGGGAAAAAGCATTGCAGACTTTAGGCCCCAGCCTGAAGAAGAGCCGCAAGACACCCTAGATAACATTGCAATGGAACTTGATGTTGAGCGTTTTGTAATTGATTTTGCGGAAGTTTTCCTATCTCAGAAAAATGAAAGGTAAGAGCCCTTTTCACACACAGTGTTAAGGGTTTTTTTGTTTTTTTGAACGCTCTTTTCTTAAAGTTTGTTGCTTTTTAGGGCTAATTAAGGTGAGCCAACTGAGTTGATTGGAGCGGAGGCCAATTGACTCCAGCGGGAAAAGAAGTGGGAGCCCCCACAGGAAGCCGAGACGGCTCACATCACACCCCCGCGGACAGCTTTAGTCTCCGCAGCAGAAATCAGCGGGCAAAATTAATAAGAAACCACAATTTATAAGAAAAGAGTCTATGTTAAAAATCAAAAAGAGCCTGGTGATTATGTTCATTCCAATGTTTGATTTTCTAAATACTATAGATTAAATTAAGCCAAAAATATCCATAAAAAATAAAGGAAAGAGAAATCTGCTATCGAAAATATATATATAGTAAAGAAACCGGCATCCGCAGGCAAACCCATGTATTGGGTTTGATTTACCTATTTATCTGCAGAAAGTCCATTAAGTTATATAAAACAAAACTAAATAAATGGAGGCTCTTACATTGCTAAAATCTAAACAAATAAACAGAACTCTTTCTATATTGGGAATGGTCATAGCCATTGCAATAGCATATAGTGTTCTTGTCTATTTAAATAAGGAGCAAGGTACATCAGGTGTTCAAAAGAGCTCGGCCGATGAAGAGGCAAATGCTTCGGGCTTAATGTATAATGATTTAGGGGATTTTATTGCATCCAACCACACTTTTTATAATGAAACGCTTGGGTGGGGGAGAGAACGTTTTGTCAGTTGGTCTAAGCAGCGGAAACAGGCTGAATTAATTTCAAGTTCATTAGAGAAATTAACAGTCGAGAATGAAGATTTGCAGCAGGATTTATCCACTATAAACGATTTGGCAGCGTCTGTAGTGTCCGGATCAAAAGATAAAGATGCCCTTATTAAGCTCCACCGCTTTTTTCATGATCTTGATATTGACTATAACGATTATAAAGATACAACTGACTATTTTGATGTAACGAAATATAAAGGCGAGAACGAATAAATAGTTCAGTTTTGTTGGTGACAAGTTTTTTTCTTGACAGATAACCTTTAATTAAGGTAAGATGGGTATTGAAGTATTTGAGGTCATTAATGAAGTCGCGAATTCACATGAATTTGGGCATAAGCCTTCATTTTTGTGAAAGTCCGGCTTTTTGTTATGTTTAATAGCTCTTTAAGGTTTTGAAAGAGCAAGCATGTGTTTGTAATTAAGAAATAATTTGTGTGGACAGCTTTTTGCTGAATTTCTTCTTAATCATCTTCTATAAACCAGACACTTCTCCGTATTTTTAACTTCAGTTAAGTTTCTTGCCATTTTAAAAAAAATCTCAGAGAGCATTTATCGGATACGAAACCGATCTACCTGATTCCCGCTGGCGCGGTCAAGGAGCCGCAAGGATGGAAGAGAGGCAGGGCTTTCATTGTTTTAGGTAATATAAATAAGGTAACACTCAAATATATCAATCGAGGACAGCATTTAATGCTGTCCTTATTTTATTTAAGCCTCTTTTACTCATAAATTGTTGTATTCCTTATAAATTCTGCCCATTGATTTCAGCAAAGGGCACTTGCTTTCCGCGGGGAAGAATGAGAGCCTAAGGCTAACCAGCTGAGTTGATTGTAGCGGAGGGCAATTGACTCCTGCTCAGAAGAGAGGGAGTGGGAGACCCCAGTTAGCATACCAAAAAGCAACAAGCTTAGCGGAAACGGCCTTATTTAAACATCCAAACACGAACATTTAACAATAAAACTATTGAAATATATGTGTTTTATGTTATGATGGCATTATTAAGAATAGTAAAATCAAATCGCAGTGACTGACGACAATGCGGAATTAACCGCTGGGGAGCTGCGTCTATGTATAGCCGGTCGTCTGGGCAGAGATAAGGGATACCCTTGTCTCTTTTTTCATAATTAAATGGAAAAGCCCGTCTTCCATTATGTGCTTTTCCTAGTTGGAGGGATTATACATGGAAAAAAAGCTTATACTTGATGGTATTGTTGTCGCAAATCATGTAAAAAATCAGCTGAAAAATCAAATCGATCAATTAGCGCTGCAGGGGATTCAGCCTTGTTTAGCAACCATATTGGTGGGGGATGACCCTTCGTCCGAAACTTATGTCAGGATGAAAGGAAATGCATGCGAAAAGCTGGGAATCCTATCAAAGCGTATTCACTTATCCAAGGATATTACGACTGATGATCTTCTTGCGAAGATTAAAGAATTAAATGAGGATCAGTCAGTCCATGGAATCCTATTACAGCATCCAGTTCCTGGACATATTGATGAACGCAAAGCATTTGAAACAATAGCTATTGAAAAAGATGTTGATGGTGTTACAAGTTCGGGTTATGGGCAAACAGCCTTCGGATTTGGTGAATATCCATCCTGTACTCCAGCTGCTATTCTCGAAATTATGGACTATTATAAGTTTAATGCTGAAGGTATGCATGCTGTAGTTGTAGGCAGGAGTCCAATTCTGGGAAAACCAGTATCTGCATTATTGCTCAATCGCAATGCCACTGTAACTACATGCCACTCGCATACCAGGAATCTCCAGCAAATCCTTCAGCAGGCTGATATAGTTGTAGCTGCTGTGGGAAAGCCTAACTTCATTAAAGGCGAATGGATTAAAGAAGGCGCCATTGTTTTGGATGCCGGCTATAATAAGGGCAATATTGGCGATGTGGATTATGAAAGCTGCCTTCGGAAGGCTTTCGCGATTACGCCAGTGCCAGGCGGAGTTGGTCCTGTCACGATCTCAATGCTATTAAAGCATACTGTGGAGGCGGCGGAAAAGTCATTAAGGTTAAAGGGAAGAACGAATAGTTAATTTGTCCCTAATTTAAAATGATCTTGAAAAAGATTGACTTACAGATGAGTGTCGTTTATTATTAAGTTAACGCTGTAAAGTTCGTTATATACTTTTTGGATAAGTAGTCGTAGCTGCAAAGAAATGTAGGCGATCGTTCATCCTCATTCTGGCGGCTGCGACTTTTTTATGTTTAAGTTTATATTGGTACATTATAGTGAAAAACATTTTTTGGGAGGCAACACAAATGAACACAGGTAAAGTAAAATGGTTTAATGCAGAAAAAGGTTTCGGTTTCATCGAATCTTCAGAAGGTCAAGATGTATTCGTACACTTCTCCGCTATCCAAACTGAAGGTTTCAAAACTTTAGAAGAAGGTCAAGACGTAACTTTCGAAATCGTTGAAGGTAACCGCGGACCACAAGCTGCTAACGTAACAAAAGCATAATCTTGCTTAAATGAGGTGATGCATGTCTAATCATGCATCACCTTTTTACGTTATTTTACTCATCCACTTTGTAGACTTCTGCATTCCTCAAAACAGATTCTTCCCAATTAACTGCTTTTTAGGAATAAAACATTTTTCATTTCTTCTATAAAAGTTACTTCACTTATAAAATAAAGTTTAAAATTAGTACATTTGGAAATGTAAAAAAGAGATACAAACTGGAAAGCCTAGTAACGTAGTGAACGTTATCATATAAAATATGACAGTCTTTAAAATGCTTTAATACAAGGAGGAAAATTTATTTTGACAACTTTTTCAGATTTCGGTTTAAGTAATGAAATAGTAAAAGCCCTTTCCATTATGGGGTTTGAAGAACCAACACCAATACAGGCACAAGCGATTCCTATTGGTATGCAGGGCAAAGATATGATCGGCCAGGCTCAGACTGGAACAGGAAAAACAACTGCATTTGGTGTGCCGCTTTTGGAGCAAATAGACATAAATGAGGGCATTCAGGGCCTTGTGCTTGCCCCAACACGGGAGCTGGCTGTCCAGGTAGCCGAAGAATTAAACCGAATTGGACAGGTAAAAGGTGTCCGCACACTTCCGATATATGGCGGCCAAGACATAAACCGCCAGATCCGTGCGCTTAAAAAGCGTCCGCAAATTATTGCTGCTACACCAGGAAGATTAATTGACCATATTGAAAGAAAAACGATTCGTTTAAGCAATATTAAGATGGTTGTTCTTGATGAAGCAGATGAAATGCTGAACATGGGTTTCATTGAGGATATTGAGCGGATCCTAAGTGAAATCAAAGGCGAGCGCCAAACACTTCTTTTCTCTGCCACAATGCCAAAAAGAATTCAGTCCCTTGCTGAGAAATTCATGCAGGAACCTGAAATGGTTAAAGTGAAAGCAAAAGAAATGACCGTGAAGAATATTGAGCAATATTATATGGAAGTCCATGAAAAACAAAAATTTGACGTGCTTTGCAATCTTTTGGATATTCAATCACCTGAATTGGCGATTGTTTTCGGAAGAACGAAAAAACGTGTTGATGAAGTGGTGGAAGGACTTATTAAAAGGGGATATTCCGCTGAAGGCATTCATGGAGACATTCCCCAGGCCAAGCGTGACCAGGTTATCCGCCGTTTTAAAGAACAGACCATCGATATTATGGTTGCTACGGATGTAGCTGCTCGCGGTCTTGATATTTCAGGCGTATCGCATGTCTATAACTTTGATATTCCGCAGGATCCGGAAAGCTATGTGCACCGTATTGGACGTACTGGACGTGCAGGAAACAAAGGCTTGGCTATTACATTTGTATCACCAAGAGAAATTGACCATCTGAAAATTATTGAAAATGTGACGAAAAGCAAAATGGCCAAAAAGCCAGTTCCATCCTTCAAGGATGTAGTTCAAGGCAACCAGCAGGCTACCATCAATAAATTAATGGAGGTTATTGATAAAGGGGAGCATGGAGACTTTAAGCGAGTAGCCGAAACTCTGCTTGAGGATACTGATTCCGTAACGCTGCTTGCAGCAGCCATGAAGTTGCTGACAAAAGGACCTGACGTAACACCAGTTAAATTAACTGCAGTTGAGCCAATCCGTGTCAGAAAACCTAAAGGTGACCGCGGTGGAAGAAGATACAGCGACAGGTCCAGAGGCGGAAGAGACAGAAGAGATTTTAAAGGCGGAAGAGACCGCCGCAGTAAAAATCGCAGCAAGTAAGTGTTTAATTTGTTCGAAGGCTGGGGAAAAGAGTCATAAATACGATTTTTCCTGTTCTTTTTAAACATCTTATTATAAAAATTGAGTATTTTACCCATATTAGTAAATGCAGGGTAATAACCACTCTGTGAGTTATAGATATTAGGAGGAAATAAAATGGCAACAGGCAAAGTAAAATGGTTTAATTCAGAAAAAGGTTTTGGTTTTATCGAAGTTGAAGGCGGAGAAGATGTATTTGTTCATTACTCTGCAATCCAGAGCGAAGGATTTAAAACCCTTGATGAAGGCCAAGAAGTTAACTTTGACATAGAGCAGGGCCAGCGTGGACCTCAAGCTGTAAATGTAACAAAGTTATAATTGTTAAATAAAGGAGTCCCTTGCTGAGGGGCTCTTTTATTTTGGCTGTTTTCGTAAAGTTTGTTGCTTTTCGGGCGGCCAGCTAAGTTTAACCAACTAAGTTGAATGTAGCGGAGGGCACTTGACTCCTCGAAAATGCATTCGAATTTTCTTGCGGCGAGGTGTTTATTCAAGGATGCCTTTCAATGTCCTGCTCCGAAGAGAGGAAAGTGGGAGACCCCGCAGGTGAAGGCGAGGAGGCTCTCATTCCTCCCCGCAGGAAAGCTTGAGTGCCCCCGTGCTGAAATCAACGGGAAGAATTTTTAAGTCAAAACAACAATTTATAAAAAAGAGACTTTGTTTTTCAGGTTAATGAGGGTATGAGCTGCTAAGGGAGCAGGGTAGTGTCAAAAGATTTATGAAAACTACCTAAAGGGTTAGTTTCTCTCCTATTTACTGGATGGAGATGCGCCGCAATCGCTCTTGACAAACACGCCAATGGTTTGAGGATTGTTTAACAAGGGCGAAGGGAACAAAAGAAGGCATACCAAATAAGCCCTTGGTTGTTTCCATTTTAAACCATTGGCAAGTTCGGTTTGTCAAGAGTTCGCTCCGCCGATTGCTGAATTAGCTTAAGGGCTCAGCTAAACAAAAAGTTAGGCTTGTCTTTGTTCTACTATCCATTGTTGTGCTAATCCAATGAGCTTTGTCCAA
>NZ_JAEL01000087.1 GCF_000518885.1 Bacillus sp. J33 | reverse complement strand
CCGTGTGCTTAACTTTTTATATCAAAATGAAAGGAGAAATTTATTCATTCTCAGCTTTAAAAAGTATCTCAATCTCCAAATTACCTGTCAAGGAAATCACTTGACAGCCAATTTGGAGATTGAGGAGGAGTCAGTAAGCTGAGAAGGAGATTCCTTAGCCTTGAAAAAGACTGAACCCCAACTAATAAGCAAAGAAGCCGAAAAACGCTTCTCTTCTTAGAGTTACCCATAAACTGAAACCAAAATCAATTTGTGTAGGGAGCATTGACAGTTTCGTTCATATCAGTACATTCCTTCACAATCTCCATCTATTTTAACAAGAATATCGCATTATCTTTGGAGAGGATCCTCCACAATCTGGCCCGACCCCTTGCAAAAATGGTTTCCAATAAAAAAATGCTGCAAATCAAGTTGCAGACTTAGATTTTACACACTCGAAACAGAAGGTCAATACCAAACGTTCCTTCATTTTTACCAATTGTATTATTCTATCTGCCTATTGTAAATAAACCAATCAAACTAAACTAAATCTATGAAAGATTGGATATTTCGCTTTTTTCATTAGTAAGGAACTGCACGAATGATGGTTGACCCAGTTATAGCAATATTTAGGCAAGCGGAATTACCTGAATAAAAAAATTAGGAAAACGTCAGAACTATCCCAGCGTTTGCAGGCAAAAAAACCTCGAATAACGGAGTATTTTAAATATCCGCTCTTCGAGGTGTAAAGAGCTATGTACAAAGTCAATCATAGCTACTGGTTAGATTCTACGAATTCCCAGCTTATCTATTTAATCTATGTTCCCTTTTAACCAATACATCATCGAAGTAGCTATTCGGATTTCCCCAAGCATATAAAGCGATCGTACCTTTTGAATGGGAATCATCGATAATAGGTTCTCCAAATATGTTGATTCCGTCCTGGAACGCCTGGATCCGGTTGCCAATAACCTTGACTTCTAATTCAAAATTGGCACCTAGGCTATATCCTGGTTTAGCCACATGCGCCAGTGTCGTTTCTACTCCATCAACGACTTTGAAGAGCTTGGAAAATTTACGCTCGTTATCCAATTCTAGTTTATAGTAGTTATCTGGATCCTGATAGCGGAACATAAGGCCAATTCCGTCATTATCGGTGGAGCGTAATACAGCGGAAAACGAGTAATCCTTCCAAGAGAACGAACCACCCTTGTCGTAATAAGCAAAGGTGCCCTTACGATTGTCAACAGCAGGAACATTAGGAGCATAGATGTTGGAAGATTGTACGACTTCCCCTCTAACTACCGACCATTTCGATGGTGCGTCAATCGTTCCCTCATCCACGATCGTCCAGTAGTTCATAGGCCCGTCATCATTACGTTTCTTACCCTTACTAAAATCATCCTTCAAGAGATCACTAGAATTTATAACATCTTTAACCAGCACATCATCGAAGTAGTTACTCTGATTTCCCCAAGAATATAAAGCAACCGTTCCTTTTGAATGGGAATCATCGATAATAGGCTCTCCAAATATATCGATTCCGTCCCGGAACGCCTGGATCTGATTCCCAGCCACCTTGATTTCTAGTTCAAATTTGGTGCCCGGGGTATATCCTGGTTCAGCCACATGAGCCAGTGTCGTTTCTACTCCATCAACGACTTTGAAGAGCTTGGAGAATTTACGCTGGTTGTCCAATTCTAGTTTATAGTAGTTATCTGGATCCTGATAGCGGAACATCAGACCAATTCCGTCATTATCTGTGGCACTTAATGTAGCGGAAAAGGTATAATCCTTCCAATTGAAGGCACTGCCCTTGTCGTAATAAGCAAAGGTCCCTTTACGATTGTCAACAGCAGGAACATCCGGACCATAGATGTTGGAAGATTGAACGACTTCTCCTCCCACAACCGACCATTTCGATGGTGCGTCAATCGTTCCCTCATCCACGATTGTCCAATCTTTCATAAGCCCGTCATCATCACGTTTCTTACCCTCACTAAAATCATCACTGAAGAGATATCTAGGCTTTTTAACATCTGAATTAGGTGTACCAAGCTCAACGTTTGTATATTCGAATTCATTTTGCCAGTCCGTTTTGTATTCATCTAGATAAGGAGAGTAACTGGTTGCCTTTATAGTCCCTGCTTCCGGATCGATTTCCAGAAGACGTATAAATCCATTTCCTCCATTTGCTTGCATCTGGTAGTTAGATAGCATTTGGTAGACTTTATTTCCATAGTCTCCTGCCGATACACGACGACCTTGACCATCGTTCAATACGTGACCACTAAGTACCATTGAGATATTTGGATGCAGCTTGACGAATTTCTCCCACATTTCTTCCCCGTCATTAACTCCACCTGGCTCTGAAGCTACACCGTAATTATGCGCATTCCAAGCATGTCCTGTATTATGACGTGTCTCATCAGAAAACATATAGCTATGCGTTACTACTATGACACGGTGATTGGGATAAGAAGAAACAACCTCGTTCGCCCAATCCAATACAGGATCTCTTGGTCCAAATTCCAGAGATAGTACTAACCAGTCCGTTCCTCCAGCGTTGAAGGTATGATAATTGTTATCATACTTATCTGGTTCCGCCGGATAAACACCCCCAAAAGTCTCAGTTCCGGAAAAATTGCTTACCGGAAAATAGGTATTATATAAAGTGGTATCTCGTGTATTTGCCGAACCACCCGTACCCATATCATGGTTTCCAGGTAAAACCGTATAAGGAACAACCCCATCTAAAGTTCGCATCGCATCATAAGCAACCTCCCACTGGGGTGTATTGTTATTGTTAGAGAAATCTCCCTCGTGAATGACAAACTTGATATTCTGTTCCTCCGAGTTGTCGGCAATCCACTGTGTTTGGGCGCGAAAGATTTCCGGATGGTTACTTGCTAAGTTTTGGGTATCAGGCAGGACAGCAATTTTAAAAGCTGACGAGCTAGCCTCTGCTTGGTTGGGTCCTTGGAAAGACGGAGTCACTATTAAACTGAAAATCATCATCAAAACAAAAACGAATTTAGTTGCTTTCATCTTTTACATCCTTTCTTTTTAATGTTTGGGATATTAATCTCGAGGTTATCTTTTCCAATGGAAAAACGTCCGTCATTTTACGGGGTTACGAACAGCAAGAGATTATTCCCATGCCACTCACCTATCTGAATTTTCAAAATAATCAATAGCTATACTTGGATCATTTTTTTCTAGAAACTACTTCTCCACCTACCACCTCCATTAATTATGGTTATAGCATTTTTGGGTTAAGAGGTAAGGTGCTTTTTGTAAATATTGATTAAATTTGTTATTCTTTTCGCAATTAATTGAATATTCGGTAAGAAAAATATGGTTTCCAATAAAAAAGTCTGCAAATCAAGTTGCAGACTCAGGAACAATACAATATATTCATATTCATCCTTGTTATTACGAGCGGCTAGTTCTTTAATTATTGAAGCGGGTTTGATAGCAAACTTTTTCTCCCCTGTTTTGCCTTTGTATTCCTACTTCAAAAAAACTCCGCCATTAGTATAATAAAGAAAAACGATCATTGGATTGCAAAAAGTTGCTCTGGGATTCTTTAATCGAAGCGAACACAAGTTGTGCCGTTATTTTACAATATGTCTCTTGACCTTTTCCAAAATGTGTATTAAAATCATAAAAAATAATTCGCAAATCTAAAATAAGCTATGAAAAGGACACGAATCATTCTTCGTTTTCTTACCAGAGATCAGGGTCATCGGCTGTAAGCCCTGAAGAAAAGTGAATGGTTTACCACCTTAGAGCTATTATAGGGAAATGATTTAATCAAAGTATCTATAATCGGAAAATCCGTTATCTGTCTTGAGCATAAACCATGCTTTTCGTATGTTTTATGGAATTAGGGTGGCACCACGACCGCACTCGTCCCTATTGTTGGGATGGGTGCGTTTTTTATTTTATACAAAACTAAATAGTTAAGCATTGAAAAGGACACGAATCATTCTTCGTTTTTTTACCAGAGATCAGGGCCATTGGCTGTAAGCCCTGAAGAAAAATGAATGATTTACCACCTTGGAGCTATTATGGGGAAATGATTTTAATCAAAGTATCTATAATCGGAAAATCCGTTATCTGTCTTGAGCATAAATCATGCTTTTCGTATGTTTTATGGAATTAGGGTGGCACCACGACCGCACTCGTCCCTATTGTTGGGATGGGTGCGTTTTTTTATTTTATACAAAACTAAATAATTAAGCATTGAAAAGGACACGAATCATTCTTCGTTTTCTTACCAGAGATCAGGGCCANNGGCTGTAAGCCCTGAAGAAAANTGAATGATTTACCACCTTGGAGCTATTATGGGGAAATGATTTTAATCAAAGTATCTATAATCGGAAAATCCGTTATCTGTCTTGAGCATAAATCATGCTTTTCGTATGTTTTATGGAATTAGGGTGGCACCACGACCACACTCGTCCCTATTCCGGGGAGGAGTGTGGTCTTTTTTTATACAACTAAAAATCAGGAGGAATGGAAAATGTCTAATCAAATGGAATCAGAAAAAATAAATCATAGAAGGTTAGGTCAAGAGTTAGAACTCTTCACATCCATGGAGGAGGCTCCAGAAATGCCTTTTTTCCTGCCAAATGGAATGGTGATCCGAAATGAACTTGAAAGGTATTGGAGAAAACAACACCAAAAGGCAGGCTATCAGGAAATTAAAACACCAATTATGATGAAACAGGAACTTTGGGAACAATCAGGCCATTGGGATCATTATCATGAAAATATGTACTTCTCTAATGTGGATGACCAAAATTATGCGATAAAGCCAATGAACTGCCCTGGTGCTATATTGATTTATAACAGCAAACGAAGAAGTTATCGAGAATTACCTATCCGCTTTGCGGAACTTGGGTTAGTCCATAGACACGAACTTTCAGGTTCTTTAAATGGACTTTTAAGAGTCCGTTCATTTACTCAAGATGACGCCCATTTATTTGTGCGGGCTGATCAGATTGAGTCTGAAATTGATAACATACTTGTCCTGATTGATGAATTCTACTCCTGCTTTGGTTTTGATTACAAGGTTGAACTATCTACACGGCCAGAAGAATACATGGGATCTCAAGAAATCTGGGAGCAGGCAGAAGGAGCTTTGGAAGCTGTTTTGAAAAATAAAGGTGTTAACTACCAGATTAATCCTGGTGATGGGGCATTTTATGGACCGAAAATTGACTTTCATATTTTGGATTCACTAGGAAGAAGCTGGCAATGCGGTACAATCCAATTAGATTTTCAAATGCCGCAAAAGTTTAATTGTGCATATGTAGGTGAAGATAATAAACTTCATCTGCCCATTATGATTCATAGGGCCCTATTCGGTTCTGTTGAACGATTTATGGCTATTTTAATCGAGCATTTTGCAGGAGATTTTCCACTGTGGCTCTCACCTGTTCAAGCGAAAATCATTCCGATCTCTGATTCTCATGCAATGTATGCAGACTTCGTGAAATCACAATTAGAATCAGCAGGAATTCGTGCAGAAGTCGATTTCAGGACTGAAAAGATGGGATTAAAGATTAGAGAAGCGGAAAAACAAAGAATTCCATACATGCTGGTTATTGGCGATAAAGAGATAGAAAACCAATCCCTTGCGTTAAGAAAGCGGAAAAAAGGAAACATCGGTGTGATGAGTATTCAAGAAACAATTGAACTGTTTAGTAAAGAAATTAACAGCAGCAGATAAAAATACATTCGAAGCTCAAAAGGAGTATATTCCTTTTGAGCTTCCCTTAAAAATACACCAAAGAGTGAAATACGTTGGACTTTACGGAAATCAGGCACGTTATTAAATAAGTGCGCCCTATTGCTGAACGAATTAAGAACCTTTATTGAATAAACTCTTTTATTTTCGAATGATTGCTGTAATACCTACTTACTAAAGAAATGATGGGTGTGCCAATGATTGTGGGGATGAACCATAATAAGAGAGAAGGAATTTCATTTACAAATGGAATTTTTGAACCATTAACGACTAAAGTAGCGGTAATAATTCCAATATAGGACCCTAACATTCCCCCAATATGCACCGTCAGCCAATTTCTCCATCGTAACTTTCTTGCCAAGTATCCAATAAGAGCTAAGCCATAAGAAAAAATGGCAATATAGAAAAGATAAGCACTTTCTGACCAGTTCATGATTGCCATTATCAGGGAGGTTATGAAAATGACAACATAACCTCCATAATACACTTCTCCAATCATAGTATGATTGCCTTTCTTTTTCTTTGCTATGGATGCGATCGCCCCTGTCAATAAACAAACACTGCCTGCTAAAATATGAATGACAAGCAGAATAGTAAAAATGTCCATAAGTAACCTTCCCTTGAGATAATTTGGTAATTCCATCTTACCACTTTACTGCAAGTAATTGGATGAATTTGTTAATTTTTATTATTACTATTCTGACATTTAGTTTAATAGCAAGGATTTTACATTTCCATTATTTGCTCAATCAGTTATTCCATTACATGGACAATTTCATTAAAAAACGCTCCCCTTTTTCAGAAAAGCGCCATTGTTAAATAAAAATTTAATTAATTTTGGTCTTAAAAAAGTGATTGATCAATAGCATCAGTTAAATCTAATGATGGGTACTCAGATCTAATTAGTTGAACAAAAAGCAGGGTGGTTTGGCAGCTGATCTTGAACATAACCATCCGTTAGTTGAACAAAAACCCTCAAAAGCTAATAATTATAATTTCTTTATTTAAAATAATATATTTGATAAATAAACAACAGCAGTAACAGTAATCATGCTGCATAAAGTTGTTAATAAAACGACTTGTGCTGCATATTCAGGATGATTTCCATATTCCAAGGCAATAAGGGAACTATTTCTTGAAGTAGGGAACGAGCTTGCAATAAACAGCGCCTGGGCAACGGTACCTTCTAAACCTGCTATTAAAATGGAGACAACCGCAATACCGGGTGACAAAACAAGCCTGCAAAGGAGACTTAGTACCAATGGAGCTGATAATCTATGAAATTTTATAAAGGCACTCTGTGCCCCAAGGGTAATGAGAGCTGTCGCCAAAAAGGCATTTGAAGTATTCTCTATCGGTGTCCAAATAAATTCTGGTATTTTTATAGATGCTGCCTGAAAGAAAACCCCTAATAGAAAGGCATAAAACACAGGGTTTCTTAAAAATATCTTCATTGCCTGGATTCCTTTATTATCAGCAGATACAGAATTAAATAATCCATAGGTATAGGTGAGTAGGTTTTGAAAAATCATAACAACTATTTGAATAGATAAACCTAACGGATTGTGCTGAAAGACAAGCTGGCTGACAGGTAATCCAAAATTGCCAGAGTTAATAAGTACAACGCTATTTTTGAAGGCAGCAGATAACCTGTTCTCAAATTTAAACACCCTAGAAATACCTGTGCTTACGCTAATCAAAAAAAGGTTTTGCAAAACAAGAAAACTAATAATATATATGAAGATATTTCCTCCTAAAGTACTCTCATATATATTTACAAAGCTAACTGCCGGCATTAGTAAATAATTATTTAATTTAGATAGCGTCCCCATATCAAACGTGAATTTTCTGTGGAGAAATGCACCGGCACCTATAAGTAAAAAAACTGGTAAGATCACTTTCATTAATATAAGAAATAAAACCTCCATAAATTACTCCCCCATTTTAATGCATTCCTCACCTATTTATTTGGCTTTATTCCAAAATGGTTCAAATATCTGGATAAACACCTTATAGTCATTCTTGTAATGCACTGTAAAAGCGACGTCATACTTACTGGCAGTCTCATCATGGATTTCTTTAATTCCGTTGATCGGTAAGCAAAAATATTTTCCCGTTATGGGTTCACTTATCATGATTCGGTCAGTGTGAATGTGAATAATAGCGCTATTAAATTGACTCATAAAACTAAAACCCGCCAAATATGCCATATCATCTATCAATATTGCATCAAAATTTTTTCCTTCATGCTCCTTAACCATCGTTACCAGCATCTTCGATAGTTCGTTCATTTTCTCTCCCCCTCAGCAATTTCATTATAAAAAGGTTTAAAAAATGAATAAAATACAAATAAACTATCGGGAGGCATTCAAAAAATGAATAACAAAGACAAAAAAAGACATGGGAATAAACCCATGCCTTGATTAAATATCATTAATAAAATCCATTTTTTTAATAAATTCTACAAACTCTTTAACTACTTTTAGTTCCAAAGATTCCTGATGATACAGCATCCACGTTTTCCTTACAAGTGGTCTGCCGCTTTCATTATGCAAATGAATACGATATAGACTTGAATGATCCTCGACAAGTACACTCGGAAGAATTCCATACCCTAAACCATTCATCACCATTTCTTTGCATGTATCTGCCTTATCCACTTCCATCCCAATTAAAGGAGGCTCAGAAAATGTTCTGGTCCACCAATTATCAACTAATGCCTTTAATGTATTATCTGTATCATACTGAACTCTTGGTAATGACGGTAAATCCTTTAGGTCAATTTTTTCCTTTGAGGTGATGCAGATATTTTCTTCAAAAAGCAGATGCTTAGAACCGCCCCAATGATAATCCCCTCTCACAATTCCAATATGAACTTCACGATTATAAACGAGGTCAAAAGCTTCACGACTCCAGCCAGTTGTAACTTTAAAGTTTACTTTAGGAAACTGTTCACGAAACAGTTTTAAAAGACCTGGCAATTTATGTCTCGTAATATAATTAGAAACCCCTAATCGTAATGTGCCGCTTATCTCATGATCCATGTTTTGAACCGTTTCTTTAATTTGACGAAGACGGCCAAGCATTTCATCTGCACATTTAACCAAATATTCTCCTTGGGGTGTAAATTGCACTCCCTTTGCACCCCTGCTAATAATCGCCTGATCGTATTCCTTTTCAATTTGCTGGATTCTCTTCGTTAACGAAGGTTGTGATATATATAAACTTTGTGCGGTTTTCGTAATGTTCTTTTTTTCATAAAGAACTTTTAATATTTGCCAATCTCGTTCATCCATGCTTTCCTCCATAAAAATATATAAAGCTTTTGGAAATGATTATTATGGCCGCTGTATTATCTTGTTAAGGTTAGCTTATTTAACTGAACTGCACCTTTAGTACATTAACTTAAACAAAAAGTGCATGAATCCTGATCGGTTAACGCACCCATACACAATACGGTTATGGCTTGC
Source organism: Bacillus sp. J33 (assembly GCF_000518885.1). Taxonomy (GTDB): domain Bacteria; phylum Bacillota; class Bacilli; order Bacillales; family Cytobacillaceae; genus Cytobacillus. Next base: position 16,432 of record NZ_JAEL01000087.1, on the reverse strand, counting down.
ACAATCTCTTCTTCACCCCAACCAATTATTATTGTAAGCTATTATTCCTAATACTGCACCAATTGCTGTACCGACAACTGCCCATATTAAAGTAGATTTCTTTTGTTCCTTGTTACTTTCTTTCAATAAAAGATCCTCCCAATTTCCTAAAAGTTTAAAAGAATTTATATAATATACGGAAAAATTTGGTGATGGTTTCAATCTATTATATTTTTGTCTTCAATTATTCTGCCGGTTTGCTAATTAGAAAAAGCTGCCGCAATGACAGCCCTGATTTTCAATCAAGCACCTTCTAGTTAAAGAAGGATAGCGGCTTTCCTGCAGAAAAGCCTCCTTTAATTATACTTTTATTACCTGATTTTCATACGGACTGGGACGCTGGACCTGTCCCCTTGTCCCTTAGATGCTCCAAAATCAAATGCTCCAGTATCTTAGGAAGCTGCTTAAAGGCAAATGGCACATGCAGACGCTCTGTTTTTTGATGAGCATCCCTTCCAAAAGGACCAACATTGATAACCGGGGCTTTGAATTGGGACATTTCATCAAAAGGAATGGAATAAAGCTCCTGTCCTCCCGGAAGATTTGAATTATATTTTTCCATTTCAGATAAGTCTCCCTGCAATCCTGCATAGCTTAAATCCGAGATGCCGTTAAAATAGTCAACTGAATGAAGATCCTTGTCAAATTCTTCTTTTGTAAAGCGGACGAGAGATTGTGACAGCGACTTGATATCCTTGTTTTCTGCGGTATTAATGGCCGGATAGTAAGGAGGTGCATAGAACAAGACGATCATAGGGCCCAGTTCCTGGCATAACATGGACATTTGATCGGCAATCTGTATGGTTTGTTCTCGAATGTCTCCTTGTGTATCTCTAGCAATCGACCGTTCAAGAATGGCAATGTACTCTTCACTTGTCTTCTTAACAGCAAAGTCCCTTAGCTCTTCATAGAAGAATACACGTATAGTGGGAGCTTCTTCTATTTTCAGGTTAAATGAACGGTACCCTTCTACTATAAACTTTTCCATTTTCTTCGCTGCAGCTTCAGCTGCCCGCTTCATTTCCTCCATCACATCTGCAGCCGTTTTCTTCATCAATAGCAGATTATATAAGCTGACTGAACGATGCGGAATTTGTGTGGAATACTCTTTTTTCAAGTCTTTTTGAAGCAATAGCGTTGGCGGTGGACTGACCTTTCCATTTACAGTTTCGCAGAACATTTTATTCCATTCAATTTCCTGTGTTAGAACGGATGACATCCAGCCAGCATTAATACCGGAGAACGGCTCGCCCACATGTGTTTCCCGTCCAAAGCAAAGCGCTCCGGGCATGATTTTCCCGATTGATCCCGTATAAAAATAATATTTCTCATCTTGAGGAACTTGGGAGAACATCGGCTCTGAATTGAGAAATAGAGTGTAAGTTAAACCATATTCTTCCTTAATATCCAGAAGCTTTGGAATCACTTCCCTCATTCCCCTTGAATTCACCTCTTCATCAGGAACAGTCAGCAAAAGCAGATTGATTTTCCACTCCTCACTCGAAGCCTTCTCGATGAGCGACATGTGCTGAACAAGCCCGCATTTCATATCCATTGTCCCTCTTCCAAACAGCCATTCCCCTGATTCAAGATCTGCACTTACATCACCAGGAAGATGGTCAGTACGTTCCTTCAGTGCCCTGGTTAACTCTTCCGGATAAAAGGCAAGATGCTTTAAATCACCATAATCATCGATATCCACGACATCAAAGTGACTTATCATTACGACTGTTTTCTCTGCCTCGTCATGCCTATACAGGGCAGTCAGAACAAACCTGCCATCCGCCATCGGATGATTAATAATTTGTGAAGGATGTTTTTTAAAATAAGGAATATCCCTTAACAACTGCTCTACCCTTAGCGGAAAATGCTTTTCCCCTTCAGATAATGTAACACTAGGGATGGATACCAGATCACATAAAGTGGACTTCAGTTGCTCTGGTGACTGAAATGAATATTTATGTTTCATACAATAGACTCCTTTGCATTGTAATGATGAATAAAACGTTCCAGCCTGCTTAATCCTTCCATAAGGATATCCATGGAGTAAGCATAAGAAATTCGTATATAACCTTCCCCGTATGGTGTAAACGCACTGCCGGGAACAACGGCCACCCCTCCTTCGTGGAGGAGCCTTGCTGCAAAGATGTGTGAATTCGAGAAACCATCAGGTATTTTCGGGAAAATATAAAAGCTTCCTTGGGGCTTTTCCGTCATCATTCCCATCCTATGTAGCCTTTCAAATACATAGTCCCGCCTTTTTAGATAAGCCTCGTTCATAAACTTAGAATCATTTCGTCCAAATTTCAGCGCCTGGATGGCTGCATACTGGCTCGTAATAGGGGCACAAACCACATTATACAAATGCACTTTTAACATCTCCTCTGTTATCGATGCAGGTGCAAGTGTATAGCCAATCCTCCAGCCAGTCATGGAATGGGACTTGGAGAGCCCATTAATCAAAATGGTCTTTTCTCTCATACCATCCAGTGACGCAAAGGAAACATGCCGGCTCCCGAATGTATTTTCACTGTATATTTCATAATAATAGAAACAAGAATATTCAAACAACCCTAAATTTTATCTATAAGTTAATCATTCCACTACCTGGTCTTGACCGAAGTAAACCATGCTTATCATGTTTGCTTATCACATGTTTTCTAGTGAAAAAGAAGAGCAATATAGCAACGAGCATTTCCGCAAGCGGAAGTGCGAGCCAGACACCAGCGATGCCAAGGAATTTTGGCAGTACCCATAACAGCACCAGGATAAAAATAAAGCTTCTTAATAGAATGATGATAATCGAAGGACGAATTTTACCGATAGACTGAAAATAAGTCATGTAAACGAAATTAAAACCAAGAAACAGATAACCGAAGAAAAACAATTGAATTCCCTGAACAGACAGTTTTCGAATTTCTTCTGATTCCAGTCCGAAAAGCGAGACCAGCATGGGAGCAGCAAACAGGCCAATAATTAGCAGGAGCCCTCCAAGCGTCAATGACGCCTTTTCACCAATCTTCACACTCTCTTTAATGCGCCCTTTTTCATTTGCACCGTGATAGTAGCTAATCATTGGCTGTAGTGCTGACTCAATGCCAAAGAACGAAAGGAACATGAAGCCGTGCAAATAATTGACGACTGAAAAAGCGGCGACTCCTTCTGTGCCAAGTAAGCCAGCAATGGCCAAGTTGTAGCCAGCGACGAAGACAAGGGCCCCTGCTTCTGTAAGGAAGCTGGGAAATCCAATCGAGAAAATGCTTCCGAGCATGTGCCATGACCACTGAAAGGATGGCTTACGCAAATTTGATTGCTTTTTGAAAAAATGGAGTAAGAGGACGAGCAGCCCGATGAAGCTTGCAAGAACTGTGGCAAGCGCCGCACCAAACACACCCAGCTTCAAAATAAAAATCATATAGTAGTTCAAGCCGATATTTGCAAGTGCAGTCACTCCGAGAGCAATCATCGACAAAGTTGGACTGCCATCATTACGGACAAAGATGCTGAGCAGCTGCTGTACAGCAATCAGCCAGCCTAGCAGGAAGAGGATCCTCAAGTATTCGACGGTATGTGAAAGGGTATCAGCGTTTGCTCCAAGCAGATTGGCAATTACGTTTACGTTAAAGTAACCGGTGACTCCGACTGCTAATAAAAGCACCAGTGAACTGGAAACTGCTAATGAAAATACACTCCTCGCTTTAGCCATTTCCTCTCTTCCGATATAGATCGAATACACAGTCCCTCCACCGATACCGATCCACAGCGCAACCGAAAAAATCAGCGAGAACACCGGCATGGCGAGGTTAACACCAGCAAGCCCTTCAGGTCCTACCCCGTTCCCGACAAACACTCCATCAATCAGGATGTTTACTGACATCAGCATCATCCCTAATAACGATGGAAAAAAATATTGAAAAAATACTTTTCTAACGGATTGATGCTTTAAGCTTTCATGTGTTCCATTCATCCTTCATTCCTCCTGTAACTTCTTACAGGAGAAAGTATAAACCTTCAAGTTACTTGAAGGTCAATCCTTTTCTTCAACTGGAATCTGAATCCAAGTAATATATGCTTTTTCATCCTGGATGACCGACTCATCAAGCATGGCTATTTCGAGCGGGGCCCCAGCCACGCGATAGCCATCTTGCTCCAGACGATTTAAAACATAGGAATAGCTGGTTTTAGTTGTTTCATACTGCCCGCGGTGTGGGTAGCATGCGTACATTCCCGCATCCAAATAAGAAGTCTTTAAACCTTCCTTCTTCTGATGAAGTAATTCAAAGACAGCCCGATATTTCACAGGTCCTTCCATATTGATGCTATTTAATTCGACGATTGCTCCAAAATCGCCTGTAAAAAAGCCATCATAGTCGATTCCAGCTAAAGAGAGCTCCTCTAAGTCCTTTACGTATAATGCATCCGATTCTTCCACCAAGTCGATCGGTGCATCATTATATAGATAGGAAATGGCCCGTTCTGGAAACCAGCGATACACCAGCGAAGGGTTGGCACTAAGGGAAAGTCCTTCTTGGATCGTAGCGATTTTGTTCTGGATTTTCTCAGATACCTTCTTCAGCTTCTCCATTTCTTCCTCCACTTCTCTAAGCTTTCGTTCCAGCAGCTCTTTCGTATTCTCAGGGGTCCGATGCTCTAACTGCTGCTGGATATCCTTGATAGAAAATCCGCTTTTCTTCAGGAAGATGATGGTATCGAGTGCCACAAATTGTTCAATCATATAGTAACGATACCGGTTTTCAGGATCTGTGTATTTAGGCTGGAAAATCCCGATCTCATCATAGTAGCGAAGGGTCGAGGCAGAAATCTGAAATAGTTTGGCCACTTCCCCAACACGGAACCGATTTTTCATTCGAACACCTGCTTTCTTCTTTTAATAGTGAATACATTCCTAAAGCAACAATGCCCGGTTTAACAAAAAAAGCATTGGTTCATAGATCAACGCTCTGTACAATGAAATTCTCGTATCACCATAATACAGCTTGATAAGCAATATAAAACCGGGATAAAGAAACAGAAAAAATCATCAAAACAGTTAGAAATAACCAAAATAATTAAGATTGAATGCTATTAATGGGAAGATAGATTTTAAGAATAAACCAATTATCATTCAGCTCGGCATCCATTTTCCCATTCATCTTTTCAACTAACTTTTTAGACAGATAAAGGCCTAGCCCGCTTGCCTCCGTGTTCGTTCTGCTGGTGACCTCTGTATAGAAACGCATAAATACTTTTTCTATGGCAAGTTTACTATCTTGTTTGATGTCATTTTTAATGCTGAAAATTAGAAAGTTTTCGTTATTCCCATAGCTGATAACCGCTTTACTTTTGGCATAACGCAGTATATTTTGAACGATATTTTGGATTATGCGAATAAGCATTATTTTGTCAGCTATAATTTGGCTATCCTTTATTTGTTCAGGGAATTGGAGTTCAATTTTCTTTTCCTCAAATTGTTCATAATAGGACAGGAAGATTTCCTCTGCTAAGTTGGAGAGAGAGATCGAAGATAATGATATTTCTTTTTGGTTCGTCTCAATGCGTGCTAAGTCATAAAAGTGATCGGTCATCTCAATCAGACGTTTGACAGAGTGCTCGACAATCTTTAGATAGTGCGCCCTCTTCGTTTCATCTGTGGCCGCATTTAAGAGCTGAACATAGCCGTTGATGGACGTGAGCGGTGTCCGTAAATCATGAGAGAGCCCAGCGATTGATAATTTCACATTCTCTTCCATCTGTTTTGCCTGACGATTTTTATCTTCAAAAGCATCAATCATTTGATTCAATTCATCGACTAAATCCATCAATGTCTTCTCACGGAAATCAAGAGATAGCCTGCTGCCAAAACCAGCCCGAATTGGAAGCCCTTTTACCTCATGCTGCAGTTTCCTCAGTTCCCGCTTTAAAAAATAAATATAAAAAAGAAGCGCTAATGCCAGGAATACAAATATCCATCCCCACACAGCATTCACGCCCCTTTCGTTAATCAAATTTAAAGCCTATGCCCCATACAGTTTTAATGTAGTTTGTGTCATCTGAGTTGAGTTTATTTCGTAAATTACTGATATGCATATTAATCGTTTTATCGCTATCAAAAAATGGTTCTTTCCAAACACTTTCATAAATATTGGCTCGACTGAATACTTTTTGCGGATTTTCCAGAAATAATAGAAGGATTGCATATTCGCGGCCAGTAAGACGAAGAATTTGGCCATTGATCTTCACTTCACGCGTGTCTAAATTTATACTTATATTCTTGTAATGAATTTCTTTCATATGGCTGACTGAAGCCTTTGTGGCATGACGCAATTGAATATGGATTCGTGCAAGCAGTTCCTTCACATCAAAAGGCTTTGTGATGTAATCATCTGCCCCATTCGTCAAAAGCTCCAATTTCGAGGTTTGGTCATTTTTGGCTGAAATCACCATTACAGGAATAGATGAGGTATGCCGAATTTCCTGAAGAAATTCTTCTCCATTCATTCCCGGAAGCATTAAATCTAAGAGAATTAAGTCTGCCTCATTTTGTTTGAATAGCAGCTTCCCTTCCGTCCCTGAGTAGGCACTTAGTGTTTTAAACCCCTGTAATTCTAAGGCTTCTTTGATTAGGGAATGAATTGCACTATCGTCTTCAATGATTAATATCGTTGCCATATCCGCCCAGCCTACTTTATGTCTGTTCTTTTAAACAGAAGGATTCCTATAATTGATGATAACACGATTGTGATAAGACTTACCATTACCATCTCAGGAAACCTTGCTATATCCGCTGGGTTTGCGAAATCTGAATAAAACAAGAATGATTCCGTGAACCAGAATGTCACTTGTTTAAAATGCTCGGTTTGCTGGAAAATTCCTGCACCAAAACCAGTCGCCATTGTATAAAGAAAACTCCAGATAAGGGAAATGCCGCTATTTTTTGTTATAAACGTAATCATCACATAGATCGAGACGTTTGATAAAATTAATAAATAAAGAGTACTAAAAGTTTTTATAGCAAAGCTATAGTAATTGTTAATCTCAGCAACTTCACCAAAGCCAAACACGATTGAAAAGCTGATCATGCCAAATGCGGTCATTACGATGACACCAACGAGGGAAAGCAGTGAGGCAATCACAAATTTTGACAAATAATAATGTGTGCGGCTGCGGCCTAATGACAGCGCATTTCGGATCGTTCCATTTTGAAATTCTTCACCAATAAAGAAACTGATAAAAGCGCTCATGACGAGTAAAATGGTTAACCCATTTTTCTCCATCATCAGAATACCTGTCGCTCCATTTATAACTGTATCAATTGCCTGGACAAGTTTTGTTCCATAATGGACTGTCATTTTACTATTCACGACTTGGATAATAGGAAGCAAGGATAAAATTCCCAGGACAATCAATAGTTTTTTACTTCGAATTAATTTGATTCTTTCAGCTGTTAAAAGATTAAGCATGGGTGGTTCCTCCTGTTAATTGCAAGAAATAATCTTCGAGTTTTTGTCTGGTTGTGCCAATTCGCGAAACGTTTACGTTAGCCAAGACTAATGAACGGTTGATTGCGGCAGCATGATCTAAGTGTTCGTAAATGTTAATTTCAGTTCCATTGATGACTTCATAATCCATTATCCCTAATTCGTCTAATACGACGACTGCTTTTTGAACATCAGTTGTTTCCAATTCAATGTATTGACGGGTTTCACGCGCTAACGCCTCTTTTGAAAGTTCACTAATGAGTTTTCCATCATGCAAAATACCGTAATGAGTAGCGACCTGTGAAAGTTCATCAAGCAAGTGACTTGAAAGTAAGACAGTGATACCGCGTTCTCTCACCAATCGCTGAATGATTTCACGCATTTCAACAATTCCTGATGGATCAAGACCGTTTGTCGGCTCGTCTAAGATTAAGAACTCTGGGTTTGTAATAAGTGTTGAGGCAATCGCTAAACGCTGGCGCATTCCTAAAGAAAAATTCTTTGCTTTCTTCTTGCCGGTATGGCCAAGGTTCATTAAGCGGAGCAAATCATCAATCTCCCGTTCGCTAACACCACCGTTTGCCGCTTGTACCCGCAGGTTCTCTCGTGCTGTTAATTCTGGATAAAGTGCTGGCGTTTCAATGGATTGGCCCATTTTTCTTCGTGCATGCTGCAACCCCTTCGTGCCAGTTTCGCCAAATAGTTCGATATCACCCTCGTCGATTGTGATTAACCCCATGATGGTACGCATGAATGTCGATTTTCCTGCGCCGTTCTCCCCGATTAAGCCGTAAATCATTCCTCGTTTAATTTCGATCGATACCCTATTAAGTGCTTTGTGTTTGCCATATATTTTTGAAACATTTGCTGCTTTAAGAATCGTTTCCGACATAACTAATCATCCTTTCGATGTTGATGAACTTAGAATAAGTGTCAAGTATAAATAATTAGACTGGAAAAGTATAAAAAAAGTGTAAAGAATTATATCCATATCTTTAATCCCTTCTGCTAAACATCATTCCACAATACAAAGAGCACCTATCCAAGTTAGAGACAGTGATAGATGCCCTTGCAAAACGAATGTGCTAACAGGCTTTTACATTGGATTTTTGGCCGGTTAAAAAGCAAAATGAATATATAGCATTGAGCTCATAGTTGTGAATATGATTAGATTATTAGAAAGATTCCAATTCGAATTCAAGGAGGAAAACCATGAAACAAGTTCAGGTTTATCATATTGATGCTTTTACTGATGTATCATTTGGGGGAAATCCTGCAGGAGTTATTCCCAATGCGGAAAATTTAAAAGTTGAAGAAATGCAAAAAATTGCAAATGAATTGAATCTCCCAGAGTCAGCTTTTTTATTGCCTTCTTCTCATCCTAATGCAGATTTTAAAGTCAGATATTTTACACCTCTGGAGGAAATCAATTTTTGCGGGCATGCAACGGTGGGGCTTTCATGGCTGCTTGGAACGAAATACAATTGGCTGGATAAAGCAGAACAAGTTGTGTTTGAGACCAACGCAGGGCTTATTCCGGTAAAATGGATAAAAGAAAACAATCAGCTTATTGGCGTTTCAATGACCCAGATCAAGCCAAAGGTCAAGGAAATCGAAATAGATAAAGGCTCGATTGCCCAACTACTCGGAATTCAAGCAAGTGATTTAGACGAAAGGCACCCAATCAAACTAAGCAATACTGGAAACTGGCATCTACTTGTCCCAGTTAAATCACGGGAAGCTATAGATCATGCAGAGCCGCAGCTAAAAAAGTTAGGCAGCTTGAATCGTGAACATAATATTTCAACCACTCACCTTTTTACTTTTGATACAGACGGGGAGTTTGATATTTATACAAGAGATTTCGCTCCTGGCATCGGCATCGACGAGGATCCTGTAACAGGAGCTGCAAATGGTGCCTTAGCAGGGTATTTGTTTTTAGAAGGATTTCTTCCAAAAAACCAAACGAGTCAGCTTAAAATAGGGCAAGGACACGCAATTGGCAGACCAGGCACACTATATATAACTATTACACCCAAAAATAATGAACCAATCATTGAAGTAGCTGGATCAGCAGTAATAACAATTGAAGGGAAAATTAATCTATTATAAAGCCAGCCATGATGTGTAACTATAGTATCCTCCCGAACACAAATTTTCGGTTATTGGTTATTTATTGAAGTTTTACCGTGTAACTGAGTGTTGATGTTAAAGGCATTATAAAAATGGTAAAGGAGATTTAGCGGCAGGCAATAGTAACTGGACACCAGCTTTGGCAAACTTTTTTCAGGACTAATATTGTAGTAATGATTATAAAACGGCTGTCGACAAAACCGGCAGCCGTTTTAACTTCCTGGGCTAAAAAGAAGGCGTGCAATTTTTACAATTATGCAAAAGCTAGAGGACTTGCCCATTGCCCTACTAGTAAGCTGCTTTTAGGATTTCCAGGAAGTCGGCCTTTGTAATGGTTCGGACGTTTATTTTTTTTAGTTATCACTTCCCGTTCGTACAATAACAGTAAAAACAATTACTTATTTAGATTTGCCTTCATAAATGAGGAAATCTGTTGCTCATTTGTATTTGAAATTTGTTCCAGTCGATTAATAACTAGCTCTTGCCGCTGCGATGAATGGTTTTGGCTTAACTTCGCTTTTCCTTCTATCTTATTGATTTTTATTTTGAAACCTTGAACTCCTTTGTTCATACCTGCTAGAAACTCAGCATCTACATCCTGTAATCTGTATGAACTGTCAGGAGCTTCATATTTCAATACCATTTCATGTAAGGAACCTTTTAACTCACTTTCATCCTCTATAAGCTCGACTTCTCCATAAACATGAACGGTCACGTAATTCCATGTTGGCACTGCTTTATTCGTCTCATACCAGGATGGGGAGATATAACAGTGAGGACCATGGAAAATAGCTAAAACGGTTTGATTTTTGATATCTTTCCATTGAGGATTTGGACGAGCAAAATGTCCATATAAGTATGTATTCTCCTTATTCAAAATTAACGGTAAATGAGTTGCAAATGGCATTCCATTGTGCTGAGAAAAAAGAGTCGCAAAACTATATTCTTTCATAATGTCATAAGCCATTGTTTCATCTGTGACTTTAAAATGTGAAGGAATATACATGGGTGTTTCTCCTCTCAAAATTATTTCTTTTTATGACTTTTTTTAAGTTCTATTTCTCTATATGATCCTAATTAATCGTGCCAAAAGAGTTTTTTTGAACAAAATCCCAAATATCATCAACATTTGTGACCTTAAAATTTTTCGGGATATCAATAATGATCCAGAGGTTATATGAGTGTTTTGGACATTATAAAGTCCGTTTGTTCTTCATCACCCATATAAAAAGTGTGGGCTCCAGTTTGAACAAACCCCATTTTCTTATAAAAAGCAATAGCATTTTCATTTTTTTCCCATACGCCTAGCCAGATTTTCTTTTTATTATGTTCCATCGCAATTTCCATAGCTTTATTCAGCAGAAATTTACCAAGCCCATGCTTTTGAAATTTGCTCTTTATATAAATCCTCTCGATTTCAAGTGATTCATCACCCATTTCTTCAGACTGAGCATCATTGGTATTGACCTTTAAGTATCCAGCCACTTCATTATTACAATAAACAAAAAAGAATTGGGAAGAATGATTGGATAATTCTTTTTCTAATTGTTTTAAGGTAAATGCCCTTTCCAAATAGGCATTCATATTTTCGGGTGAATTCTGATGCTTGAATGTCTCATTAAAGGTTTCATAACTTATTTCTTGAAGTTCGTTTAGATCTTCAAAGGTACACTTATTAATCGTTATAGCCATTTAAAGATGCCTCTCCTTTATAATCAATAATTTCTCTTGTTTCCCTTTTTAACAAATTCCCAGTCTTTTTCTACATTTTTTCTTACTCTTTGAAGCAGATTGAAAATGATTTCTGCTTCTTTTTCGGAGAATCCCTCTAATGCAACAGCATTGGAATAGTCATTTTCTCTTTTTATAAAAGGAAAAACTTTTTTCCCTTTCTCTGTTGGAAAGAGCCTCCTGATTTTTTTGTTTTGTTCATCATCCTTCTTATCAATAAAGCCATTCACTTCAAGTTTTTTGATCGCACGAGCTGCTGTTGTCCGATCTACTTTTATCATCTCAGCTAACTTTTCCTGAATGATTCCTGGGTTTTCACATATTCGCACTAGGTACAAATACTGCCCTTTTGTAAGGTCATATTCTTTAAATTCTATATTGCTTATAGAATCTAATGCCCTTGCTATCATTCCAATTTCACGAAGAATTTCCTTCATATTTAACTCCTCAGCACTTATTTTTGTTGCAAATGCAATAAAAATGACATATATTAAATGTAACCTGAATTTGTTGCATTTGCAACAAAAAATTATGAAAATGAGGTCGAGTAAAGTGAAATATGTTTTCTATGTATTAGGAATTTTCATATTAACCCTTGGTATTTCTTTCACGATACAATCAGACCTTGGAACTTCACCTTTTGATGCACTTTTGGTAGGACTGTCCATAAATGTGGGGCTTACTGTGGGAAGCTGGGAAGTAATAATAGCTTTACTATTGATTGGTTGTAATTCATTTTTAAAGAAACAAAGACCAGAAATTTTGGGGTTGTTAACAGCATTTATAACAGGTATTAGTATTGATATGTGGCTTTTTTTATTGCACAATTTGATAACACCAGAACTATGGTACAGCAAAGTTGTTTGTTTTGGAATCGGCTTAGTTGTTATTGGATTAGGAACTGCAACCTATTTACACACAAATTTTGCACCGATCCCAGTTGACCGATTAACATTAATCATACAAGAATTAACTAGAACAAATATATTTTTTTCGAGAACATTCATTTACCTCGTATTCTTAATAATGGCAATGATTTCAAATGGACCAATTGGCATTGGAACTTTATTAACCGTCTGTTTAGGGGGGCTAATACTTAATTACTTTATGCCATATACCAAAAAAGTGCTAGATCCCATATTAACACACTCTAGTACAACACCAAATTATGATAAAGATGAAAACCACAAAATATAGTATGCTTTTTATTTTTTTGTTCAGGTTACCCCGATAGTAAAGCATAATAAAGGATTGCCACCGTAACGCTTGTTAAACTCAAGCAACTGTTCATACAAGTCATTAATTCCCAAACACTAGATTATTAATAGAATATAAAAAAGAGCTGCCGAAAACATCTCAGCAGCTATCTCTAATTCCTTATTTGCTTTTTGGATCTGTTAAATTTGCCTGCTGATTTCAGCACGAGGCACTCAAGTTTTCAGCGGGCGGTCCGGCGCTCCTCTGTGCATTCGCACCTGCGGGGTCTCCCAGCTGACACGCTTCTCCCGCAGGATATTGAATAAGCTTCCCCGAATGCACACCGCGTCGCAAGAAAATACGGATGTATCTTCGAAGATCAATTACCTTCCGCTCCAATCAACAGGGTGCTAAAATCAGCAATAAGCTTTAACACAGCCTGGATTTTAAAACCGGAATCCAAATTTCGCATTTGACTGCCGGTGAAGTTAAATCTTTGTCTTTAATCGACAGAATTTCTGGCCCTTCTGTTAGTTAATAGTTTCAAGACGGAAACCATGTACCCCTTCGTTTAGGTACATCATTCAACAAACTTTTATCCCCTCAGTTGACTGAAAAACAAAATTGCTGCCTGTTGTTAAAGAATTTTAAGAATTAAGAAGTCTTGGGGGAAGATATAACTACATAATTAGAATGTTTGACGACAGTTTTGGTTGTATCATAATGCAGACTTTGGCTCGATTCCGCTGAAATGTCAACAATCACACTATTATCCCTTACAATTCCAACAACACCTTCAATTGTTATTTCTTTTCTTTGAAAAGAAATCCGGTCACCTATTTTAGCTTTGTTTCTAGTCATTGTTCTTCCCCCGCTTCAATAAAAAACCATTTTAATTACGCTAAAAGTTCATCCAAGGATAAAATTTTATGCAGCAAGAATTTATTTGAATCTAAAACTCCTATAATAATCTGATTATCTTCTGTTAAGGTAATATATCTAAAATATTCGTTATTATCAATGGCTATTTCATTTTCCAGTGTGCTCTCTAACTTCCCAAAGACATCTTCCGTGTACTCAAGGGGGAGTATATCATCTAGTTTTTCCTCTGAATGGTTGAGCCATCTGATAACATAGTCTTTTAGTGACCTTTGTTCAATCATGGATAACCTTTTCTTGAAAGTTAATTCTGATACAGTTACTGTTTTCATAGTTTTCACTCCTCAAAAATACAGTCTATACTGAGAAGGCAATAACAACAACACTAATACCATGACATTCTATTTACATTTTGGTTACTTGGTAACTTTGTGTATCGTTAGACATCCAGAAAGTAAAAATATATTAAGAAAAAGCTATAAATAATAAATTGACCCTTTCATTTAAATGTATATTTGGAATACCTGAGAGGGTTTGTATTGTTTGTCTCTTATTAGACTAACATCTAATTTCCTTATTTTTCCATCCCTCCGTAGTTTTTGACTGTTGGAAGCTGCTGATATAGATTTAGTCATTTATTGTTTTCCATTATATATATTTAGACAACCCCACTATTTCAAAAATAAAAAGCCGCCTTGTTAGGCAGCTGATCTTGACCATAAGCACCGGTACATTAAGTGCAATTATTTACTATCTATGCAGTAAATCTTATAAAAAAGCCTTATTTACAGTATATTTCCATTCTTTTGATTAATCATTTTTTCAAAAAGATATTGGAACCCATATAAAAAAAATGCTTTATAAAAAAAATAAACGAAAAATTGAGAGTGATTAAATCGTACCAATGTATAATACCTAAATTTCCTTGCTAAATATGAGTATGGATATGCAAACATGGCATTTCCTATTCCATTTAATAAAATAAACCATTTAAAATTTCCGTATGTCCACTTTAAAAACCACATGGAGATTGCCAAAAATGGACCAATTTGATAGGGAAATTCACCAAAAAGGAAAGATTTAGGTTTATTATAAAAAACCCACCACCTTTGTTTTTTCCCAATTTTCGCAAATATGGTTTCTACAAATAAAATAAGCATGGATGCGGGAAAAAATCTTCTTATGTTGTCAATACCTAATCGGGGTATGGTTAACCATGACAGTAAGATCATAGCGATATTAAAAAACCTTTGAATTTTTATTGTCATAGCTTCATCATCCCTTTCTCAGCTTAGCTTCCCCCTTTCTTGCTAAAATATCCAATAAATCACAGATAAAATTATAAGTATTCTTCAAAAAACCTCCCGTGAGTGAAACAAGCAAAAAGAAGCCGCCTGGATGACAGCCATAACAACTTATACACCTTTTAATTTAAGAAGGACACTTTAGTTTTCATTGAAAATATCATAATATTATCCTATTGTTTAGTAGGGTTTTTCAAAATTCACCAAACAGTCACTTTAGTTCTGAAAAAAGTTCCCTCTTTTTGAAACACCCAATGATCAATTTGAACTTAAGGCAAATTAAAAAGCCCGAAAAAATTCGCTCTTAATTATCCGCCGTCGTAGTATGACTTGAAAAAAACCATTTGTAAGCTAACAGATTGCTATCAATTAAAAAGCTACCAAATATGGCAGCTGATCTTGAACATAAGCGCCCGATCGTTTAACAAGACTTTTCAATTTTCCATACTAGATTGTTTGGTTGGTCCTTTTCTAGAAATGTTAAACGATAGATATGTTTATAATCCTTATCCGTAAACTCCACTTTATGATTCAGCTTCCATTCCAGATTTCCATAATCGCTGAACAAATCCTGTTCATCTGTATTCCCGACAGAGAATAGCTTCTCGGTATTGATGACTTCTCCATTTCTTTTCTTGATCTCCATGTAAACATCGATACTTGCTACTTCATGATGACACAAGACGCTGCAGATGTACTTCCTGTTTGGGCTGCTCTTCTTTAATAGAGGATAGACATTCTTATAATCTAGCTGTTTTATGTTCTCATATACCAAATCAAGAGAAGACATGTCCCAATTAAACTCCTCAGCAGCGAGTTTCATTCCCTCGTGCACAATTTCCAGAACTCGTTCTTTCTTTTCTCTATCGGATGTCAATGCCAGGATATTTCCTACATCCGCCTCTACAACTACAGGAAAATAATCAAAGATAATGTGAGTAAACTTATCGATTTGCTCTTTTTGTTCTAGATTGTCTACACAATAGATTTGTATCCCTTTATCATCCTTTGACTGCAGCTTTGGCAGAAGACGGCTATATAAAAATGCAATACATCTTGTTTCGTGAAAGAATGCCCAGTTCTGCTCTTTGTTTTTTGGAACGTAAAGCTGAATATCTCTTATGATCGGCATAAACAATCTCCTTATGTTCTTATTTGGAAAGGGTGATCCAGTTTAAGAAACGGTTAGCATTGTTGGGTGTATCTTCGCAGGATTCCCGTTGAAATATTAGTTCTTCAGTGAAATCCGTTTGTTGAAATTTCATATACATATCACTTCTCTTCAAATAGGATAACTTAAAAATTCATTAAATCATTTAAAAATCCTTCTTGAACTAATGCTGCCCCTTTAGTTTAAGTTATCATGAACGAAACTAGCTCCTTACTCGTAACACCGTAGGTTAATTTGGTTACACTGTTTACTGGAAAAGCAAACCAAATCAGAGCTACATTACGGAAGGAGCTAGTTATTATGAAGGATACCATAAAATATGTAGGTTTAGACGTTTCAAAAGAAAAAATTGCCGTTGCCATTGCAGATGAGGGTCGAGATGAGCCAAGGTATTGGGGAATGATTCCTAACACTCCGGAATCCATTAGAAAATTAGTAAAAAAGCTTGGAGAAAAAGAGAATCTTCGAGTGTGCTATGAAGCTGGTCCAACTGGCTATGG
>NZ_JAEL01000086.1 GCF_000518885.1 Bacillus sp. J33 | reverse complement strand
ATGATATGGAGATTTTTTAGCTGTATCCATGAAGATTTCTACTTCATCTCTTGATAAATAATTGATTTTTTCTTCATCCTCAACTTTGATCGATATCCCTTGATACTTATTATGTGTAACCATTTCTAGTTCAACAGCTTTATTGATTGCNGTACAAAAAATAGAATGAATCGTCTGAATGGTTTTTTTAGCGTATCCTTTTTCAACTAAGGTATTAATAAATTTTTGATATTCTATCCGTGTTAACTGATTCATTTTATAATTTCCAAGGCTTGGGATAATATGATTATTGATATACCAAGATCGATTAAATAATGTTCTTTCTGCGCATTGGGCTCCATAAATTTCTAACCATTCTGTAAGCCAATCCTTTAGTATAGTTTCGCTATTCGCAATAACAGAATGTTGCCGGAGATAAAACTTTTTCTCCACTTCAGCAGCTTCAATCTGTGCCTCTTTTTTCGTTCTAAATCCACTTTTACTTTTTTCTTTCGGTTTTCCAGTAGCAGGGTCTATATATTTAATTCTGTATTGCCATGAATTACCCCTTTTTTCTGAAACTAGCCATAAATACCCACACCTCTATATGTACGTATGTAATTTTTCGAAAAATAACATTGAATTGATTCTACTCCCAAACATTGCTAATCTCTTTTCAGCAAACTCATAAGTTACCTTGAACATTTGTGCAACTAGTTTAATAGTCTCTCCTCTTGTGGGAGGAAATGTCATTTGTATTAACATAAAAGTTGGTACACAGAAATGATAAGAAAAATAGTTGGCTTGGAATACCTGGCCAAGCCAATACGTACGGAAATGCTGCCAGATTGGTTTGACGATGACCAACAGCATGAAAAGCCTAAACTTTTATAGAATGAGCAGGAACTTGCCAAGAAGAAGGCAGATTTGCAAGAAAAACTAAAACTTTTAAGGTCGGGGAGTTGATACTATGGGGATCCTTTATGAATCCGTTATGCAGCAGAAAAGGAATATCCTCATCAAGAGATTATCAGAATTGAATATTTCTAATGCTCAATCGGGAAAGAGAATCCATGAATGCGATTACGAGGAACTTAAATATGAACTTGACTTCCGTCTTTCCGTGAAATTGGCGCAGAGGCTGTCGAAAACACCTGGTTCTGAAAGGAGAATAAACATGACCATTACAAATGTTAAGCCGGTTACAAGATGCCCTAAATGTTTGGCCAACGGAATGGTAATAGGAAATCGCAATAACATCTTATTCGTGGAATGCAGGGACTGCAACAGACGCTGGAATACTTACTCAAAGACTTGCAAGATTTGTGGAAAGCCAAATTATTTCTACGTTGAGGGGCCATGCGTGAAATGTTATTCTGAAAAACACAACACAGTATGATTTTGAAAGCAGCAACTAAAAAAAAGACCTCTATAAAGAGGTTGTTTAGCTGACTAGCTTATTTAATGCTGGGATTAATTCATTGAAGTATGGTTTTACAATAAAATCCCTGGCACCATAATTTAAAGCTTCCACGATTAATTTAGATTGTCCCATTGCGGAGCATATAACAACTTTTGCATTTGGATCAAGGTTGTTAATCTCTTTTAAAACAGTCATTCCATTTTTACATGTCATTGTTAAATCAAGAAGGACTATATCAGGTGAAGCCTCTTTAAAAAGTGAAATAGCTTCACAACCGTCCGTTGCTTCGGCAATTACTTGATAGTTACCTTCAGCCAAGGTCCTTTTAAGTATTTGCCTCATAAACATTGAATCATCAGCAATAAGTACTGTATTACTCATTTCAAACTCCCTTTTTTGGATTTGGCAAATTTATAAGGGATTTTCGAGATAAATCTCGGTAACCCGGCTGCCATAGCGAATGCCTTAGGCCCGTGGCTTTGCGTCTTTTACTTTCGTAAAATTTGCCATTGTAGGTATATTAGCATGAAACTTTTACAAAAAACAACAAAATACGACAAAAGGACTATAAAAAACTATTGAGGATTGATTTACATTCAGGGCAGGTTATTTGATCAGCCGGTTTAAATTGAATTTTCTTAAGGTCTGTTCTTGTAAATGTTGAAAAAACATTATATTTAAAATCACATAAACAGACACTTTGATTTTTAACAATATGTAATAACTTTGATTCTTTGCATTTTATTGTTGGATAAAGCATGTTATCACCTTCGTCTAGCTAAATTAGGCAAATTAGAAAGGTAAGGTCTTTAGAAATTAAAATATATCAGAAGACAATAAAGGGAAATTTACCTAAATGCCATGGTAACACACCCTTTGGAATATTGAACCGAGCAAATTTCCTATGAATTAGTACCCGAGAGGTGAGGAATTTGAAGCAGTTAGACTTATTCTCTTTTGCCCTTGAGGATCAGATCACTGATCTAGAACAGGGCGAGGAGATGGAATTTTTTAGAGGGAAGGAACGGCTACTTATCCGGAAGCATGAGAAGTACCAGGGCGTTTGTCATTATCAGGGGCCGGGTTTTCAAGGTACAGCCTTTCATCTTAATGAATGGGAAGGATTAGATTTGTTTGTTGCCAAGATAAATAAGTGGCTGGAAGAGTCATCGTGGAATGGAGCACAGGGATAAATAACTTATCATAAATCACTTAGCATAATAGCTTCGGATAAAAGCACAATATCTGATCGGATTAGATCCATAATTTTCTCATCATTGCATCTAAAATAATCATCAGCCAATTTTGTAAGCTCCTTTAATAAGGGGAGTGAAAGTTGATCCAATGCTAATCTCCTTTCAGAATTATTAGGATACTTTCTATTATGTATCAGTTCAATAGTATTACAATAACTTCGCCAAAACTTTACAAAATAAGTCTTTATAAGACAGGGAAGCAAAAGAGTAAACTAGGTATTCTTTCGATTTCTAAAAGTATACTCCCTACATTTTTTGTAAATATTAAGAGAAAAACAAGGGAGGATTTTTAGTTGGAATGGATTTTGTTTCTATACCTGATAAATGCGTTCTTTATCTTGATCATAGCAATTTGGGAAGTGCGTAGGCCTGCCAAGGCTTTGAATTGGATAATAATCGTCCTTCTTTTTCCTATCATTGGTTTCTTGCTTTATCTTAGTATATCAAATCCTAAGTTTATTCATCGGAAAAGATTGACCTCTTCTAAAAGTGAATCTAATAAATTACCTGATACATTTGGTGATTCAGCATCGGTAATCGCCGATGCTTTACGGCACTTCACTGTGAATGGGCTACGAACGGGCCAAGTCCAAGTATTTGACAATGGAATAGCAAAATATGAACAACTCATTGAATCCCTCCAAAAAGCCCAAAAAACGATTGATCTGGAATATTTCATATTTAGGAATGACCAAATTGGTAGTAGCATCACGGAACTACTAATCGAAAAAGCAGTAAACGGAGTGCGGGTTCGTTTTATGAGAGATGGTTTGGGGAGTTATAAATTTCCGCGTGAAAAAATCCGACAGATGGTCGAAGCAGGGATAGAATGCAGGACAATATTTCCTTTACGATTTCCTTGGATCTTTTCTTATTGGAATTATCGGGATCATTGTAGAATTGTCACAATTGACGAAAAAGTAGCTTTTACTGGATGCATGAACGTAGGATATGAATATACAGGATTGAAGCCTGACGTTGGCTTCTGGCGGGATACCCACTTGCAAATCATAGGAGATGCATTGGTCGATTTACAGACTGTCTTTGATGTTCATTGGAATATGGCAGTGCCGGAAAAAATAAAATCAAAAACTAACCCGAAAACAAAGTCTGATGTAATCAATCCAATCGGAAGAGAAGATCATGTCGGATGGTCAGCCGAATTGGGATCGGAGTTGAGCACCCTAGATTATAATGAGATAGACATATCGCCAAAAACAAGGACCTTGCAAAAAGCGTATATCCATACGTTGGAAGGAAACCCTGGAATTCCTACCCCATTTATTCGTCAAACTTACTTTATATGTATAACACAGGCGACTAAGACTATTGATATAACAACACCCTATTTTGTACCGGAAACAGATATTATCATGGCATTAAAGACAGCAG
This sequence comes from Bacillus sp. J33, assembly GCF_000518885.1. Taxonomy (GTDB): domain Bacteria; phylum Bacillota; class Bacilli; order Bacillales; family Cytobacillaceae; genus Cytobacillus. The sequence goes on along the minus strand of NZ_JAEL01000086.1, from coordinate 21,670 downwards.
TAGCTCGAGGTGTGAGCGTAAGATTGCTGGTTCCTCGCCACAATAATCAAAAAATCGTGGAATTTGCAAGCCGTACTTATTATGGGGAACTTATAGAAGCTGGTGTACAAATCTACCAGTACGACAAAGGAATGATTCATACCAAGGTGTTGACTATAGATGAGGAGATTGCTGCCGTAGGCTCAGCAAACTATGATATGAGAAGTTTTCGCCTGAATTATGAGGTATGTCAAGTCTTGTACAGTACTGATGTGGCGAGGGAACTCACAGATCAGTTCGAACGTGATCTAATGGACTCTATTCCATTAAATATTGAAGACTTGCTGGAACGCCCCCTGACCGAGCGCATTGTTGAACAGAGTGCCCGCCTGCTTTCTCCATTATTATAAGTTGATGTATTCTGTTTTTATTGTTCTATCTTAAATCTAGATTTAAAAAATTTCATTGTTTTTATCATTTGAAAAAAGTCGAAAACCCGTGTTAGAAGAACTTTCAACATGGGTTTTTTTCTTATTTACGATGGAATTCATTACTAAAAAACGGTAATACTAAAAAGGCAGCTCAAAGAGTTTGAATTCAAAAATATCTGTTACCTTTTAATTTAAATATAGGGGTGATATCAATAGATAATATATTTGAAAATCTTAATGAAATACGTTTATTAGAAGATAAGCTGTATCATTTAGAATTAAATGGTTGGCTAAAAAATGAGTTTTTAACTTGGGAATGGTGGATACTAGTCGTTTTTTTAGTTGTGCCTTGGGTTATATGGGCTAAACTTGTTAAACGAGACATTATTTTAGAAATTTTGTTATTTGGTACCATAATTATCTTGACAACAACCTTATTAGATGTAGTTGGTGCACAATATAGTTTTTGGGATTACCCCATTGCATTCCTACCTTTTATTCCTCGGGCCTTTCCTTTTGATTTTTCAATGGTACCTGTAGCTTACATGTTGTTATATCAATATTTTAGCCCAGATCATTATGGCACTAACATATGCCTATATAGGTGAACCCTTTTGCGAGTGGGTCAAACTTGTTAATTATTTAGAGTGGAGATACAGATATTCATTCATATATTACATCATTGTTGGAATTGTAACTCGAGCTTTAATACTAAAACTAGCCTCTTTATCTAAACCTCAAGATCTTACAACTAAGTAAAATTTAAATTGGAGGAAAAAACTTTGGAAGAAGTTAATATTGGTTTACTGACGATCAAAGTCATCGTTGGTTTTGCAACTTTATTTTTTATCATTATCATAACAGGCAGAACATCCATCTATCAGTTAACCCCGTTTCACTTAGTTTTTGTGTTAGTACTTGGAGATTTTTTAGGAAATACCATTTATGAAAATAAGGTAGGGATTTTTCACTTTTTATATGCCATCGGATTGTGGACGCTTCTCATGTTGGGGATAGAGTTCTTGACTCTAAAAAATAAATCGACACGTTCTCTCTTATTGGGCGATCCTAACATCATTATTCGGGATGGTGTAATGGATAGAAAGTTACTTAAAAAGAACAAATTGGATGTAAATCAAGTATTAAGTATACTTCGACAAAATCAGGTTTTTTCTGTTCGCGAAGTCAAATACGGTATATTGGAAGCTAATGGGCAAATAAGTATATTATTACAATCGAAGTATCAAAAACCAGACAAGCAAGATCTCAGTCTTCTAGAAAGTTCAGTATACCTCCCAACAGCGTTAATTATAGATGGGGAAGTATTAAGGGATAATTTACATGAACTCGGATTTGATCAACAGTGGTTAGATAATCAATTAACTACCAATGGCTATGATAATGTTAAACGTATACTCTACGCAGATTGGCGAGAGAATGAAGGAATTCATATTAGTCCATTTTAAAATTCTATTAGGATATTAGCATATGTTTGTGAATGGCCATTTGGATTTTAAATATTAATTAGTGTTTTTATAAAAAATGAAACAGAGAATTTGTATCTCGACTCTTATTTGAAATTTAAAATGTTATCTGCATTTTGATTGATACTTGAAAATTAATTTATCAAGAGATTGACTGTTTCTTATAGTTTCAGGGTCATCTAACCCTTTTCTTAATCCGGTTTCCAAAAGCACTTTTCTATAAAATTTAATCTTTTTTCTAAGCTCTCGGCAGAAACGACACATTATTTTGCTCCTTTAAATAATAAAAGTCCAGGAACCATTATTACAGATAAAGGAAAAACATTAAATGATTTCGACAAAACTTGTCAAAAAACGACAAAAATTAGTAATAAGAAAAAGCCAGGATTTCTCCCGGCCGACCTAATATAATTTTAACACATGGGAGGGGTTCCTGGTGAAAACCAATATAGAAAAAATGACAGCTGAAATCGATTTAATGAAAAATGCAGTGTATATCGTAAAAGACGGCCATCTAGTATTAGCCGATACCCCGCCAAAAGGGTATGGTAAACAAGTGATTTCCTGGCAATCAGGGAAGCCTTCTCATTATGAATTGAATTATTCGATCAAGTTATAGGTACAATTTATTTACCCCATAACTTTCTAAGATTAATTGGCACAATTTCAGTACCGTTTATTTGTTTATGTATTATTGGGTTTGCAAAGGGATCGTGTGTGAAAGTATTATCTAGTTCATTGCTGGAACGGGGGCGTACATCAACACCAAGGACACTTCGAATCATTTTGTGGTATGTCATAGCTGTTCATCTCCTTTGTATTTATTAGATTTATTATTTTTAATTGCTCAATAAAAAATTCATAAAAAAACAAAATAAGTCTACTGGAACAACCAGGGGCACTGAATGGCGTATTAAGCGTTGTTTGGTGTCCATTTTTATTTTATCCAAAGGAGTGTTTTTAATGAAAGAAGCTGCCAGCAAACAAATTGAATCCATTCTTAAGGATTACCATTGGATGATGAACTCTATAAATGTACTCAGGGACTCAATGAAAGATGCTGGAGAAGGACTCACAGCTCAATATGGAGATGTAGCGGGGATGCCAAAGGCCCAAGGCACCACAAGCGATCCTGTTTATAGAGAGTGTGTTCGCAGAGAGAGAAGATATTCAGTTATTCATAAGTACGAGGCAAAGATTTCTATTATTCAGGATCGGATGCATCTTATTAGGGATGATCGGGAAATTGAGGTTCTTCATTGGTTGCTTGAGGGCAAAAGTTATAGATGGATTGCTAAGCATATGGGGTTGTCTCATACCCATATCGGACGTATTAAAGATTCAATTGTTAAGAAAATGGGTAATTATGTTCCAAATGGGACAGACGTTACAAATGATACGAAATTGCGAATGCATAAATCTGCTTGCTAAACTTGAAGGCAGGACGGGGAGGCGGTTACGAACTGCTTCCTCTATTCTTGTTGGTTAGTTTGACTTGTAGTAAAATGGCTGCAGGAAAACATCTCCTTAAGTCGAAATTTAGATGAAAGGAGAGTGTTTATGAACTTTGATACTAAGTATTTAATACGCTGGGGTATTCCAGGTTGGATTATGGTAATGGTTTTGTTACCGTACTTTATAGTTATATACTTTGACTTTTTATCAAGTCATGTTTCAACTGCATCTGATCTCTTAGCTATAGGAGCTGTATTAACGGTATTAGGTGTGCCATTAGGGTATTTGTTGAACCAAATTCACCACTCCTTATTTTGGGTCTTACCAAAATGTTGGAAAGGTACATGGAGTACTTACTTTGATGAAGAAATAAAGGTTGATGAATATTTTGATAAGGATGAGAGTCATAAAGATAAAAGAGAAAGATATAGATACTTATTATCAAGAAAACATGAACTTGGCGGAGTGGTTGTAAGTTTAGGTATATCTGGTTTCGTAATCTTATTAAGGTGCATTTATCTACTGATATTTAAAAACCTCCACTTATGGGAAATATTCTATTTTGCAATTGTCTTAACATTATTTCTTATTTTGTGGTTAAGTAGAAATTACTCCAGTGAAAACATTGAAAAATATCATGATTATTATTTGAAACAATCTCATTCAAGAGGAATCCTTTTTATTGAGAAAGAGGATGGTTAATATCAAGTTAGCTCATATTAAGAACAGATTTCTGTATTAAATTATTTTGCATTAAACGTATTCGAAACGAATACATTGTATTAGAGAACGAAAAGTTCAACGCAAAGATTAACGAAAGGTACAACGAATGCTAAAACGATGAGCAAAAAAAAGAACAGAGACTGCACTCCCTGTTCTTAAAAAGAATTAATTATTTTTGTTCAATTTTTAAGGTTATCTTTAACCCTTTTGAAATTATCAATAAAAGCAGGATAACTAGAAATGTTGTCATAATATTCCCCTTTCCTTAAGTTTAGTTTGGTTCAAATAATGTATATGTTTAACAAAGGGGATTATGATTCTTTAAGATATTTCGAAAAGCATCCTTAGGGGTGCTTTTTTTCTTTTCCTCCAAAACAAACATAAATACCTGGAGGTGGCAGGTGATGTAGCATGGCTGAAAAGTATGTCCAAGCTGAAAAAGATTACGTTAAAGGGATGAAGTACAAGGACATTACTGAAAAATATCAGGTGTCATTAAATACCGTAAAATCATGGAAAAAGAGATATGGCTGGAATCGTGATAGGGGTGCACCCAAAGAAAAAAGTGTGCACACAAAAAAGCGTGGTGCTCCTAAAGGCAATATTAATGCAAAAGGTAATAGAGGAGGAGCTGCGCCGAAAGGAAACTCCAATGCAGTTACCCATGGTTTATTCTCTAAGTTCATTCCAAAGGAATCATTAGAAATTTTGAACCATATTCATGAGCATTCCCCAGCTGATTTAATTTGGGATCAAATACAGATTCAATATGCTGCCATAATTCGTGCGCAGAGAATTATGTTTGTTGAAAACAAAGACGATATCACTAAGGTTTTAAAAAAGAAAAAAGACTCTGATTTAGCAGAGGAAAGAGAATGGGAATATCGATTCGCTTGGGATAAGCATGCTAACTTTTTAAATGCTCAGTCCAGGGCCATGGGTGAGCTGCGTTCGTTGATTAAGCAATTTGATGAGATGGCACACATTCAGGATGAGCGCAGGCTAAAACTTGAACTTATGCGGGTTAGTATCGAGAAAACTAAAGCTGAAATAAAACAAGAAGGCGGAGATGCCAGTAAGATCGTTATCGTTAATGACAAAGAGGCAATGAGGAAGGCGTTAGAAAATGACAGTCAAAACAATTAATGTCATGGACCTAATGAACGTGAATTTCTATCCCCTCTGGCTTGCTGACCAGTCTCATATTGTCGCTAAAGGCGGCCGTTCCTCAATGAAATCCTCAGTGATTAGTCTTAAGCTTGTGGTCGATTTTTTGGAAGATGACCTGGGCAATGTCGTTTGTTTAAGGAAAGTTGGAAAATATCTATCTACTTCCATTTACGAGCAAATAACTTATCTGGATGATAAAAAAGGTTTCCTATCTGAGCAGATGATCCGGAAGATTGAGAAGTACAAGGAAAATGATGAGGATTACTGGCGGTGGATGTATGCGGGTGAGGTTATAGGCCTTGGAGATATGGTTTACAACATGGCTCATTTTAAAGAAATCGATAAGCTGCCAAAAGATGATGATTTAATTCTTATCGACATTGCGATCGATACTGGGCACCAGGTGTCTGCTACCACTTTCTTGGCATTTGGTTTTACGAAAAAACGGAATGTTATTTTACTTGATACCTTTTACTATAGCCCGGAAAATAAAGTCTTAAAAAAGGCTCCCAGCGAGCTTTCAAAGGATTTAAAAGAGTGGATGGATAAAATCCAACAAACTTATAAAAGGCATTTGGATATGCAGACAATTGATTCTGCTGAAGGAGCATTGCGGAACCAGTTCTTTAAGGATTATGGCATCCGGCTTCATCCGGTAGTAAAGAAAAAGAAAATAGATATGATTGACAACGTCCAGGACCTATTGGCTCAGGGGCGTTTTTTCGTGCTTAAAAAAGCAGCCAATGAGGTTTTCCTTACTGAGCATAAAAAATATCAATGGGATGCTGATACATTGCAAAGTGATGATCCTAAAGTCATTAAAATTGATGACCATACTTGTGATGCCTTCCAGTACTATGTTCAGGACAATTTGAGGAAGCTTGGATTGAAATATTAAGGCGGTGACAACTGATGTTTAAAAACATGCTGGCCCGCATAAGGCAGGTGATGTACAGAATGGGATTGATTAAAGGTATTAAGAAGTTGGCTGATCACAAGTATATCCAGATCAATGAAGATTTCTACAAAGATATTGGGAATTGGAAAGCTCTCTATAAAGGGTATTTTAGCGAATGGCATGATATCCGATATACAACAATTGCGGGACCGAAAAAACGTCGAATGGCTTCCTTGAACATGCCAAAGGTGGTCTCTCAGGAGCTAGCAACATTAATCTTTAATGAGCGCTGTGAAATTAATATTTCTGATAAGACACTAGCTGAGAACATCCATGATGTTTTTAAGAATAATAATTTCGTTAAGAAGTTCCAAGATTACTTAGAATTCATGTTTGCTATGGGTGGTAAGGTGATTAAGCCTTATGTTGAAGATGGAAGGTTAAAGCTTTCTTATGTGACAGCAGATTGCTTTATACCAATTAGCTGGGACCATAACACTATTAGAGAGGCTGTTTTCCTAAATGAATTCTCCAAGAAAGGAAAGAAATACACTCACCTTGAATGGCATTTGTGGGATGGAGAGACCTATTTAATCCGGAATGAAATTTATGAAAATAATACAGGCGAAGAATTAGGAGTAAAGGTTTCACTGAAGCAATTTTTCCCCAATCTTGAAGAGGAAATTAGGATATCCAATTACAAGCGACCGGGGTTTGTCTACTTTAAGCCAAACATAGCCAATAACTTGGATACAGCAAGCCCTTTAGGAATTTCCATTTTCGCCAATGCGCTTGATACGCTGCATTCCCTGGATATTGCTTTTGACTCTTACCAACGGGAATTTAGGCTTGGGAAAAAGCGGATTTTAGTACCTGATACAGCTATTCAAACAGTAATTGATCCAATAACTGGTCAGATGCACCGTTATTTTGATGCTGAAGATGAAGTTTACCAGGCTTTGGCGTTAGGTGATATGGATGCCAATAAAATAGCAGACATTTCAGCAACACTTAGGGTCGAGGAACATATTTCAGCGATCAATTCTTTGCTCAATGTCTTGGCAATGCAAATAGGCTTCTCTTCCGGTGCTTTCACTTTTGATGGCCAGGGAGTCAAGACAGCAACAGAGGTTGTTTCGGAAAACTCTAAGACCTTCCGTACGAAGCAAAGCCATGAAAACCTCATTGAAGCGGGTATTCAGGAACTAGTGGAATGTATCCTTCAGGTCGCTGAGCTATATCAGTTATTTAGTCGGCCAGAAGGCGAATATGAAGTCACGGTTGCTTTTGATGATTCGATAGCAGAAGACCAAAACGCAGAGATTGCAAAGCAGGTTCAGTTGGTTACTAATCAGCTGACTTCTAAGAAAAAGGCGATTATGAAGATTCATGGCTTTTCAGAAGAAGAAGCTGAGCAGTTGCTGAAGGAAATTGCAGAAGAAAATGCAACAGCAACGGCTGAAGCAATTGATTTCTTTGGCATTAACAATAATAGACAAGACCAGGGTGAGACCTAATGGAACCACTAAGGCAGCAGCAATTAACCACTTCTGTTGTTGAAGTCTTTCTATCCATCGAGGAAGAAATTCTTTTAAACATTGCTAAGCTCCTAAAACAAGGAAAAAGCCTGCTGGAAGAAGATGTGGAAAGGTGGCAAACAGAAAATCTTGGACAACTAGGAAAATTAACACAGCAAAATATTATAACCATAGCTAAATATGCGGAACTTTCGATTGAAACAGTAACAAATATGCTTGAAGAAGCTGGCTATGAAGCTGTAACTGATTCAGAAATGGAATTGATCGAAGCTGTTGCTCAAGGAATCTTGCTGCAACCTTCTTTACCTAAAGAAAGCCCTGTTCTTGAAGCGGTATTAGTGTCTTTTCAAAGGCAAGCAAGGGAAAATTTCAACCTGATCAATACAACCATGTTAGATCAGTCTCAGCAAATATATTTAAATATCTTGAATGAAACAACAGGAAAGGTCCTCACAGGCACAAAGACACCAAGACAAGCACTGGCAGAGACAGCTGCAAGGTGGGCAGAACACGGGGTTCCTGCTCTTATTCGAAAAGATGGGGTCAAGATGTCGACCGAAGCCTATGTATCAATGGTTACAAGGTCAATGTCAATCAGTGTTGCCAATGAAATGCAATTTGCTCGAATGGATGAATATGGCGCAGATTTGGTTGAAGTCAGTTCCCATATGGGAGCAAGGCCGAAATGCGCAAAGTACCAGGGGAAAATCTTTTCAAGGTCAGGGAGCAGTAATAAATATCCTCCTCTCTCTTCTACTAGTTATGGCGAACCCGATGGACTAAGGGGAATCAATTGCCGGCATGTTTTTTATCCCTTTATTGAAGGTTTTTCAAAGCGTGTATATAGGCCTTATCCAGCAGCAGAAAACAGAAGAATTTACGAAGAAAGCCAGAAACAGAGGCACTTAGAAAGGGAAATCAGGAAAGCTAAAAGACAATTAGCTGTTGCAGAAGCCCTGGGTGAATCTGAAGCCATAGATGCTGCTAAAAAGAAAGTACGGCAGCGACAAGCTAACATGAGAGCCTTTATCGATGATACAGGCCGAACAAGACGATATGAGCGTGAAAAGGTTTATTAATATGTTGCGTCTTTTTAAAGGTTAGACGCCATAAAGAAACGGAACCTTTTTGCGTGAGGTGTTACACGCTAAAAAACATTAAAAAGGAGATTAAAATAGATGGATTTAAAAGAATTGCTTGGAGAAGAACTTTATAAGCAAGTCATAGAAAAAACGGGAGATAAAAAGATTGCACTTGTTTCTGATGGCAATTGGATTCCCAAAGAAAAGTTTAATGAATTGAACGAAAACACCAAGGACCTGAAAAAGCAATTGAAAGATCGCGATGCTCAATTAGCTGAACTTGGCGAAAAGGCCAAAGGTCATGAGGAATTAACAGCCAAGATTAATGAATTAACAGAAGAAAATAAGAAAACTGCAGCTGAATATCAGCAAAAGCTTGATCAGCAGGCTTTTGATTTTGCATTAAAGTCTGCTTTAACAAATGCCAAGGCTAAAAATCCTAAGGCGGTTGAGGCTCTATTAAACAAGGAATCTATCAAGTTGGATGGAGATAAGCTCCTAGGCTTGGAAGATCAGTTGAAAGCATTGCAAAAAAGCGATGCTTATTTATTTGAAACAGAGCAGCAGCCAAGTAAGCCAACATTTTCACAAGGGCAACACCAAACGACTCCAGGTGGTGAGCCTAGCACTCTTTTAGATGCACTAAATCAAAGGTTTTCAACAACCAATAATTAAGATTAGGAGATGATTGTTCATGCCAATTACTCTAGAGCAAGCAAAGGTTGGAATGGCAGACCATATTGACCAGCAGGTTATCGATGAATTTCGTCGTGCTTCTTTCCTTTTAGATCAGTTAACATTCGATAATGCTGTTTCACCTGGTACAGGTGGATCAACTTTAACTTACGGTTACACTCGTTTAAAAACTCCTTCAACTGCTGGGTTCCGTGAGATTAACAGCGAATACACAGCAAATGAAGCAGACCGCGAGAACCAATATGTGAATCTAAAAATCTTTGGGGGAGCGTTTAAAATTGACCGTGTAATTCAAGATACTAGTGGTCAAATCAGCAGCAAAAAATTAAAGGAGCGACCAACCTGTTTCATTACACTGTAATTAATGGTGATTCAGCTGTCGATTCTAAAGCATTTGATGGGTTAGACAAGGCACTTACTGGTTCTAATACGGAATTAAACACTGATTCTGTAATAGATCTTTCAGATGAAGCAGGCTTAGACAGCAAGAAGTTTGCTTTATTGGATGAAATCGATAATTTCTTAGCTGAACTAGATGGCCGGCCAACCATGCTGATGGGGAATAGCAAATTAATCACAAAAATCAAATCAGTTGCCCGCCGGGCTGGTTATGCAACAAAGTCTGAGGATGGCTTTGGACGTACCGTAACAGGGTATGATGGAATCCCACTAGTTGATCTTGAATATTTTTATGATGGTACTTCAACCATTCCAGTTGTTCCAATCGTTAACCGTACGGTTGGTACTCAGCAAACAGAATTAACAGATCTTTATGCTGTTTCCCTTGGCATGGATGGATTCCATGGTGTTTCGCCTACCGGTAATAAAGTGATTCGTACTTTCTTGCCTGATTTCAACTCTCCAGGAGCGGTTAAAACAGGTGAGGTAGAAATGGTGGCTGCTGTTGCCCTTAAAGCTACCCGAAAAGCAGGTGTTCTCCGTAATATTAAAGTTCAATAAAGGAAGGAGCTTTTTTTATGGCTAAAATTAAAAGCCCTAATCCTAATTACAACGGGAATAGCGCTTCCCTTCAATTTGTTAATGGAGAAGCTGAAACCGATAATAAATGGTTGCTGGAGTGGTTTAAGAATAAAGGTTATACGGTTGAGGAATCTAATGAACCTAAAAAGAAGAACTCAGGGAAAACGGAAGCTAAAAAGCCTGAAGGTAAAAAGGATGCGTAGTCATGCCTTATATTGATCAGGCTTTTTATAATGATGTTTACAAAGGTACTCCAATGGATGCTGAAACCTTCACAAAGTTAGAAAAAAGGGCTTCAGATGTCGTTGATGTGCTAACAAATTATCGCTTAGCCGGGGTAGATCTTTTACTTGAGCCAGAACTAATTCAAACCAATGTTAAAAAAGCTGTTGCAGCCCAAATTGAATATATGTATTCGGAAGGTGGGGAATTGTCAGTTCATGGCGGTTCCCCTTCTTCAGTTAGTATAGGCGGCTTTAGTTATACAGAAGGATCCGGTGTAAAAATAGTTTCTGAAATGGCCCGCAGCTATTTAAGGCCAACGGGATTGCTGTACATGGGGGTTGGGGTTAGATGCTAAGAATCAGGCCGATTCCTCGGAATCTATTAATTCATGAAGCAACTTATGAACAGTTTGAAGAAAATGGGCGGTATGGTGAAACCTATTTACCTGCCGTAATCCTGAAAAACATCAGGATCAACTTTCAAAAAAGCTTTAGCCGTGCAGGAGATACAGAAAACAAAAGTGTTAAAGCCCTAATGTTCTTTGACCAAAAGAATTCAAGTTCTTCAGGCATATTCGAATTCAAGGAAAAATCAAAGGTGACTTTCCAGGGCGTAACAATGCAAGTTCAGCGTATCAATCCTATTTATGCCGAAACCTTTCATCATTATGAGGTTGAGTTAATATGATCAGTTTCAGCGTGAATCTGGAATTGGGTAATATCCAACAGCGAGTTGATGAAGCAGTAAATGCCGGGCAGAAACAGTTGGATCAGGAAGTTTTGAAGGGATCGAACTTTTTCATTCCTAAAGAAACCGGGGAACTTGAAAAATCCGGGGTTAGGCATTCACAGATCGGAAAAGGAAAGATTATTTGGGATACGCCATATGCCAGAAGACTTTACTATAACCCACAATATAACTTTTCCAAAGACACAAACCCAAATGCACAAGGCCTTTGGTTTGAAGATGCAAAGGCCCGGTTCCTTCGTGATTGGATTCGAATGACACAGCAGGACATTGATCGGCACTTGTAAGAAAGGGGTGAATTTCCCCTATGCCTTCAGATTTCATTGACGATTTGGCAAATCATATAGAATCAAAATTAACCTTGTTCGATTCCTTGACCGTTGATGTTCTCCCGGAAGATCTGAATGCAATCACAATCAGGCGAACGCCTTCTTCACCAATTGGGCGCTATATGGACAGTTCAAGGGAATGGGTGATTGCCTTTCAAATATTGGTGAAGCACCAGAACCAGGGGCAAGCCATTGATACCATAAACGAATTAACCGTTTTTCTTGATGGATTAGGGCCAAAAGCAATTACTCCTGCTGATGGTTCCTATCAATTCATTAAGTCAGAGATATACACAATGCCCTTGCTAGTCGAAAAAGACAGCCGGGGCAGTTATATCTATTCAGCGCTATTTAACGCCACTATAACCAAGAATTAAAGGAGGGCATTTTGATGGCAGGATTCACTTTGAATTCAGCTCATACTTTTGAAATTGAAACAACCCAGACAAGTGACGAAATGTCACAAGTTTGAGCGCGTGTGGCAGCAGGAATCAATACCTTTGATCCACAATGGAATGAAGAAATTGACCAAACGCCTTATTTAGATGGTGATGGATTCGGCTCATCTGATGTTACTGCAGCACAGCTTGTTATTGTATTTGAGGGCCATAGGAAATATGGGGATGAAGCACAAGATTTCATTGCCGGACTTCAAACAGAACTTGGAGAAGGGCGTAAAACCCTATTCCGTTGGACAGATCCAGAAGGTGATTCTTATGAAGGACCATGCACTGTTGCTAATATTGTCGGTGCTTCAGGGGCTGCCAATGAGAAAAGCACGTTTAGTTTTGAAATCCATTTCAATGGAAAGCCGACTTATACCCCAGCTACACCATAATTAATAAAAAAATAATGAAAGAAAGGGATCTAAAATGGCAATTAAAATTAATGTTCAAAAGGCTTATGAAGAAGTGGATATTGCGGGAAAGGTTTATGTTATGGATCTGAACGATCATAAGCTTCAGGAATATACCAAAGCTTTCAAAGAGTTCAGGAAAGAATCCCTAAATCTTTCCGAAAAAGATTTTGCGGATATGACTGAAGATGAACAGACGTCAGCAGAAAGAAAGAACCTTGAATTAATGGAAAAGGTTGCTGATCTACTTCTGGGTAAAGGTTCTTTTCAAAAGGTTTATAGAGATACCGGGAAATCATTGATGATTATGGCTGATATTTTGCTTCAACTGATGGATGTTGTGAACGGTAAACTAGAAACCTTCAAGAAAAGAGAAAAAACCTATTACACAGGAAAATAAAAGCCTATGAAGCTTACTGAACGGTTTACTGATGAAATAGAATACAAGGGCCAAACAATAAAGCTGAATTTAGCATTTGATAATGTCCTAAGAGTAAGGGAATTACTCCAAGATGATGTTTTTTCAGGTGCTGAAAAACTGCTGATATTGTTTGAAATGCTTGTTAAAAATGCCAATGGGTTGAACTTCTCATTCAATGAAATTAATCAACTCATTGGCTTTATTTTTGATGAAATCTTGTTCCCTAAAAAGGGCAGCGATGGGAGAAGTCACTTTGACTTTGATCAAGACGCTGCCTTTATTTATGCTTCATTCCTGCAAGATTACAAGATGGATCTCTTTGAAATGCAAGGCAAACTTCATTGGGAAAAGTTTTTAGCCCTATTAGAAGGCTTGTCTGATGATACCAAGTTTAAAGAGGTTGTATCAATCAGGGCACAAAAGATCCCAGCACCGACTAAATACAACCAAGAAGAACGAAAGCGACTAATTGAACTAAAGCGGATTTATAGGCTTAAAAACAAAAAACCCTCACTTGAAGAAGCTGATGCAGTTTTAATGTCCATTTCTAAGGCTTTAAAGAAGTCCTACAAAAAGGGTAGGTGAAGGTAAATGGCTGCTGATGGGCGCATAGTTATAGAAACTGCTTTAGATAGCAGTAATGTTGATTCAGGGTTACGGCAGATAGAAAACAGGGTCCAAAAGCTTGGTGAATCAATACAATCTGCCGGGGACTCTATGACAAAAGCGATAACAGTTCCCCTTACTGCAATGGGAGCTGCCGGGATTGCTGCTGCATCTTCTGTCAGTGATGCCCAAACAAAGATTAGGAACAGTTTAGGTCTAACTAAAGATGAAGCTGAAGCACTAACCCAAACAGCCAAAGGGATCTATTCAGATGGATTTGGTGAAAGTCTGGATGATGTTTCAAACGCATTAATTCAGACCAAACAAAATATTAAGGGGTTAGATGAAGAAGATCTTGCAAATGTTACGAAATCAGCAATGAACCTAGCCCAGACTTTTGATGCTGATGTAAATGAGGTTACAAGGGCCGGTTCCAACTTGATGAAAGGTTTTGGGATTGATTCAGAAGAAGCTTTCGATCTCATGGCACATGGCGCACAGAATGGCCTGAACTTCTCTAATGAAATGTTTGATAATCTAAGCGAATATGCGCCACTCTTTGGGGAAATGGGCTTTTCGGCTTCTGAATACTTCCAACTCTTAGAACAAGGTAGCAAAGCCGGAGTTTATAACCTTGATAATATTAATGATGCAATGAAGGAATTTCAAATTAGGGTTAAAGATGGTTCAAAATCCACAAGTGATGCAATGGGGCAAATGTCCGAAAGCACTCAAAAGGTATGGAAAGACTTTTTGGCTGGGAAGGGAACAGTAAAAGATGTTCATAACGCAGTCATTGCTGAATTGGAGGGGATGGATGACCAGGTAAAGGCAAACGAAATAGGGGTTGGTCTATACGGCACGAAATGGGAAGACCTTGAAGCTGATGCTATGTATGCCCTTGGCAATATTGATGGTGGGGTTAAAGGTGTCAAAGGTTCTATGGATGAAATGAACCGGGTTACCGAAGAATCCTTTGGAACCAAGTGGAAACAGTTCACAAGGGAAGCCTTGCTTGCCCTGGAACCATTAGGCAAGGTACTGCTGGACTTTGCTATGGTTGTTCTTCCTTATGTATCACAAGCGATTCAATTCGTTTCTGATGCCTTTGCGGGCATGGATCCTGTTATGCAGGCCATTACAGTGGGGATAGGTCTTATTGTTGCTGCAATCGGCCCTTTCTTGACGATTTTGGGCATGATGATTGGCCCTATTAGCAATGTGATTAATGTCCTTATGAAATTAAGGCCCATGTTCACCGTAATCAGAACAGCCATGCTTGCCCTTACCGGCCCGGTTGGGATTATTATTGCTGTTGTAACAACTTTGGCTATTGTAATCTATCAAAATTGGGATCAAATAAGGGTATGGACAATTGAAAAGTTTACTGAAGTTAAGAATTTCCTTTCGAATTTCTTTGATTTAACAGAAAGGCTTTTTAAGCTTGCTGTTGAGTTTATAAAAACTACCTACACCAATGGTATCCAATACCTGAAAGTGAAATCAGTAGAAATTTTTACTTCTGTAAAAACATTTATATCAAATACTTTTGATAGTATAAAAACCAAGATTTCTGAAACAACTGAAATAATCCGTTCAACTGTTTCAAGCAAATTCCAGGCTTTGCGGGATGCAGTAAGAGAAAAACTCCAATCTGCAAAAGAAAAAGTCATTGGAATTTGGGGAGAGGTGCAAGGTTTCTTAGAAGGAATCGACTTATACAGCATTGGATCAAACATAATTCAAGGGCTCATTGATGGGCTTTGGGGAAAATTCAGCAGCTTAATGAGTACAGCAAGTGAAATTGCAAACAGCATTACCAAAAAGATAAAAGGTGCTTTAGATATTCATTCCCCTTCAAGGGTGATGATGGAACTTGGTGGGTTTACAACAGAAGGCCTTGAAGAAGGTATGCTTGCAAGGTCAAGAAATCTTGAAAAAGCTGCTGAACAGATCGGAAACATTGCTATTGAAGGAGTAAAAGGGTCGACACTTTCAGGAAGATCAGTTTCAGGTTCAAATTCCTATTACACAGATAACAGCAAATACAATGTAATCCTTGAATATAAAGGGGGTACAGGAAGAACAAGGCAGGAGCTACTTGAAATGGTTGATATGATTGACAGAGAGCTAGAGCGAAGAAAGAGGATTAACGCCAGGGCAAAAGGGGTGATTTTAACTTGATCACATTCAATGGGGTTAATTTAAAAAATGCAGTTCCTGGCTTGCGGGTAATCAGTGCTAAGCGCGATATTCTTCCCCCAAGGGTAGTGAATATGATTGATGTTCCTGCCCGTATGGGGGCATATTTTTTGAATGTGAAGAATGGTGTCAGAACTTATACTGCGACTATTACCATTACAGGAAACAGCCTTGAAGATATTCGCTTTAAGGTTCGTGATCTTGCAGAAATCTTGAATACTGATGGTCTTGCTTCATTAGTCTTTGCTGATGAATCCTACAAAACCTTTATGGCAATTGCTGTTGGAAATACTGAACTTGATGAAAAAGAAGTTCTTGCAAAAGGTTCTATTACCTTTTTTATTCCTGATTCTGTTGGAAAAGGGGCAACGGTTAGTAGCAACCTTGGAGCAGCGGGGCAGGTTCATTCTATTGTGAATAACGCAAATAGCCCAGCCTTTCCTATCTTCAAAGTTGATTTCAATTCTGACGCGCAATTTTTTTCAATGATCAGTCCTGATGGGTTTGTGCTTATTGGTGATCCTGCTGGGGTTACTGAAATTACTAAAAAGCCTTTGGAAATGGTTCTAAATGATAAAGCTGAAGATCTAACACCATGGAGTTCGGCAGGGGCGCAATTAGATTATGAATATGCCGTAAATTCAGGAACAATGGCTGTTATATCAGATACTTTTGGCGGTGGGTTTAAGTTTAAGCCTTCGGATTATGGTGATGATGCTGCAAACGCAGGTAAATGGCATGGTCCAGCAATAAGAAGATCCTTACCTTCACAAATTCAAGATTTCAGGATTGAACTTTCCATTGAATTAAGATCAAGTGATTTAGAAACAGGCCGGATTGAATTTGTATTCTTTAATGCTTCTAACGTTGCCCTTGGCAAAATGGTTCTTTGGGATCGTTACCCAAAAAGCGAACTAAACACAGGGCATATATATGCAGGAAACATTCAGGACCAGCACACCTTAATCGCTTCAATGGGGCCAAAAAAATATGATTGGAATCAATTCTTTGGCAAATTGAACATAAGACGGGAAGGAAATCAATGGGAAGCTTCAATTGTACAAACTGATTATTCGGGGCGGTACAAATATGGGACACACCTTTACAAGCGAGGCTTTTTAAATCTTTTTAATGATCCTATTGCTTCAATTCAAGTACACATATCAAAATACGGTTCTACACCTGCTGCTGATATGTCTGTTCGTGATATTCGCATTCAAAGAATCAATCAAGTTCTAACTGAAGAAGTGCCAACTTTATTTGAAGCGGGTGATCAATTAATTATTGATCATGAAAAAGGAGCTTGTTTTCTGAATGGGCGTTTTTTTAATCAGCACCTTGATCCGGCAAGCAAGTTTTTCAGGCTTATTCCTGGAACTACCCAGGTAACAAGCAGGACAACAGATGAAGCCAATACAACGATTCAAGCGGAATTTGTGGAAAGGTGGATTTAAACCATGATCTTTATTTTAGACAATGCAGAAAATGTGGTAGCATCTTTAAACAATGATGTTCCAGATGCTTGCCCATTTTTCAATGATATTATGACTGAACGCTTGAATGATGGATACCTTGCATACGAATTTGAAGTTCCTGCTGATCACCCTGATTCTGAATACCTTGTTGAAGATGGTTATCTAATCCGAAAAGGCTTAGATGATCATCTTCTTTTATTTCAAATTTCAAGGATAGAAGAATACCGTGATGACCAAGGTTTGAAGAAATATATTTATGCTGAATATGGTTGGGAGGAACTGAATAAAACGATCATTAGGCCTTCTTCATTCTTTGGAAGAACAGCAGAAGGTGCCATGAATGATGCCTTACTCGACACACGTTGGGAAGTAGGAATTGTGGAATGGTTTGGCACAAAAGATTTTTATTTTGATAGTCATATCACTTCTCTTGCTTTCCTTCATGAAATAAAAGATGCCTTTGGCGGTGAACTTCGTTTCAGGGTAGAGATGCATAATGGGAAGATTTCAGGAAGGTTTGCAGATCTTCTTATAAAACGAGGTGAAGATGCCGGGAAAACCTTCACCTATGAAAAAGACCTTGTTGGTGTTAGAAGAATTGCCGATAGATCGACTGTATTTACGGCCCTGATCGGTGTTGGAAAAGGGAATGAAACCGGGGTGACATTAAACTTTTCAAATGAAGTAAGATCAAAGGCTTCCGGTGATGCTTTTGACAAGCCAGCTGGTCAAGATTGGGTTGGTGATCCTGAATCCCTGCAAAGATGGGGGCATAGGGATAAAAACGGAAATCTAAAACATTTATTCGGAACTTTTGAATATGATACTGATCAGCCTGGGGTCCTTCTAGATAGAACTTGGGAAAAACTTCAGGAAATCAAGAATGGGGTAATGAACTATGAAGTGCTTGTTGCCCTTCTTGAAAACGTTGAAGGGTATGAGCATGAAAAAATTCGGATTGGTGACACGGTTCTTGTTCAGGATCTTTCTTTTAAGCCTGCATTAATGCTTAAAGCTCGAGTTCTTGAAATGACAAGATCCTTTACTAATCCTGAAAATGACAAAGTTGTCCTGGGACAATTCCTTCCTGCTGTTTCAAATGCTGATGAAAATATAAAAATGCTGCAATCTGTTCTTTTAAAAAAAAGAAAAGGAATGGGAGAGGGTTCCGGGTGCAAATGAAATAACCTATACAGATGGAAATACAGTAGAAAGCCTGAAGCCTGCACAAGCTGGGGCTGATGTTACTGGGGATAATACTGCAAAAAATACCGAAAATGTAGGTTCTACACCTGCTGCTACAATAGAGCAGAATGCAAACAATGCAATTCAAAAGGGAGTTGCTTATACTAACGGTTGGAATTTTGACGATGCAAACGGGGTGACAATTACCCGGTCAGACAACTTGGTTCGGGTTGTGGAAAGTGCAACAGACGGAATTAAAATACAACGCCGGGATGATGTACTATCCGCATGGCAAGATGTTTTCTTTGTAGATACATTAGGAAAGCTGCAAATTGCAGGTGATCTAGTCGGTGGGAGTAGTATTGACGTTTCAACAGATGTAAAAGTAGGTCAAAACGTTTATCTGCAACATGCCTTTGAGGATCGATTCAATGAAAAGGGAGTTATTTTTTATGATCCTGCACTAGGTGGCGGTTTTGATACAAGGATTGTCGGAACATACCTGAAGTTAGATATAATATGCAACAATCTTATTTCTTTATATACAAGTATTTTTGATGTATATGCTAGCACGTTAAGACTCCAAGGAGATACACAACTTTTTATCAATTCTAAACAACCAAAGCAAAGCGTGCCAGAACAAGGTTTTTGCGGTGTCGGGGGAATGGATTCTGCCGGAATAACGACTGCTGTCGCTGGAACAGGAGTTAATTTTAAAGTAAAAAAAACCTATACACCTTCATCAATCACACTTTCAGCAACATCAAGCAATGCATCGCCTACAACGATAAATATAACGCCAGACGGATTTTGGCTGTATGTTAATGGGAATGGTGTTGATGGAGGCTACTATTATTGGCGCGGAACCTATCAAGCATAAGGAGTGAAAAATTTGATAAAAAAATTGATAGACAAAAATTTGACTATCCAATGTAAAACATGTGGATTTGAAAACAACATAGATGTTACTGGAGTAAATAAGCAGTACATTGCTGAATTTGAAGAGTATGAAAATCTTGCTGTGGTATGTCCAAACCCAGAATGTAAAAGTATTGAAGTTTTCAATATGAACATTCCAGTCAATGATACTGATGAACCTTTTGAGACAGGAGAATTGCCTGTTGAAGAAGAAATCCAGCGATATTATTTAAGGTTATTAATACGAGAGATTCGAGAAGATTTTGTAGGTCTTACGTAAGGCATGGCTTTTTTACTTTCCTTTAAGGGGGGATGATGAGTGTCACAGGAGGCCGATGCAGTGGATATCTGGAAACAGAAAATCCAAAATGATTTAGCTGAATTGAAGGAGAACGACGAAAAGCAACAAAGTGAAATTAATGAATTAAGAAGAATCACAGACTTTCATGAAAGAGACATTAAAGATATAAAAGACACACTCAGGGAAATTAAAGATGACACAAAATGGTTACGGCGATCGATTACAAATGCGCTCATTGTGGCATTAGTCGGTGGAGCTGTGGCTATTTTTTATGCAGCAATTAAGATGGGAGGAAGCTAAAAATGTACGAACAACCGAAAACTTGGAAAGATTGGGCCATCCTTTTAAGCGGGTGGCTTTCTTTATTTGCCCTAGGATTAAAGGCTGTTTTCAGTGTAGACATAACTCCCTTTGCCAGTGAAATTGCTAACTTCATTTTATTGACTATTTTCATTGCGGTAAATGCCTGGACAGTATGGAAAAACACATATGCCAGCAAAAAAGCAAAACAACAGAAAAAGGTGCTGCAAGCACAAGGCTTGATTAAGAAATAAGCTGCCCATTGGGTGGCTTTTTCTTATGTATTGAAAGGAATGATTGTTATGTAAGGGAAAAGGGAGGTAGAAAATGCAGCTAATTTCGTTTAAGTAAAAAAATAATTAGAGGTGATTGAACATGGTAAAAATATTTATCGATCCAGGTCATGGTGGATCAGATCCAGGCGCAGTAGGTAATGGACTTCAAGAAAAGAATTTAACATTACAGATTGCAACTCGCATTAAAGATATTTTAACCCTTGAATATGATAATGTTTCAATTCATATGAGCCGTAAAGGAGATCAAACTGTTTCCTTATCTGAACGTACAAATGCTGCCAATGCATGGGGGGCTGATTTCTTCCTGTCAGTCCACATTAATACAGGTGGAGGAACTGGCTATGAAGACTATGTTTACCCAGGTGTATGGGCGCCAACAACCACATATCAAAATAATATCCATGCTGAAGTAATTAAGTTGGTTGACTTCTATGATAGAGGCAAAAAGCAAGCAAACTTCCATGTACTACGGGAAACAAGCATGCCAGCACTTTTAACGGAAAATGGTTTTATTGACAATACTAATGATGCTGCTAAATTAAAATCAAGTACTTTCATTGAAAATCTTGCCCGTGGCCATGTAAATGGAATTGTGAAGAGTTTTAACCTTCCGAAGAAAAGTGCAGCAGTTTATCACACTGTTGTTTCTGGTGATACTGTTTATTCCTTAAGTAGGACTTACGGTAGCACTGTACAGCAAATTAAAGATTGGAATAACCTTGATGATAATTACACTATTTATGTAGGACAAGTACTTCGAGTGAAATAGATTGAAATAACCCTTCTCATTCGAGAGGGGTCTTTCTCTTATAAACTCCTGTTTCATTAAATTGTTTAACGAAATTAGGGAAATAGCGAAAGTTTCTACCTACAACCTCAGAAAATTCCCCTTGATCAAACTTTGGAAAGTGATTCAAATGCTCACAATGAAGATGAGTAAGGTAGTACATTGAATCCATAATAACTTTTTCACCTAACTTTAGTTCTTCCATACATAGATTACAATGCGGAATCACGTAACCATTATTATCGTATATTCTCATATTAAACACTCCCCTTCATTCTGTCGTATTGTCAAAACTTCTATAAGAAATAGGTTATAAAATATCTCCATAGAGGGCTTTATAGGCAAAAAAATTGCCACCCCCTAAATTCTTTGGATAATTGAGGTTACCACACACCCAACAACCAAGAATGGAAGTGACAATTTGTACCCTCAAATTATAACCTATTTATTAACTTTTATAAACTATCAAGAACAACTCATTCGAACATTGCTTACTTTATTGATTGGTAAAAGCATGTTCGTTAAACCTACTGAACAGCCCGTAAATAAACCTTATCGAAAACTTCAAGTGGATGACCTTCCGGT
>NZ_JAEL01000085.1 GCF_000518885.1 Bacillus sp. J33 | reverse complement strand
GTCAGACAAAACCGGCTTTCCAAATCTGGAAAGATACTATATAAATTCAGAAAAGAAAAAGTGGAGCGAAGCTTCGCAGACTCAAAAGAGCTGCATGGGCTTCGCTATTGCCGGTTACGGGGACTACACAATGCAAGCGAGCAGGTGCTTCTCACCGCAGCTTGCCAGAATATGAAAAAGATCGCCATGCACCTGGCAAAGCTAGGATAGGTGCATGGCGATCTTTTTTTAAACCAGAAAAGCTAATCTTCCTTTGGTATATTTCTTTTTAAGAAAAACTTTGTTGAGAAAAAATACCCCTTTCTCAACAAGCTGAGAAGCAGTTTGGCTGCTTCTTTTTGCTGTTTACTGTGCTATTTATTCTCATGATAAAGGTTAATATCATAATTTTTCTTCATCATTTCAAAAACGGTATGCCGGTTTTTCCATTCATCTTCTTTTTTCCATAAGTCTTTGCTCTTATCGATGATTTCGCATCTTAATGCATGATATTCATTTTCCGCTTTTTCTCTCTTTTCTCTAAGCAGGTTCATCAGCCCATATAAGCCAACCGTAAAAATAAGCAGATAGAAATTTGCCGATTGGTTGACAAACGCCGAGAACATGGAAGCAAATGAATACGAAAAAGGCTGCATCACCGTTTTGTAAATATACAAAAAATATAGGAAAGATATAAAAACGGTTGCCCACATGGCAATCAGATGCCATGTCTTGAACTTATCAAACTTTTGTTTTCTCTCCACAACTTTTTCCAGCATCTTACGTGTAGCCTGATCGGTTCTATCATCAAGCATTCTAATAGGCGACTCCACCATTCTCCCTCCTCTTTTCATAATAATGTATGAGCTTGTACAACATTATATGACTGGAGAAGTTGAGTCTCATTGTATAGTTGCAGCAGACCTGTTGAAGCTTTGTTCCAAACTGAAAAATAACATGCTGCTAATTAAGCGGAATTTTTAATACTTGGCCCGTATGGATTTCATTGGACTGCAAGTTATTCGCTTGCTTTATTACGTCGATTCCCTCCTGTGATTGATAATAGTTCATTGCAATCCTAAAGATGGTTTCCTTCGGCTTAACCGTATGATAGACGACTTTGCCTTCTGTTTTAGTTTCTTCCTGGTTCTTTGTTTCTGAAGCTTTTTGCGAATCCACTTGTTCCGGTTCAGCTTTCCCGGCCAGTTTTGGCTGCTCCTCCTGCTTTGGCTGGACTATTGAATGCTTAACTTCTGAATCATCTGCGGGAGAAGACTGGGTGTTA
Source organism: Bacillus sp. J33 (assembly GCF_000518885.1). GTDB lineage: Bacteria > Bacillota > Bacilli > Bacillales > Cytobacillaceae > Cytobacillus. Next base: position 24,707 of record NZ_JAEL01000085.1, on the reverse strand, counting down.
GAATGTCTTTTTTCTTCCTCCTGTTTTTCAGGAGAAGTCTTAGGCACTGTTTTAGCTGGTTCTTTACTTTCTTCACTATCTTCTCTTACTTCTATTGTTGTCCCTTTATCTGTGTCTCTTGACGCATATCCTACAGTTTCAAAGCCTGTTTCACCTGTCCCAGCTACTTCCGCAATTCCAATGCCCTTATCTTTGCTTAAATATGTATAGATACTGAAAATGGTTATGGGAAGCAGGATAAAAAACATAGAGAGCAATCGGATTACAGGGTATTTTAATTTCCATTTATTTTTTTTTCTTTTTTCCTGATGGACCCTGCTCCTTGGCGGCAAGGCGGCTTTCTGCCCGCTATTATCTGATTCCTGCTTTCTATCAATCTTTTTGCGCAGCCGTTCAGCCTGATCCCTATAAGGTCCTTCTTTATTCATGTAACATCACTTCCTATAATAATTTTCCTAAGAAGCCATTTTATATTTTGACTCTTTTCTCATAGATTGCTGTTATTACTTATAAATTCTGTCCATTGGTTTCACTTAATTAGGAGTTGAAGCAACAAACTTTACCAAAGTAGCCTTTATATTTAACTATTTAAATTTGCCTGTTGATATCTGCTCCAGTCAACAATGTTCAAAATCCAGCGGGCTTTGAATATCTATTTATTTGAATCTTTGGCTAATCGTTCCTTTTCGCTTCCCCATTATTTCCAACTCTCATTTCAGCTTCTAGAATGTCGGATACGTATCGTGACACCTAATAAAAAATCAATGAGGAAGTGCATAACGATTGTAACAAGCAAATTTTCAGTTACAAGATAAATATAACCTATAAGAAAGCTTAATGTAATAATATTTAAAAACAAAAACCAATTAAATAAATACCTATAATGGACAAGTGCAAAAATAACGCTTGAAATGAAGAGCCCAAAATGTGTTTGAATAACGCCTCTGAATAAGAGCTCCTCGCTAAAAGCTACCACCGCTGCTATTACCGCAATATGAAGCAGGCTGCGGTTTCTGAAGACCCTTTCATTCAATCCTCCATCATCATATAGAGAATTTGGGAGCAGCTTCATGAGTATTAGATCGGCTATAACAATACCGACTCCCGCTGTTACTCCTACCAAAAGGATGTTTTCATCCCCCAAAATAAATAGGTCAAAAAAATCCGTAAAGCTATCAAATAAAAGAATACCCAAAATAAAAGAGATGACTAAAAGCAGCATTTGCGTAATATAGAGATGATATAATAATTCTTTATCAGACAATTCCTTGATGATAGCAGCATATTTCTTCTTCATTTTCATTCACTCGTAAGTAATCAGAAGTGACTCTAAATGATTCTTCCAATCATAAATACTATACTCCTGATTTTCTAAATTCGTTTTTTTGGTAAAGCTGTCATATTCCATTCCACATACATCACAGCAATTATGTATGGTGTCTGTTTTTTTCTCGTTGAAATAGGAAAGTATATGTTCTCGCCGGCACAAGTTTTTGCTTATCCACCTATATACTTCTTTAATACTCTGCTTTTTTAACTCAAGCCTTCTCTGGTTATAAACCTTCATCTCTTCCAAAATCTGTTCAAGCGTAATCCCTTTCTTGTATTTTCGATCAAAAAAGTCTTCGAAAACTCTCCATTGTGTATCTGTTAAGCCCGATAGCAGCCTAACCTGTTCTTTATATTGAGATAGATTGGCGATAGCCTCAGAATTCTCCTCCAGCCAATCATGAATCCAATCAACTTGGTTTTCATCAGGCAATTCGCTTTCAGCGAGCTGATAAGGAAGCTGTTCATCTCCTGGAGCAAAAAGGAGAATGGCAATGCTTTTATTTCCATCTCTTCCAGCCCGTCCGATTTCCTGCAAATAGGATTCAATTTGAAGCGGCATATGAAAATGAATAACATACCGGATATTCTCTTTATTTATCCCCATGCCAAAGGCACTCGTAGCACATATAAGATCGAGCTGTCCATGAATAAATTGCTGCTGAACCAGAATTCTTGTCTCCTGGTCCATCCCCCCATGGTAAGCCATCACACGGCCAATTCCATTGTTCTTAAGAAATTCTGCAGTTTGTTCTGCCATTTTTTTGCTGGAAAAATAGATAATACCGGGGCCCTGCAGAGTTTCTGCCAGCGAAACAAGCCGTTCTGTTTTTTCCCGAAAGCTATTTAATTTTTCTATCGACAGTGATATATTGGGACGATCTACAGAATATATATATTCGTTACTATCTGTTATACAAAGCGACTTTTTTATATCTTCCTTTACCTCAGGGGTAGCTGTAGCTGTTAAAGCTATTGTAAGCGGATTTCCAAGCAGTTCTCTTACCTCTCCAAGCTTTAGATAGTCCGGTCTGAAATCATAGCCCCATTGCGATATGCAATGGGCTTCATCCACAACAAATAAGGCAATTCTCAATTTTTTCAGCTGGGACTTTACTGATTCAAAATGAAGCATTTCCGGTGAAATAAAAATAAACTTATATTTGCTTAAATTCATCAGTGATTGTTTCTTTTCTGCATGTGTTAAAAAAGAATTAAAAGCAATCACCCTCTTCTCCCCATTCAGCATTAACTGCTCAGCCTGGTCCTGCATTAAAGATAGCAAGGGAGAAATAATAATCACCTGGCCATCAAGCAGGTAGCCGGGAAGCTGATAGCAAAGTGACTTGCCAGTACCTGTAGGAAGCATGGCAATAGTATTTTTTCCTGAAAGGACAGATGCAATGACTTCTTTCTGGCCAGGCCTAAAGGATGCATAGCCAAATGTTTTCAATAAAATAGCTTCTAAATTCATCTTTCTTCTCCAAACTTCGCCAATACTAATCTAATTTCAAAGTATTCCGCTTCCGGAACCAATTGGCGAATGTGTTTTAGCTGCCGTGATTCAGACCTTTTCGCTGCATCAAGGATCGAATGCTGCAAGTCTTCTGAAACATATGGTGTGATATCGAAGCCGCGCTCATTTAAAGCTACTTCAACCACATGATCTTCAATTGTACTTTTCTTCAGTCTTCTAATGCCTGCTATTTTATCTAGATCCAAGCCCTGTTTTAACAGAGCATAGGTTTTATTAGTCGAAAGGGTCAGCGGAACTTGCACCTCATGCCCTGAAACCAGCTTTCCCATCAAAGGATACCGGTCAGGGCTTCGTACAATGCAGCCTATTATATAATGAAGAACACCCAGGAACTGATGATGATAAAAGTCAGGGCTTAACCCTAGCTGTGCTGCAGCCTGATCTGAGGTAAGTCCAATATGGTTATAGCCTGTAAGCCTTAGCGTAAGAACTGCAGGGCTTATATCTCTAAGACCATTAAGACACTCCTGCAGCTCTTTATTTAACAGTATTCCAAGTTCATCCCTGGCAGTTCCTGATGTTGAAAGAAAAGCCTTTAGCCACACATGGACGTCCCTTTTTCGTTGAACTGGAAGATATTTAGCATGATTATGATTTAAATGCGATATGACCTGAACAAGAAGTGAAAATCTTTCCCAAAATACGTCTGTGGATTTATGATATAGCCAGCCGTTTAATGAAGAAGGAATAGGGCACTCTAAAAGAGCACTCTGCAAATACCTCTCTCCTTGCGAAGTTAAAACATAGTGGCCATTTTCATTTTTGCTGATCCAGTGAACACTATCAAGTTCATCAGCAAGATGTTCCAGTTCGTCCCTAGTAAGATGCCCAAATGTTTTAAATAAACGGGTTAATTCAAATAAGTGGGCATCTTGTATCGTTTGTGAAGATTTTTTGCCATTTAATAAGTGCAAAATGGAATAGACCGTCCTTTGGCCCTGTAATTGTTTGAGACAATATAAAATGACAATTTTTAAATATGACCTATCCATGTTTAATCACCTTATTGGCTCTATTTTTTTGCTTTTAAAAGCTTACCTGTTAATATCCAACACAGGCACTTGGTTTTTCGGGAGTCCCGCACTTCCGGCAAATCAACATAGTGCTAAGCAGCAATTTCTTAAACACAGCTTTTTGAATTGTTGCCTGGATAAATGTGCTCTTCTCCATTTTATCATGAAAGAATTTAAGCATACCGTTTTAAATAATTTAATTAAGGTAATTTAAGCACAAACCCAGTTGTGATAAGCATTCTCAATACATTTTCTATTGAAAAGTTTCCGATACAGTTTTACAATAGATATGAGGAATGCGTTACCATCAATAAGATGGATGATTATTGTTTAAATCTTGGGAGGTTTTTTTCATGGCAAAGTATACGATTGTTGACAAAGAAACATGCATCGCATGTGGTGCTTGTGGAGCAGCTGCACCAGACATTTATGATTATGATGACGAAGGAATTGCATTCGTTACCCTTGATGATAACCAGGGAATCGTTGAAATTCCGGACGTATTAATTGATGATATGATGGATGCTTTTGAAGGCTGCCCAACTGATTCTATTAAAGTAGCTGACGATGCGTTCGACGGCGATCCGCTTAAATACGAATAGATCTTCAATTATATCTAACCACTGTTAAGCTACTGCTCCCTTTCATTTCTGAAAGGGAGTTTTTTAATGAAAATTTTTGGAAGAAGCAAAAAAGCAACGGAGCAGTGCATTAAGACCGTTGCTTTTATATTTTATATTTTATATTTATTAAGCTGCGTTATTGTAACCAGCTTGTTTATTCATCCAAGTTCCCATTCTTGCAAATAGCAGCATGAATACGATGGAGATGAGCAGACCTTTGACAATGTTAAACGGCAAAATGCCTGTTACGATCATCGTGCGCATTTCAGGTGCTGTCATAGCAGGGAAGTTTAGGAAAAACGTATAAGCTGGCAGGATGATTAAATAGTTTAACACGCTCATCATAACAGCCATAATCATGGTGCCGGCGAATAACCCGAAGGTCATGCCTTTTTTTGTTTTCAGCTTATTGTATACATAGTATGTTGGCAAGACAAATAGGATGCCAGCTGCGAAGTTCGCAATATGGCCGACAGGAACCCCTGTTGCGCTGCCAGTCATAAAATAATCAAGACTATTTTTAATTAATTCAACTAGAATTCCTGCAGCCGGGCCAAAGATTAACGCTGCGATCAATGCAGGGATATCGCTAAAGTCAATCATTAAAAACTGTGGAAATGGCGGGATCGGAAAGTTCAGCAGCATTAAAATGTAAGAGATGCTGCCCAGCATTCCTATTGATACTAAAGCTTTGATATTAAGTTTTTTCATGTTCCTCTCTCCTTTTTAGGACTATCTCTCCTATAGAAGAAAGGTTCGGCAAAGCTAGTGTCTCTGCAATAAAAAAACCTCAAGCTTATCGCTTGAGGGAGAATTGCAAAGGCACGCTTAATAAACGTTCAAAACCTGCATTTTTTGAACGCCTGCTGAACCTCCATCTTCTCCCATCCAGACTGTACTGTCGGCTTTGGATTCGCACCAAATCCTGCCCAATTAAAATGTAAAGCTCTTATTATTTAAGAAGCTTTACGCTCAGGCTCGCGGGCTTAGAGTCATAGGGACTCATCACCGCCGGTCGGGAATTTCACCCTGCCCCGAAGATAGACCGTATTAATTTTATACATCTCTTATTATACTGTAGATGAAATATTATGTGAAGGAATTTTACTTGGTGCTTATATGCAGAGAGGGACATACAGGAGATTTGCTGGGTATGCAAGTGGTTTTACGTACAGGGGCCTTTCTATTTCAGCGCAGGCTTGCTTTTTCTGTGCGATTTCTTGTTTTGCGCCTGGAATCAAATTTGTTATACAATCCTAAAGCTTTACGCGGACTTTTATTTTTGTTTTATATGCTAGCAGTAGCGGTTCATCGCCCAATGGAACGATAAAAGGATGGCCGAGAGCCATCCTCTTATTATCCAAGCGGATATTCTTTTCTTTCCCCTTTTGAGAAGGTCATAATAGATTGGTATCCGACTGCTTTGGCAAGTGATAGGGCCTGATCGAAGTCAGCTCCAACATGCTCTGGGAAATGAGCATCGGATGAAAGCACAATTGGTATATTCTTTTCAAAGCACTTTTGCAAAAGCCTCTTATCAGGATAAAGTTCCCCTACCGGCTTTCGCAAACCAGCCGTACTAATTTCAACACAGGTTTTTGACTCTGCAAGTGCGTTTGCTGCACGGTCATACTGCTCCAGTAAAAATTCTTCATCCGTGGGAACATATTTAAAAATCTTTACAAGGTCAAGGTGGCCTACGATATCAAATAAATTCGATTGGGCCAGAGTTACGACCTGGTCAAAATATTTTCTGTAGACATCATAAAGATCTCTCTTATCCCATTCTTTTCTGAACTCTGCAAGGTCTATTCCAAAATCCCCTACCCAATGGATCGATCCAATCACGTAATCAAAAGAGTAGCTTTTAATGAATTTCTCCATTTCTTCATGCTTTCCTGGCGTATAATCCATTTCTATGGACATTTTTACATCGATCCCTTTGTTCCATGCTTCATGAAAAACATTTACATAGTCTTTCATATCATAATAGCGCCTTTCGTTTACCCATGGATTCTGCAGGATGTCCGCTGTCTGGTAGAAGTGATAGGCATGCTCGGAAATACCGAAGCTCCCAATCCCTTTATAGGCTGCTGCATCTGTAAATTTCTTTAAATACTCCAGGCTTAATGTGCCATTTTCAAGATGATTATGATAATCTGTCAGCATTACTCCAACTCCCCCAAGTTTTTTACCCATTATACTTTAAGGGAGTAAAGCGATGCAATCATATTTATTCGTTTTTATTAATTATTAGCAATTGTCCCACTTTAATGTTATCAGAATCAATATTATTTAAATCTTTAATCTTTTGTACTGTTGTTTGATAGCTTTTAGCGATTAATGTAAGGGTATCCCCTTTTATCACCGTATGCTGCCCAGGATTTTCCGGGTTTATTCTAAGCTTTTGACCTGCGAGAATTTTATTTTCTTTTAAATTATTTATGTTTGAAATGTTATCTACTGATAAATTGTATTTCTCGGCAATTTCCCATAGTGTTTCTCCAGGCTGGACGATATGCACTGCTTTATCTGCCCCGATTCCATTCGCTGTATTACCATTAGAAGCTGTTTTTTCCTTCTTTTGACTCTGTACAGGCCTCAACTGAGATATTTGAGCAGATACTGCATGAGCAGCGTCATCATCTAATGTAGCAAATACTGGTTGTCCAATTTCTTCCTCACCTAAAGCCACAAAAGGATCGACTGCATTTTCTTTATTAACTGTCCATTCCTGCATATGTATTTCAAAGTGGAGGTGCACCCCAGATGAATCACCGGTGCTCCCCATTGTTCCTATTTTCTGCCCCTGTTCAACTTTTTCACCTTTACTTGCTAAGCGCTCGTTCATATGGGCATATACCGTTTCTGTTTTGTTCCCATGTTTAATAAAGACAACATGTCCATATGTTTGCGAATAATAGGATTTTGAAACAAAACCAGAGTCGACAGCATATACTGGCGACCCGGATTCTGCGGCAATATCGATTCCCTTGTGATGGCCATGCCTCGTCCCAAATGTATCTGTAATTACCCCATCTGCCGGCCACATCCAGTGCTCTGTCAGCTCCCCAATGTTTAACTCTGCAGCATTTGAGTGCTTCCCTCCCAGAAATAATAGGCCAACACATAAAGCCATTATTCCTGCAATAAAGAAACGCCTAATGTAATCCCTCATTCTTTTCCTCCTGTAATGTTAGCTTGAATCACTAGCTGGATGATTGAGCCTTCCGAGAATGTCTCAGCCGCTCTCTTTTCACCCTATGACAGCTTGTACTTTTTTAGAACTGAAATATATTTTGGCTCTTTTCTCAAAATTGTTGTTGTACTTATAAATTCTGCCCGCTGATTTCAGCACGGGGCACTCAAGCTTCCCCGGGGAGGGTGAGAGCCTCCTTGGCTTCGCCTATGGGTCTCCCACTGTCCTATTTTCGGAGATGGATATTGGAAAAGCACCCTTGAATAAACACCTCATCGTTAAAAATGCGAATGCATTTTCGAGAAGTCAAGTGCCCTACGATACAATCAACCCAGTTGGTTAAATTTAGTTAACACCCGAAAAGCAACAAACTTTACGAAAACAGCCTATATTTTTAAAGCTGGTCCCAACAGCACATTTGTTAGTATACTTCCTGCCATAGGTTTTTTATGCAAAAGAAGGAAATTTTGGATAATACAAAAAAGACAGCCTCATTTGGCTGCCTTTTTAGTTTGGCAATTCACGTTTATTTGCCGCAACCGGCACTTTTAAATCATTCGTCAGATCGAACTTGCCAATTTTATCAACATCGGCATTTTCAATTTTAACCGTCTCAAAATTGAACTCCTTTGCCGTCAGAAGAATCGCCTCAATGGCATGCAGGGTTGATTCATTATCAATGATTTCAGATTCACTTTCAAAGCGGATCAGCAGCTTCCTATCTTGTATTTCTTCTGCCTCAAAATTGATATCTTTAGGTATGGATGCCTGCAAATTGTTTTCTGCCCGGTTCTCTTTCATAGCCCGTAAAGCATCTTTTATAGAATTCAGCTTTTCCCTTAGAGGAACCATAAATGGTTTTGATTCCGATCCATTTGGATAGAGAAAATAATAAATCAAGTTGCCATTTCCTGTCTCCGGAACAAACTCTTCCCTATAGCCGTAATGGCTAAATTCTATGCCCTTTTGTCCTTCTGTTTCCAAATTAATCTTTTCAATTTCAAGATTGCTCATGATATTTGAAAGAACCTGTTCCAGCATCTGTTCGGCAGAAGAGGACATACTATAAGGATGATCGAGTGGCACATCAACAGTTAAAGCTCTATTTTCCTGATCAAAGCTAAAGCTTGCATTTAAAGGATAATAATCTTTTAATCCCCACTCCTCTTCTGTAAGCCTGCTCATATTGTCTTCGAATAGTTGAAATTTGGATTTAGCGGGATCCTCTTCAACCAGAACGCTGACGGGAACAATGTTTTGGGCAGTTTTATCTGGAATGGCATATGTTAATATTTCTTTCCCTGCCAAATCTTCCTCATAAACAGCAGTTTCACTCGCATCAGCTTCTACAGATCTCAAACTATTTTGATCATTGGATTCAATTTCGGCATTATTTTTAGAAGGTTCATCGTATTGGCTTGTGTGATTCTCGCTTGTGTTATTCTCGCCTGTTTCTTCCCTTGCGGTTATTTCAGCTTGTTCATCCTTTGCTTCAAACGTGTTATTTTCACTAGCAATATCTGCAGAAGATGATGATTTACCAGCTTTCATCTCTACTGGTTTTTCGGCAGAATCCTGCCAATTCATAATGTTCGGGGCAAGAATAAAAAATAGGAGCAAGGCAGCGGCTGCTGCAGCAGATGGCAGGATCCATGTTCTTTGCTTTCGCTTTCCAAGCTTCATTTCAATATTTTGATATATGTCTTTCGGATCGCGGCTATCTTTTATTTTTGGCATTTGACTTAGCAATTTTTCAAGCTGCTCATCGCTCAAGCTTGACTTCCTCATCATCCATCCCCTCCTTTTCCATTATGTCTTCCATATGCTTTTTCAAAACCTTTAATGCCCGATGCTGAGTGGTCTTAACCTTGCTTTCAGTCCAGCCTAGTGCATCAGCTGTCTCAGTAATGGTAAGTTCATGAATATAACGCATAATAATAACGAGCCGCTGATCAACTGTACATAAATCCAGGCAACGATAGATCAGCTGAATTTCTTCCCTTTGCATAGCAATCTCTTCCGGCAAGGGAAGCCCATCCTCCACCTGCTGGGTCGACCAGTCAAATTTCTCCAAAATCCTTTGCTTCCAGCCTTTTTGTTTGCGGAAGGAATCAATGGCAACATTCCGTGCTATCGAAAAAAGCCATGTTTTCTCGCTGCTCTTCCCTTCAAACCGTTGATACGATTTTAATACTCTTATATAAACCTCTTGGACTAAATCCTCAGCCAGTTCCTTGTTTTTGACCATATAAAAAAGAAATTGAAATACGTCATGATGGTATTTTTTATAAAGCTCATCAAAAACGGAGTCCATGGATTCCCCTCCCCGTTCAATAAAATAGTCGTTTTATCTCTCAAAAAAGTTACAACTTAACTATATTATTATTCTGCAGAAAAGCGCAAGAGCCTGTTCAGGAGAGACAAACATAATACAAGCGCTTGCAGAAGGTGTATGATACCTTTCAGAAGCGATTTGCTTATGACCTGGCCCCCAGGCTCTGGAACTAGACATAAAAAAAGGAAGGATATTTCAGACATCCCCTTCCCCAATTCTTATTTAAAGACACTGTTAAATTTACCTGTTGATTTCAGCACGAGGCACTCAAGCGCTCAACGTGCGGTCCGGCGCTTCACGGTGCTGCACCTTCCGCTCCAATCAGCAGGGTGCTAAAAATCAACATTAAGCTTTAACACAGCTTATTTAAAAAATGTTTCCCGTGTATCAAGAACAATCGCCATATTTCTTTATTTTACTTTTCAATTCGCGGAATAAAAATTGAAAATGTCGTACCTTGTCCAAGCTTGCTTTGCACGGTAATATGGCCTTTATGAGCCTCAATGATATTTTTCGCAATAGCCAGTCCAAGTCCGGTTCCGGAACGTCCTCTGGTCCTTGCTTTGTCTGCTTTATAAAAGCGTTCAAAAACAAATGGAAGGTCTTCTTCAGGAATGCCTGAACCTGAGTCTTTAACTTCAATAAACAATCCGCGTTCATCACTTTGTTCCGTTACCTGAACTACACCATTCTCTGGCGTGTGGCGGATTGCATTATCAATTAAGTTAGTCATCACCTGTTCAATTCTGTCCGGATCAAAAGGTATATGTGTTCCCTTACTTTGAAAATTATATTCCAGGCTGATATCTTTATCTTTTGCCAGACCCTGAAATTTTCTTACGATCCTTTGCAGGTAAGAATTCACTTCTATTTCTTCCATTGTCAGCTGAATATGCCCTGCTTCCATTCTGGCGAGATCCAGCAGTTCATTTACTAGCCTTCCCATTCTTAAAGATTCGTCATATATGACACTTGCCATTTCCTTTTTCTCTTCATCCGTTCCCGCTATATCATCAACAATTGCCTCGCTATAGCCCTGCATCATAGAAATAGGAGTCCTTAATTCATGAGAAACATTCGCAATGAAATCATTGCGCAATTTATCAAGTTTCCTTTCTTCCGTCATATCCCTAATTACAGCCACAGCGCCTCTGATAAACTTATTATTATACAGAGGACTTACAATGATCACCCAGGAACGGCCTTGGATGGAGATTTCTCCGATCTGTTCTTTTTCCGTGTTGACAGCTAGCTGAAATAGCTCCATTACTTGTGATGGCACAGCCTCTGTATTATTGTTGGATTCATCCTGTTCATAGAACCAGCTTTGTAAAAACCGTTCTGCCGGGGGATTTGTTATAAGGATGGTACCATCCCTGTTAAATGTGATAACACCATCTGCCATGCCGCTTAAGATACTTGCCAGCTGTTCTTTTTCCTGGCTGAGGGCATTCATATTAAATTTCAGCTGTCTGCCCATTTGATTAAATGCAGTCGCTAATTCCCCAATCTCATCATTAGTAAGTATCGGTACCTTTGTATCAAATTTACCTCTTGCCACTTCAAAAGCAGCCTCTTTCATTTTCCTGAGCGGTGCGTTAATCCTAGTTGACAAGAAGAAAGCAAAAATTGTCGTTAAAATGATGGCAACTCCAGCAGCAAGCAAAATAAACTTTGTTGTGGATCTGGTTGTTTCCTGCATTACTTCAATTGACTGATAGATAAAAACGGCTCCATTGCTGTTACCCATATCAAGAGGAACACCTATAATTAAAATCCTGCTCTCATCATCAGCAACTGAATCTGTATATTCAGGGTTAACCGCGGATTCTTTTTTAACCGTCTTATTATTCGCAAGAACTTCTTTTAAGTCCTCTTCCTCAGTTAAATAAGTGATAGGCAGCTTTAATGAATCAGTATGGTTGGGAGAGTAATAATACTCTGTAGGTGACTTTATAATTACGACTTTTGTTACGTCATCGACTAGTTCCCAGGAAATTTCAAGGCCAACATCATGTTCATGCTCTTTTAACATTCTGGTGATTTTATGAGCAGTATTGGTCAGCCCTTTCTCGGTTTCATTTATATGATAATTTTCAAAAAACTCGAGAAGCATTACTGTTAAAATCAGTAAAACAAATGATACTAATAAGATAATTGTTCCCCAAAGTTTACCTACAACACTCCGCCAGAGCATCATTCATTAATGACCTCAAACTTATACCCTACGCCCCATACAGTAACAATCATTCTGGCAGCCTGCTCAGAGACCTTGTTTAATTTTTCGCGCAGTCGCTTAACATGGGTATCTACTGTTCTTAAATCACCGAAAAATTCATAGTGCCATACTTCTTTCAAAAGCTGCTCGCGATCAAAGACCTTATCCGGTGCTTTTGCAAGGAAGTAAAGCAATTCATATTCTTTTGGAGTCAGACTTACCTCTTTTCCGTCAGCCAGTACTCTGTGGGCGTCGTTATCAATTGTCAAATGCGGGAATACAATGACGTCTTTGGCTGTAGTTTCAGTTTGGAGAAAAGTCGTTTTAGACGACCTTCTCAACAAAGCCTTTACACGCAGCACCACTTCTCTTGGACTGAATGGCTTTACAATATAATCATCCGTACCTACTTCAAATCCTTGGACTCGGTTGACTTCTTCCCCCTTGGCTGTAAGCATAATAACAGGAGTAGCTTTTTTCTCTCTTAATTCTCTGCAAACTTCAATCCCATCTTTCCCAGGCATCATTAAGTCAAGAAGGATGACATCATAGTCATTTGCCAATGCCTTTGATAAAGCCTGATTTCCGTCTTCAGCTTCATCAATTATATAATTTTCACGTTCAAGATACATTTTCAATAGTCGACGGATCCTTTCCTCATCATCCACTACTAAGATCTTCACTTCCTTTTCCATTTCACAAATCCCCCTAAATATTTGATAAAAAAACAAATGAAGTTTTAATTAAAGCCTTCACTGCTGTGAAGTGAAGGCTAAGATATTCCCATTATGATCCAGCATAGGAATGAAGGCCTGCGATGACCAGGTTAACTGCAACAAGGTTGAACATGATAATGATAAAGCCTATAACAGCCAGCCAGGCAGACCTTTCCCCATGCCATCCCTTGGATAGGCGAAGATGCAGGTATGCAGCATAGAATAGAAATGTAATCAGTGCCCAAACTTCTTTTGGATCCCATCCCCAAAAACGTGTCCAGGCAATTTGTGCCCATATCATTGCAAAAATTAATGCTCCGAGCGTAAATACTGGAAATCCGATTAAGACTGAACGATAGCCAATCTCATCAACTAGATCAAGATTGATATTTTTCACAAGAGGCTGAAGCGCTGCTCCGATCCGTTTGCGGAGTACTGCTCTTAAAACCAGGTATAGAATAATTCCTGAAGCTAATGACCATATGACTGTATTTAATTTTTTGGCATTAATGATTGCAGGCATTTCAACTAACGGTTCAAACTTTCCTTCTGTCAGCAGCTGCCCCTCATTCGGACCTGTCAAAGCAGGCATGTGATATTCAAGAACTGCTTCCTGTCCATTTTTATCTATCCAATTAAATTCGGCCTTATAGCCCATTGCAGAAAAAGTCGAACTAATAATGACAAATCCTAGTGTGCAAACCAATCCAAACAAAACCGCCTCAAGCCAGAATCTCTGTTTGCTTTGTTTTGTTTGATCAACTGATTTTACAAGATAGATAATTCCCGCCGCGAAACTTACGGCCAAAATAGCTTGCCCCACTGCAGCAGTAGTAACGTGAATATGAAGCCAATCACTTTGCAATGCAGGAATAAGAGGGGAAACTTCCCTTGGGAACATACTTGCATAAGCGATCATAAGCAATGCAACCGGAAGCGTAAAAACTCCCAAAACAGGTGTTTTATAAATTAGGTAAATAACAATAAATGCACCTACAAGAGACATTCCAAAGAATGTGGTAAATTCGAATAAATTGCTGACTGGCGCGTGCCCGGCAGCAATCCATCTTGTAATAAAATAACCTAGCTGAGCAACAAATCCAATAATAGAAATCCATAATCCAATTGAAGCCCATTTGTTTGGCCCTTTGTTTGTTCTTTTCTTATCTCTTATGGAGCCAGCAAAAAAGACAGTAGCAATTAAATAGAGGATAAAAGCTGTATATAATAAATTGCTGCTTAACGTAACCACTCCGATTCCTCCTTAGCCTTTGTTTTCACTTTGTTTCTGCAGCTGGTCTTGGGGCACCTCTATCCCTGTTCCATCCAAAACTGCTTCTATTTCCCTTTTAAGTCCATGCCAGTTTTTATTCGTGTGGCCAGCAACCCACACCTCTCCATTAACACGGCGCAGCCAGATCCGGCGATGGTTCCAGTAAGAACCTTGCGCTACACCTATCATGAAAATGGCACCGCCCAATGCGATAATCCATAATGTCAAATCTTTGCGGACTGTCAGGGCCGAGACATTTTTAGTATCCACACCTTTAAATGCCATTTTGTATTCATTATCACCAAATGGCTCAATGGTCTGCCTAATAGCAACAAAACTGATTTCGCCGTCTGGCTTATCCGGTGTAAACATCTTAAAAACAAAGGCTGGATTATTTGGAATCCTTGACTTTGTAACCGGCTCCCCATTCTCATCAAATTCAAAATCAGGGAAATAGCTGACAATTTCGGCCTTATAGCCATTTCCGAGGTCATATACATTTTTCGGATCATTTAAATCAATCGTTATATCCCCAAATTCTTCACCCGTCTTTTTATTAGTCAGGGCAAAGGACATTTTATTTAATTCATTTAGCTTATAATCAACTTGGTATAAGGCAAAGTTTTCAAACTTGAGAGGCTCATTTACTCTGATTTCATAATCCTTGACTTTTTCAAGATTGGCCTCTTCACCTGCAACTGCATTTCCTTGTTTTTTATAAAGCGTGACATTAGACTGGTAATTTTTAGCCACCATTCCTGCTTTATCAATAGCTTCACCAAATACTTCATTATCCTTCTCTTTATCATAGACTTCAAGAATGAATGCATCATTCTTCAAGTAGTATTCTCCTTTGGTTTCAGGGATAACCTTTGTCTCTCCTTCCCTGATCCAAAGAATTTTATCTACATACATGCCAGGTACGAAACGAAGCATGCCGCCAATTAAAAATATGATTAGCCCCACATGATTAACGTATGGGCCCCATCTGGAAAACCGTCCCTTTTCGGCAAGAACGTTTCCATCTTCTTCTCTAATATTATATTTCTTTTCTTTTAATTTTTCTTTTGCCACTGAAAATGCTTTATCAGTATCTTCTACTTCTGATGCCCCAAACACTCTTTGGCGCTGCAGATAGCTCTCATGACGGCTGACCCTCTGCTTCTTTAAAGCCCTATATAATGGTACAACCCTATCAAGGCTGCATATCACCAGCGAGATTCCAATAGAGGCAATCAAAATGAGATACCACCATGAGCTGTATAGGTTATGGAATCCAAGATCATAATATAATTTGCCTATCCAGCCGTACTGATCTTCATAATACTCCGATGCAGGCATGATAGGCGGTATATACATTTCCTGGGGAAGGATCGTGCCAAGCGCTGAAGCAATCAGCGTAATGACAATTAGCCAGACCCCAACCTTTACAGAAGAAAAGAAATTCCATATTTTATCAATAATCGTTTTATTATAGGTTTGCGAACGGCGGGCACTACCCTCATACCGCATATCCAGCAGCTTCTTATCTTTTTCTTTTTCTTCCAGTACCTTGCCGCAAGATTCACAGAGAACAGTACCATGCGGATTTACATGGCCGCATTCGCATTTTACTTCTTTCATATATTAAAACTCCCCGTAACTTATGGTTTAATCTGTTCCATATAGTCCTTAATCATGGCTTCAGTCATCTCGCCTGTAATATACTTCACAACCTTGCCATCTTTATCAATAAGGAAGGTTGCCGGCAGAGGATTAATTCCGTAAGCCGATTGAACCTGGGTATCCTTATCAATAACTATTGGGAAAGACAAGTTGTATCGGTCAGAAAATTTATTTACAGCCAGGTCGGTTTCCCCTACATTGACCGCCAGAACCTGGACCCCTTGATCTTTAAATTGTTTATATTGATTGTTCATATATGGCATTTCTTTTTCACAGGGCTTGCACCATGTACCCCAAAAGTTCAAAAAAACACCCTGCCCTTCGTAATCCGAAAGCCGATGTTTTTCGCCCTTCATATCTGTCAAAACAAAGTCAGGCGCTTTTTCCCCTACAGCGACTTTTTGGACCTGATCCTTTGTGAAATTTGCGTATAAGGTGTATGCAACGGCAGCACCAAGGACTAACAAAATGACCGTTCTCATGACCAGACGCTGCTTTTTCATGTAAAATTCCCTCCCTAAGCGCGACCCCTTAGCTTATATCAGCTGGAAGGAGTCTAAAAACTCAACTTTAAAATTTATTAACATGCATCAGTTACCTATGTAGCAACTTAGGATCATGAATATCCTGCACAGCTGCTTACTATTATATCATTTTTCAACATGCCGACATTGTTAACAAATTAAAGTAACTGTGACACTTCTATGAATTTTTCTGAACAAATCAGACTTGTATCACTTTTTCTTCATTGCAAGTGCACGCAGCTGCTTCACTTCATGTGCCGTTAGTTCCCTTGCGTCACCCGCCGATAATCCCTGCAAAGTCAGGAAACCATACCTTTCTCTTTTTAGTTTCATAACAGGATGGCCGATCGCTTCAAACATTCTTCTTACCTGCCTGTTGCGCCCTTCATGAATACTGATCTCAATAATGGCTGTTTGTTTTTTCTTATCCATTGATAAAAGCTTGGTCTTTGCAGGTGCGGTTTTTCCGTCCTCTAATACAATCCCTCTTTGCAGGCTTTTAATACTCTCCCTTGATGGAATGCCTTTTACCTTTGCTACATACACCTTTTCGATTTCATTGCTTGGGTGCATCAGCAGATTCGCAAATTCGCCATCATTGGTCAGAATCAGAAGGCCTGATGTATCATAATCCAGCCTGCCTACAGGATAAATTCTCTGTTTTATATCTTCAAAGTAATCTGTTACAACCTTCCTTCCCTTATCATCCGATACTGCCGAAATAACCCCTCTTGGTTTATATAGGAGAAAATAAACAGGCTCTTCCCTCTCTACCGGAATGCCATCCACTTCGATTCGATCAGACTGCGACACTTTTACGCCCAATTCCCTGACTGTTTTTCCGTTTACCTTAACACGCCCCTCAGCCATAAGTTCCTCAGCTTTTCTGCGGGAAGCAAAGCCTGCATGGGCAATGACTTTTTGCAATCTTTCCATTTATGTCACCTCATAGAATTAATAACAGATTTTCATTCTTTTTTACTACTAATGAATTATGACACAATTCGTCAAGTTTTCAAAGCAAACCATTATCAAATAAGGTTATATAGCAAACAGCTTTATTAACTGAAAAGTTGAACAATTCCAAAAAAAGATACCTTTTGAGGTATCTTTTTTAAAGACTCTTAAATTGTTGATTTTACTGATAAATATTGCAGGTTGATTTCCGATGCAGACACTTGCTTTCCGCGGGCCTTCCGGTTTCGCCCGTGGAGCCTCCCGCTTTTCTCTCTTCGGTGCAGGACATTGGAATAGCATCCTTGAATATCTCCCTCGCCGTAAGGAAATGCGGAACATTTTCAAGGAGCCAAGTGCCTTCGCTGCAACTCAGCTGATTAACACTGGTTAGCATTTAAAGCAACAAACTTTAACAAAAAATAGCTTTTTAAAATTCCATTTTATTAAGTTTTCCAAAATGGCAAACAGACTAATTTATACACTTCCAAATACAAGCGTAACCACAACGATTGCTGCAATGATGCCCGCAAGATCAGCAAGCAGTCCAACCTTTAAAGCATCACCCATTTTCTTGATTCCAACCGCTCCAAAATAAACGGTTAATACATAGAAGGTCGTATCCGTGCTCCCCTGCAGGACCGAAGCAAGCCGGCCAATAAAAGAGTCTGGCCCATGCACAGCAATCAAATCACTGGTCATTCCAAGGGCTGCCGTACCGGATATCGGGCGGATAATAGCCAAAGGAACGATATCAGGAGGAACTCCGATAGCCTCAAGTCCCGGCCTGATAAGATCCATAAAGTATTCCAGTGCTCCAGACGCCCTAAAAACCGAGATTGCGACAAGCATCCCAACGAGAAATGGGATAATAGAAACTGCAATTTTAATGCCTTCCTTGCCGCCTTCTACAAAGCTTTCATATGTAGGCACTCTTTTAAAAGTGCCATATACCAATATAAATCCTATTAAAACTGGAATAAACCAGAGTGAGATAACCGATATGATCTCCATTTGTACCTCATCCTTTTCGGGTTCTTCGATAATAAAAATACCGGTCTATCATTATAGCCGCCAATGTAGAGCAAAAGGTAGCCACTAAAGTAGGTCCCACAATATCAGTTGGAGAGGCGGAGTCATAATTCATCCTGATCGCTATCACGGTTGTTGGTATTAAGGTTAGGCTGGAGGTGTTGATAGCCAAAAAAGTGATCATTGACCGGCTTGCTTCATTTTTGCCCCCATTTAATTCTTTCAGCTCTTCCATAGCCTTAATCCCTAGCGGTGTTGCTGCATTCCCGAGGCCAAACATGTTAGCCATCATATTTGAAAGTATATATCCCATCGCCGGATGATCATTAGGAACCTCAGGAAAAAGCCTTTTTACAATTGGCCTAAATAGCGCAGCCAGCTTTTTCAAGAGACCTGCATCCTCTGCAATCCTCATCATGCCAAGCCAGAAAACAAGGATACTGATTAGCCCGATACATAGTGTGACCGCTTCTTTTGCACCCTTAAAAATCGCTTCATTTACTTCATTCATGGTCCCGTTTATCATTGCAAAAAGGATTCCAATGGCAGTCAGCATAACCCATATAATATTAACCATCTTTCTTCACTCCGGAAATGGAGGTAAACAAGCTTTTAAAGTAGTCCAAAAAGGACTTGTCTTCCTTAACCTCTTCATGCTTAAAATATATTGGAAGTTTCTTAACAGGCTTATTCTCAAAATAGACTGTTGCATGGCCGACAACTTCCGGGATGTTACGGCTGTCTTCCCACTCCTCTTTTGGCTTTAAAAGCTTAAAATCAATTTTGAACCCATTCTTTTCCTCTTTAGTCACAGGGTAGCTGTATGGGTGTTTCAAATAAACTTTATTTTTATAAAAACCATCTTCTATATCCTTGACTGTCCCTTGAGGGAGAACTTCTACAACATCATAAGTTTTAAATGCAGTCTCATACATATTGATATGGTCATTCCAGTCATCTGGCCCATTCAAGGTTACAGCGATCAAGTTTAGATTTCCTTTTGATGCAGTTGTAACTAACGTTCTTTTTGCACGTTTTGTATATCCTGTCTTTCCTCCGGTACAATATTCATACATTTCTGTCAGCAGCCTATTCTTGTTTTTCCACACTCTGTCCCAGCTTTCATTCGGGTTTGGGGCTCTATGGACTTTTGTACCTGCGATTTCTTGGTACTTTTCATTTTTCATGGCATACCTCGTTAACAAAGCCATGTCATAAGCTGTTGAATAATGGTCTTCATGATCATCTAATCCATGCGGGTTGGCAAAATGAGTATTTTTCATCCCGATTTCCTCCGCCTTTTGATTCATTAAATAGCTGAATCCTTCAAGGCTTCCCCCAATATGCTCCGCAATGGCTACTGCCGAATCGTTTCCCGAGCGAAGCATAAGCCCGTAAACCAAGTCCTCAAGCTTAATTTTTTCGCCAATCTGTAAATATATCGATGAGCCCTCAGCTCTGACAGCCTGCTCACTCACTTTAACCATTTCATCCATTTCCCCTGATTCAATCGCCAGAATGGCTGTCATGATTTTTGTAATGCTTGCAATTCTTCTGACTTTATTTGCTTCCTTTTCATAAAGAATGCGGCCTGAATCCTGTTCCATTAAAATAGCGCTTCGTGCACTAACCGAAACAGAAGCTTCTGCCTTCTGCGGAATATTCATCATTACTAATGCGGCAACTAACAGTATTGCCATTAGCCTATTAAAGATTTTCATTTGCAAAAACCCCGTCTCCTTTTATGGATGTCTATTTTAATAGAAAAGCTCACGAATTCATCGCTTAACAAAAGTGCCTGTTTGAAAAGGCATGCTTTTCTTTTATTTGTACAAGTTTATGCCGGCCAAGTAGTGATATGCCTAATAAGTAAAACTTGTCCCTTTGCGATTACCTAAAGGAGCTTGTCCTTTAAAAAGGCTCTTTTCTCATAAATTGTTGTTTTCACTTATAAATTCTACTGTTGATTAACCTTAGTTAGTCGCCCGAAAAGCACAAACTTTACGAATACAGCAAAAAAAAACGGGAAACAGCATTCTGTTCCCGCATCATAAGTCAAAATGGCTTCCATTTTAGCTGAGAGGCCTTGAGGTAGCGATCTTCGACATCCTTCCAATTAACTACATTCCACCAGTTTTTCACATATTCTCCGCGGTTGTTTTTATACTGAAGATAATAGGCATGTTCCCATACATCCAAAACCAGGAGAGGAATGGTATCCCATTGAGTAAGGAGCATATGTCTTTCTGATTGAAGAATTTCTAGCCTCCGAGACCTTGGGGACCAAACCAGGATTGCCCAGCCAACACCTTCAACCTGCTTAGCCGCCTCAGAAAAATGAGTCTTGAACCGATCAAAGCTTCCGAAATACTTATTGATTTCATTTAATAAAGCACCTGAAGGCTTTCCGCCCCCTTTAGGACTCATATTATTCCAGAAAATAGTATGAAGATAGTGTCCTGAACCATGAAAAGCGAGTTCGCGGGACCAATGTTTTACAAGGCTGTAATCGCCTTTGTCCCTAGCCGCTTGAAGCATATTTTCCGCTTTATTTAAACCATCTACATAGGACTGATGATGCTTTTGGTGGTGGAGCCTCATAATTTCCCCTGATATATGAGGCTCAAGCGCTTTATAATCATATGGCAGCGGAGGAAGAGTATGTTTTCCGGCAGCAATATAAGGTTCATTCGCATAGATATTTCCGACTTGCTGCCGATTAGTGAAATAATTTTCCATATCTGAGTGAAGTTCATCAACCTGTTCCTGAATTTTTTCCAGCTCATGTATTTCAAGCGGGCCATTTATTCCTTCCATGATGTCCGAAAGACGATCCAATCTCTGCCATAGTTCATTATTTTTTTCTACATCCTCTGATTCTAAGAAATCTCTCAGCTCCCCGTTCCATTTTGCAACTTCCTTAATGTAATCTTCCAGTTTCCCCATACAATCCTCACTCACTTCCTTATTAATTAGGTCACTTTCTATTCTTATGAACGAAAGATTGTACGATTGCCAAAGAATATTTTTTCAGAATTTGGCTGTTTTTTACGAGCTGGTTTGCGGAACCGTCACTTGGCTGCTAACACACTATGTCAAACTTGTTACATCCTTATCGATAGTTCGATAAAGTTTAGCCCATAAAAAAAGAACAGCAGGTCGCTGTTCTTTTTTAAAACTATTTCGATTGGATCATTTTTGTACGATAATCCGTTTCATAATATTCCAGTTCTTCTCTAATTCTTTGGAACTCCCCTTCCAGTTGGCGGAACATAGCTTTTAGGCTGTCAGGGACTTCCTCATGGAACTCGATGCTGTTTTTGCCTGTATAGGCAGAACGGCTATTTTCGAACCATGCATCATTTTTTGGAGAGAAAAACTCTTCTATGCATTGATGATAGATTCGATATAAAGTCTTTTCGGCAGCACCCTTTTGGAAAGGATCGCTTTTGGAAATTATATTGCAGGTATCTAGACCTTCCTCACAAAAGACAAGAAGCTTTCTTACATGGGAAAGGATGCTTTTATAATAATCCGCATTTCCCTGTTTTTCTGCTTCCAGGTCTTTAATGGTTGTATTATTTAAAAAATCTTCAAAAACTGTAACGCTATTACCGAGGAAATTCTTCACATCTTCCATCTGTGATTTAACGATCGTATTCCCCATTATTACACCCCCATATTTGTACACTGGTTATTATTGCGGTTGAATAATAAATTCTAAAGGAGATCGCAGGCCATAGGACTTTTTGTTCTCCAGCGCTTCAAAGATAGAGGGAAGCTTGGAAAAGTCAAGATCCTGAAAATAGGATGCGAAGTCAGCCTTTGAATTGATATAAATTCGTTTGCGGTGCCTGAAGCCCGGGTTTTTTAATAAACATGAAAGTGCAACAATATCTTTGAATTCAACCTCTCTGGAACCCGCAGCAAAGACCGGGTCACTTTCATAAGGGGTAAACTCATTCATGGACTCATCAAAGTAGCGCACATATAAAACATGAAAAGTCTTTTCCAGTCCATCTTCCTCAAACACAACTTCACTTCTATTAAAGAAATCCTCAGATGTGTTTGGCTTTTCTTTCTCCAGTTCATATCCCCTGCAGTGTTTAATCAGCAAGCTAAACCCTCCTAATTCCCTCGGTGGTTATCATAAAATATGTATGAAATCTATTAAGAAAAGAAAAGGGAAAAAATTTAAGTTTATTTTACCATACTTCTTTTGGAATGTGTCAGAAAACTCAAGAATCAATCTCCTGAAACTTTTCAAAGAATAAATCAGCCTCTTCCTGGAACGAATCCTCTTCTTCACTCACGTTATCCGGAAGCGGAGGGAGCTCTTCAATGCTTTTAAGCCCGAAATAATCAAGGAATTCTTTTGTTGTGCCATACAGGTACGCACGTCCAGTCCCTTCCGCCCGTCCAACTTCTTTAATTAAAGCTTTTGCAGCCAGTGTCTGAAGAGGTCTCTCGGTCTTAACTCCGCGAATTTCTTCAATCTCTGTTCTTGTAATAGGCTGCCTATAGGCAATGATAGCCAATGTTTCGAGTGCAGCCTGTGATAAAGTAGCAGCTGAAGGGGATTCTACGAGCTTTTTTAAGTACGGAGAGAATTCTTTCTTTGTTACAAGCTGGAATGTTCCAGCAAGCTCAACTACCATAATACCTCGCGTGCTACTGCTATTATAATCATCGATTAAGCTATCCATGATTTCACGAGCCTGCAGTTCTTCCACCTCTAAAACATGGGCTATCTGCTTTAGCGATAAGCCTTCATCTCCCGCAGCAAACAGGAGGCTTTCTGCTATTCCCTTCCAATTGATAATCTCCAAACTAGTTTCCTCCTTCAGTGGATGCAACAAATATCTCTGAGAAATTTTGATCCTGTTCAACAATAATTTCCCGGCGCTTTATTAATTCCAGCACAGCCAGGAACGTTACGACAATATGTTCTCTGTCCGGCACTGGAAATAGTTCATTGAAGCTTTTTCTGCCCTTAAAGTTTTTAAGCTGTTCAACAATTTCAGACATTCTCTTTTCTATAGGTATCTCCTGGCGGGCAACTTTAGTAGACAGAGGTCTTTGAAGTTTTTTCCTTCTTAATAGCTTTTGCAAAGCACCAAGCATATCATATAAGCTTACATTCAGTTCTGTCTTTTCCGGCTGCATGTCTTTAACGTATTCCGAAAGATCAGCAGGCGGTTTTGAGTACAGCAAGCTCCTTTCTCGCTCCCGCTCCTTTAATTCATCAGCCGCTTCTTTATATTTTCGATATTCGATGAGCCGTTCCACAAGTTCTTCCCTTGGATCTTCATCCATTTCCATGCCGAACTCATCCTCCAGCTCTTCCTCTTCATGCTTGGGAAGCAGCATTTTGCTTTTAATAGCCAAAAGTGTAGCAGCCATTACAAGATACTCGCTAGCAATATCGAGCTGCAGCTCCTTCATTGTATGTATGTATAGAAGATACTGCTCAGTGATTTCTGATACCGGAATATCGTAAATATCTATTTCCAGCCGATTAATAAGATGAAGGAGCAAATCGAGAGGCCCTTCAAAAGCATCTATCTTTACGTTATATTGATCATATTGCATAAATTCCCACCATTTTTTTCTGCCAAAGTATGTTTTAGAATCCCCTATCCATGTATAAATGGGTAAAAGACTATATTTAGTATAGATTATTCACTTGTGTTATCCAATAGCAAAATCCCCCTATGGATCAGATTATCTGCCAATTTAACCGCATAAATAATGAATCCGCCCAAACACTCCGGCAATTGCCTACATAGAATGTAATGAATATATAGAAAAACAGGAGGTATTTGTTATGTCTGATGCAGGATTTAGCGATTGCTGGGGTACCGGGTTTGCTTTGATTGTAGTTCTGTTTATTTTACTGATTATTGTAGGAGCTTCCTGGTGCTTCTAAAGATATATAGTTTACTGATAAAACAGCTGTAAGCCCGGCTAATGCCGGGTCAGGCTGTCGAGAAACTATCGACAGCCTTTATTTTAATAGTTAACTTTAATTATTCACCGCGTTAATATGTTATAATTAACCCATTAAATCCTATAGATTGTGGTGAATTTACATGTTTAAACCCAAAGAATCTTCGCAAAATGAAATTGAATTTGTGTCTATTGATGAACTTGTTCCTTCGGACCACCTTCTGCGAAAAATAGATCAGTACATAGATTTTTCAACCATTTTAGATAAGGTTCGCCCATATTATAGTGAGGACAACGGTCGACCAACGGATCCTCTACTTCTATTCAAAATGATGTTTAT
>NZ_JAEL01000084.1 GCF_000518885.1 Bacillus sp. J33 | reverse complement strand
TTGCCTGTTGATTTCCGCTGCAGGCACTCGCTTTCCGCGGGCGGTCCGGGAGCCTCCTCGGTGCATTCGCACCTGCGGGGTCTCCCGCTGACACGCTTCTCCCGCAGGAGTCTCGTACCTTCCGCTCCAATCAACAGGGTGCAATAATCAACAATAAGCTTTAACACAGCCTTGTACAAAGAAAAAAGATTTGAGGAGGTAAAGGATGGAGAAATTTTCGCAAATGATTAGTCAATTAACAGGGATTATATGGGGGTTACCGATGATGCTGCTGCTATTAGGCGGCGGAATTTATTTAA
The DNA here is from genome assembly GCF_000518885.1 of Bacillus sp. J33. Classification (GTDB taxonomy): domain Bacteria; phylum Bacillota; class Bacilli; order Bacillales; family Cytobacillaceae; genus Cytobacillus. The sequence continues at coordinate 25,754 of NZ_JAEL01000084.1, read as the reverse complement.
CCTTTCGCCTCAAGTTTTTTCAGATTCGTTATTTGCCTCACATTATTAGTCAAACATTTGGCAAAATGTTTGCCAAGAGCAATGCTCCCGGCAGTGTTACACCATTTCAGGCAACCACTTCCGCATTAGCATCGACAATGGGAGCAGCAAATATCGTCGGGGTGCCGGTTGCGATTGCTCTTGGCGGACCTGGTGCAATTTTTTGGATGTGGGCAGTAGCCCTCATTGGCATGGCAACAAAGTATTCAGAAGTTCTATTAGGCATTCATTACCGTCAGAAAAACGAAGAAGGTGAATGGGTCGGGGGGCCGATGTATTATATCGACAAAGGCCTCGGGTGGAAAAAAGCCGCTTCCTTTTTTGCATTCGCATTAATGATTGAAATTGTCGCAAGCACAATGGTGCAAGCGAACTCGATTGCGACGACTGTGAAAGGATCGTTCGGCATTTCTCCCGTCATCACCGGTGTTGTCGTCATGATTCTAGTTGGACTTGTTACATATGGCGGAATTAAATCAATTGGCAAAGTTTCCGAGCGGTTAATACCGTTAATGGTTGTTTTATATTTAGTCAGTGCACTTGCCGTGCTGTTTGTCAATATTTCCGAAATTCCAGCTGCTTTTGCGTTAATCTTCCAGCATGCGTTAACGCCAATATCCGCAACAGGCGGTTTTGCTGGAGCGGGTGTCGCTGCTGCCATTCGCTGGGGGCTTGCACGCGGTTTATATTCGAATGAAGCAGGAATGGGAACGGCGCCAATTGCTCACTCAGCTGCCAAAAATAATCACCCGGCAAAACAAGGGTTTTGGGGAATATTTGAAGTGATTGTTGATACTTTGATCGTCTGTACGATTACGGCTTTAGTCATCTTAACATCTGGAGCGTGGACTAAAATCGGTCCGAATGAGGCTTCTACAATGGTTACAAAAGCTCTTGAGCCGGTATTTGGCGCCTCTTTATCAGGAATGATCATTTCCACAGCTTTATTCTTCTTCGTCATCACAACCGTCATTGTGATTGTATACTATGGAGAAAAACAAGCGGAATATTTATTCGGTACTGCATTTTCAAAGGTCATGCGGTTTGTGTATATCGCGTCCATTTTAATCGGTACGATCGGCGGTTTAAAGTTTATATGGCAATTTTTAGACTTAATGCTGGCTTGTGTCGTTGTTCCAAATATGATTGCTTTACTATTTTTAAGCAAAAAAGTCCGAACGATTACAAATGATTATTTTACGAAGCTTTCTCGAAAATCCGATCTTAAGGAACAAGACGATTCAAACGCAGCAAGCTGAGGATTTATATAGAACGAGGAGGGTTCATCTCATGTTTCAAAACATCAGCTTACTTCCAATTGAACGGCAAGTAGAAGTTTTGACCGAGCATTTAGTTTCAATTAACAGCATTAATGGAACAAAAGGCGAAGTGGAAATTATTGAAGAGTTATATAAAATTGCCGCGAGTTTTCCTTATTTTAAAGAAAACAAGGCACATATATGGCTTCAAGATGTTCCAAATGACCCGCTTGGCCGTAAAAACCTTTTCGCCTTTGTAGAAGGAAAGGCGAAATCACCTGTTACGATTATTTATCATTCCCATTTGGATACGGTTGGAATTGAGGACTTTGGTTTATTAAAGGATCATGCTTTTTCACCTGATGAATTAGCTGAATATTTTAAAACGTATCAAGCGAATCAAGACGTGAAAAAGGATGCATTATCAGGAGATTGGCTATTTGGGCGCGGTTCTGTTGATATGAAAAGCGGAGCTGCTGTCCACCTCGCGAACATTTTACATTTTTCACAGCATCCCGAAAAGCTTCAAGGAAACGTATTATTAATCTTTAATGGGGATGAAGAAGGGGAGCACCGGGGAATTACGGCTGCCTTACAAGAATTAAAACGGCTGCAGCATGAAAAAGGGTTAGAATATGTGCTGGCTATTAACACCGACTTCATCACACCGCTATATGACGGTGATCAGCATCGCTACATTTATACTGGAGCAGCAGGCAAGCTTTTGCCATGCTTCTATATTTATGGAAAAGAAGTGCATGTCGGTGATACATTAGCTGGTATTGACCCAAACTTTATTGCAGCCAAAATTACGGAACGGCTGCATAACAACTACAAATTAACAGAATTTATTCCAGGGGAACTCGTTCTCCCGCCAACCTGTTTATATCAGCGGGATAATAAAGAGTCGTATACCGTGCAAACAGCAACAAGCAGCCAGCTCTATTTTAACTATTTTGTTTATGAGGCAACACCAGATCAAGTGCTCGAGCAGCTAGTTAAGGAAACAAAGCAGGCATGCCAAGAAGCGGAACACTATTTACGTGAGCAATTTCAAAATTATTTGCTCGTAACTGATTTACCTCCACGTGAGCTTTCTTGGGAAGTGGAGGTCTTAACTTATGGTGAATATGCAGAGGAATTACATCGTAAAGGCATTGATACGGATAAAGTATTGGAAGACATTTTAAGCCGAAATGAAAAGACAGATTTACGCGAGCTTTCCTTTAAAATGGTTGATGCGCTGCAGCAATTAGATCCTGAGAAAAAAGCACGTGTGATCCTATTCTTTGCAGCACCATTTTTACCGCATAATTATTTAAGTGATAAAAACTCACGTGATCAAGAGCTGCGCGAAAGTATTATTAAGGTTTTAAAAGAAGTGCAGGAGCAGACAGGTGAACAATTCGCCTTGAAAAAGTTCTTTCCGTACCTGGCCGATGGCAGCTTTTTATCCATCCACGAAACAGAGGAAGAGCTTGAACCATTATTAAAAAACTTTCCGAAATGGGATCAATTATATCCACTTCCATACGAAACAATCCGGAATTTAAACATTCCATCGGTCAATATGGGCGTATTCGGAAAAGACGGCCACAAGTGGACCGAGCGGGTGTATAAACCATACTCTTTCAAAACACTGCCTTTATTGATTCAGAAAACAACAGTTGAGATTTTATCTAGGCACGCGCGTTATTCCCGGATAGTAGGGTAGAGTTTGGGGTCTGTCAGTCCTTGAATTTTGTCGATAATAGAAGAAAAGAGTTAAAGAAACGTATAATTAAATATGGTAGAGATGATGGATTTATTATTTACCGGAGAACACCTGTCAAAACAAGGTGTTCTTTTTCTATTATTAAGATGTTAAGCAAGCTTATAAATATTTTGGAAGATTATACTAGTAGCAAATTTCTAAAGCATGAAAGATTGGACATTGAACAGCTACCTATAAGATTAGATTTGAAAATAAGTAAAAAATTACCACGAAAAATCAGATGGCAGTGATTATAATCAATGGTAGAAATGCACCTTTGTATTACCAGCCAACTTTTAAATAAAAAGGAGTGGCAAGGTTGGAAAAGAAAAAATTCTTCTATTGGATCATCCCCATGATTCTGTTCATTGGCTTTTTAGGAAATGCTGTTTATGCTGCGGGACAGCAAGAAACCTCCAACGGAAAGCAATCATCTGCTTTAAAAGGGCAATATTACCTCGAAGACGTGGTCAAAATTTATGTACCCTCCACTTATAATGTAGATCAGCCCATAGACAATACTCCATATGTAAATCAATCGTTAGAGAAATTCTCTGAAATGTTTGGGGGAGCAACAGCTATTGATGGAACTGGAGCCTGGTTATCAGATCAAGATCAGCTGGTTAAGGAAAAAGTCACGATTGTGTATAGCTTTGCAGAAGATTTGGACAAGAAAAAGATTAATCAAGTAGTTGAGTATGCAAAATCTCTAAAGGAAGAGATGAAGCAATCATCGGTATCGATTGAAGTGAATGGAAAGATGTATTTTATTGAATGATTTTTTAAGAGTCTAATAGCTTTTTATATGTGGTAAATAGGCGCGAAATCAATAAAAAGAGGCTGGAATGATAGACTTAAATCCAGCCTCTTTTTAACCATTCATGTTCTTTTGGGTCATTCAAAAATGGCTTCAGCAGCTTTGCTGGAGCCATTTTTTCTTTTCCTATCTTCGGTTTAGGCAATAATAATAGAATGCTGTAATCAGGGATTTGGATTAGGATTTTTGCTAATACATTACTGTATCTTATCTGGTATATGTATTAACCCTAAACTCTGTGCGATATTTAACAGCAGATCTAGCTCCTGACTATACTGAATGGTTACTTTTGAGTTTATACCCCATATCTTTGCGCTTGATATCATTAGCTGCCTTTTTTCTTCTATTGTTTTTCGTAATAAATCCACTTATCCCACCACCTTAATCAGTCCTATTAAAATGTTGTTTTCTCCATTTGTGAAAGTAATATTTTGATGTATTCCAACTTTTCTAATTACAATAATACTTTTGATAATATTACCATTTATTACTCGTGATGACTATAGTCCGTAGACTATTTGTCACAAAATGGTCAATAATGACCTCGAATAGGAGGGGTTTATTTGAATATTGAGGTCATTTTCGGTAAGATCTTAAGGAATCTTCGTGAAGAAAAGAAAATATCCCAAGAGCAACTCGCACATTTATCAGAGCTAGATCGAACCTATATCAGTTTATTAGAACGAGGAAAACGCCGTCCAACTATTAATACAATATTTGCCTTGTCTCAAACCTTAGGATTAAAACCTTCTGAATTTTTAGCTAAAATTGAAAAGGAATTATATTAGAATGCATACTAGGAATTGTGGTCTTGTGAAATGAGAGATGGACGATAATTCTGGCGTTCTTGTATATTGTTGTTTGGCTTGGGTTCCCTTCAGGTTTCGCAGGCTTTAATAGTTAAAAAGAGCAGGGGGAGAGAGAAAGGAGGATAAGCTAGAGAACATTGCTAAATTGGTCGCTACGCCTGACAAAAGAAAAATCGTCCTTTCTGTAATGGAGGTTGGGCACCTTTCATTATTGAAAAGGAGGATTTTTTTTGTTTTTTTTAATTTTTAGTTGTCTATAAAGACCGCCTACTTCTAATTATTCATCGGTATAAATTCAAATTTAGTTATTATAATTTCAGCTTCCTGTTTATCTAAAGGTGCTCTGCCCTCCATTAACCATAGGTTTATATCTGCCTTTTCGTTTTTGGTATCAGGAATATCCTTTCCATTATAGGACCATTCCTTGATAAGATACCATTCCAGCGGACTTGGAGGGTCTGAGTAGTGTCCATGCAGTGACATAAACTTTATTTCTGAGGGTGTCCATTTAAAGCTATGAGTTGACCTGTATCCGTTAAGCGATGTCTGAAACCGTTCAATATTAGAAGGATTTGTATATGGCTGGACAACGTATTGAGAGTTTAATGCATTGGGATTTCCCCATTTTGCAAATTCAATATCGATTTCCCGGTAGTTATTCGCTTCCGCATCATCAGAAATGCTGTCATACGTAAATAAACCCAACGTAATATTCGGGTCTAGCTGGTCAGGGCGTCCATCAATAAAGAAACGGTACGTTCCATAACCTAACGTTTGGGTATTGTATACTTCTGCGCAATACCATTTATTCTTGCGTTTTGTTATCTTCAAATGAAGCCTTCCTTCACGATCAACCCATACATTGTCATTGCTGCCTGAAAAATAGTTTGGTCCAGGTCCCCATTTCCTTCCAGAAGAATCTTTAACATTCCAAGTGTAACCACTCCAGTTAATCGTTCTGCCGCTTGTCAAATCATTCACTCCTTATTGTTAAGTTTTTGACATTACATAATATGAATCTTAACTTTATATGAGCGTATGTTTGTCCAAATATAAAGGAAGAGTCTCATATTCCGCATTTCAATTGTAGCCTTGATATTTTAGGGATTTTCCTAATTATATTCTTCAATCCTTTAGTGTTGTAAATAGGCACCAAATCTATAAAAAGAGGCTGGTATGATAGAATCAATTCCAGCCTCTTTTAAAAGAATTCGCATATCAATTTTATTTCGCCAATAGTGATTCCTTCAGCCAATTTTTCCCCTCTACGATTCGGCTGACCATCATCGCAGAAACGGTGTTGCCGGCTGAGTTCAGCAGTGTTGCCGGGGCATCAATAATCGTACTGATGACCGCGATAATCGGCAGCACTTCTGGCGGGAAACCGAACACACTTAGGATCAGCATCTCGCCAATCATACCGCCGCCAGGGATCGCCCCCATCACTGCTCCCACCAAAAAGGAAACAGCCAGGATGCTTAGAATGCTTGTCAAACTTGTCATGTCTTTGCCGAACAAACTGAATAAGAACACAATCTTAAACACGCCGCCCAGGACAGAACCATCTTTATGCGTGTTGGCTCCAAGCGGGATCATCGTTTCGGCAATATCCTGCGGAACGCCCATTTTTCTTACAGCCGCAAGGTTAATCGGAATACATGCTGCACTTGAGCATGTCGCAATGGCACTGACAGAAGGAGTGATGGCATTCTTCCAAAATACTTTAACTCCATCCTTCCCGCCAGCCGCAAAGGCATAAAGCGTAAAAAAGCCAAAAAAGTAAATAATAGTTAAAACGAGATAAAGAACAAAGACCCGTACATATCCACCCAAAATCTGCGGACCAAGCTCACCAATGATCGTCGCAAAATAACATCCAAGACCGATCGGAGCATAGTACATCACAAAGCCTACAATCTTCATCATCACGGCAGAACCGGAAGAAAGAAGATTAGCAATCGGCTTACCTTTCTCACCAGCCATCGCGGTTGCCAATCCGAATAAAATTGAAAAGACAATCAGCTGAAGCATATTATTCTTCGAAAATAGCATCTGAAAATCAGGCACTGTAAAGGCCTGAACAAGCTGCCCGAGGAATGTGACCCCTTCTGCATCTGGATCAACTGCAGCGTCAGTCATAATACTCTTAATGGAAGAAATATCGGCATCCTTAAGCGGATCCACAATCGAAATCCCGATAAATCCCAAAATGGCAGAAATCACAGCCGTAATAAAAAAGACTGTAAACGTTCCTCCCATAATCTTCCCAAGCCTCTTCATCCCGCCCATATTCGCAAGACTGGAAGAAATGCTAAAGAAGACAAGCGGCACAATAATCATAAACAATAAATTTAAGAATAAATCCCCAAAAGGTTTTACGACCGCTGTCTTTGGACCGAAGACTACTCCGGCTATTCCGCCGATTAAGATGGAGACTAGCAGGAATATTGTTAGCTTGTAATTTGATAGAATCTTTTTCATGATGGCTCACCTTTCATTGGTTTCGAGAGTACTATTATATAACTAAATATACAAGGAGAAGAAGGTAGTTAGAAAATTTTATTATTTTCTATCAGTTTTTAGCGATTGAAATTTGTAAAAAAGATTGACTCTTATACAAGATTTCAGACTTTCATTCTTTACAACAAAGTAGCAAAAATATTTTCTAAAAACGGTAACCCTTCAAAATTTTTACAAAGGTATGCTGATAAACTGTTATCAAGGAAGATCTATTAAGTTACAATTGAACTACAAGTAATAAAGTAAGGGGGATAATGTTATGGGGAATTGGATTTTCCAGGGTAATCCTAAGTAATTTGGTGCAAATACATTCAAGAAAATGAAATAGTTGATTGGAGTATAAGACAAAAGCAATTTTTAGATGAGGTTCTGGTTGGAGATAGGGTTTTTATTTGGCGGTCAAAAGGGAGGATTATAAATTATAATGTCGTCATTTCATTATTTAGGTTGTGCGGTTACTTGACTATGAAAAATACCAACCCTATCCTTAAAATCAAGAGTATTCTAGGGCGGAGGAAGTGATATTTACGGATATATAGCTTTAGAACATAGCTGAGAACCAGGATGATCCTACTGTTTAATTCCTGAATTTCTTCATCCCTTACGAATCAAGCGCATGTAGTTTCACTCAAATACATCATGACAAGTATTATTGGCCTTAACCAATCGAAACTTTACCGAACCCCTTCAAGAAGCCGTCCGAGGGAGACAAGGAGAGTATATTTTTATTAACCCTAGAAGAAAATATAAGTTCATACATATATAAAAATTATATTATTTTGGAAGGTGATTTAAAATGAAAATCTCCGCACAAGGAAGAAATTTAAGGAAAATTTTTGAAGAGAAAGTTACATATGAAATACCGGATTACCAAAGGCCTTACTCTTGGTCGAAACAAGAGATTGAAGACTTATTTACAGATTTAGATTCAATAATTCATTCTGAAAGTATTCATTATTTTGGTGCTTTTGTTTTTAATGATGAAAGAAGAAATGATTATGTAATTGAAGTTATTGATGGACAACAGAGATTAACAACTATTGCAATATTTCTTTATGTCCTTAGATATATATATAGTTTGGGGAGATTCAAGTCTTTTGATGGAGTAGAGCACAGAAGTAATAAACTAAAAGAATATCTTGAGTTTCTTGATGATGATGGACAAATGGTAGGTTCTAAACTGAAACTAGGTGAGTTAAATAATGAGTTTTTTGAGGAATACATAGTAAAAGCATGGAGTAAAAGCTTAAATGAAAGAGAAGACATCGTTAGACGATTTAAGGTAATGGAGAAATATAATGCATCAAAACAAATAAAGGAAGCATTTCAAACTATTTTAGACAAAGTTAACAATAGAATCAAAGACCTTGATGATAACTTTGCTATAAAATACATTAAAGAAATACATGAAGCATTACTAAAAAAATTTGAAGTGGTTGAAATTATTGTAGAGCAAGATGCAGATGCCTTTCTTATATTTGAAACATTGAATGACAGAGGATTAGAACTTTCTTCTGTAGACTTGATTAAAAACAGGTTATTTAAGAATTGTTCTTCGTATAGAGATTTCAATGAAATAAAAGAAAAATGGATAAATATGATAAGAATTGTCGACGATTCAGTAAAAAAATATTTACGTCATTATTGGATAGCCAATTACGAACTTGTTTCATATCCAGGCTTATTTAAAGCAGTCAGGTTAAAGGCTGACACCTATGAGATTTCTAAGAAGCTAATTAATGAATTATACGAATTAGCACCGTATTATAATGCATTACATAATCCTTCTAGTGACAGTTTTGGCAATACTAAGTTAAAAAGAGTTCTAGAAAATATGAATAAATTGAATTTTGATCTTACACATCCTATTTTAATTGCAGGAATTGAAAGATATAAAGCTGATGAAGAAATGCTTTATAAGCTGGTTAGACTATGTTTAAATTTTTTGATTCGTTATATTACTGTAATGAAGGAGAAGCCAGGGGTAATTGAAAAAGAAATTGGAATTTTGGCAAGGGATTTTAAAAAGGATGGGGATATATCAAAGATTAGTTCAAAGTTTCAGGAGTTGGCAAAGGATAGTGAATTTAAAGAAAAAATGATTTCACTTACAGTTAACTACAGAAGTCCATCAACGTTCTTTATTTTGACAGAATATGAAAAAGCTTTACATACTGAAGACTGGATAGCTCCTGAGAGAGCAGAAGTAACAGTCGAACATATTTTGCCAAAAACTGTAGATTTCAATATAGTGGGAGAAGGTGAATGGGCAACCAACTTTACTTTAGAAGAACATGAAGTATATTTAGATAAATTAGGTAATCTAACTTTATTAGGACCTTCTGCACAAGGAAGAGCAGGAAACAAAAAGTTTAAAGATAAACAGAGTGTTTATAAAACAGATACAGATATGTTAATGACTCAAGGGTTAACTAATTATGTTAATTGGACAAAAAAAGAAATAGAAGAGAGACAAATTAAAATTGCGGAAGAAGCAGTTAAAATATTTACATTGAAAGTAGAAAATATAAAATAAGCTGAGAAATAGGAAAAGATAAGGAGGGGAAGCCCTCCTTTTAAAGTTGTCTGAATATCTCAAGCTCTTCTTCTTCTATAAAACTGGACAGAGAAAACCGAATTGTTGACCTTACTTGATCTATCGTTAAGCCAATGGCTGCCAGGACGTGAGATGGTTTACTTGAGCTGCATGCTGAGCCAGTAGAAGCAGCAATAATAGGTGCAAGGTTTTTAACTAATAGCTCATTATTAACCCCTTTAAATTGAACACTAACGATGCCCGGGATCTTTGCAGTGTTGTCACTATTTATATGAATCTGGTCCTTGAACTTTTCATTTAATAACTTGATTAAATGATACTCTAATTCTCTTAGTTTATTAATGTTGTCAACTAGGTTTCTGCGGGCTATTTCTGAAGCTTTTCCTAAACCAACAATATTGTGAACGGCCAGAGTTCCGCTTCTGATTCCATTTTCTTGTCCACCACCATGAAGCAGGGGAGTTATCTTTGTTGGTAGTTCATATTCATCATTTCTAATAAATGCAGCACCAATTCCTTTAGGACCATGAAACTTATGTGCTGAACACGATAAAAATGTAATACCTGGGTAATTGGACAAGTCCATTTCAATTTTACTCACAACTTGAGTAGCATCAGTGTGTAAGAATACGTTGCTTTCAAGACAAATATTTGAAATTGCAGCCATATCATTTAATGAGCCTAACTCATTGTTTCCCCAAATGACCGTTACTAAAATGGTCTTTTCAGTTATTTCCTTCTCTAAATCTTCAATGTCAATTCTTCCGTATTGATCAACGTCAAGGTAGGTAACTTCAAATCCTTTAGTTTCAAGATACTGACAGGTTTCTAAAACTGAAGGATGCTCGACTTTAGTTGTAATAATATGATTCCCCTTTTCGGAGTAATGGTCAGCCACACCTTTTATAATCATATTATTGCTTTCTGTAGATCCACTGGTAAAAACAAGTTCTGTATCCTTACATCCTAATAAAGAAGCAAGGGCATTTCTTGCTTCTTTTACTGCTTTCTTTGCATTTTCTGCAGGTGCATAATACTTACTTGATGGGTTTCCAAACTCCTCCATCAGATAGGGGAGCATGGCATCTTTAACTTCGGGATGTATTTGAGTCGTTGCGCTATTATCTAAATACAACATTTATATCACCTAGTTTTCCATTTTCAATAGGTTTAAAAGAAGTTTTTCATAATTGCCTGCATGTTTGTACTCATTGTTTAGTAATTCAATTCCTCTTTCCAAATGGGCGTTAAAGAGGTCAGGGAAATATTCTTCATCTGGAACATTTCGTTTTGCATGCTGTCTAATTAGTGCTTTATAAATATAGTCATTTTCCCCTGTCATAGCATTTCTGTGTATATCAACACCCGATTTATTCTCAACAAGTTCGGGCGTAGTAGGTATGTTTAATGATAAGGAAACTGCAATACGGGATAAGATATTCCAAGTTAGACCAGTAGCACCTTGCAGAGCTACTAACCGTTCACCAGTTTCTTTGGATGTCTTTAATCGGAAATTCATAAGCTCAACTCCATTTGTTTAAAGGGAAAATATTGATTCAATATACGTGTTTCTTTCTTTTCAACATTAAAGTCCAGCATATATTCTTTTGCGACATGCTCCCTCAATATATCGTAATGTTCCTGATCAATTTCAGTATCGGTTGAAAGAATAATAGCTTGTTTCCCGCAATTAGGAATAAATTCTTTCAAGACTGCAGCTTTATGTGTTTTATCTAATCGTCCTAGCAGTGTATCAAAGATGAAAGGAACTTTTCGTCCAGAACATTTAAATATTGCCCATATAATCGATATAAGCAGAATTTCTTTTTCACCTGCTGATAGGGTGGATTTCTCAATATAGTCCTTTTGTGAATCGATTAACCGAACGTCATAAGTATCAGGGTCTATAAGAATAGAAGATACATAATTGTGCTTTCTAAAGATTTTCTTTAACATGGAAGAAGCTTCAATTTGAACTTGCTGGAGTTTTTTCTTTAATTGAATCTCACGGAACCTGCGGCTTAAAGCAATAATCTTCTGTGATTCCAGGAAAGAACTCTTAGTCTTATCATCATCTCGTAAGGTACTCTGTATTTTATCAATTCCAGAAAGAATCGACTCCAGCTCTTTTTTCCAATCTTGAATTTGTGCCTCAGAATTTGATAATTCATCATCAAGTTTCAACAGCATTTGTTGAGCCTTTTCCATTCTTTGCAGCATATCAGTAAACTCATTAGTATCATCATTAGTTCTTAATTTTTCCCTTAACTCTTGTAATTCTGCAAGTTTGATTTTGTTTTCTTCAATGATGCTGATGCATTCTTTATCAGCATCACTCATAACCTTTAAGTGCATATTTTCAATTAAACTACTTTCAGAAAAGGATGCCCCATGAATAGTAGAAATTGCCTTTTCAGGTTTCAATAAATTTAATAACTGCTCTTTAACATCCTGGCTCTCACTAGGATTTATAGTATTGGAGACGGAATGTAATATGTTGTGAATTTTTTCATCTGTAAGCTTTTCACCTAGTTGTTTGTACAGCTGTAAAGCTTCTTCATTCTGAATTTGTTCTCTTGTTTCACTTAGCAGTCCCTTCGTTAAATAGAAGGGGAGAAGGTTTGAGACAAAACCTCTTATAGATTCCAAGTTTTGTTTTCGTGTTATGTCGATTTGGTTCATTTCTTTGATGATTTTTTCTCGTTCACTTTTAATTAATCCACCATATTTTTCGAAATCATGCTTATCTCGTTGATATTCATCGAGTAGTTCTGATTTTTGTGCTCTTAAGTCATCTAAATTAGCTAGGGAAGCAGCAATTTTCCCTCTAAGGTCTTTTTCTCGATTATTTAACTCAAAAAGTTCTTGTTCCAATGATTCCATTTTTTTACCATCTAAGGATTGGTTGGAATAGAATTCAAGATCTTCTTCCAAAGTCTCAAATAAATCAAGGTTAAAAACAACCCGTGATAGGTTTTTTAAGTAGTCAGACAGAAGATCTTCGTTCACAATTCTGGCAATTTCTTCACCATCAAAAAGACATAAGTCCAATAACTGTGGTGGCATAATTTCTTTAAGTTTTGATTGAAAAAGTTCTTTATCATAATCTGAAAAATGCTTGCCATTAGCAACGATATCAAAAGTTTCTTTTAAACTTTTATTTGTGAATCTCCAATAACGGTAAAGGACATAATCAATCTTTTCAAAATCATCAATTAGAGAAAATTCCAATTTGATTCTAAAATTATTTTCTCCAATCTTTTTTGCATTATGATTTAAGATACTTTGTACTCTTTTGTAATACTCCGCACTTTCTGTTTTAAAGCCGTACCCATATGAACCGAATAGCCCCAGTTTTATGGCGTTTAGTAAAGTTGTTTTTCCAGCACCATTCTCACCACCAATGAGAACTACATTTTTTCCGTTATTCGGGAGGAAATCGAAAGAATTAGTCCCTTTATAAGCTCCGATATTGGTTAGTTGAATTTGATTAATAATCATCTTATAACCTCATTTTCTACTATAGGTGTAAATAATCTTGTTTTAGAGCTTTACCAATTTCGTTAATTAATCCTCTTCTAACTTTATAGCCAGAGTATTCTTTTTCTATTGATATAAGCTTTTTAAGGACCTTAATATCTACCTTAAATTGGTCAGCCAATAGCTCTAGGTCGGATATCTGCTCATTATCAAATAATGGACGATCATCTATTTCCCAATCAATTGAACGACCCATTATTTCTTCGTAAATAGTTGGGATTGGGTCTTCCCATTCTCCATTTTTAAACCAGATTTTCCTAATCGCTTTAAGTTCATCTATACTAATTAACTCGTAATGAGGATCATCGGGATGCTTTAAATCTCTTTGTACTTTAAGTAATCTGACTAAAATTTCCTTCCGTGCTTCCATTGTATAAGGACCTAAACCTAATTGAGCATGCTTAAGTACTTTCTCACCGTCTAGCATTTCCTCCTCATAAGTAACTAAGATCTTTTGATCCTCTGGTGCACTAAGGTCAATATTATTTCTTTCTATATAATCTTTAAGTTTTTCTTTCTCCATAACTGTGTATTGATCTAATGGAATTTGCTGCTTTGGTCTACCGGATTTTTTAGGTATCATGACATGAGGAATGCCATCAATTTCTTCAATCTTAACTTCTTTATAATAAATTTGCCCGTTCATTCTATACTTCATTCTTTTATCACGATGGTCTCTAATACTGGTCAACCAGTTCCGGAAATCAAGTAAAGGTTTCATCCAGTCGTGTCCACTTTGGATAAACCCGCTAAGTGCTTTATCTTCATTAACAACGGTACAAACCCAGCAGCCAAATCGACTGTTGCCACAAGAGCCAGCACTTTCTTTTACTGATTTATCAACAACAAGTGGGCATTCTCCACTATTTGAATCTTGGTATAAACGATGTAATTCATGATTATCGTCACCCCAGGGAGATGGGTGATTTAATAAGTAGTCCCAAACATCATCAAGTGTGAAGCTTCGAATAGGAGCGTAAACATATGCATTTGAAAGAGTTGAGTGTCTCATAAATGTTTTACCTTCAACCGAATGGGAACGGATTACATTTCCACGCGTAGCACTCTCGTCTTCACGGACTCCTAATACCATAATAACTTCTCCAAAAGAGGAGACTTTGTCCATTATGAACTGATTTGCAGGGTCAATTTTCAAACGGTCCGTACACCACCGAAATTGCTGATTAGGAGATGGATACCCTTTTCCAATAATGTTTACCCAAAATGATTGCTTGATGACTGGCTTTACTTTGTGAGTCTCTATTGGAAGATCTCTCTTTAAGGCTTCATCTTGTATTCTTCTTAGTGTTTGGTTAATTGAATTAATAATTAAAGGTGTTTCTACCAGTGTGTCTGAGGAAATTACATAAACCTTTTTATGTAATTCCTCTTTGTCCATTTCAGCAAGAGCCTCAAAAACAAGCTGAACTACTACTGTTGAATCCTTTCCGCCACTATAACCTACTACCCAGGGGCGGTCATCTTCTTTATATGCTTTTTTAATATGCTTTTTAGCTTCTTCTACATAAGGCATATTTTTGGACAGCAAATTGCTGATGATCCCGTTCGACATATTAAACTACTCCTTGAAAGAATTTATCTTCTAATGTCTGTTCAGACTCAGTTAAAGGAAGGCCAATTAATTGCTTAATTTTATTTGAGGTTAACTGAATCGTATAAGTTGTCTTTTGAATCCTTCCATTTTGGTTAAATGCTCTGCCTAACCAATCGGCAGTGTTACTTCTATTCCAATCAACTTTAGAAAGTTTCTTTATATATTTCTCCCAGTCCTTATCGTGATATTTAATAAGATAATTTCCGACCAAACCCATTGCTTCTATAAATACTCCATGGCCTACAATGTAATTGGCTCTTAAATCTCTGGGGGTTAATTCCTTTTTAAAGACCATGTTCCATTCTACAATAGAATCAGATAAAACGGACCAATATTGCTTAAGAAAATCTTCTTCTGATTGGCTAATTTCATCGCCTTTGGATTTCCCTAATAATCTTAAGTTTGTATTGAAAATATGATTTAATGCCATAATTTTAGGAGAGTTTTTTGAAAGTGAAACTCTCTCTTTATCTGTATATCTATTGAGTATAGGAATACTAGAAATCAGCTCTTTTGTAATTAAAGCAAGACGATCTCGATGGTCATAAAGAATTCCTATTGAAGATGTTGTATTTACTGCGTGTCTATTAAGATCGGAAAAAATTTGCTGTGATTTTCTTAATCCTTCATCATGGTAGAATACGACTGAAATCGTTTCATTACCTAGCTCTGGAGAAATTTTTAAAGCCTCTTCAATTGCTGCTCTTCTATGCTGTCCATCATTTATTAAGAACCTTGCATCTAGGGAAATTCTTAATTGGCCAAGGTCATTTAATGATGATTCTTTATTAAAAGGAATAAATTTGATATCGCCATCAATTGAAGCAGTTATAGAAGAGAAAACATAATCTTTTTGGTTTTCAACTATGTAGTTGGTCATTTCAGGTATACGAGCTTTGTTTAAAATTCTTTGTGATCTGTGCTCCGGTGGAATTTCTTCTTCGTCGAACAGAAATATTTTTGGAATAATTCTTAAAGGACACATAGCAACAAAATATTCTTTGCCAGCCTGTATGCCTCTAATAGCAGGGAAATTATAACTAAATGTCGCGTCCATGTTCTTTCCTCCTTTTTACGTACGTAATCTTATGAATTATTATAAACTTAGTTATTCTTCTTTACAATAAAAATGCGAACTTTTATTCGGTTTTTTTGAGCTGTAAAATAATTGTAAGTAAGGTGCTTACCTTGCTTAATAATTGGCAGGGTAGTGTGATATGATGTTGTTAGTAAAAGATCAAGTATTCGGAGATGATTTTAGAATGAATACCACAGAGATTTATTTCTTAAATTTCTTAGAGAATATAAATGAAGATGCAGCTTTTATTGCAAAGAAAATGGAAGAGCTCCTTTTTGAAGATCCAAGCAGCTCTATTGTTAAAGCTAGACTATTTGCAGAGGAAATTCTTAATGAAGTTTTTAAGCAAGAGGACATTGAGGCGCCTTATTTGTCAACTTTACACGATAAAATTTCCTTTCTTTCCAGAGAGGGGTACATAAGAAGAGAAATTCAGCAATCATTTGATACCATCCGATTATCAGGAAATAAGGCTGCACATGATGGGAAATTCAACGATATTACTGCAGCATTCAAGTTGCATAAAGAGATGTACAAAATTGGGGTTTGGTTTTATGAAGTCTATTCATCAGAACAAGTTAAGATCCCATTTTATGAAGTACCAAAGCCTAGACCTAAAGAAAATATTGAGGATATTGTAAAAAAACAAATATTAGACCTCATAGGATCTGGTAAGTTCGAATCGTCTATGAAAGAAGTAGTTGAATCAGGTTCAAAAGTAGACGTTAGAGATGAAGAGGAAATTAATGATGAAAAATCTGACTCAAAGGAAGAGTCAATTTCTCCTCTTTTTAAGACAGATTTAAAAGAGGGTGAAAGTTATCTTCTAAGAGAGCTTAAAAGACTAAAGGATTCTTCTCAGGAAGCTATTGAAAATGCTAGTCAGTTTAGTGCATTTAAAGATTATATGCACGTTGACAGGAAAATTCAGGTAGATTTAGAGTCCATTTTAAGTGCACGTAAAAATGATGTGAAAGGGAATTTAATTCTTCTATGCGGAAGTGTCGGAGATGGAAAGTCACATCTATTAGCTTTTTTAAAAGAAAAAAAAGCAGACTTAATAAACGACTACAGAATTTTTAACGATGCTACAGAAAGCTTCTCTCCAAGGAAAAATGCAATGGAGACATTGGAAGAAGTACTTAAAGGATTCTCAGATCAATTAATAGAACATAATGATCAAAAAGTGATACTAGCTATAAATATGGGTGTTTTGCATAATTTTATTAATACAAAACATAAAGAATACACTTATAATACTTTAAAGAAATTTGTTGAGAAAAGTGAATTGTTTTCCCAAAATATCACAACACATTTCAGTGATGATTTCTTTGATTTACTCAGTTTTGGTGATTATCATCCATATGAAATTTCGGAACAAGGAGCTAAGTCTTCATTTTACACTGCGCTACTTGAAAAAGTGTTCATGAAATCTGATAACAATCCTTTTTATTTAGCTTTGCAGCAGGATGAAAAAAATAATGTTCATACAATGGTTCACGAAAACTATAAGCTTATGCAAAATAAATTTGTTCGTGAACAGGTTGTTCAACTCATTATAAAATCTATTGTAATAAAAAAATTAGTTATCTCAGCAAGAGCTTTTCTAAACTTAATTGCAGATATTATTATTCCAGATGAAGTTAAGAGTACAAAGCTACTCTCCGAATTTGATGTACTGGAAAGTTCATTGCCTAACCTGCTATTTAATAGAAAAGACAGGTCTACAATATTAAATGCAGTGAGTCAGCTAGATCCAATTCATAAGAGATCCGAGTCAATTGATCAGGTAGTTATAGAATTGAATACACTTAATGATTGGGATTCTCTTATTAAAGAATATATAAAAGACGAAACACCCATTACCTGGTTATCTTCCTTTAATTCTAAGGAAACCTTAACAGATTATTCTTTTAACATGTTTTTTGAATCATTTATTCGAATTACTTACCTTACGAATGTAAATTTTTCATCAAAAGTATCTGATGAAAGTTACTTAGATTATTTAAAAAATCTGTATTACTTTAATACAGGCGACAAAAGAAAAATTAAAGGCTTTTATGATGAAATTAAAACAGCTCTTTATAAATGGAAAGGCAGCCCGAAGAAAGATTATATATATCTAAATAAGCCTTCTGATAAATATCGCTTATCCCAGAAATTAAATTTAAAACCTACGATTGAACATTTAAAGACGAATCCAAAAGAAATTCTAGATTCCTTTAAGTCTTCTATTGTTCTTGCATACCATGATGGTAATGCTGAAAATAAAATCTTCCTGGATATCGATTATCCTTTATATTCCCTGCTTAGAAAGGTACAAGAAGGATACCGTCCAAATAAAAAAGATGAAGAAGATGCAATCAAGTTTGTGGAGTTTATTGAAAAAGTTATGGCTTTCGGAGATAAGAAAAAAGAGTTATTGGTTTATTTTCCGAAAGATAATAAGTTCTACATTATTAAAAAAGATGATTTTGGGGCGTTTGTATTTGAAAGGGAGTAATAAATATGGTTGAAACATTAGATCGTGAATATTTAAAAGATCATTTAACAGGAAAAGGGAAGCATGATACAGGCAAGGTTATTGATGTCTTACCTTTTTTAACTAAACGGACAAAAGCTATTAGAGATTTTAATAAAGTTCTAGGGGAATACGTAAGAAAAGTTTGTGAATTAAACTTAGATGAACAAGCACTAAAAGATCGGGAATTTTACTTATCTGAAGAAGAAAATGAACTAAGTGAACTTATTGCAAGTAATGTTGAGTTCGAAGCAGATGATGACATGTATGATTTTGTACGTTTTCTTGATCAATATTTATTTAATCAGGATGAAATAAATCCAGTTCATCCTTTCTTATTTAATTATATAAAAGTGGATAAAAAAAATAAAAATGAGTTTAGCAAATATGCTCAGTTTATGAGTGAAACTCTTGTACAAAATAATTCGGAAATACAGTCAATTTTCAAAAATAAAAGTGCGGATGATATTTTAACAGAACTGATTTTAAGTAAAATGGAAGCTTTAAAGGAAACAAGCAGAGAGAAGTTAGACCGTAAATATCAGCCATTACTTAACCCTTTTATCGAGTCATACCAAGAGGATCTAGTGTACTTAAGTAAGTTTAAGGATTATTTTTTAACTTCATTTCCGGTCCTAACTCATTATTATGTATTTATGTATGCATGCCAGCTTATTTTTAAATTTGATCAATTTACTGAAGCTGATTTTGAAAAGGTTCAGCCTCTATACTTTGCTTTGGAATGGGAATCAATTAGCAAGCGAAGAAAAGCAGCAGATGAACTAGAAGGGTTTAAATATATTAAAGAAAGTGCAAGTAACTTATTTCCACATATCCATACCATATCTCATTTAAGTCATAGCTTTATTAACAACAATCAAGAAGAGAAATATTCATTTGTTCCTTATAGTACTCTATACAACAAAATATCTAATCAAGGGAGCGAATTCGAAGCTGCCTTCCTTCTAGATTTAAAAGAGTGGATTAGAGAATATTCCAAATGGGCTGGAGTTAATATCGATGACTATTCAACCACTATCCCAGAGGCATTTAAAACCTTATTTAAGTGCTTAAAAGAGGGAATGAGCACAGGTGTGTGCATTAAGTACGGTAAGAATATTGAAGATCTGGGGGCTAATCAATTTCTTAAAAGTAGAGGCAGCCTGGGGCAAACCTTTAACATGAAACATGATTTTCTGCTTCTCTTAACAGCAGTATCTGTGAAAGATAAGCGAATACCGCTAAACGATTTATTCCGGGAATTTGAAAAAAGAGGTATTTCATTT
The DNA here is from genome assembly GCF_000518885.1 of Bacillus sp. J33. Taxonomy (GTDB): domain Bacteria; phylum Bacillota; class Bacilli; order Bacillales; family Cytobacillaceae; genus Cytobacillus. The sequence continues at coordinate 5,960 of NZ_JAEL01000084.1, read as the reverse complement.
GATCGTTATTCCAAAAAGGAAATCATAAGCTTATTTGATAACTTAAATATATTAGACAAAAAAAGTGATAGTGGTGATGCTCAGTATGTCAAACCAATTCTATAATTATATATCCTCATTATTAGCAGACTATTTCGCAAATCATGGAATCAATCCTGGTGACCGTTTTTATTTACAATTAGACAGTAAAGAAGATGTGTCCTCATTTATTCAAGGGTTGAAAAATATCGAAGGAATTACTCCATTTAAATATAAACATGAACTTGGCGATGAATACGAGACGTTCGCCATTACTTTTGGATTAACCAAACTAGTAGTTGCGTATACATCAGAAAATGTAAAGCCTGATTTCCTTGTGACGCTGAGAAACCTGGTGGGAGAACAAAAAGGAGTTTGGGAAAAGACAGCATTAATAAGTATCGTTGCAGAACAGCTTGATTCTATTCAAGGAGGCAGCAGCGATTTACAAAAGGAAGGTATGCCTCTTCATCCAACCTCCCTTTTTAATAGTTTGAAAAATGAAATTGAGAATAGTGTGCTTGAAAAAGAAGAGCAGATTATCCTTTTAGATAACCTGGAAAACTTGATAAAGGAACAATCATTTCAACATATTACTTTTTTTGAGTTCGAAGATATTTTTACTACTTTGCAAAAAGGGTCTATAGAGGATAAGGAGTATCATAAATTTGGACTATTTAAAGATCCAGATCTAGCTAAGTTCAAAGGAAAAGAGCAAAGACAAAGGCTAAAAGACAATAGAGACTTTTTTGAATTTGTTAGGAAAGTCCATGATTTTGGCCTGGAGCAAGGGGAATTAGAAAAAAGATTTACCCCGGAAGGAGCAAAAGAACTAATGGGAGAAGAGTGGAAAGAGTCGCTCTATACCCGAGTTCATAAATTGCATGAGGATTATTTAGATATAAATAAAAAAATGAAGGTGGAATTAAAAAGCATTAAAATCCAGGATAAATTAATATTTTGGGATAAACCTCAAAAAGATACTTCAGCAGGCCAAAGAAAAAGATATATTATTGTCTTTAACCCTGATAATAAAGAGGAAGTACGCCTGGATTCTGCCTTCAGCTTAAGTGGTAATTTAAAAAGCCTTTCCTCAAAATTTTTAAAGGTACCGAAAAAATTTGAGCAAATTTTTGATCCGAATGTTAAGTTAACTAATATTTCAGTGGTTATTAAAACGGAAAAAAATAAGCCCACGTTTCTCAAGTTTGCCTATAAGCATGACAATAAAGCAACTTTAGGAGCGGAGTTTCATATTGCTGTTTTGCCTATTGACCCAGTTTATTTAGATCGATATAAGTCGACTTATTCGGTTGATCCTATATCTGAAAATATTGAGCTACAATACGAAGAAGATGAATTGACTTTTGGAAATGGCTTGAGCATTAAAAACGAAGAAGTTCTTGAAGATAATCAAACCTATTCAATTACAGAGGATGAAAAATTGAATATAAGGCCACTTCCTGAAGCATTTAATGACAATGATGAATTAAAAATCAAAATTAAATTTGATGAAACTACTGTTCCTCTATTGTTAAAAAATGAACTACCAGAATCAATGCCTATTAACGGCCAAAGAATTTGGAAGTTGGTTAGAGAAACAGGTAAAAATATTCAATGGATTAAAGAAAATAACCGACTTGTTCTAGAAAACAGGGAGTTTTATTTCCATTCTGAATATCGAGAGTTTTTTGAGTGGGAAGATTATTGGATTGAAAACGGTCTAAAAAGTGCAAGACATGAATCAGACCAACTATTGCCTGTTGATCTCAAATTAAGTGATGACCTAAGAGAAGTATATAGCAGGTTTATTACTTATTTTAAAATCAGCAATACGATTCCTAGCTTGTCATATGTATCCGAAGACTTAAAAAGGCGGGCACTTGAATATATTGAAGTATATAATAATGAAATTAACAGATTTAAAAATGGATCCCCAGCAGGAAGAAAAGGGAGAGATTTATTTAAGTTAGGTACCATCTTTTCAAATGGGATAGTTTATTTTACTCCATTCCATCCTGTAATGGTTGCATTTAAATTAAAAATATATGAACTTTTACAGTTTGAAGAAGTTGATAATAGTATTTTGAATAGACTTAGTCCTGATTCCTTGATCCCTTTTATATATGATGAAAATGAAACCTTATATAAACCTGACCACCAGCAAGCAGCTTTAGAATGGCTTACATTTAAGCCAGTTAATAAAGTGTCTGTTTCTGATGCAAATCAATACTTAGCAAAAGTAGTTAGTGATAAAATTATTCAGTTTAAGGAACATTTCTCATATTTGTTTATTCAAAAGTCGATGGCTCCATTACAAATTAATATTCTTAATATAGCTAACGATAAAGAAGTTATAAGAGGAATTTTCCAATGGATGTTAAAAGAAATTGATAAAGAAGGCATTGAAAGCTTAAAACCTGTCGAAGTTACTCTTTATATAGATGAAAGTGTTGAAAGCTATTTTGATTTATTCTCTAGAATAGAAACTGTTGAGGAATTTGAGAATTTTTTTGATGTAAAACTTAAAACGAAAGAATTAGATGCAGAAGATCTCTTAAGAGTTATTAGAGAAAAACTTTTCTTTTATAAACAAGAACCAAATTCTGAATTAAGGTATGCTCATATTTCATTTTATAAAATGCATGCGCAAGAGCATCATGCTGTACAGCCTATAAATGAAATGAATTCGGGTTTTGCAATAGAAGGCATTTATTCTAGTGTTCCTTCTATGAAAGATGAAGAAAATTATAAAAGTGGGTTTGGTACTAAGGGATATGGTTTAAATGATAATAATTATTTAACAAACACTGCTTTTTATGTAAACGAACTTGCTGCTAACTTAAGGAACGGCGGTAATGATAGCTACAGAAAAGGTGAGGCAATCTTTTCAAGAACCACAACTGCTGATGAAGAAACTCTAGAGAAAGTATTTAATTCATCATATTGGGTCACTTTTGTAGATCCTTCTGTAGACTTGGAGTTTTTTAACAAATATGATGGGAATCTAGTTGTTATACATTATAGTGATCAATACTCTTCATCTAGCCGATATGATGCTATCACTGTCACTGATAAATCCCAGCAATATTATGCAGTAATAAAAGAGTTCTTGAGTCAAAAAGATATTGAAGGAACTGAAGGAAATGTTTTGAACACTATAAAAGCATTTAATACTTTTAATGGTGAATGGCTGCTACGAATCATAGGAAGTAAGGGACATTACGATAGAGAGAAACTAAGCATCATCTCTGCTATAAAATATTCAGTTTCTTATTTTGATCACCCTAATATTTTATGGGTTCCTATTTCTCTGGAAGAGATATTAAGAGTTGCTGGAGCGGTGAGCCTTAATAAATCGGATGGCATATTTACAGCGAAAAATTTGGGGGTAAAGGGCAGTCACAGTGATGACCTGCTTTTAATCGGTTTAGAATCGATTGAAGATAAGATTTCTCTTCATTTTTATCCGGTTGAAGTAAAAATAGGTATAAATAAAGGTGAAGTTCTTGAAAAAGCTCGGAAGCAAGTACATCAGACAAAGAAATTATTCTTTGATGCTTTGACAGGTGAGATGGGTAGTACTTTTAAAGGAAGGTTCTATCGTAATTTCTTTGCACAATTGTTAATTTCAAATGCAAAGAAGCTCGCGCAAAGTGAGTTTTGGAAAGACAAAAATTACGAACTGACAGACAACATCATAGAAAAGCTTTTAAAGGATCAGTATTGCATTACTGATCATTTGAAAGGTTATATAGGTGATGGGGCTATCCTCTCTTTTCAAAAGAATGCCTATCATAGAAGTGCAAAATTAGAAGATGATGTCTTATTGCTAAATCTCACAGAAAAAGATGGATATGAAGGGCTAGTAACCCCAATAAAAGAAATGAGACATTGGATTCAAGAGGAGCCTAATGATTTCATAAAGGAAAAAATGCTCTCATCCTTATATAAGGCTGGTGAAAAATTACACCAAGAAATTGGTGAAGATAGGGAACTCCCACTTCACACAGGTGTAGAAAAAGAAGAGTATCAAGTTACAGAGAAGGAAAACAAAACTTTAGAGCAAAATGAAGCGGATCAGCAGCATATTGATGAAAAAGAAAGTAAAGTATCTCAGGATCATGATACTGAGCCAAGAGAAAAAGCAGAGGATTTAGGATTAAATTCTTTAGGTAAAACAGAAACTGAGACTGATCGAAGAGATAAAGATGAGGAAGACAAAGCTCCTGAAGACGTTATAAAGAACGTGGGTAGTATTTTTGACTTGGCTAATGTAAGAATAAGAATTGGCAAAGCTGAAAACTCAAATCGTGACATATATTGGGAATACGGCAATAAAGGTCTTGCTAATAGGCACCTATTAATATCTGGTAAATCAGGGCAGGGAAAAACCTACTTCATGCAATGTTTATTGCTTGAAAAGTCTAAAATGGGGATCCCGAGTATTGTAATTGATTACACTGAAGGTTTCTTGCCGAACCAACTTGAGCCAGAATTTGTGGAATTCTTAGGAGATAAATTAAAGCAAAAAATTGTTTATAGTGACCAGCTACCAATTAACCCTTTCCAAAAAAATATTCGAGATATTGGTGGAATACAGCTACCAGAATCTAATACTGATGTAGCTGAAAGAATAAAAAGTGTCTTCGCTGCTGTTTATAAGTCTTTAGGAATTCAGCAGCAAAATGCTATATATGAGGCTGTGTTAAATGGGTTAGATGCATACGGAGATGAAATGAGTCTAGTAAAACTTAAAGTATTGCTTGAAGAAGACGGCTCAAATTATGCTAAAACAGCATTATCACAGATAAGGCCTTTAATAGACCGCAATCCATTTAGTAATAAGAATACACTTAATTGGAAAGATATTGTTGAGAGTAATGGGGAAGTGCATATAATCCAGTTAACTGGATTCCCGAGGGATGTCCAACTAATGATTACTGAGTTTATTTTATGGGATTTATGGAATTATTCAGTAAGAAACGGGAATAAAAACAAGCCAATGCCCGTTATTATGGACGAAGCACAAAATCTGGATCATACTGAAAAATCTCCATCTGCTCGGATACTGACTGAGGGACGTAAATTTGGATGGTCTGCCTGGTATGCTACCCAGTTCTTAAAATCTCAATTAGATTCCGATGAATTAGCTAGGCTTCAAAATTCATCCCAAAAGGTATACTTTTCTCCTCCTGAACAAGAGCTCTCAAATATTGCTGCGAGCTTATCAAAAGATAATCAGGATAAGAAATATTGGGAAAACATACTTGCTAACCTCAAAAAAGGACAATGTATAGTTCATGGTCCAATTTTAAAAGAAAATGGGGAACTGTCTAATCCTACAGTTACGATTGTTGATATAGTTTCACTATCAGAAAGAATATAAAAAAATCCCACCGTATCATTCAGAGCGGTGGGATTTTTTTATAATAAGGTTAATCTTAAATCTTCCATAGAAGTTTTATTTATTATTACTTGATTGATTTCTCTCAAACCCTTTTCAATAAAAGCAAGCATGTGCTTGTGCAATTCATCTTCATCTAATGGAGAATTGACTTCATTTATAATTAAATGTTTAAACAAAAGAAACTCTTTTTCTTTTATGATGCCATCCGGATGTAAACGCTAGAATAAAGTTGACACTTTTTGCTCGATAAGATTTTACACTTTTGCTCAATCAACCTACTACTTTAGTAAAATAGATCGTGACGTTATTTTACTGGAGGTTAGGATTTTGGAGGAGAAGTTAGTGTTATATATAAAGATTCAGGAATTACATAAGAGAAAGTTTAAAGTAGCACAAATCGCTAAGGAGCTTAAGATCTCAAGACCGACTGTCTATAAGTATTTAGAAATGACATTCGATGAAGCAAGAGCCTATACTGAACAGCCTTTGGGAAAGAAGAAAAAACTAGATCACTATAAAGACTGGATACTTG
>NZ_JAEL01000083.1 GCF_000518885.1 Bacillus sp. J33 | reverse complement strand
CATTTCTGCATACTTCTTAATGGTTCGCGGATCTCTCCCTGTCCTTTTAGCTACACTTGAATATCCGCAGTCTTTATTGTTAACCTCATGTCTGATATAATTAATCTCGGCCACTGCCAACATCTCCTTAAATACCTCCTGCACGTTTTGTACCCAACAGGAAGTGTATGTGTATTTTGGAATGTTGACAAGTGGCCATTTTTAATTTGTGCAGGCCCCTAGGGGCCAGCACAAATTAAATGCCATAACCTACATTTTTATGATGCCATAAACAAAAAGGGTGGATTTACACTCATCGAGATATTTATAAAACTCATCTGGGTTATCAAATTCTAAGATAATTGGTTGTTTTAAACCATGTGAATGAAAGTATCTTTTATGGCCGTTAAGCCTTGGATCAGTGATCCCTTTTTTTAGATAGAAAGCAATTTTTTCATTTTCAGTTGCTCCGGAAGAAATATTTATCTTGTGCAAAAAGCCATGTTGCCAAAGACCTTGTAATATTTCGTTAGGAACCTCTGTTAAATTGCAAACAATATGATAATGAATGGCTCCTTTCCGAAACTTATCCTGAAATTCAATTACACCTAAATATTTGAACTTTGGTAATTGATTCTTCTCTAAATAGTAGGCTAAACGTTTTTTAAAGTCTGCAAATATTTTGTTGCAGCTATTAATGTTCGTGATATCTACTGCTTCTGAGGCGGCAAAGGTGAGTGTTACAAAAGCATATTTATCTGTAAAGTTGCATTCTAGCAATCTACGAATTTTTCTACGAGCTCGTGTAATGCTGGTCTTAACATTGGTATCGTAATTTTCACTATTTAGAATTGAATGAGATTTTCGCCCACCTGAAGAGGTTCTTCTAGTAATAGGAGAATTTGTTTGTTTTATGATTTCAACGTATTTGTTACTAATAACTACTTTAAAATACTTACTCATAATAATTTCCTCCGGTAAATAGAAAAGAATTTTCGTCAAATTAATCACTATTTATCAAGTTAATTTAATTAGAATTTCTTTTATGAACTTGTTTACACCGGTGTAGTTTAAAGCTATTAGTTCATGCTTTTATTATATTTTTAATGCTTTCTTGGTGCACCCTGACTCTCAGTTTATAGCAAAGGGATTGGATTAATCTGAATAGATCCGAGACACTCTCTTAATACTAAACTTAGAATTCTTCGAAATTACTTCTGATTTCTATGAATTATTAATGAATGGCATTGAATGTAATGCATGACAGGTATAAATTAGTTGTGTAAAGAGTTAATTATTGGAGATGGGGGATATGTTTGAATATAACGTTGGACTTAAGAATGGGTATTGATTCTATTAGTATTGGATCTGTCGATGATAATGGCAACGTAGAACTTTCAATTCAAACTTTGCTTGGAGATGAGGTGAGCTTTATACTCAAGCCAGAGGAGCTAGATGATTTTGTTGAAAGATTGAAATCTATCAACGACTTTAAAGATGAGCTGGAATAACTGAAAAATTCCCATTAATGGAAAGTATTGATGTACTTCCTGATTTATTGTATATTAAATTTACAAGAAGTGTGGTGGCTCTTCACCATAGAAACAGACTCCTTGACTTTTAAGGGGTCTTTTTTCGTCTTTCATTTTGAGATATATTTAAGGGGTCATTCTTCCCGCTTGGAACGATGGTAGCTTTGTTTGGATTACTCGTGGTATTGCAAATACTATATTTAAAGCTAAAAATCAAGTGGTGGCTAAAATGGAAAATAATATTGTTTATGCATGTTTAGTGGATATAACAGGTTATTTGGTTTCTATATATGGTGATGAATTGGTGACAAATGTCATGTCCCTCTGAGTATGTTTTCTTGGAAAATTAATATTTACTTTTGAAAATAAAGATTGATCAATATTTTAAGCTAATATTAAAATTGGTTTAATTAGGAAAGCCCGTTTTCTTTCAATAAGAGGATGGGGTTTTTTATTATCCATGTAAATAATTTTATAGGTTAATATCCTTTTTATTATGGTAAGGGAGGGCTTTAGGTAATATGCTTGAAATTAGTGGTAAAGATATAAGCGAATTAAGTGATAGCGATTTAAGGGCTTTAATCGGTCTTCTCTGTGAAGCTGAACTACGTACATATGGTTTACCAACAGCAGGAGTAACATGGGGAGGACACCAAAATGCAAAAGATGGTGGTATTGATGTCAGGGTTGACATTTTATCTCCTCTACATGCTGATAGTTTTATACCAAGATCTAAAACAGGTTTTCAAGTGAAAAAACCAGATATGCCAAGAGCAGATATTATAAGTGAAATGCGACCCAAAGGTAAGCTTAGACAAGTAATAAGAGATCTAGTAGATTCCAAGGGGGCTTATATTATTGTTAGTAGCCAAGGCTCAACTGCTGATTCGGCTCTTAAAGATCGAAATAAAGCAATGATAGATGCATTGTCTGACTACCCGAATTATACTGACATTAAAGTAGACTTCTATGATAGAGAACGGATTGCTGGTTGGGTTCGTAGTCATCCAGCTTTGGTCCTTTGGGTAAGAGAAAAAATAGGAAGACCAATTCAGGGATGGAGAACATATGAGAATTGGGCAAATTGCCCATTGGGAATTGAAGAGGAGTATATGTTAGATGAACATGTTCGTTTATATATTGAACCGAACTCTTATTCACAAGGATTAGCAGTCAGTGATGGAATAAATGAAATTCGAAACATTCTTCATGGACCTGCATCTTCAGTACGTTTAGTAGGGCTTTCAGGGGTAGGAAAAACAAGATTGCTTCAAGCATTGTTTGATGAACGAATAGGAGAAAACCCTTTAAATAAATCAATCGTATTTTATACGGATATTAGTGACGGCCCTGACCCAGACCCTATTAATTTTGCTGAGAGACTAGTTGCTCTAAAGTCTCGATTCATTCTTGCAGTAGATAATTGTCCGCCAGATTTGCATAGACGATTGGGCCTTATATGTTCGAAACCAAATAGCTTAGTAAGTTTAGTAACCATTGAATATGATGTTAGAGATGACCAGCCAGAAGCGACCGATGTATTTCGTTTAGAACCAGCGTCGACTGAATTAATTGAAAAAGTCATATTAAAAAGATTTAGTCATATAACAGAAATAGATGCACGGAGTATTGCAAATTTTTCTGGAGGAAATGCTAGAATTGCAATTGCCTTAGGGAACACAGTAAAACGTGGAGATAATTTATCTGAGTTAAAAGATAGTGACTTATTTAATCGATTATTCCAGCAGCGAAATGAGCCAAGCAGGTCACTATTAAAAGCTGCAGAGGCATGCTCATTGGTTTATTCATTTAATATTCAACTATTTGAGAATGCAGAATTAGAATTGCTAAGTGATTTGGTAGATATGAATGTTCAAGAAATGTATAGAAATGTAAGTGAGTTAATGCGACGTGATCTTGTTCAAAAGCGGAGTGTGTGGCGAGCAGTTCTACCTCATGCAATTGCTAATAAACTGGCTCAGAGGGCTCTTGAAAATATACCAATTGAAAAAATATGTAGTGTATTTGAAAATGGTGGATCTGAACGACTTTTAAAATCATTTTCAAGAAGATTAAGTTATTTACATGAAAGTGAAGAAGCTAAAGAAATTTCTAAAAGATGGCTGAAGGAAGATGGGCTACTTGGAGATGTAAGTAATCTTAATGAATTGGGAGTAACACTGTTTAGAAATGTTGCTCCCTTAACTCCTGAACTAACACTTTCTGCTATGGAAAGAGTTCTTGAAACCAGTAGAGCTAATACATTTTTTACTCGAGATAATGTTTTTTATAATGAATATACAAGTCTTCTTAGATCATTGGCCTATGATAAACATTTATTTATTCGATCAACGAATTTACTTTCTAAATTTGCGCTATCAGAGAAACCAAATGAAAATGTAAATTCAATAAGAAATTTACTAAAGTCTCTTTTTTATATTTATCTTTCTGGAACACATGCTTCAGCAGACCAGAGGCTAAGTGTAATAAAGAAATTAGTAGAATCAAATATTGAAGAGGAAGTTGATTTAGGAATTTCTTTATTGGATGCAGCTTTAGAAACAACCCATTTTAGTTCATCGTACAGCTTTGAATTTGGAGCTAGACCTAGGGATTATGGCCATAATCCAACAAACAGATTCGAAATACGTACATGGTATAAATTGTTTATTGATTATTCTCTTAGAGTGGCAATATCGGAAAGCCCGTTTGCTTTTAAAGTAAAAGAATTAATAGCCTCAAAGTTTAGAGGACTTTGGGTAAATGCAGGAATGTATGATGAACTTGAAAAAGTCTTAGAAATAATTTCTTCAAAAGGATCTTGGAGAGAAGGATGGCTAGCTGTAAGAACAACCATGAGATTTGATGGCAAAGAAATGGAGTCAGAGATCTACAAAAGACTAAATGACTTAGTATTGCTATTGGAGCCGAACTCTTTAATTGAACAAGCGAAATTTTATTCATTGTCAGGAAGAAGCATTTATGATTTGGTTGATGCTGTTAGTGATTTAGATAATGATGGATATACAACTGTAGAGGAGAAAATTCAATTACTTGGGAGAGAGGTTGGATCCCAAGATGAAATTTTAAGTGAATTATTGCCTGAAATTTTGGGGAATGATGGGCCTGGACTATTTAGTCTTGGGCAAGGAATAGCAGACGGATCTATCAATCATGAGGAAACATGGATTGATTTTTGTGAAAAGTTATCCTATATAGATGATTCGAAACGTAACTATCAAGTACTCCGTGGTTTTTTAAATAGATTAGCGGAAATTGATTTAGCCCTTACAGAAAAAATTCTGGATCAATCCGTAACGGATCCAATTCTAGCTTCTATATTTCCATTATTACAAATAAGTATAAAAGTTAATTCTCTTGGTGTAACCAGATTAAGAAAATCACTTGAGTATGGAGAAGCTCCTATATGGCAATATCAAAATATTGCATACGGTAGAGTTCATGAAACTATAAGTGATGAAGATCTTGCAGAATTATTAGGGTTAATATCACTAAAAGAAAATGGACTAGAAGTAGCAATTGAGATATTAAATATGAGAATACATGGTATTTCTAAAGACACGATAATTAGTGATTGTATATCATATGTCGGTCAAGACCTATTGTTAAAATATCAATTTTCAAGAGAAAATAATAAGAAAGACCAATTAGATTATGAATTATCAGAAATTGTTCAAATTTGTTTTAAGGGGGAATCTGGAAAAGAAAGCGCTAAGATATTGTGTGAAAAGCTTGCAGGTGGATACATAAACTTTGAAATTTTCCCATCGGATTATCAAAGTGTTCTGTCTTCTTTATCTAAGACACAGCCTGAAGTATTCCTTAATGAATTTTTAGGTAGGGAGCAAAAAGTGGATGGTTGGTTAATCGAAGCACTTTCTAGAGAAGGAAAAGCTCTTTCCTATATAAATGAGGAAATTATTAAAAAATGGTGTGAAGTCAATCCCAAAACACGTTATCCTGTTATTGCATCTGCTATAAGGCCTTATCAACAAGTTGAGAAGGACAATATCTTGGAGTGGACCCCTTTAGCTTTGTGGATAATGGATAATTATTATGATCCAGTGGTGATATTAAATATATTTAGAAAATCATTTTACCCAAGAACATGGTGGGGTTCCCTTGCAGATAGGTTACAAAGTTGCCTGTGTTTAATTACAGCATTAAAAAACCATAGTAATTTGCTAATTGCAGAATGGGCAACTGAAGAAGAAGAAAAATTTAAAGAAACTATTCGTTTGGAAAGAGAAAATGAATTGAAAATGGAAAGGCAAAGAAATGAACGTTTTGAGTAAACAAGTTAATCTGGGATGAAATGTTAAAGATATAAAAGGTAAACTACTACATCTCATAGTGTTAATTTCCTACCGTCGGCACTCCACACACGTGGAGAGTGTTACAGAACTGATTTTAAAAGAAGGCAACTAACCTTAAGGGGGTGTTGCCTTTTTGTGCTTATTGAAAAAAAGTTACAAAAGGTCATATTCTGTCAAATTCATTTAAAACATGCAGAGAATGTAATCAACTTGATTTTGAAGCAGGCATAGCAAAAGAGTAAGCGCTTTTTTGTCCAATTGCGGTTATTCCATCTCTAAAGAGGGTATTGAAAAACAAACCATTAGGAGGTGGCCATCAATGGAAGTAGAAGTTTTATGTAACGTGGAAAACTGCAAGTATTGGGCAGAAGGAGACAAATGTGTTGCTGATTCTATTTATGTGATTGGCCAAAATGGCAGAGAGGCGGAAGATGTAGAGGAAACAGCCTGTAAAACGTTTGAGCATTGTGAATAGGAAACTCTTTAAAAGGCGGCATATTTGCCGCCTTTTTAATTTTCTTAGCGAAATCGAACAAAAAATTGGAGCTTCGACAGATTAAATAAGCTTTACATATACTCATAATAATTCTACCCGTCTTTGCAGTTAAATCATGCCTGATCCGGCAGCTTTATAAAAAGTCTTTAATCCCGCTATCTTTTTTCAGAAAGGGTATAATAATTAAAGATAAACAGACATGTGAGCCAAAGAACAAGCCAGAAAAGTTACTGGCTCTAAAAGCCAAAGAAGAAAAGGAAGGAGAAATAATGACAAATAGGAATGAAACAGGGTGGAACTTTGACAACAGTTATGCCCGTTTGCCGAACGCATTTTTTTCAACCGTAAAGCCAAATCCCGCAGCATCCCCAGCGCTGATCAAACTCAACGAAGCATTGGCAGACTCACTTGGGTTAAAAGTGGATGAACTTAAAACCGAAGATGGCATAGCCATTCTTTCTGGCAGCCAGGTTCCAGAAGGGGCTTTACCTCTAGCTCAAGCTTACGCCGGGCACCAATTCGGACATTTTAATATGCTGGGGGATGGCCGGGCCATGCTGATTGGAGAGCAGGTTACTCCGCAGAATGAAAGGGTGGATATTCAGCTAAAGGGTTCTGGCAGAACTCCTTATTCCCGCGGCGGAGATGGACGTGCGGCACTTGGGCCGATGCTGCGTGAGTATATTATCAGTGAGGCAATGCATGCGCTTGGAATTCCCACAACCCGAAGCCTGGCAGTGGTCACTACGGGTGAGTCCATTATCCGGGAAACCGAGCTGCCAGGAGCCATCTTAACCCGAGTCGCTAAAAGCCATATACGCGTAGGAACCTTTCAATATGCTGCCAATTGGAGACCTGTTGAGGAACTCCGAATGTTGGCTGATTACACAATTAAGCGGCATTACCCGGAAATTGAAGGGGATGAGAATCCATATCTTTCCCTGCTTCAGAAAGTGATCCAGAGCCAGGCATCACTGATTTCCAAATGGCAATTAGTTGGTTTTATCCATGGTGTAATGAACACGGACAACATGGCCATTAGCGGAGAAACGATCGACTATGGCCCATGCGCTTTTATGGATGCCTATGATTTGGCGACCGTATTCAGCTCAATTGATAGGGAAGGCCGTTATGCTTATGGAAACCAGCCATATATTGGAGGGTGGAATCTTGCGAGGTTTGCTGAGACCCTCTTGCCTCTTTTGCATGATGATCAGGAAGAGGCTGTGAAGATGGCGCAGGAAGCCATTTCAGGCTATAACAAAATATATCAAAACCATTGGCTTGCCGGGATGAGGGCGAAGCTTGGAATTTTCAACGAAGAGACAGAAGACGAATCCCTTTTTACAGACCTTCTGAAGATAATGCAGAAGTCTGAAGCAGACTATACCAATACCTTTCGCTCTTTAACTCTGGGTAAGATAGAGGATGCTTTATTACATGGGAATCCGGATTTCGCCAAGTGGCAAGAACAATGGCGTGATAGACTAAGCAGGCAGGATGAATCAAAAGAAGCTGTAAGCCAGTTGATGAGGAACAGCAATCCTGCTGTCATTCCCCGGAACCACAGGGTTGAAGAGGCTCTTGACGCTGCAGTGGAAAAAGGAGACTACAGCGTTCTTGAGAAGCTTCTTAATGTGCTTTCCAAACCTTATGCGTATTCAAACGATCAGGATGAATATTGCAAGCTGCCAGAGCCATCAAACATTCCTTATCGCACTTTTTGCGGAACTTAATATCGATAGGTTTGAAAAAGGTGCCAGCCCGGCACCTTTTTTTATATAGCAGTACTCTTTGAGCTTGAACCATATACGTTACTTTGTAATTGGAGATTCTTCTGGAAATCAAATTGAGGTTGTAAATTTCTCGAATTTTTAAGAGAAAAAAACATTCGTTTTTTATTTTTAAAGGAAAGGTTGAACATTAGCAGTAATGATCTGCCAGCTTATTAAAAGAGAAGCATTGGGCACTGTCGAAAATAGAGAAGGTTTACAAAATAATAAATAAGAAAAGAGAATAAGGCAAAAAAATGAGTTGAACCTATTTTTTCTTTGAAAAACGTCACCAATACCTTTCGAAACCATAAAAAATAGGGGATTCGTATTAAGGATGCTTTCTTCAATGTCTTAGGAGGTCTATCCGGAGTATATTCATAAGAAAACCCTCATAAAGTTTATATGCTTGGAGAGTTGGCTGGAGTAAATTTCATCAATTGACGTTCATAAACCAGTCTGTTACTCTTAATCTAAGGAACAGTTGTTCGGTTTATTTTATTAGGCTAATAGGTGGTCATTATGGATATACAGTTAAAAGAAATTGTTTCAAAGAGTATCCTAACCCCTGCCAAAGGTGCGATTGATGACTTTACACATTCATTAAATCCTTATGCCGGGTGTGCCTTTGGATGCAAGTATTGTTATGTAAGGGAACTTCCGGTTTCCATTTTTCGCGAAGAGGAATGGGGAACATGGATCGATATTAAATCGAATGCAGCAGAACTTTTGGAAAAAGAGCTGGTTAAGGCTAAGAAAAAGGGGGCAGTGGCGTTATTTATGTCCTCTTCAACGGATCCTTATCAGCCGATTGAGTATACTTCAAAGCTGACAAGAACGTTAATGGAAGCAATGCTTAAAAACCCGCCAGACTTCTTGCATGTACAAACCAGGTCTCCGCTGGTAAAGCGGGATATCGACCTATTCCAGCAATTCGGCGATAGAATCAGGATCTCAATGACGATTGAAACGGATAAAGAAGAAGTAAGGAAGGCGTTTTCTCCATCTGCTCCTCCTATTCCGGCTAGGATGGCTGCGTTAAACGATATTAAAGAAGCCGGAATTATAACTCAGGCAACAATTGCCCCTTTGCTGCCATGCTCAAAAGAGTTTCCAGCGAAGTTAAAATCAATTGCGAACCGAGTAACGATAGACGATTTCTGGATGGGAGACGGAAGCGGAGGCCGGAGGACTGAGAGGCTCGGGATCCGGAAGATTTATGAAGAAATGGGCCTGGAAAAATGGTATAACCCAACAGCATATAAAGTCGTTTTGAAAATGCTGCGCCAGGAATTTCAGGATTCTCCCATTCAGCTTGGCGTATCTAAAAGCGGTTTTAGCCCTAATGGTTAGCACATTGCTGATTGGAGCGGAGGGCTCGAATCCACTAAGAGTGCTTTTGCATTCAAGGAAGCTTATTCAATATTGGGAAAAGGGTACACAGGGTACACAAGGAAGACCCTCTTGGAAAGAAAGCGCCTGCCGGAAATCAACAGGGCAAAATATAAAAACTCGAGGTATTTTATATGGATCTACTGAGTTCACATTATGTAAGAGGCGTAAGCCTTAAAAGAGATGCTATACCTTCTTTTGGCAACTATCCCTTTAATCTTCCGAGTCTAAAGGCCTTGGATGAACTGACTTTCCACCCAAAAGTTACCTTTCTGATTGGCGAGAATGGGATGGGGAAGTCAACATTACTTGAAGCAGTAGCGGTTGCTTTGGGATTTAATGCTGAGGGCGGCTCTTTCAATTTTAACTTTTCAACATTTGATTCTCATTCAGAGCTCGGGAATTATATAAAGGTAATAAAAGGAATTGATAGACCCAGTGACGGATTTTTTCTGAGGGCGGAGAGCTTTTATAATGTTGCTTCCAATATTGAAGAAATGGACAGTGAAGGGGGCGGCCCCCGGGTAATCGATTCTTTTGGCGGCCGTTCGCTGCACGAACAATCTCATGGTGAAGCGTTTTTTTCTACATTCCTTCATCGGTTTCGAGGCAAAGGAATTTATATTTTGGATGAACCGGAGGCAGCTCTCTCACCACTCAGGCAAATGTCCATGCTGACAAGAATTCATGATCTGGTCGGAGAACAATCTCAGTTCATTATCGCCACACACTCACCGATTATTATGGCGTATCCAGATTCCGTCATTTATGAATTTACGGAAGAAGGGATTACAGAAAAAAATCTTGAAGAAACGAACCATTACAGAATTATGAAACAGTTTTTTGATGATAAAAAAAGAATGATGCATCATTTATTAAATGAATAACCAGAATGGAGACTCCGGCTGAAGTCTCCATTGCTGCGTTCCATATATACCTTATTCACTGTCATAATTAAACAGCCAGTTTACACCAAACTTGTCTGTTAATTGGCCATAGCACTTGCTCCAGAATGTTTCCTGCAGCTCCATGCTAACAGTGCCGCCTTCTTTCAGCCTGGTAAAGTACTTTCTAAGATCATCCAGATCTTTGATTACAATAGCAAGATTGATGTTGTTTCCCACCGTGAATGGCATTCCAGGAAAAGTATCGGAAAACATCACATTGCTTCCGCAAATGTTAAGCCGTGCGTGCATAACCAGATTTTTTGCTTCCTCAGCTAATGGATATTCCGGATTGGGAGGAGAATCACCAAAACTCATGATTTGAGGCTTTTCTGTTTCAAAAACCTCCGCATAAAACTCAACAGCTTCCCTGCAATTTCCATTAAAATTAAGGTAGGCATTAACAGCCATTCTTTCCACTCCTTTAATCAATATAATTTTATTATAGACAAAATATTCAAAAATAAATATGGTTAAAAGTCAAGAAGTGAAAATTAATCTCTTTTAAATTTGTATTAAATTTCCCGAAGTGCTTGCTCTAAATTTTCATATCCCATTCGATCTTCTCCTTTAGGCTCATCCGATTCAATCGTCCACTCATTTTCTGCGGGCGTTAATCCTCCATTATCATCCTTGAAGTAGGGACTATGTATATGATAGGTTCTTCCTTCTTTTTTCACTGTGTAGCCCAAATAGTACTGGTTACCCTGACCTTCTTCCTCAAAAATTCCAATATCGTCAATCCCATATTTGTCTATGTATGATTGAAGTGGTTCCTGCAGTGCATTGATGATTTGCTCTCTTGGTAAAAACTCCATTCTTTAGGCTCCCTTCCAGATTAATCTATACTTAATATGGCTATTTCGGGGAGGATTAAACATTTAAGATCTAAAAGAGTACCCCATTTTAGTGAGGTACTCTTTTCTTTACTTTCAAACGCAATGTCTCAAGCTGCTTCATCAGCTGTTCATATTCTTCCAATTCAATATTGCATGTTTGAATGATTTCGCTGACTTTTTGGGTTATGGCCTGTTTTTCCTGACGGGCTTTCTCCTCCAGAAAAATATTTACTTTCCTCTCATCTGTATTAGATCGTTCTTTCCGGATCCACCCATTCGAAATCATTCTTGATATCATCGGGGTGAGGGTTCCGGTTCCGAGATTTAGCCGTTCTCCAAGCGCTTTAGCTGTTACACCGTCATTTTCCCAGAGAGCCAAAAGGACGAGGTATTGCGGATAGGTTAAGCCGAATGGCTGAAGGGCACTTGTATACAGTTTTGTGAATTCGCCGGCAGTTTCATAAACTGCAAAGCAAAGCTGCTTATCGAGTGTAAAAAAATCTTTCACATGATCACCTTATTGGGTTTTTTTATCTTAAATTAATTTCTTTATATCATCTTCTATTTTGTCTGGTTCTGTTGTTGGGGCATAGCGTTCAACAACATTGCCATTGCGGTCCACTAGAAATTTTGTAAAATTCCATTTAATGTTCTTCGAGAGAAGTCCTTTTTTCTGTTCTTTTAGAAAAACAAATAAAGGGTGGGCATTATCTCCATTCACATCGATCTTCGCGAAAATTGGGAAGGATACGCCATAGTTGATTTGGCAAAATTCAGTTGTTTCTTTAATATTATCAAATTCCTGATTATTAAACTGATCGCAAGGAAAACCAAGGATTTCCAAACCGCTGTCCTTGTACTTCTCATAAAGCTCTTGAAGCCCCTTAAATTGAGGAGTCAAACCGCACTTGCTTGCTGTGTTAACGATTAGCAAAGGCCTGCCCTCGTAATCTGACAAAGATTTTAATTCACCATTTGTTTTCTTAACCTCAAATTCATAGACAGTAGTCATAAGAATTCCTCCTGAGCAGATAATTTTTAATATTAAATCGTGTACGATTAAATCTTAAACGATATATTTTTAAGATGCAACAAATAAGCTTTTATGAAACTATTCTTAATGCTGTTTTGTAAAGAAGAAGTGTCTGTATGTCCATAACATTGATAAAAATACTTATAATGCAGAAAAACTTATTTATAAGAGGGATAAATTTTTTCGAGCTATAGGTTTAACAAAGGCAGATTCAGTTTGTTATAAGGGTTTAAAAATACTAAAGTAAATACAGGTGATTCTAATGATAGATAAGCTGAAAAGTGCAATAGAACAAGCTTCCTGAGAGGGCTGCAAAAAAAATATTGATTTCATGCATTGCTTAAAATGGAGACAACTCTTTGACATATAAAAAGGAATCGCTTACAAATTAGCGTTGTCGCTTCGCACATATTACTATAGAATCATAGGTAGATATATATTGAGGTGAACATAGTTGAATTATAAACGAATAAAACCGCGTAAAATATATGAAGAAGTGGCTGAGGCTATTATGGATATGATTAAGTCTGGTGAGCTGAAGCCAGGTGACAAGCTTGATTCTGTGCAGCAGCTCGCGGAAAATTTCCAGGTTGGCCGTTCGGCAGTCCGGGAGGCATTGAGTGCACTGCGGGCAATGGGATTGGTGGAAATGCATCAGGGGGAAGGGACTTATGTTCGCGAATTTAATTCAAACATGCTCAAGCTTCCTGTGCAAATAGCCGTCCTTATGAAAAAGGATGATGTGAAAAATTTGCTGGAGGTTCGCCGTATTCTTGAGGTAGGGGCTGTAGAAGCGGCCGCATTGAGATGGACTGAGGAGAATCTCTTTGAAATCAAAGAAGCATTGGAGCAGATGAAAAATGCCAATGATGAAGAATTGGGCGAAGAAGCAGATTTTCGTTTTCATATGGCCATTGCAAAAGCATCACAAAATGACTTACTGATCAGCCTAATGAACAATGTGTCAGAAATGATGGTCACAACAATGAGAGAAACGCGCAGGCTATGGCTTTATTCTAAGAAATCAGCTTTGGACCGCCTGACGCAAGAGCACTCAAGCATCTTTGAGGCAATCGAACAAAGGGACGGGGTAAAGGCACAAATGTTATTGCTTGAGCACCTTCAAAGTGTGGAAGAAGTTTTAATGAAATATTTTCAAGAAATGGATATATAATGAAGAAGCCCAATCGCAAATGCCAGCGATTGGGCTTTATTTTAGAAAATTTCTAAAAATACTATTGAGATATGAAAGCGTTTTAATTATACTATTTATTATACTAAAGTCATCAGATGACCTGTTAATGTGATTAGTTCAAAGGGAGAAGAAATTTTTCAACATGAAAGGGGAAGAGGTATTTGAGTATTGGTACTTTGGCTTTAATTGCTACATTGCCGATCGTTTCAGTCTTTTTATTTTTAGTTATTTTTAGATGGCCAGCCAAGAGAGCCATGCCGGTTTCGCTGGCTTTAACCATTATTATGGCTATGTTTATCTGGCAGGTTCCCGGAAATCAAGTGGCCGCAGCCAGCTTTAAAGGGGTTGTAACAGCACTGGAAGTGGGTGTTATCGTATTCGGTGCAATTCTTTTATTGAACACTTTGAAAGAAAGCGGTGCCATATTTACAATCCGAAAAGGCTTTATGAGTATTTCGCCTGACCGCCGTGTTCAGACAATTATTGTTTGCTGGCTATTT
The DNA here is from genome assembly GCF_000518885.1 of Bacillus sp. J33. GTDB lineage: Bacteria > Bacillota > Bacilli > Bacillales > Cytobacillaceae > Cytobacillus. The sequence goes on along the minus strand of NZ_JAEL01000083.1, from coordinate 12,251 downwards.
GGATCTTTTCTTGAAGGTGCTGCCGGATGGGGGGCGCCTGCTACAATCGTTGGACCACTTTTGGTTGCAATTGGCTTCCCTGCAATGGGAGCAGTTATGGTTGCGCTTATCCTGCAATCTACACCCGTTTCGTATGGTGCTGTAGGAACACCGATCTTAATTGGTGTTAATTCAGGGCTAAAGGATTCCCCGCTGGTTCAAAGCTATGTTGCCGAGCAAGGAACGACATTTGATGCCTATATTAATGGAATTGGCGGACAAGTCGCCCTTATCCACGGGGCTATAGGCATATTTATTCCTTTATTTATGGTAACAATGCTGACTTATTTCTTCGGCAAAAATAAATCCATAGCGGAAGGGTTAGCGATTTGGAAGTTTGCTATATTTGCAGGTCTGTCATTTACAGTTCCTTATGCTTTGGTAGCAAATCTGCTTGGACCTGAATTTCCATCTTTGATTGGCGGTTTAATTGGATTGGCGATTGTTGTGCCTGCTGCTAAAAAAGGGCTGTTTATTCCTGAAAAGGCATGGGATTTTGAAGAAAAAAGCAATTGGGATCCTTCATGGACTGGTTCCCTGCAAGTTGATGAGTCGGAAAAGCCAAAGAAGCAAGTGTCATTTATGGCTGCTTGGCTGCCGTACTTGCTAGTTGCTATTCTATTGGTTGTGACACGCGTTAACTATCTGCCGTTTTCGGAATGGCTTCAAGCATTTGTTCTCAGATTTGAAAGCGTATTCGGGACCGCGATCACGGTTGAATCAAAACCGTTGAATGTGCCGGGTGTTATTTTTATAGCAGTTTCGCTTATTTCAATCCTCATTTTTAAGATGAACATGAGAGATTATGGACGAGCAGTAAAGGACTCTTTTAAAACAATTGTCAGTGCAATGGCTGCTCTTATTTTCGCAGTTCCTATGGTTCAGGTGTTTATCAACTCGGGAATCAATGCGGCCGAATTTACAAGCATGCCGCTCGCATTGGCTGAGGGGATCTCAACTATATTCGGCAGCTATTGGCCGCTTGCAGCACCAACGATTGGTGCAATTGGCGCATTTGCAGCAGGAAGCAATACCGTCAGCAATATGATGTTCTCACTTTTCCAATTTGGTGTAGCAGATAATATCCTGGCAGCCCCAGCAACTATCGTTGCTTTGCAGGCAGTCGGAGGAGCTGCAGGAAACATGATCTGTGTACACAACGTAGTGGCAGCATCCTCTTCGGCCGGATTGATTGGCAAGGAAGGAAATTTAATAAGAAAAACACTGATACCAATGACCTTCTATGTCATCTTTGCAGGAGGAATTGGCTATGTAGCCATTAATGGAATTGGGTTCAATATTGGTACGATTATACTTGCTGTCGTGGCAGGCTTCATTGTAACGCTGATTGCCAAAGGGCAAAAGCAAAATAGAATGGATGTGAAACAGCTGCGGAAGACAGCTTAATGAAAAATGGCAAGCTCTTACTCAAGAGCTTGCTATATTTTATTAGAGTCATCAGATGACCTGTTGACTAGGCAATAGTAAAGGTTTACACTGTATATAATACAATCAGGAAAAGCTTGCATATACCTTCAGAAAGAAAAGAGTGAGACCTATGAAAGTATCATTATTTGTGACCTGTTTAATAGATATTTTCCAAACTGATGTTGGGATGGATACAGTGGAATTGCTTGAAAGGCTGGGCTGTGAAGTCGATTTTCCTGAACAGCAGACTTGCTGCGGGCAGCCGGCTTATAACAGCGGATATGTAGATAAAGCAAAGGAATCGATGAAACATATGATTAAGGTTTTTGAGCATTCCGATTATGTTGTTACCCCTTCCGGATCATGCGGAACCATGTTTAGAGAGTATCCGCACGTGTTTAAGGGAGATCCAGTTTGGGAACCGCGTGCGCAGAAATTAGCGGATAAGACGTATGAACTGACGCAATTTATCGTAGACGTTTTAGGGGTAGAGGATGTAGGGGCAAAGCTGAATGGCAAAGCCACTTATCATACCTCCTGCCATATGACGAGATTATTGGGTGTTAAGGAAGCGCCAATGAAACTATTAAACAATGTAGAAGGACTTGAAATGAAACCGCTCCCACACAACTATAATTGCTGCGGTTTTGGCGGTACTTTTTCGGTGAAAATGACGGAAATATCCGAACAGATGGTAGATGAGAAGGTTCAAAGTGTTGAAGATTCCGGGGCAGAAATCTTAATAGGAGCCGACTGCGGCTGCCTGATGAACATTGGCGGACGTATTGACCGGAAAGGTAAGCCAATCAAAGTGATGCACATAGCCTCTGTATTAAACAGCAGATAAAAGGGGGAACTATAAATGGGTATGAAGATAGGGGAGAAACCCTTTAAAGAACGTGTTTCGGATGGGATAGGAGACGCGTTCATGCGCGGAGCTGTTTCCTCCGCCCAAGGTCGTTTCCGCAGCGGCCGGCTGAATGCTGCAGAAGAGCTGGGAAACTGGGAAGAATGGCGTAAGCTTGGCGAGGAAATTCGGACCCATACGATAGAAAATCTTGATTATTATCTGGAGCTTTTAAGCGAAAATGTAATCAAACGCGGAGGACATGTATTTTTTGCTGAGACAGCAGAAGAAGCAAATGAGTATATCACAAATGTTGTGAAAAAGAATAACGGAAAAAAGGTTGTTAAGTCCAAGTCGATGGTCACTGAAGAAATCAATATGAATGAAGCACTTGAAAATGCAGGGTGTGAAGTGATTGAAAGCGATCTTGGAGAGTGGATTCTGCAAGTGGATGATCATGATCCGCCATCTCATATTGTCACACCGGCTCTTCATAAAAACAAAGAGCAGATCCGTGACGTTTTCAGGGATAAACTAGGCTATGATAAAACTGAGAAGCCGGAAGAACTCGCTTTGTTTGCAAGGGAAAAGCTGCGTGAAGAGTTTCTGCAGGCCGATATCGGGATTACAGGCTGCAACTTCGCCATCGCTGAATCCGGAACCATTTCCCTTGTGACGAATGAAGGAAATGCGAGAATGGTTACTACCATCCCAAAGACACAGATCACTGTGATGGGGATGGAGCGAATTGTTCCAACCTGGGAGGAAATGGAGGTTCTTGTAAGCCTGCTGACCCGTGCGGCAGTTGGCCAGAAGCTGACAAGCTACATTACTGCCTTAACAGGGCCCAAACAAGAGGGGGAAGCGGATGGCCCGGAGGAATTCCATCTGGTCATCGTCGATAATGGCCGGTCGAAAATCCTGGGAACTGCATTCCAGTCCATTCTCCATTGTATCCGCTGCGCAGCTTGCATTAATGTTTGTCCGGTATATCGCCATGTTGGTGGCCATTCATATGGATCAATTTATCCAGGGCCAGTGGGAGCAGTCTTGACTCCGCTTCTGGGTGGATATGATGATTATAAGGAGCTGCCATATGCATCAACACTATGTGCGGCATGTACGGAAGCCTGTCCGGTGAAAATACCATTGCATGAGCATTTGCTTCGTCACCGTCAGGAGATTGTTGAAAAAGAGGGAAAAGCCCCTATTTTTGAAAACTTATCAATGAAGGCATTCAGCCTGGGAACGGCCTCCCCTTCTATGTATAATATCGGCTCAAAGCTTGCCCCTAAGGCATTGGGAACATTTGCGAAGGATGATAAAATTTCCAATGGCCCCGGCCCTCTGAAAAACTGGACGGAGATCCGGGAATTCCCTGCACCTAAGAAAGACCGTTTTAGAGATTTATATAAAAAGAGAACGAAAGAGAGGGGAGAATGATGGCAGCTGGCTCAGTTTATAATCGTAATTCCTTCCTTGATAACCTTGCAAAAAGTTTGGGAAGGGAGCGCCGCCGAGAGGTTGAAAAGCCTGCTTGGAATCACAATCCCCAATGGGACGTATTAAAAGGGGCATCCCAGGATGAGCTTGTGGAGGTTCTAAAACAGCAATGCTTGCGCATCCATACAGATGTACATGAAACGGTTTCTGCAGAGCTTCCTTCATTAATTGCCAGCCTGATTAAGGAGTATGGCGGAAAATCAGTTGTTACATGGGATGACCCTCGCTTTGACGAATTTGGTTTATCCAGCTTTTTTAAAGAGCTGGAGGGTGATGAAATATCATTGCATGTCTGGGATCGCGAAGGAGGCGAAGAGAATCTTGCTTTCTCCGCCACTGCAGACATCGGAATTACATTTAGCGATGCCACTCTGGCAGAGTCAGGGACAGTAGTTTTATACAGTGATAAAGGAAAGGGCCGTGCAGTAAGCCTTCTTCCAGTAATCTATTTCGCTGTTATTCCAAAAAGCACGATAGTTCCAAGAATGACCCAGGTTGCAAAACATATCCATACTAAAGTGGAAAACGGTGAGCCTGTTCCATCTTGTGTGAATTTTATTTCAGGACCGAGCAATAGTGCCGATATTGAAATGAATTTAATCGTAGGTGTGCATGGCCCAGTCCAGGCAGCTTATATTATTGTAGATGATAAATAAAGGAACTGATTCGCAGTCATCTGCGGATCAGTCCTTTTTTGTTTAAGTTCGTCTGCTAGATTTTCATACACGCTTCCTTTATTCTTTAGTAAAAAGAAGCAATAAAAGAGGGATTCTATTTGAAGACAATATACAGTGACATTATACAATTTCGGGGAACCCACTTTGATTTTGGATACATGCAAGGAATGAGGTTAAAGGATTCTTTATCGGTAAAAAACCGCGAGGATCAATGGAAGGTGAGAAAGCCCCGGTTTTCGATAAAGGAAGCGGAAGCGAAAGAGGCGATGACAAGATTTGCACCAGGCATTTGGGAAGAACTTCTTGGTCTTCAGGAAGCACTCCAATGGCCAATGGAACGGGTGCTAAAAGAATTTGGCGGATATCGCGTGAATTATGTCCGATCAGGCTGTTCGATCATGACGGGTGAGGACTACCTGATCAGAAACTATGATTATCATCCCAAAACATATGAAGGACGGTATACTTTTTATCAGCCAACAGATCAGGGCTATGCCATCATTGGACCCAGCCAGCGCGTGACAGGGCGGATGGATGGCATGAATGAAAAAGGGCTTGCAGTTGGCTATAACTTTATGAACCGGAAAAATCCCGGGGATGGTTTTATTTGCTGTATGATTGGCCGGCTTTTATTGGAGGCTTGTGCAAATGTGCAGGAAGCAGTCAATATGGTGAAGGAAATTCCCCACCGCCATTCTTTCACTTATGTGGTATATGACAGGAGCGGCGAGACATTTGCAGTGGAAACTTCTCCACGGGGAGTAGAAGTCCGCGAGACTACAGCCTGCACAAACCATTTTGAAGTCATGAGACATGAAAATAGAAATCATTTGGCGGATAGCATGCGCAGGCTGAGTGTGATGAAAAGCCGTCAGGAACAGCCAATGAGTGCCCGTGAGGCTTTCCGTCTTTTAAATGATACGGACAAAGGCGTTTTTTCTGACTTATATGGCAGCTGGGCTGGAACAATCCATACGTCTGCTTACTTGCCTAAAGAGATGAAAGCCTGGTTTTCGTTAGGCGGCGATCGGGAACCCATTATCTTTGACTTTGCCCAATGGCTGGAAGGCAAGAATATTGAGACTAATCGGATAATCGGTGAAGTTAACACAGACATAGCTTTTTTACATATGGATGAAAATGCGAATTGGTTTAGGAAATGAAAATGCGGAGAGGTGGGCTCTCCGTTTTTTTGTATCTTAATAGTCTTATTTCGAGGAATCTAGCATCCCCCGCTCCATTAACAAAGTGCTAAAAAGAAAATGATGAGCTGTTTCCGGTTTATCGGTCACTCTCATAAATTTATCAGTCTGATTCGATTTATATCAGTCACTTTATCGTTATATCGGTCAAAAATTAATTTTATCGGCCATTTTATACTTTTTCGGTCACTTCCCGTCCTATCAACGTTCCACAGCTATGGTGAACATTTATATAAAATAAACAGCAATACAAGCATAACCCCATCCAGCCTGGCGTCAAATGCAAAAGGCATAAAGCCTGATTTTAGAACAGGTATTTTGGTCAGGAGAATAGCGGCTGCCATAATGCCAATCAACGGAATAACTGCGCTTTTTACACTCTTATTAAAGAGAATTAATACCCCGCATACAATTTCCAAGAAAGCGACCACATGCATGATAAGTTCCGGGTATGGAAGTCCCAGATTTACGAATGCACTGCCTATTTCCGCGCTGATAAGCTTCATAAAACCGGAAACGATAAATACATATGAAACTGAAAAGCGAAGCAGGTTCATCACAAGCAATGAATGCTGCATGTTCTCTCCCCCTTTTCAAAAATATATTCATCAATTGGACAAACTAACACATTCTTTCATCTGGTTATATTGTGGTACACTTTTAATATGAATTGGATGTAACTGGGGTGTGTATACGTGAAAACAGTATTGGTCATCGGCGGTGGTGTAACAGGGCTATCTGCCATGCATGAACTGAATAAATGGAAAAAAGCAAATCAATCCGATATAAGGCTTGTTCTGGCAGAAGCATCAGAAAAGCTGGGCGGAAAGATTCAGACTGTCAAGGAAGGCGGATTTGTGATGGAAGCGGGGGCCGACTCGATTGTTGCCCGCAAAGCCGAAGGGATGGATTTTATCCAAGAGCTTGGCCTGGAAAAAGAAATTGTCTATAATGCAGCGGGACGTTCATATATATACAGCGATGGGGAGCTGAAACTTATTCCAGCAGACTCAGTATTTGGAATTCCGGCCAGCGTTGAATCACTGGCAAAAACAACCCTTGTGTCTGCAGAAGGAAAAGTGGAAGCACTAAAGGATTTTTATACGAAAAATGAAGGTTTTACAAAGCATGATTCCATCGGGGAATTTTTAGAGCATTTTTTCGGAAAAGAATTGGTAGAAAAGCAAATTGCCCCTGTCCTTTCCGGAGTCTATTCCGGAAATCTCAGTGACCTGACGATTGCTTCAACCCTTCCGCAGGTGTTCGATTATAAAGAAAAGTACGGCAGCATCATTAAAGGCTTTGAGGAAAATAGAAAAGCATTCCAGAGCGGCGGAGGAAAGAAATTCTTCTCATTTAAAGGCGGGATGGATGCCCTAATAAATGCTTATGAAGAAAAGCTTGATGGTGCAGAGATATTAAAAAGCACTGAAGCTGCTGCAATTGCCAAAAAGGAAGGACGTTATAAAGTAGATTTCTCCAATGGGGAAAGCATGGAAGCGGATCATATTGTGCTTTGCATCCCGCATAATGCAGCTGAAAAGTTATTTAAGGACCAGGACCTCAAGAATGAATTTGGCCGTTTAAAAAATAGTTCGCTCATTTCCATCTATGTTGCTTATGACATACCTGACAGCCAGCTTCCGGAAGATGGAACAGGCTTTATCACTGCAAATACGAAAGAGTTAACGTGCAATGCGTGCACATGGACGAGCCGGAAATGGCAGCATACATCTGGAAACGGCAACCTGCTTGTAAGATTATTTTATAAAAGCAGCCATCCTGCTTTCCCAACTCTAAAGGAAATGACTGAAGAGGAACTTCTTCAAGCCGCTATGGCTGATATCGAAAAAAGCCTGGGTATTACCGCCAAGCCTGCAGCAAGCAAAGTGACCAATTGGACAGAGAAAATGCCTAACTATCTGATCACCCATCCAGAAACTGTGGCTTCACTTGAAAGCATTTTTGCAGAAAATTATCCCGGAGTTTGGCTTGCTGGATGTTCTTATTATGGAGTTGGCATACCCGACTGTATTGAAAACGGAGGAAAAACTGCCCGGAAGATTATAGAGAATTTATAAAGCAAGAATCCCCTCCTGAAAAGGAAGGGATTTTTTTTATGCGCCTTTTTATTTGAATATAGCTTCCCGGTCGTTACTAATCTCTGCTGCAATCAACTCAGTTAATTTAACTTAATTAGCAGTTGAAAAGGAAGAAACTTGACGAAAACAGCAAAAATTAAAAAAGAAGCAAAAAAGACCCAAAGATAATCCCAAAAGTTATATTATCTTCGTTTTATCCTGGGTGCTTTCAAGCTTCATTTGTTCCAGTTCAAGCTTCATTTTTTCCGTTTCAAGCAGGAAGTTTTCCTGTTTTAGTTTTTCCAGGGTGATTTCATCTTTAATCATATTGTGCTTAATCTTTGCTAGTCTTTGTTTATGAAAAGTCAGGATGCTGATAATGGGAATGGAGAAAATCATAACGACTGCAATCGTACCGGTCAATTTCCTTTCACCTCACGTTTTCTTCGGTATAGAAAAATTTGGATAATCCCTTTATAGTAAAATAATAGCAAATCACGATAAATATAGAAACAGGAAGATTTCGATTATTTTGGAGGTGCTTTCAATGGAGGATATTTGTATTAAGAGAATTTATGAACCGTATGAGGAAAAAGACGGCTATCGTGTATTGGTCGACCGGCTTTGGCCGCGCGGAATAAAAAAAGAGGACGCTCGCATATCTGTTTGGGAAAAAGACATCGCACCAAGCAGTGAGCTGAGAAAAGCGTTTAATCATAAACCCGCGCTTTTTAATGAATTCAGGGATAAATATCTCTTTGAGCTGCGGACTCAGGCGGATAAAGTCCGCAAGATAGAAGAGTTAAGAAGAATTTCCAAAGAGAAAAAAATTACATTATTATATGCAGCGAAAGATCCTATCCATAACCATGCACGCGTATTACGGGAGGAATTGGTTAGGGAGTGAAACAAACGAATGGCACTTATTTTTAGGAGTGAAGTTCATGTGCAGGTAAAAAAATTAAAAAAATAGGTAGAAAAACTAAAAATAAAAGTAATAATTCTGAAAGTTATGCCATCTATTTTTCCTTATACTTTAAGAAAAATAGATGGAGGAGAGGAAATGATTGATTTGCTGCTGATCCATGGTATGGTCGTTACCATGGATCGAAATAGACGTCTGATCCCGGATGGGGCTATTGCCATAAATGGAAGCCTGATCCTAGATGTAGATACTACAGAGAAACTTGTTGAAAAGTTTGAGGCGAAAGAAGTTATTGATTGCAGCCATCATTGTATTTTACCGGGGTTGATAGATGTCCATGGCCATGGAGGACATTCGATGTTTAAGACTATTGCCATGGAAAGCATTGATTTTTGGATGCCTGTAATAACAAATACCTATAAGCATTTTGTAACAGATGATTTCTGGTATTATGAGGGGAAACTCTCTGCTCTTGAGAGATTGAAAGCTGGAATTACAACGGGTGTCTCTGTGATCGGGTCCATGCCAAGGTCTGATGATCCGATATTTGCTATTAACCATGCAAAGGCTTACGCTGAAACCGGTGTTAGGGAAGTTGTGTGCACGGGTCCCTGCAACCCGCCATGGCCACATTTATTCAGCCGTTGGATAGGCGATAAAAGAATTACAAAAGAAGTCGCCTACGAGGAAGTGTTACATGGCGCAGAAGCTGTGGTTGAGGCATTACACCATGCAAATGAAGATCGGACAAGAGCATTTATTACCCCATTCGTAATCGTCCCATCGGTCGAACCCTCCGGACCAACTTCACCTGCAAGACTTAATCAATTAACTGAGCATGATTTAGATCAAGCAAAAAAAATTAGGGAGATTGCTAGAAAATATAATACTCGGATTCACTCGGATGCTTTTGGAGGGATGATTCATTTAGCGGTACAGGATTGGGAAAATGCTCTTTTAGGTCCAGATGTACATCTTCAGCACTGCCGGGGGATTTCCTTTAGTGAAGCAAAAATTTTGGCAGAAACCGGGACAAATGTTAGTGTATCTCCTGGTTTTTCTCAAATTCATGCCCGTACACCAATCATAGAATTAATGGAGCTGGGAACAACGGTTGCCATTTCAACAGATGGAACTTCTCCATCAACAAGCTTTGATATGTTTCAAGCAATGAGGAAAACACAGTTTATTCATCAATCGGCACACAGAGATGAATATTATTTACCTCCTGGAAAGTTATTGGAGATGGTTACCATTGATGCTGCTAAATGCATAGGGTGGGATAATGAGCTGGGCTCTTTGGAAGCCGGAAAAAGGGCTGACGTAATTACAGTAAACATGCAGCAGCCGCATTTAACTCCTGAATTTATGCATATTCACCGGCTTGTCTATCAAGCTGCTGCTAATGATGTAGACCATGTTATCGTAGATGGCAAGATTTTGATGAAAGACAGGATTGTCTATTCCGTTGATGAAAGTAGAGTTTTAGCTGAAGCAAATGAAGAGGCCAATTCAACAATTAAGCGCGCGGGTCTTGAAAAATACATGCAGCATACCAAATATTTTTGGGGGCATACCCGCACCTATGCGGATGGAGTGAACCACAGCGAAGAAGATTGTTGGGCTGCTGGGAAAGGGGATAACCAATGAAAACCAGGCTTAAGGGAAAATATGTTATCGGCTATGATGGAGAAGACCATGTCATTATAGAAGATGGTGAGGTTGTATATGAAGACGATAGGATTATCTATGTAGGAAAATGCTGCCCATTCAAAGTTGATAAAGAAATTGACACCGGCAATGCTTTAATAAGTCCGGGGTTCATTGATTTGAATGCATTGGGTGATATTGATCATGATATTTTGCATTTTGAAGCAAATACGGCAAAACAGAAAAATTTGCTTTGGTCAGAAAGGTATGTGAAGCAAGGATCCCGTGAAATAATGACTGAGAAAGAAGAGGCCTTTAAATCCCTTTATGCATATTCCCAGCTAATCCTTCATGGTATTACAACAGCCATGCCAATAACATCTGTGCATTATAAAAAATGGGCAGAAACATATGAGGAGCTAGCATCTGCGGCCGGGCATGCAGCAAGCTTGGGACTGCGGATTTATCTGGGCCCAAGTTATCAATCGGGAAATAGGGTTGTACAGCCTGATGGCAATATAAAGATTTATTGGGATGAAGAAGCAGGAAGGCAAGGCTTAGAAAGAGCTGTACGATTTGTGGAAGAATTTGACGGTTCTTATCGTGGATTGGTGAGGGGAATGCTTGCACCTGAACGGATTGAATGCCAAACAGAAGAAAGTTTACTCCAGACAAAGCATTATAGTGACAAACTTGGCGTTCCGATCAAATTGCATGCAGCCCAAGGCAGTTTTGAATATCACAAAATCATTAAGGACTATGGTGTAACGCCAATAAGGCATCTGTATAACCTTGGGTTTTTAGGGGCAAAAACCGCAATCCCACATGCCCATTTCATTTCCGGATATAGTGAGGCCTTGGCAGGTGAAGGGGATGATTTAGAGCTGCTGAAAAGAACAAATACAACAGTTATTCATTGTCCTTTAATAATAGGGAGACATGGCCAGGCTATGGAATCCTTTGCAAAGTATAAAAGAGCAGGAATTAATTTAGCTTTAGGAACAGATACCTTCCCTCCGGATATGTTTCAGAATATCAGGATAGGTAGCATGCTTTCACGGATTGTAAATAAAGAAGTAGAGGATTCAGCATATGCTGATTTTTACCGGGCTGCTACCTTAGGAGCGGCGAATTTTCTTGGCAGGGAGGACCTGGGGCGTCTATGCCCAGGTGCAGCAGCTGATATTATCGTAATAGATTTGGATGGATTCCATATGGGTGTTTTGGATGACCCTATACGAACGATGATTGTAAGCGGGACGGGCAGAGATGTAAAGATATCCATTATAAATGGTCATGTAGTCATGAAAGATCGAAAAATTCCTAATCTTGATTTAGAGGAAATAAAAAACAAGGGGCAAAAATATTTTGAGAAGATGAGAAAAGGATATATGAAGAGAGATTATCAGAGGCTCCCTGAAAAGGAATTGCTGAAAACATCTTTTAGATTGGCTGATTCCATTAATTAAAGCTGATTTCTATAAGTTTAACCAACTAGTAAAAATAGTTTAAAAATTAGTAAAAATAATAGAAATTAAGTAGTCTGAATATTTTATATAATTAGACAAAGACCTGATTGGTTTTTAAAAAAGGTAGTGTCAAAAGATTTATGAAAACTACCTAAAGGGTTAGTTTCTCTCCTATTTACTGGATGGAGATGCGCCGCAATCGCTCTTGACAAACACGCCAATGGTTTGAGGATTGTTTAACAAGGGCGAAGGGAACAAAAGAAGGCATACCAAATAAGCCCTTGGTTGTTTCCATTTTAAACCATTGGCAAGTTCGGTTTGTCAAGAGTTCGCTCCGCCGATTGCTGAATTAGCTTAAGGGCTCAGCTAAACAAAAAGTTAGGCTTGTCTTTGTTCTACTATCCATTGTTGTGCTAATCCAATGAGCTTT
>NZ_JAEL01000082.1 GCF_000518885.1 Bacillus sp. J33 | reverse complement strand
GATTATCGATGATTTAATGTATATGGCCATGGACCAGAGAGAAGCAAACTTATTCTTTCACTTGATTAATCATTTGTACGAACGAAGTTCGATCATCCTGACTTCAAATAAAAGTCCAGATGAGTGGGGTAATTTAATTGGGGACCAAGGGATTACAACAGCTATTTTAGATCGCTTACTTCATCGTGTGGAAGTCATCCATGGAGGTGAAAACGAGGAAAGTCATCGCATGAAAAACCGGAAAAGCATTTTTTCAGCAGAAGTGTAAAAAGGAAACGAGCAAAAAGTGTAAAATTCAACTTGACGTCTACAACCTATTATGGCCAAAGCTTTTTTACTATTTATCTCGCTTTTCAACATTGATTTGGTAGCTTAATTTGTGTGGAGAAAAATTAAATTATAAAAAAGATCGATTTTTAATATTTGGAGAGTCTATTGACTCTCTTCAGGCTGTCGACAAAGTCGACAGCCGTTTTTTATCATTATTACCCAATCAATATATGGGGTTCTATCTTAATCCACACACCTAAATATGCCGTTAAAAAAGATAAAAAGCCCCTTTTTCTTTAAATAGCTGTTTGAAAAAGGGGTTTGTCTACACTCTGTGGAGAGTCTATTGACTCTCTTTTTTGGTAATTTTCAATAGAAAGCAACATTTAAAAAATAAAATTTTAGAATATTCATAATAATAATTGAAATTGCAGATTGGATACAGTATCCTATTTATATAAAGCCAAGATTTTTCCAACAAACCAATGGGGGAATAGGTATATGAAGTTAGTAAACGAAGTAACGATCTATGAAGTCGGTCTTCGGGATGGGCTTCAGCTTGAATCGAAGGTTCTAACTGTGAGTGAGAAGCTGGATATCTTTAATTTATTGCGTAAGGCAAAACTATCTGAAATTGAATTCGGTTCTTTTGTCCATCCAAAGTTAGTGCCGCAAATGGCAAACACTTCGGATTTCTACTGCGGCATTAAACAATGTGAAGCAGAAATGAAACTTGTTGCTCTTGTGCCGAATTTAAAAGGGCTTGAAATGGCTAAAGAAAAGGGTGTACGTTCAGTCAATTATGTTTTGTCGGCAAGTAATACGCATAATCAGCAGAATGTCCGCCAAACAACAGAAGAATCGTTGAATAGCTTTAAGGTTTTATCCCAATTTGCAACTGAAAATGATCTAACACTGAATGTCACAGTTGCCACTTCATTTGGCTGCCCATTTGAAGGAACAGTCCCCCAGTCCCGCATTATGAGAATATTAGATACCCTCCTTTTACATAACATCAAAAGAATTACACTTGCAGATACAACTGGCATGGCTAATCCAAAACAGGTATATGAGTTAACGAAGGAAATTGCAGATGAATGGAGAAATTTTGAATTTGGCTGCCACTTTCATAATACAAGAGGCATGGGCATGGCTAATATTCTTGCTGGAATGGAAGCAGGCATAACGATTTACGATTCATCCATAGGTGGAATTGGCGGCTGTCCTTTTGCTCCTGGTGCTACAGGTAATGTCTGTACTGAAGATGTTGTTCACATGCTGGAGGAAATGGGCGTAAGAACCTCTATTGACCTTGATATGCTAATTGCTGCTTCTCATAAATTAAGAGATTTACTTGGTCATGATTTGCCGGGACAAGTAGCTAAAGCGGGGAAAAGCTCCCGAAAGTATCCGGTACCGAACTGATATAAACCAAACATATATACTTTGAAGGGATGAGTTAGATGCTGGTGCAAACATATGAAACGATTAAGCTCGAAAGTCCTGACCAACAGGAAGGCATTGTCTTATTAACTTTAAACCGGCCCGATTCGATGAATGCCTTGAATACAAAAATGGCATTGGAATTAATTGAAGTACTGGAAGAATTAAAATATGACGAAAATGTAAGGGTTCTCATTATAACAGGAGCTGGTTCGAAGAGTTTTTGTGTAGGAGCCGATCTCAAAGAACGAAATGGCATGTCACAAAAAGATTGGAAAAAACAGCATGATTATTTTGAACAAGTAACGGAGAGGTTCCGTGAGTTTCCTTATCCGGTAATCGGAGCCGTAAATGGGTATGCATTAGGAGGCGGAATGGAAATTGCTCTAAGCTGCGATATCAGAACGGCTGCTCCTCATGCAGGGATGGGGCTTCCTGAATCAAAATTAGGACTTATCCCGGGTATAGGGGGGACACAGCTGCTTCCCCGCATCATCCCTGTGGGATTGGCTAAGGAAATGCTTTTCACAGGAAAACGGATTGGTGCTGAAGAAGGAAAGCAGCTTGGAATAATCAATCATATTTTCTCAGCTGAAACACTCATGAAGGAAACGATTAAACTGGCAGAAACCATTGCCTCAAATGCACCACTTTCTTTAAAAGCTTTAAAGAAAGCAGTTAATAAAGGAACGGAAACCGATTTAAAAACAGGACTTGTGCTCGAACTGGAGGCTTATTATAAATGTGCAAATTCTGAAGATCGTTTGGAAGGCATCTATGCATTCAATGAAAAGCGTCCACCCCAATGGAAAGGAAAATAAAGTGAAAAAGTGGTAATAATCTCAAAATAAAATGAAAATGTGGAGGAAACAGAAATGACAAATAATACAAAGACAATGGAAAATACTGAGCATGAAATGATAAGGAAAAGTGTTCGCACTTTATGTGAACGTTTTCCTGAGGAATATTGGAGAGATACAGATGAAAGATATGCCTATCCTACAGCTTTTGTCAAAGCCTTGACAGACGAAGGCTGGCTGTCAGTACTAATCCCTGAAGAATATGGCGGAGCTGGATTGGGGATGAAAGAAGCAGGCATCATTTTAGAGGAAGTCAATCGTTCGGGGGGGAATGCTGGAGCATGCCATGCGCAAATGTATACCATGGGCGCATTGCTCCGCCACGGAAACGAGGAACAGAAGCAAAGGTTTCTTCCCAAGATTGCCAGCGGTGAATGGAGGCTTCAGGCCTTTGGCATTACTGAACCAACAGCAGGAAGTGATACAACAAGCATTCAAACTTTTGCTGAAAGAAAGGGAGACAAATATATCGTGCATGGCCAAAAGATTTGGACCTCCCGTGCGGAACATTCAGATTTGATGATGCTCCTGGCCAGAACAACACCAAAGGACCAGGTGCAAAAGAAAACAGACGGACTTAGCCTTTTTATCCTCGATATGAAGGAGCAGGCTGATAAAATAGATATCCGGCCAATTGACACGATGATCAATCATGCTACCACTGAAGTCTTTTTTGAAGGTGCCGAAATTCCTGTTGAAAACTTGATTGGCGAGGAAGGCAAAGGCTTCCGTTATGTATTGGGCGGAATGAATGCAGAACGTATTTTAATAGCCTCTGAATCGATCGGAGATGGCATGTACTTCGTTGATAAATCCGTTCAATATGCAAATGAGCGTGTTGTATTTAACAGGCCAATCGGGCAAAACCAAGGAGTGCAATTCCCAATTTCAAGATCCTACATGGATATTCAGGCAGCGAAATTAATGCGGGACAAGGCAGCAGAGATGTTTGATGCGGGGATTGATTGCGGTGCAGAAGCCAATATGGCCAAATATCTTGCCTCGGAAGCAACCTGGCGGGCAGCAAATGCAGCCATGGACACATATGGCGGCTATGGTTTTGCTAAGGAGTACAATATTGAACGGAAATTTAGGGAAGCCCGCCTGTTTATCGTCGCTCCTATTACAAACAACCTCGTAGTAAGCTATGTCGGCCAGCATGTTCTAGGGCTGCCACGTTCATTCTAAAAAACGCATTTGTTGAATTTGATTGGAACGGCGGGAGAAGCATCGGAACCGCCCACAGAAACCTTAAGTGCCTTAAGCGGAAATAAACAGGCAAGTTGAACAGAGTCAAAACTAAAAAGCAGAGGACCATTTATAAAACTGGTCCTCTCTTTAATAAGGAGGAGCCAGGATGGCAGGACCGTTATCAGGCATAACCGTTGTGGATGTTACCACTAATATTTCCGGCCCTAGTTTAACCATGATACTCGCGGACTTAGGCGCTGAAATCATCAAAATCGAAAGGCCGTTTACTGGAGATGACTCAAGGGGGATGGGACCTTTTTGGGAAGGGGAAGGAGTTTATTTCCTTCATATCAATCGTAATAAAAATTCTATTGTCATTGACCTCAAGCAGGAAAAAGGCAGGAAGATTGTTTACGATCTTGTTGAGAAAGCTGATGTGTTTGTAGAGAATTTCCGGTATAAGAAAGCAGAAAAAATGGGGCTCTGCTACGAAAAATTAAAAGAGATCAATCCTTCTCTTGTTTATTGTTCCTTATCTGCCTATGGCCAGGAAGGCCCTTTACGAGAAAGGTCCGGGTACGATGCGATTGCCCAGGCAGATTCAGGAATTATCGGCATTAATGGGGCAGAAGGATCAGAGATTGCCAGAGTGCCAGTGTCCGTGCTTGACCAGGGAAGTGCCATGTGGGGGGCCATTGGCATTATCTCTGCTGTCTTACATAAAGAAAAAACAGGCGAAGGCCAGCTGGTAACAACCTCACTCTATGAAACAGGCTTCTTTTGGGTGGGCTACCATATGCTTTCATGGCTAGCTACAGGGAATGAACCTAAGAAGAATGGTGCTGGACATACTGCCTTTGCACCATATGGAGCTTTTTATGCCAGTGATGCACCCGTTATGATTGGAATATCCAATAATTCATTATTCAGCCGTTTATGCAAAGTGCTGGGAAAAGAGGAATGGATTACAGATCCTCGATATGAGACGAATCCTAAAAGGGTTGAAAATCGAGAGAATTTGAGAGTAGCTATTGAAAATATCCTGCAATCAAAGCCTGCTGACGAATGGGTAGAGCTTTTGGCAGAAGCCGGGGTACCGAGCTCAAAGGTAAAAAAGATCTCAGAAGTTGTCGAGGATGATCAGGCAAAAGCCCTCAAAATGTGGGAGAGTGTAGCACATTCGAACATCGAAGGGTTTAAGCTTCCTCGGCTTCCTTTTGAACTAAGCATGTCACCAGCAGAGATTAAACAAGCTCCTCCAAAGCTGGGAGAAAATTCGAAGGATATCTTAAAAAAGCTTGGGTATGATGAAGTGAAGATTAAGGAATTATTAAATGATAAAATCGTTCAAACTCATGAAGAAAAAGCACAAACCCGGTAAATGAGAATCCTGAGGAGGAGAAGAGCAAACGACCCCACTCGAATGGCACTGAGAAGGCTTCCGGACTCCCTATGTAAGTTTTGTGAACAGAAATCAACAGGAGTTTAACCGGACACCAATGAAAAACCCTGGCAAAATTCGCCAGGGTTTTTCATTGGTCTTTTATATATTTTTGAATTTTTCTATAGGCAGTTGATTGATTTATGCCGAGCGCTTTGGCGACTTTGTAGGAGCTTTCGTATTTTTTATACGCTTTTATAATTAATTGTTCTTCCAATTCTTCCTGTGCCAGCTTTAGGGAGCAAATTTCATTTACTTGGACAGTAAATTGCGGATGGCCGTTTGGGGAGTTTACAATTTTTTGCGGCAAATCTGCTAATAGAATTTCATCCTTTTCAGCTATAACGACTAAACGCTCCATTAAATTTTCCAATTCTCTAACGTTTCCAGGCCAACTGTAATTAATCAGCTTATTTTCTGCTTCCAAGGTAAGGTATGCAGAAGTTCCATATTTTTTATTGAATTTTTCTAAAAAGTAATCCATTAAATATGAAATGTCCTCTTGTCTTGTTTTTAAAGGGGGAATATAAATGGGGATTACGTTTAACCGGTAAAATAAATCCTCTCTAAATGTTCCTTCCTCCACCAATTTTTCTAAGTCTTTATTCGTTGCAGCTATAATCCTGGTGTCTACATGTATTGGTCTGGTTCCGCCTACCCGCTGAATTTCATGCTCCTGAATGGCTTTTAATAGTTTCACTTGGAGATTAAGCGGCATCTCACCAATTTCGTCCAAGAATAATGTGCCGCCACTTGCCTCTTCGAATAATCCTTTTTTGCCTTCTTTATTGGCACCCGTAAAGGCGCCTGGTTCGTACCCAAAAAGTTCTGATTCTATTAGAGGCTCCGGTATTGCCCCACAATTAACATGAATAAAAGGCTGCTGCCTTCTTTTGCTTTTTTTATGTATGAGAGATACGATAACACCTTTCCCAACACCGGATTTTCCTGTCACAAGTACAGTAGAATCCACCTTTGCAATTTTATCTACCATTTTCACAATTTTGCGCATATCTGGTGAAAAAGAAATAAATTCTTCTTCCTCTTTGTTTTGAAATCTCCTCAGTTCTTCAAGTTCCTCCTGGAAGCTTTCAAGTAAATGTTCGGTACGCTCAATCTTATTGCGAAGCTGCCTGATTTCTGTCAGGTCCCTTGAGGTAAAAACAATGAACTCTATATTTCTTTCAGAGTCCAAAGAGGGATTTCCGATGCAGTGAATCGTCTGGCCTGTTCTTGTTCTTTGAATCATTGAGACTCGCTCTTTCCGTTCTTTTACAATTGGAAACAAAGAGGGAGAAAATAATCCCTTCCTTGCCAGTTCTTCGGTATTTTTCCCTACTATTTCGGCTGCCTTCATCCCGTAGAATGCCTCTCCGGCTGGATTAACTCGAAGGACTGTACCCATGCCGTCAGTAACAAAAATTTCATCAAAACAGGTATTTATAATGGTTTCCAATTCCTGATTCAGATTCTTATAATGTGTAAGCTCGCATATTTCCATATTTTCACCTGCATTTTTTTAATTGAGGTATAAAAGCTGGTAAAGAAATAATAGCATATTAAGTAGTAATCAACAATTCATAATATTAAGAAAAATAAATATAAATAATGCAAGGGTGCATTATGAATAATGCACAAAATCATCAAAACTGCACTTTTACTATTATGGATTCCTTATTTAATACTAATTTGTTTTGGCATGAAACTTGCATAATAATTTTCTAGGAACTTTTATATTTTTCATCCATTATAAGGAGGTAATCGTATTGGCAACGTATAATAAAGAACAAATCAAGAAACTTCAAGAGTTGGATAAAAGGCATTATCTTCATCCCACATCACCATTGAGACAGCATCAGGAGAGCGGCCCGAAAAAGATTTTTACAGAAGGGAAGGGAATTTACTTAACGGATGTAAATGGTGACCGATATATTGATGCACTGGCATCACTGTGGAATGTAAATGTGGGGCATGGCAGGATAGAACTTGGGGAGGCAGCGAGCCATCAAATGGGCAAGCTTGCTTATAGTTCATCTTTTAATAATCTTTCTCACGAATCGGTTATTCAGCTGTCTGAGAAGCTGGCAAGCCTAACACCTGGTGATTTGAATGTGTTCTTCTATACTTCCGGCGGATCTGAATCAAATGATACGGCATTTAAGCTTGTAAGGCATTATTGGAAATTGAAGGGCCAGCCGGAGAAAAAGAAGATTATTGGATTGGAGCGTGCTTATCATGGAATTACGATGGGCGCGACTAGCGCAACGGGAATTCAGCAATTTCAAAATATGACAACCTCGTTAGCACCAGATTTTCTCCATGCCGCAGCCCACAAAACGAATTGTGAATTGGGAGATAAGAGCGATCCGGACTTTTCTAGAAGCATTCGGGGGATTATTGAAAATGAAGGTCCTGAAAAGATTGCTGCAGTTATCGTCGAACCGATACAGGGGGCAGGCGGAGTTATTATCCCCCCAAATGGATATTTAGAGGCTGTGCGTGAACTTTGTGATCAATACGGCATCTTAATGATAGCTGATGAAGTTATATGCGGTTTTGGGAGAACAGGAGAAATGTTCGGCGTAGAGCATTGGAATATTGTACCTGATGTCATGTGCATGGCGAAGGGAATCACGAGTGGTTATATTCCGCTGGGGGCAGTCGCAATTACTGAACGATTAAGAGACAGCCTGGCAGAAGTATCAGATGATGTCTTATTCCATGGGTTTACTTATAGCGGCCATCCGACAGCCTGTGCAGTTGCATTAAAAAATATTGAAATTATTGAAAAAGAAAATCTGCCAGCTCATGCAGGCAAGATGGAGAAAGAACTGATAAAAGGCTTTGAATACTTGACTGACAAGCACCGATCCGTGACGAAATCCAGGGCAAAGGGATTGATTGGTGCGTTTGAATTGTTTGAGGACAGGGAGGAGGAGGTGCCGTTTGCACCTGAGAAAATGGCTGCACAGAAGCTGGTTGAAGAATGTCTTTCCCGGGGATTGATTGTAAGGTCTGTTACTTTCGGCGGAACAAACATAATTGCCCTTTCACCGCCGCTTATTATTACAAAAGAAGAAATTGAAGAAGTGATATCGGTCTTCTCGGATGCCATTCAAGTGGTTGAAAAGAGTCTAAGATTACAAAGTGTTTAATCGTTAATATGGTTCTAGTGCCTATTAGTAGGCACTAGAATATGTTAAAATTTCAGAATATTAAATAATTTCATACTTGCTGGAGGCTTGATCACCTTTTTCATCTAAAAATGAGTGGAGGTAAATGAATGAGTGAAAAAAGATTTATAAAAACACTTGGGAACCGTGATGTCCTTGCTCTTGCATTTGGGGCCATGATAGGCTGGGGCTGGGTTGTTACAGCGGGACTTTGGATTACGGAAGCTGGCTCATTGGGTGCCATTCTTGCCTTTGTTATTGGAGGCTTGCTTGTTACTTTTGTTGGTTTAACGTATGCAGAATTGGCCTCGGCTCTTCCATTGGCTGGCGGGGAACATGTTTATAGTTTTAAAGCCATGGGGAGAGTTGCCAGTTTTATCACAACATGGGCGATTATTTTAGGGTATGTTTCTGTAGTAGCGTTTGAAGCAGTTGCACTGCCAACGGTTTTTGAATATCTAATACCTAATTACAGTAAAGGCTACTTATACACAGTAGCAGATTGGGATGTAACGGTTACATGGGCAGGTGTAGGCATCCTTGGATCTATTTTTATCGCCTGGATTAATTATCGGGGCATTAAATTCTCAACTGCTGCCATGTTTATTTTGACATTATTAATCCTTATTGCAGGTATTCTATTAATAACAGGCAGTTCTTTTTCGGGAAACACGCAAAATATGCAGCCATTATTTGAAAAAGGAATGGCGGGGATTTTAACCGTTGTGATCATGACGCCATTTATGTTTGTTGGATTTGATGTAATTCCACAGGCGGCGGAAGAGATAAAGCTTCCTCAAAAACAAATTGGAAAATTACTAATTTTTTCTGTTGTTCTGGCAATTGTTTGGTACATTGCGGTAATTTTTGGCGTTTCCCGTGTGCTAAGCCCTTCTGAAATTGCTCAATCCAACCTTGTAACAGCTGACGCAATGGCAAAAGCTTTCGGAGATAGTCAGATGATGGGCAATCTTCTTGTGCTAGGAGGAATAGGCGGAATTTTGACAAGCTGGATTGGATTCTATGTTGGGGGAAGCCGGGCAATATATGCGCTTGCAAGAGCAGGCATGCTCCCGAAATCGTTAGGTGAACTGCACCCTAAATATAATACCCCTCATAAGGCCATTTTATTGATTGCAATATTTTCAACAGCAGCGCCTTTGCTGGGAAGGCCTGCCTTAGTCTGGCTTGTTGATGCTGGAGGATTGGGGTTAGTAGTAGCTTGGTTTATGGTAGCACTTTCTTTTGTCATTTTGCGTAAAAAAGCTCCAGATATGCACAGGCCATTTCGCCTTCAGGGTGGAACCGCCATTGGGTGGATTGCAGTCTTTATGTCCTTAGGAGTAAGTATTTTATATATGCCAGGAATGCCTTCAGCATTAATCTGGCCTTACGAATGGGTCATCGTATTTGCCTGGATTATCCTTGGATTTATATTCTATAAAAGCTCCATGTCAAAATATGGAACAGAATATTCCAATAAACATATGAATGATGAAATAGCGCGGGTCATAAAATACGACGACCAAACCGACCTAAAGGAAAAAAGCAGCTAA
The DNA here is from genome assembly GCF_000518885.1 of Bacillus sp. J33. Classification (GTDB taxonomy): domain Bacteria; phylum Bacillota; class Bacilli; order Bacillales; family Cytobacillaceae; genus Cytobacillus. The sequence continues at coordinate 17,115 of NZ_JAEL01000082.1, read as the reverse complement.
TGGGTACCAGGTACCTATACCACTTAAGCCAACCGGTATAGGTACCTGGCACTTTTTGTGTATAAAAAATGTGAAGCCGTTTCAAAATAAAAACACTTTCTACTATGGGGGGCAAATGATGGGTGAAAAGTGTTTTTATTGCACCGATGAAATTGAAGGGAATCAAATGCATTTGATTACATTTGATGTGGCTGATCAAGAGAGAGAAGAAGTTTTATGTAAAGACTGTTATCATGAATGGCTGCATGGGATTAAAGGTTAAATAAGAGTTCTTGGAGGGTTATTATGAAAAAGGAAAATGATAAGTTCCAGCCGGAAAGCAAAATGGAGGATTTTAATAGTAAGCCGGCGGATGGAATACTTGAAATAAGTTCAACAGGGTATGGGTTAGAGTCTGTATCGAAAGAAGAAGCCAGCTATCTTAAAAATAAACCGGAAAATTCATCTGGCTGTAGAGGATTGTAATTTAAGCGTCTGCATAACTGTGCAGGCGTTTTTTTTTATCTGGGAAAATGGTACAAACTAAGATGCTGATATGCAGGAATACCTTTTCCCTGATTTGAATATAATTTGAAAATGGAAACGACTTCCTAAAAAGAGAAAGGAAGAATACAGGAAAAGCTGGGGGAAAAATGAGGAAGCTAAAATGGGGAATTTCACTATTGTTGATTGGAAGTTTAATAGGATTAGCTGGGTGTGCGGAAGAATCTGCAGCTGATGAACAAAAAAAAGGAAAGGAGGCAGTCCAAGAAAAGGAGAAGGAAGAGGAAAAAGCTAATGAGGATGCTAAGGTGGAAGAGCAAGCGGAAAAAGAGAAAGAAAAGGAAGAAGTTAAGCCAGTTGTTGTTAATGTAATCGACCCAAATACAAAAGAGGTCATCAAGACGTTCACTCCTGCAGAAATGGGCTTTGGCTCAAATGATGAAAAATACAAAGCTGAGCTGGAAAAATGGGCAAGGGAAACGGCCAGAGGAACTGATACAAAGCCAGGCTATGACCAAAGAATGATTCTTGACAAGATCGGCCCAGACGGAAAAATTATTAAAGGCCAACCGGAAATAATTTTGGAAGAAAGTGAGTTAGTTGAAAAGATTCTCGACTCTTCGGTGAGCGGAGGCGATATTGAATTGCCTCTCTATGTAACTGAAAGCGGCTATAGCCCAGAAGATGTTCCAAGGTTGAATGAAGTTGTAGTCGCTTCATACACGACCTATTTCAATAGCGGTGTAGCCGGCAGAACCAAAAATATCGAGCTTTCCGCCGAGGCAATCAATAATATAATCCTTGGTGAAGGGGATCATTTTTCATTTAATACAACTGTGGGTCCCAGTGACGCAGCCCATGGTTATCAGCCGGCAGAAGAAGCTGTTAATGGAAAGCTGGTTATGGGAATTGGAGGCGGGATCTGCCAGACTTCTTCTACTTTATTCAATGCAGTTGACAAAGTAAGAGTAAGCTATGTAGAAAAACATCATCATTCCGTAACAGTAGGATATGTTCCAAAAGGAAGGGATGCAACAGTATCGTACGGCGGCAAAGATTTTAGATTTAAAAACACAACAGGTATACCGCTTCTTGTAAAAACTCACTTTGGAAATGGAGTGTTAACGATTGAGCTGAGAACATCAAAAGAGTACGAGGGAATGCTGAAGAAAGCGATTTGATAAGTACCGGGTATCTATACCACTTAAGCCTTCTGGTATGGGTATCTGGTACTTTTTATTTTGCCATGCACACTTAAATGATGCCAAATTTTGAACAGGCTCTTGAATGGCATAGACATTAGAAATTTACGAACTGGTAGCGTTTCATGCAATAGGATTAATGAAGCTTAAAAAGGGTTAAAGGATGTACAAGAACAGGAACTTTAGACAAATTTATATGAAAAAAATTCAATATTTGGATATGAACTTAAGGGAATTGCTGCAATTTTATCCATACGCCCCTCAACTTGTGAAATCAGATGATTATCGTTCTTTAGACAGCTTTTTACTGGGATTTATTGGAATTTGCAAAAACAGCTGTGAGAAACTATGGGATTGCGATAACAGAAACAGCAGCCATTGCGGTTAGAAAGGTTTTAAAAAAAGCTCCTTCAGGCTATTGATACACATGAACAAATCTATTCATTTATGTATTAGAAAGGGCTGTATCCGTCTTATAACCTGAAAGAAATGCTTCAATATGATATGCTTCTGGCTAAACATGCTATCTCAATGGGAATTATTATTAATCGCAGAAAAGATTATATTAAATTATTGAAAAATTCTATCAAATTAATATATAATTAACTTAACAAACCGATGACAGCAATATCCTTGCTGCATGCACGGCTTGAAGTTTAATTCGTTAAATAAATAATAAAGGATTGGCTTTGTTCACTTGATCTTCCTTTCCGGAAGACGAGCCATGAATAAGAGTCAGTAAAGCGTTCAATGTCTTTAGAGACATTGGCTGTTTTGCTGGCTCTTTTTGTTTTCTAATCTTATGGAGAAAGAGGTGAAAAAGTGAAGGGTGCTTTAGATGGAATCCGAATAATCGATGTATCTCGCGTACTTGCAGGTCCTTTTTGTTCCATGATTCTTGGTGATCTGGGAGCAGAGGTTATTAAAATCGAACATTATAAAACCGGTGATGAAACGCGGGGCTGGGGCCCGCCATTTGTAAACGGAGAAAGTGCATATTATTTATGTGCCAACCGCAATAAGAAGAGCATTTCCTTAAACCTAAAAACTGAAGAGGGCAAAGAGATCTTCAGGAAGCTTGTTTCCACTGGAGACGTTGTTGTTCAAAATTTTAAAGCAGGAACACTGGAAAAAATGGATTTGGGCTACGAAAGTTTGAAAGAAATGAACCCCTATTTAATTATGGCTTCCATAACTGGATTTGGTACAAACGGGCCATATAAGGATTTGCCTGGATACGACTATATAATTCAGGCAATGAGCGGACTAATGAGCATTACTGGAGAACCGGACGGGAGCCCTGTTAAGGTGGGTGTGGCAATTGCGGATGTAATAACTGGACTGTATACATGCATAGGAATTTTATCTGCTCTCCAGTATCGGAACAAAACAGGTGAGGGGCAGGAAATCGATATTTCCTTACTGGATTGCCAGGTTTCGTCATTAATTAATGTTGCCAGCAATTATTTATGCAGCGGAGTCACCCCGCAACGTTTAGGAAACCAGCATCCAAATATAGCACCATATCAGGTGTTTTCTGCAAAAGATGGTGACCTGGTTGTAGCGGTGGGGAATGATGAGCAATTTAAGAGATTTGCAGCTGCTTTGGGGAAGCCGGATTTATCTCATATGGAAGAGTTTATTCATAACAAAAACCGGCTTGAGAATAAGTCTAAGCTCATTCCTATTATTGATGAACTGCTCTCGAAAAAATCAAAAAAAGAGTGGAAAGACATTTTGGATGCAGCTGACATTCCCAATGGCCCTATCAATACAGTTCAAGAAATGTTTGATGACCCACAAATAAGAGCCAGAGAAATGGTAGTTGAAATGGAACATCCTTCGATAAAAAATCTTAAACTGACCGGTTCACCGATTAAGCTGTCCAAATCACCTGTAAAAATGAGGCATCATCCTCCCATGTTTAGTGAGCATACAGAAACCATTTTGGAGCAAATCGGTTACCATCCTGAGGAAATTGCCAGGTTTAGAAAAAACAATATTATTTAGGAGGAATTGATATGATGAACTTCGAATTAACTGAAGAGCAGAAAAGTGTGAAGAGATTAGTCAGAAAGTTTGCAGACAAGGAAATTATCCCGAATATTCAGGAGTGGGACCGCCAAGGCCATTTTGAGCCTTCGATATTAAAAAAATTGGCTGACCTGCATTTAATGGGTGTTTGCATCCCTGAGGAATACGGCGGAGCAGGAATGGACTACAACACATTGGCTATTGTCTGTGAAGAGTTGGAGCGTGGAGACACAGCTTACCGAACTGCTGTGTCTGTCCATACAGGTTTAAATAGCATGACATTGCTGCAGTGGGGAACCGAGGAGCAAAAACAGAAGTATTTAGTGCCGCAAGCACAAGGCAAACAGATAGGAGCATTTGGCTTAACCGAGCCTAATGCAGGGTCTGATGTAGCTGCAATGAATTCATCTGCCATCCGGGATGGAGATTCTTATATACTAAATGGATCAAAAACATGGATTTCACTTTGTGACGTAGCGGATAATTTCCTTGTTTTTGCAAAAACAGAACATGATATTGGCCACAAGGGTATTACTGCATTTATAGTGGAGCGAAGCTTCCCAGGTGTAGAAACTAAGGCGATTAAAGGAAAGCTGGGGATAAGGGCAGGAAACACAGGTGAGGTATTTCTATCTGATGTGAGAGTACCTGTATCAAACAGGCTTGGTGAAGAAGGAGAAGGCTTTAAAATCGCCATGTCAGCATTGGATAATGGCAGATTTACTGTTGCAGCAGGGGCAGTGGGTTTAATTGAAGCCAGTCTGGAAGCAAGCCTAAAATACTGCCATGAACGTAAAACATTTGGCAAGGAAATTGGAAGACATCAGCTTGTGCAGCAGATGATTGCAAAAATGAGTGCAAATCTAGAGATTTCCAGATTGCTTGTCTTTAAAGCAGGCTGGCTAAAAAATCAAGGGAAAAGGAATACAAAAGAAACGTCTCTTGCTAAATGGATCTCATGTAATGCAGCTTTTGATGCTGCCAATGATGCCGTTCAAATCCACGGTGCATACGGATATTCCGATGAATATCCAGTAGAGCGTTTCCTAAGGAACTCAAAAGCTCCAGTCATTTATGAAGGAACAAGGGAAATTCATACGATTATGCAAGGAGAATACGCTCTGGGATACAGGGAGGATAAGGCTCTTCGAAAACAGCTGCCAGCTTGGCCTTTTGAAGAAGTTTCCGTCCACTGAAGGAACACAAAACGTTCGAAAAATAAAATCGGTGCCTCACTCCACTATCCCGTGAGCGGCAAAAGGGAGAACGAAAAATGAACACATACTTTATTGCTGGGCATGCCAAACTTCCGCAAGGTATGGCTGCAAGAAATTTATATGATTCTATTACGATCACTTTGGAGTTGGATTTTAAATATGGGGTGATAGTGGATTCATCATGTACACTCGCAACCGAGCATGGCCGTGAATATATACGCCAGCTGCTTAGGGGCTATTGTTTAGGCGATGGAGTTGAAGAACTCATAGAAAAGGTACAGCGACACTATCGCGGGAAAGCCGGACAGGCGATTCAGGCGGCACTTAAGGATGTCTATCTCCAGTATGAGCTTGCTTTGGCTAAGTAAAAATAGAAAGGAAGGGACCTAACGTATTAAAAGTTAGGTCTTTTCCTTTTGCTTTATCGGAGAATGGATGCATTTCTAAATTAGTTAAATGATGTCTGATTCTAAAAATAATTATATTATGTAAACAAATTATTTCTATCATTTTATTAATAATCCGAACCGTCCACATACTCCATATCATAAGAGTTTTCTCCTGCATGGACAGAAAGGAGTGTATCAGCATACCCTACCAGCCTGTTGATGATTTCTTCGGTAAATAGTTGAACCATTTGCCTCATTTCAGGCTTATGGAGTGCGGGATCATCATAAATGATTGTAGTATTTATAAATATTTCTTTTGTGCCATAAAGGTTGTAATGAATAATAGCTTTAGCTGCAGCTCCTTTGGTGCGTGGATCCTGGAAGCCCGGAAGGAAAATATACCATTCTTCTGCCGTAGCTGACCGGAAGTTTTTAGTGAATGTTATCCCTTCTGCAAGTTCGTTCATTTTTTCGTGTGAAAGTGATGGTTTAAGATTGATTATTTTTTTATCCATAATGAAACCGCCCATTCTTTTTTTAGGCTCTGTTAAACTTGCCTGCTGATTTCCGCTTCATGCACCCATGCTTTCCGCAGGCGGCGGATCCTGGAGTCCTCGGTGCATTCGCACCTTCCGCACCAATAACTGGGTGCTTAAATCACACTAAGCTTTTAACACAGCATTTTTTCTTATTATTTCCGGTAATTGGGATTTTATTAACAGTAAAATTCAGAATTTATTGACTAATAGAAATCCTTTTTTTATTATAAGATTGTAGTAACAGGTCTTAAAAAGGAGGGATTTACGAATGAATTCAATTTGGCTGGCTGTCATCGGGATGACTGTTTTTGCCATAGGCTACCGTTTTTATTCAAAATGGGTGGCTGAAAAGATTTATAGGCTTGACCCAAACTATGTAACACCTGCCCATCAGTTTAAAGATGGAGTCGATTTTGTCCCGACGAATAAAAAGGTTCTTTGGGGACACCATTTTACCTCGGTTGCTGGAGCTGCACCCATTGTGGGACCGGCAATTGCCGTTTACTGGGGATGGCTGCCTGCGTTCCTATGGGTTATTTTAGGAACCGTATTTGCAGCAGGGGTACATGATTTTGGCACTTTGGTGCTATCTGTTCGCAATAAAGGCCAATCGGTTGGCACAATTACTAACAGGCTGATCGGCAAACGTGCGAAAATGCTGTTCTTATTTATTATTTTAGTGCTCGTATTAATGGTAAACGCAGTATTTGCATGGGTTATTTCCAATTTGTTTGTACAGTTTCCAGCAAGCGTGCTGCCTGTCTTCATTCAAATTCCACTGGCCATCTGGATTGGATATGCCGTTTATAAGCGGAAAGCAAGCATGCTGGTTCCATCGCTGTTAGCGCTGGCAGTCATGTATGGAATGGCAATATTAGCCAGCCGTGTTCCAGCCCTGCAAATTGACTTGGTCAGTTATTTTGGCGGAGCTGAAAATAGTGTTATGTTTGGATTGAATGGTGTAGCCATGGCTTTCTTTGTCTGGATCATCGTGTTAATGGTGTATTGTTATATTGCATCAACACTGCCGGTATGGAAGCTTTTGCAGCCTCGGGATTATATCAATTCCCATCAGCTTGTAGTGGGCTTACTGATTTTATATCTCGGGCTTGTATTCCTGCAGCCGAAGGTAACGGCTCCGGCGACGAATGCGGCTGCCTCGGATGTTTCATGGTTCCCGCTTCTATTTATTACAATAGCCTGCGGAGCCATTTCGGGATTCCACGGACTTGTTTCTTCCGGAACATCCTCAAAACAGCTCGATAAAGAAACAGATGCTCGTTTTGTGGGGTATCTTGGAGCTGTTGGAGAAGGTATACTTGCATTAATTGCCATTATTGCTGTGGTTACATTCTTCTCAACTCAAGGAGAATTTTTAGCGGCCTATTCAAGTTTTGCAGCCGCAAGCTCCGGCGGTTTAGGTGTCTTTATTAAAGGGGCTGCAGAATTGGCAACCGGAGTTTGGATACCGGCAGATATTGCGAGCACAATTGTATCAGTTATTGTTGTTTCGTTTGCTGCTACGACTCTTGATACATCAGTACGCTTGATGCGCTACATTATTGCTGAAATTGGAAGCGAATACAATTTGAAGCCATTAACGAAAACACATGTGGCAACTACGGTAGCAGTGGCATCAAGTGCTGCGCTTGTACTATTGCCAAAAGGCCCGAATGGTTTTGGTTCAGGCGGGTACTTATTATGGCCGCTGTTTGGCACAAGCAACCAGCTACTTGCAGGAATCAGTTTATTGCTTATTTCCATCTGGCTCAAACGCCAGGGCCGTAATTATCTGGTTACATTTGTTCCAATGGTATTTGTATTCTTTATGACTCTCTGGGCTATGATTCAGCAGGTTGTTTTCCAGTGGTCCGGTTATGGTGCATCAGATGCCAATATGCTGTTATTCATCCTTGGCGGAATGATTCTCATCTTTGTTTTCTGGATTATCGTTGAGGCATTCAGTGCATTTAATAAAGATCATACACCAACTTTGACACAGGACATGTAATAGTCATGGAGGCCGGGGCGACCCGGTCTCTATTGTCATTTTGAAAGGAGCAGCAGCATGAGCTTAATGGAGAAGATGAAAAGAGCTATCGCCCTATATGATGAGATACTTAAACAGCCTCACAGGACCGAATTGGCCAGAGAAATGAGAGACGAGGAAGATTTATTTATGCTTCTTTGTTTTTCGGAGATGCTTGGACTTCCAAACCCGGCTTTCTACTATACATTAGAGCTTTATCCAATGATCATCGGGAAGTTCCACGACTGGCATTTGCGGATGGGGATGGAGAAATCGCCGCTTGATGGAATTCGATGCTGTTAGAAAGGGGGATGGAATATGGAATTTTTAAACAAGAAGATTTACTTTGTCGGCGGCAAAGGGGGAGTTGGAAAAAGCACAACGTCTGCAGCACTTGCCTTGCTGTTATCTAAACAGGGAAAAAAGGTCCTCCTTGTCTCCACTGATCCTGCACATAATACCGGCGATTTATTTCATATTAAACTAATTGGAGAAATAACATCGGTCCGGGCTGGGCTTGATGTGCTTGAGATAAATTCAGAGAGGGAGACATCCCGCTATATTAATGGAGTGAAAGATAATATTAAAGGGCTGGTCAAGTCCACGATGCTAGATGAAGTACATAGACAGATCGACCTGGCCGCAGCATCGCCTGGCGCTGAAGAAGCAGCACTGTTTGACCGGATTACATCGCTAATTCTGGAAACAGTGCACCAATATGATAGTATTGTCTTTGATACAGCCCCCACCGGGCACACTATACGCTTGCTTACACTGCCCGAGCTAATGGGAGTCTGGATGGACGGCCTTTTGGACAGGCGACAAAAAATGAACAAGAATTACGCAGAATGGATGAATGATGGTGATCCAGTGGAAGATCCCATCTACGAAAAGTTAATAGAACGGAAAACCCGCTTTATAAAGGTTAGGGATTATCTCCTTAATCAAGATCAAACGGAATATCTATTTGTATTGAATGCTGAAAGGCTCCCTATTATTGAAACGAATAAGGCGATAGATACACTTCACCAGCACAAGATACATGTAAATACAGTAGTGGTTAATAAAATGATTCCAGATCATGCTGATGGGCTATTTATGGAGAAGCGGCGAGAAAATGAAAAAGTCTATTTGGAAGAAATCCAAAATCTATTTGCCGATAAAAGAAAACTGCTAATGCCATTACTGGACAGAGATATTTCCAGCTTTGAAGATTTAGAGATGTTCACCTCCAATCTGCGGGCCGCCTTAATGGAAGCCGAACAGTCGTTATCAGTGAAGTAAACTGCTTTTGGGATTTTTCGGAATAGGTTTTAGGCATACTGACTCGCCGTAAATATCAATTGAGGCAACCGCGAAAGTAAAAAAATGAGAAAATAGCGGAGGGGTTTGTCCACACCTTTTCAGACAGCTTTAATACACTAATATAGAAGATCTCCTCCCTAAGGATCTTTGGTCTGCATAGTTGCCGTTAATCTGTGAATCAGATTAGCGGCTTTTTTATAAGTGAATAAAAGAACGGCACAAACGAGGATTCCAATTAAAAAGCGAGAACAAACAAGGAAAATTTGCACGTAAAAGAGTCAGCACGCCAACAAGCCTCGATATTTGCATTAGAGGAAGAACCTTCTAAAAAAGGCATTCTTCCGAGCCCATTTTTAGTGTACCAAGTCGAGAGCCATTTTTTGCAATTAAGATTCATCCATAATGGGTCTAATTTAAAGAAAATAACCTTAATGACTAAAAAAACAAAACCCCTTTTTTCATGCGGCTTATATAAAAAAGGGGGTGAATACACTCACTCGCTGTTTTGCATTCTAATTATAGAATTTTAATATTTATAGGATACAGGTAAGGAATAAATGGCTCCTCTATTTCTGTCCAGCTTTTGATTTTTATAAGTGGCAGCTCGGTTCCATTATAAGTTGCGGTGTCTATAACTCCCTTCACTTTAATCCACATATTGTCATAAAGCTCAGGGGCTTCCTCCGCTTCTGAAAGAAAACCGATCATACTGGCATCTGCAACGCAATGAGTGATTAAAAACCTTGAAATGACTAGCTGATTTGAAGCAAGCCCTTCTTCCTTATATACAAATCCCTGGAACTCAATTTCTCTGCCTTTGAACGCTTCAATATCTTTGCTGATTTCCTCGTAATACAAAGAAAAAACAAAGTCATCCATTTTAATGGCCTCGCTTGAATATAAGTCGTTCTTTATTTTTTCAAATTCTTCCTTTGAAATTTCCTGTTCCCCTTCATACAGCTGAGTCTCTTGTTCAGTAGAGTTCTCAAGCTCTTCCTTAGAATCATCCAGAGAGTAGTCTTCCAAGTCGTCTTCCAAATAATCTTCACTGCTAACCGGACCAGTCTGTTTACTATCTGCGTTATTTTTGTTGCCGAGAATGGCTAATCCGCCTTTCTTGTCTGCAATGGAAGCATCCAATGTTTTAACAGGCAGGAAAAAACCTGTTAATAACGGGAAAATAATTATGCTGTAAGAAAATAATTTTTTTACTGTAAACGGTGTATCGCCGTGGTCATGAGAGTGGCTGCAATCATGATCATCATGGTGGTGACAGCAGGAATCACCTGAGTGATGCAGTTGTTGCTCTGATTCTTTTTTTGAGCTCCAAATTCTTGTTAATTGAATAAAAAACAAGAACAGAAAAAGAATGGATGCAGATTGGCTTAGTCCGGTGTACTTGGGATTAATATATTTCGTAATATCACCTGTATAGTGAAGCTGAAAAATCAATCCGCAAAAAGCCAATAGGATTAAAGCCCTTAGGGCCTGCTGGAGATGAAATATCATCCGAATGCCTCCCTATATAAATTTTTGCAATAGCATTATTGTGATAAATACAGCCGAAGCAGTTAGAGCTAAAACTCCGAGAACGAACTTCAGGCGAAATACGCTAAGCATCATGATGGTATTTTTAAAATCGATCATAGGTCCGAATATGAGGAAGCCCAATATTGATGACCGTGGAAAAATACTGCTGAAGGATGCACCGATAAAAGCATCTGCTTCCGAACAAAGTGATAAAACATAGGCAAAGCCCATCATGATTATTAAAGAAGCAACCGGATCATCGGCACTTTGCAGAAAAGCTTTTGCAGGCATATAGACTTGCACAATGGAAGCTAATAAAGCACCCATTATTAAATACTTGGCCATATCAAAGAATTCATCAATAGAATGGGTGAGCATGGACCAAATCTGATCTATGAAAGAACGTTTTTTCGCGCCGCTGTGATTATGTAAATGAACCGAATCTTTCAAATGATTAGACTTGAATATCAAGCTCACTGAAAAGGCAATTATAATCGCAATCAAGAACCCTAATCCCATTCTGAAGCCTGCCATTTTAAAGTCATTCCCAAAAGCCATGTAAGTAGAAGCAATTACGATGGGATTTATAAGAGGGCCTGTGAGCATAAAACCAATAGCTGCATAGACCGGTACACCTTTTGAAATGAGTCGGCGAATAATTGGCACGATTCCGCATTCACAGGCAGGAAAAAGAGCACCGACTACACAGCTCATGATCACTGCTGCGGTTTTATTTTTCGGAATCCATCTGCGTATATGTTCCTCAGTAATAAAAATTTGGATAAATCCTGCAATTAACACACCGATTAATACAAAGGGAAGCGCCTCTATTAAAATACTTATAAAAATTACATTTAGATTCAGTATTGAGGCTGGCACCTCAAAGGACAGTTCGAGTCCTGAGCTGAAAGAAATAAGGTAAACCAGAATGGCTAATAAAATAATCCCCGTTATATCAATAATATGGCTGCGAAATATTCGAATCATAAATTCCTCCTGATTATAAAATCGTAATGATTTCGGTTTAAACTTTATATTAATTCTATGAAAAAGTAAATGGGAATATGAACATTTTAATAGGATAGGAGAAATGTCGGGCAGTATTTATTAAATTTGGGCTTGCATTCAGCTAAATGATCGATTATGATTTAAATCGTAACTATTACGATTTGTAAAAGAGGTGAGTTTTTGTATAAATGGGCGGTAATTGGCGGGGGTATACATGGATGTACAATTGCCTCCTTCCTGCTGAAGAAAGGGAAGGTTTCTTGGCAGGACTTGCTTATAATTGATCCTTTCGAAGAGCCTATGTCCAGATGGAAAAGGAACACAGATTTAATTGGAATGGAATACCTTCGATCCCCTTCGGTTCACCACATTGATACAGATCCCTTCAGCCTGCAAAGGTATGCCGGCAGAAAAGAAGAACGAATTGGGAGCTTTATTGGAAGGTATAAGCGCCCTTCTCTTGAATTGTTCAATCAACACTCTGATTATGTCATACAGGAAGCAGGTCTAAAAAAATTATGGCATAAGGGCCGTGTTATCTCGATTAACAAGGCAGGCGATTTATGGGAGCTGAAGACAGAAGAAGGAGACGTCTTTTATGCAAAAAAGATTGTTGTTGCTATCAGCGTCAACGATCAGCTAAATATTCCAGAATGGGCTGCAGAAATAAGAGAGAATTCTTCAAATAGCATTCTTCATGTTTATGATGAGGCATTGCATGACTTATCTTTTTTGCATCCCCCAATTGCTATTGTGGGGGGAGGAATTTCGGCTGCACATTTGGCAATCAAATTATCAGCGCTGTTTCCTGGAAAAGTGACGGTAATCAAGCGTCATCCATATCGTATTCATGACTTTGACAGTGATCCTGGCTGGTTGGGGCCCAAATATCAATCTTTTTTTCAAAGGCTAAAGTGCTATGAGCAGAGGAGAAGGATCATTTTGAAAGCCCGTCATAAAGGTTCACTTCCCGGTGACCTATTTCGCAAAGTAAAAAAGCTCGAGAATGAAGGCATCATTAGGGCCGTAGATGGCACCATAGTATCCGTTTCCATCGATAAAGGACAAAAGCTGAATATTGACTTAGGAAACAAAATAATTACTGCCAAACACATTCTTTTAGCAACTGGATTCGAGCCGATTCGTCCAGGAGGCAAGCTAATAGATAAGATGGTTCATGAGCAGAATTTATTATGTGCTGAATGTGGATACCCAATCGTTAATCAAAACCTTCAATGGAGTCACAATCTTTATGTTTCCGGCCCGCTGGCAGAGCTGGAACTAGGGCCAATTGCCAGGAATATTGCGGGGGCAAGGCAAGCAGCTGGAAGAATTGTAAATAGCTTATAGTTTTTAAATCGTAATGAGTACTATTATCGAAAAAAGGAGGCAAAAAAGTGACAAAGAAAATTCCCGTGACCGTATTGAGCGGATACCTGGGTTCAGGCAAGACCACTCTGCTGAACCATGTTTTACATAATCGGGGCGACAAAAAGATTGCTGTTATTGTAAACGATATGAGTGAGGTAAATATTGATGCTTCCATGGTTAAAAAGGGCGGTTTTTCGAGAACTGATGAAAAGCTGGTTGAACTTCAGAACGGCTGTATCTGCTGCACCTTGAGAGAAGACTTAATGATTGAAGTTGAAAGGTTAGTCAGGGAAGGAATGATTGATTATATTCTGATTGAATCCTCTGGTATTTCAGAACCAATCCCAGTTGCCCAAACTTTTACTTATATTGATGAGGGTCTTGGAATTAATTTATCTGATAAGTGCAGGCTCGATACAATGGTTACGGTTGTAGATGCAAATCGATTTTGGCATGACTTTGCATCTGGTGAAACCCTGCTTGACCGCAAAGAGGGCACGGATGATAGGGACACGCGGGAAGTGGTTGACCTATTAATTGATCAGATTGAATTTGCGAATGTATTGGTGCTGAATAAGCTGGATTTGGTTGATGAAGAAAGTGCGGCTGAACTTAAAGCCGTTTTGCACCAGCTCAATCCAGATGCAAAAATCATTAAAACAGTTCATTCAGAATTAGAATTAACAGAAATACTGGATACTGGTTATTTTGATTTTGAGAAGGCAAGCCAGGGAGCGGGCTGGATTAAGGAATTGAATGAAGAACACACTCCTGAGACAGAGGAATACGGAATCTCATCATTTGTATATCGAAGAAAGAGGCCTTTTCACCCCGAAAGATTCATGAGATGGCTGGAGGATTGGCCAGTGGAAATTGTAAGAGCCAAAGGCTTTTTCTGGCTGGCCTCCCGCAATGATACGGCTGGATTACTGTCTCAGGCAGGGCCATCCATTACTTTGCAGGGGGCAGGAGAGTGGATAGCAGCCTACCCGGAAAATGAAAAAATGGAAATTTTAAGAGATGAGCCTGAACTGCTTGAAAAATGGGATAGGGATTTTGGAGACCGTATGACCGAACTTGTTCTGATTGGAATTGGCATGAATAAAATGGAAATTGAATCAAATCTGGACGGATGCTTACTGTCTGACCAAGAAATGAATTCGGATTGGAATACGCTGGCTGATCCGCTGCCGGCTTTTAATTCTATCGAAATGGAGGAAATAAAATGAGAGTAAAGATTACATTAGCATGTACAGAAACCGGTGACCGCAACTATATAACAACGAAAAATAAAAGAAATAATCCTGATCGGATTGAACTGATGAAATACTGCCCACGCCTAAAAAAACACACCTTGCACCGTGAAACAAAATAATCATCAATAGCCCTTCGAGCAGAAGGGCTGCTTAATTACATTTATTTAACAAATAACTTATATATATATCATTTTCGATACAAAATATCTAAAAGGGTTTATAGTTCTCTTCCGGCGGTGTATAAATAGAGGACAGTAAAGGGGAGAGACCTATGATTAAATTATTAGAAGACCCTGAATTTATGCATTTCTGCGAAACTGCATCCCCGCTAGAAATGGTAGAGCGTCTAACAGATGGAAATATAAGAGGGCTGGAGAAAATCGCATTGAGCGCGCTGGCAAACAGGAAACAGCTTCCTGCTAATGTCGTTAACGTCCTGCTTGTTTATTTTTTCAGTACTTTTGCAAACAAGGTATATGACCGAAGTGATTTAGCCAGGCTATACGATTACTGGGCATCAAATCATGTATTTACCTTAGCAAAAGCACAGGAAATGACAGAAGAAAATATTGAAAATATCCTATCAGGATTAAAATAATACTATAGCAAAAAGTTCAGTCCCAAGAGGGTTGGGCTTTTTATTGTACTTGAACATTCCTGCAACTCCATCCCGCTGGAAACAAAAACGCAATTCACCATAAAACCAGGGTGGCGGATATTCTTTATACATTCGAAGTTATTTTCCAAAATAGTTTTATGTTTTGAAGAAGTTTTATAAAAGCTAAAAAGGCTCAAAAAAGAAGTCCTCATATTGAGGACAAAATAAGATCTATTTCTTTTTTCTTGCAGAAGCCCCTTCTATCGTTTGTTTCATCATTTGATGTCCGAGAACGGCCACACCTGCTGCAATTATTCCATTAATGACCCCTTCGATTGAAAAACCAAAGGCAATACTGCCGGTTGTAACGGAAATCATGACGAGGATCCATAGGATTGACCAGTCAGGGATAAACGGTGTTTGTTTTAGAGCATAGCCAATCACCCATAAAGCCGGGACGAGCATATAGTAATTCTGGCTAAGAAAATCCAATAAGTTCATAAGAATCACCTCCTCATCAGTTCTTCTGTATTATATGAATAGCTCTAATAAGAGGTATGTTTGCTTGTCTTCACCTTCAAAAAATAAATCAAGTGCCTGAGCTTTGATCACTTTGAAAGGATGAATCCACATTAATGCAGCCTGTATGCTGGATAAATAGCAGTAATACCATAATTGAAAGCGCTCTATCCATAATGCCGATCAGTTGACATTCCCATTTAATAATGCTAAATTAAAATCAGCCGTTATGCATCGTGTTATATTTTGCTAGCTGCTTTTTCAACCGTTAGGAAATGGTCTGGATGAGTAATGAACGTAAAGTTATAAGCGTGTATATGGTGAATTTACACATGGCTTTTTTCAAGCCAATAGGAGGATTTTTTTCATGAAAAACGGTAAAGTAAAATGGTTCAATGCTGAAAAAGGTTTCGGATTCATCGAAGGTGAAGACGGAAACGACGTATTCGTACATTACTCTGCTATCCAATCTGAAGGTTTCAAATCTTTAGAAGAAGGCCAAGAAGTTTCTTTCGAAGTTGTTGAAGGCGCTCGCGGACCTCAAGCAGCTAACGTAACTAAACTATAATTGACAGACCCATACAAGACAGCCTGGCCATTTGGCCAGGCTTTTTATTTTGCAGTAATTGCATATTTCACCGTTTATTCCCGCATCCTAATTGGAAAAAGGAAGGTGGGTACAGGATGAATTTTGCCTGGGAAGCATTCATTTTAGTTTTTGCAGGTGTCTTGCTGCTTCGCATGGCCGGACGAAAATCGATTTCGCAAATGACACTTGCGCAAACAGTTGTGATGATTTCGATTGGATCCATTATTATTCGGCCGATTGTCGAGACAAGTGTTTGGAAAACCATTCTGGCTTCTGCCATTTTCATTGGATCCCTGATTTTAATGGAGTATTTGCAGGTGAAATTTAATTTTTTTGAAAAGTTTATAACTGGCAAATCTAAAATAGTGATCGAAAATGGGAAGCTTCAACTAGCCAATATGAGAAAACTCCGCTTTACTGCTGATCAATTGGAAATGAGACTGCGAACCAGCGGAATTTCCAAAATATCTGATGTAAAAATGGCAACTCTTGAACCCAATGGACAGCTTGGATATGAATTAATGGATGATGCAAAGCCTTTGACGGTAGGGGAGTTTAAGAAGCTAATGGGCCAAATGATATTGCAGTCTCCCGTACATCCTGCCAAGCAACAGTCAGATGATATCTTTAAGGAGCTAAAAGAGGGTCATCTTCAGCCCCACTCACGGGATCTTCATTAATCTCTAAATGAAGATCCTCAGTAAATGAAAAAACCGCTAAATTTTAGCGGCCAGGCTGTCGAGAAACTATCGACAGCCTTTATTTTAATAGTTAACTTTAATTATTCACCGNGTTAATATGTTATAATTAACCCATTAAATCCTATAGATTGTGGTGAATTTACATGTTTAAACCCAAAGAATCTTCGCAAAATGAAATTGAATTTGTGTCTATTGATGAACTTGTTCCTTCGGACCACCTTCTGCGAAAAATAGATCAGTACATAGATTTTTCAACCATTTTAGATAAGGTTCGCCCATATTATAGTGAGGACAACGGTCGACCAACGGATCCTCTACTTCTATTCAAAATGATGTTTATTGGCT
>NZ_JAEL01000081.1 GCF_000518885.1 Bacillus sp. J33 | reverse complement strand
GCTGTTCTAGAACTTCAATGACCGGAAGGTCATCCACTTGAAGTTTTCGATAAGGTTTATTTACGGGCTGTTCAGTAGGTTTAACGAACATGCTTTTACCAATCAATAAAGTAAGCAATGTTCGAATGAGTTGTTCTTGATAGTTTATAAAAGTTAATAAATAGGTTATAATTTGAGGGTACAAATTGTCACTTCCATTCTTGGTTGTTGGGTGTGTGGTAACCTCAATTATCCAAAGAATTTAGGGGGTGGCAATTTTTTTGCCTATAAAGCCCTCTATGGAGATATTTTATAACCTATTTCTTATAGAAGTTTTGACAATACGATTCAAAAAAGGGGGGGGAATGAATGACGATTGTTCATATTCTAAACTTCTCGATTCCAATTGCCTGTGTTTTTCTTTTTGGTGTTATGGTTGATCGGATGTGCAAACCGGATGTATCAGAACATGAAGCAAATGAATAAAAGCTTATTTTGACAAAGCTGCTGAATATCAGCGCTTTTTTGTTTTATCGTTCCCGCTGCTGTTTTGTCGCTCTGTCAAAGCAAAAATTTAGTTTATTCGCAACTCCGTGAATATTATAGGCAGCTTTCCAAATTTATTAGACAGCTTCACCTCATTCTCCCAATAAAAAAGAAACCAATCCTTCCTAGGACTGATTTCCCGTTCTTGGCAATATTAAAATTTCTACCCGCCTGTTTTTGGCTCTGCCTTCCTTTGTTCCATTTTCGGCAACCGGCTGGAATTCGCCAAATCCCTTTGCGCTGAACCATTTTGGATCAAGCTTTTTATTATACAGGATTATTTTCATGAAATTTACTGCCCGCATCACACTCAGTTCCCAATTGGATTCAAAGCTAGAGTTCCTGATTGGCACATTATCGGTATGTCCGCTGATAATGATATTTCGGGGCGGATCCATGACAAGAAGCTCTCCAATTTCATTTGCTATTTTTAAATCCTCAGTACGCACCTCGGCACTGCCTGAGCTAAACAGCACATTATCCCTGATTGATACAAGCAATCCTTCCGTAGTCAAAGATGTTTCCAGCTTCTCTGCCAAGTTCCTATTCTCGATAAATGCATTTACTTTCTGCTGAAGAGCAGCCAGCTCTTCCTGATCAGCATCCTGCTTTTGCTTCTCTTTTTCCTGCTTATCCAGCGAAGCAAATCCATCGTCTTTACTTGGTTTATCTAAAACAGCATCAGTTGATTGCATTTGGCCTTCAGGCATGGGGCTTGGAAATTCCAGCACTCCTGTTCCTCCGGTAAAAACATCATTAAATGCTTTCGAAAGCTTTTGAAACTTTTGTGCGTCAATCGAACTCATTGCAAAGAGAACAATGAACAGAGCAAGCAGCAGGGTCAAAAGGTCAGCATATGGCAGAAGCCATGATTCGTCTACATGTTCCTCATGGTGCTGCTTCTTTTTCCGTCTACTCATCCTTTGTCACACTGCTTTCCTCAAGAAATCTTCTCCGTTCACCCGCTGGAAGATAAGAAGCCAGTTTTTGCTCAATCACTCTTGGCGCTTCCCCTTCTAAAATAGAAAGGATCCCTTCAATCATCATGCTTTTCAGTTTTGCTTCCTGCTTTGATTTTCTTTTAAGCTTATTGGCAAATGGATGCCATAGTACATATCCCGTAAAAATCCCGAGCAAAGTCGCTACGAAAGCCGCACTGATGGCATGCCCCAGGCTGGCTGTATCATTCATATTTCCCAATGCTGCAATCAGTCCAATAACTGCGCCCAGTACACCCAGCGATGGGGCATAGGTGCCAGCCTGTGAAAAAATCAAGGCTCCGGATTGATGCCTTTCTTCCATGGCCTCAATTTCTTCACTTAAAACATCTCGTATGTAATCAGCCGTCTGGCCATCAACAGCCAGGGACAACCCGTTTTTTAAAAAGGCATCCTCAATCTCATTGGTTTTGACTTCAAGTGCAAGCAGTCCTTCTTTTCTTGCCATCTGTGCCCAATCGGAAAACATTTTAATCATTTCCGCAGGGTCCATATGTTTCTCTTCCTTAAATAAGACCCTGAATAACTTTGGCACTCTTTTTATTTCACTAGTCGGAAAAGCGATGGAAACAGCAGCTGCCGTTCCCAATATAATAATCAGGATCGCTGCCGGGTTGAGGAGCACAGCAGGGCTTACCCCTTTATATACCATTCCTACTCCGACTGCAATAATTCCTAGGATTATTCCCACTATCGTTGTTTTATCCATCCATGCCACACCTATCTATGTAGTCTACTATGCGTTCTTTCTATTATTAATTTCGGATACTTTTGACAGTTCTTTAGGAATTTTTTCTTGCACGGCACCAAAAAAATAAGGACAGGAACTAACCCCTGTCCAAATTTACCCAAAAATTATATCCAGCGGCAGCCGCAAAAATCTCTGTGTCTTCTGCGGTCATCCTCTGCTCCGCCTCGTCTGCGTCTGCAGCCATTTCCGGATCCGGCTAAATCCCTGTTACACCATAAGTCTCCAGCACCAGCTACATCATCATCACGGCGGTGTTTTCTGCGGCGGTCTTCCACTCCCGCTACATCGTCATCAAAGCGGTGTTTTCTGCGTCTATCTTCTATTCCTGCCACATCGTCATCAAAGCGNTNTTTTCTGCGNCTATCTTCTATTCCTGCNACATCGTCATCANNGCGNNNTTTTCTGCGTCTATCTTCTATTCCTGCTACATCGTCATCAAAGCGATTTTTTCTGCGGCGGTCTTCTATTCCTGCTACATCATCATCACGGCGGCGTTTTCNGCGTCTATCTTCTATTCCTGCCACATCGTCATCAAAGTGATTTTTTCTGCGTCTATCATCATCATCTCTGACAATCACTCTATCTGCACGAATTACGACTTCATCCGCATTAATCTCCAATCGTCTTCTCCAATCTTTTGACATTTTAGTACCTCCTTTCTTCTTGATACTATAGAATATGTTCATGAGAGGCTTCCCGCATAGACAATTGCCCATTGCGGCTGAAATTGTGCATGTCTGCATAAAAAAAATTAAAAAACTTCTTTCCTTTTATTGGAGAGAAGTTTTTCTAAGCTATACTTTTTGGAATACGAGATTGGTATTTTCTTTATTCAGGGGACATTTAAACTATTCAACATGGGGAACTTGGCCAGAAACTAAAATAATTTATTGTTATTTTTTCTTCATAGTTTTTAAAAATGGATGAATTGGTATTTTGCCTTCTTTTCGACATCATGCTATTAAATCGAAGCATTTTTTCATTCAGTTTTTGCTGCAATTCTTTCTTTTCTTCACTATTCTCACACTTTTTGATTAAGTCTTCGATTGTGAGCATTTCTTGTTTTATTTGACTTTCTTCTTCGGTATATCCTGCATTTTTCAAAATACGATATGCCATCCTCAGATTTTCCGGCACTGAAGCTAAATCATCAAAAGGAAGAGGTTTGCCGTAACCAGGCAAGTTTTCGAATTCTCCATCCTCGTATGCCTTTTTAATCCGATCTTCAGACATAATGGTAAAGAAATCCATTCCTTTAGTTCCCCCTTTACATAATTTGTTACTTTTTATTATATATTTTCAGCAGCTCTTATTAAAGTTTAAGGCTCTTTTTTCATAGGTTGTTGTTTTAATTTATAAGCAAATACCTTTACGAAAAGTGCCAAGTTTAATGAAAAAATAAGAAGCTTTCATTCCCAGCTTTTAAATTTTTCCTATTAAATTTGCATCCCGTGTGATCCCCTGCTGGCCCGGCTGCCAATTAGCAGGCACTCCCTTCCCGGTCTGCTGTGCATATTGGATTCCCTGCATGATTCTGACATGTTCATGAAGGTTCCGGCCGACTTCTCCGGGATAAATTAATTTTCCAGAGATGATTCCATTTGGGTCAATAAAAACGGAGGCCCGTACAGCAGCACCCGATTTTTCATCGAGAACCCTGTACGCTTTGCTAATGGCATGGGTTCTGTCACTGACCATCGGAAAATTTACATTTTTTAAAGAAGGAGATGTTTCCTTAAATACTTTATGCGAATAAACACTGTCCGTACTAATGGCCATCACTTCACAATTAAGTGCTTTTAAATATGGATTAATAGCAGCGACCGCCGCCAATTCTGTCGGTCAGACGAAGGTAAAATCGCTTGGGTAAAAAAACAGCAAAACCCATTTCCCCTTATAATTCTCCAAATTGACTTTTGTTATTTGGCTGCCAATAATGGCATCTGCAGTAAAAACTGGTGCACGATCTCCACGGCCCGCACAAAAATTTTCATCTGGCCCATTCAATCTCATTTCCCTCCTTCTCCTTCCAACTCTGCCTTATATACTTATGCACATATAGACAAATATGAACGTGAGGAATGAAAATAAGCTGACATATACATAGTCCTTAATCTAAGGGGAAAAATAGTGAAAGATCCTTATTTTAATGATGAAAGGAGAATTTCCATGTCACGGGGCGAACATTTCAATCATAAAAGAAAGCATCATCCAGGCAACTTTCCTGAACATACGATGGTAGAACGGCATACAACAGAAGCACAGGAAGATGAAGAATTAATTGTTACACAGGAAGCATTTAAAAACCGCTTTGAAGAGGATGAAGCTAAAGAACTAGAGGATCGTGCCAAAGAATAAAGGTTAGGGTCTGAATCATTTCAGACCCTATCTCATTATATTGCTTCAATATCAATATCTTTCAGCCAGGATGCACAAGCTTCAATGTCCTTGGAAAATATGCGGTCTTTTGTGATGGCAGGTACAACTTTTCTGGCTTCTTCAAAAAATCTTTTTGTTTTGTCAGCCATCTTTTCAGGCCCGCGATGCTCCGCTGCCTGCAGCGCACAAATAAGTTCAATCGCCAGGACTTTATTTACATTCTGAATGATCTGATAGGCGTGTCTTGAGCCAATCGTTCCCATGCTGACATGGTCTTCCTGATTACCAGAAGAAGGAATCGAATCCACACTCGCCGGATGTGCTAATGTCTTATTTTCCGAAACAAGGGAAGCCGCCACATACTGCAAAATCATAGCTCCTGATTGCAAGCCTGGTTCAGGGCTTAAAAATGGCGGCAAATCGCTGAGCTGCGGATTGACAAGCCTTTCTATTCTGCGCTCTGAAATATTGGCTAATTCGGCCGCTGCAATTTTCATGAAGTCCATTGCAAGCGCAATAGGCTGGCCATGGAAATTCCCGCCTGAAATGACACTTTCTCCATTATCAAAGATAAGCGGATTGTCAGTTGCTGCATTCATTTCAATTTCAAGCTTCTCTTTTACATAATCAAGAGCCTGCCAGGAAGCACCATGAACCTGAGGAATGCAGCGGATGGAATAGGCATCCTGGACCCTTATTTCTCCCTGCCTGGTAATCAGGCTGCTGCCTGACAGATACTCCCGCATTCTCCTCGCTGTATCCACTTGCTGTTTGTAGCCTCTTGCCTGATGGACATGTTCATCAAAGGCATCGATAATTCCGTTTAGTCCCTCCATTGTTACAGCTGCAATCAATTCACTTTGATATGCGGCTTTCTCTGCTTCAAGATAAGCCACCACCCCCATAGCAGTCATGGCCTGGGTGCCGTTAATGAGCGCTAAGCCTTCCTTTGCCTGCAAGGTTAAAGGTGCAATCCCTTCCTTATCAAACACCTCTAAAGCAGGTTTCCTTTCTCCCTTGTAAAATACCTCTCCTTCACCAACTAAGACAAGCGCAAGATGGGAAAGCGGCGCCAAATCACCGCTCGCACCAAGTGACCCCTGCTGTGGAATGACTGGGTGGATATGTTTATTAACAAGCTCAAGCAGAGTGTCAATAACAGCCGGACGTACGCCTGAAAATCCTTTTAATAAGGCATTGGCCCTTAAAAGCAGCATCGCTCTGGATACCGGCTCAGGAAATGGATCGCCGACACCGCAAGCATGCGAGCGGATCAGATTAAGCTGGAGATCCTGAACATCCCTCTGGTCAATCAGTACATCACTAAATTTCCCAAAGCCTGTGTTAATGCCGTAAACGACTTTTTCTTCACTAACGATTCTTTTGACTGCTGAATGGCTGCTCTTTACACTCTCCATACTCTCTTCTGAGGCCATTACTTTTTCACCTGCAAATAACACTCTTTTAACTTCTGCCAAAGTGAGAGTATTCCCATTTAAAGTAACCACTTTACTTTCCCTCCCATGCGTTAAAGTCACCATAGATCCTGTTAGATTTTCCATTTCATATCCTCCTCGGTACATTAGCGAGATAAAGAAAAGGCTGTATCTCAAACACAGGTTTGAAATACAGCCTTTTTTAAATGATTATTCGCCGTGTGATTTTTTTGATGGTTCATCTTTATCAGTCCAATATCTATATATTTTCTGAATATAATTAATTTTATGTGTCCTATTGGTCATTGTCAATTTTTTTTTGCCAGTTTTTAACAAGTTAGACTATTAGAATGGTAATACATTAAAGCATTTTCCCATAAAAAATCCGGCTCTTCACTTTCATTCGAAACATTATTCTTCGTTTTCCCACCTTGCCTTTTCAAAGCTTATTTTAATGTACCGGATTCCGGGGAGCTTCAACTTTCACTTTGTCTTGGCATTTGTAAAGATACTGGCAATCGCATGCTAAAATGAACCCTCATTACATTTTTAGCAATCCCCTATGATTCCTTTTTTTTCTAATCTGCAGACTGTTCATATAATATAACCCCCTCCATTACAAATTTTTGTGCTTTTCCGCTATACTGGGTAAGGATAGAAAAAGATTACGGTCTTGCCGTAATCGAAAGGAGTTACTATGAAATCACTTGTTCTTGCAGAAAAGCCCAGCGTTGCACGCGAAATTGCAAGGGTATTGGGCTGCAGGCAATCACATAAGAGCTATATCGAAGGGGATAAATATGTCGTAACCTGGGCTCTCGGACATTTAATTGAATTAAAAATGCCCGAGCATTATGACAGCAAATACAAAACTTGGAAGCTGGAGGACCTGCCAATTATCCCTGACCAAATGGGTCTAAAGGTAATGAAACAGACAAGCCACCAGTATAGAGCAATCGAAAATCTGGCAAAACGAAAAGATATTAAAGAAGTCATCATTGCCACTGATGCTGGCCGTGAAGGGGAGCTGGTGGCGCGATGGATCCTGGAGAAAATCCGCTGGCGAAAACCAATCAGGCGCTTATGGATTTCTTCTGTTACTGACCGGGCCATCCGTGATGGATTTAAAAATCTGAAACCCGGCAAACAATTTGATGACCTATATGAATCAGCTGTCTGCAGGGCAGAAGCTGATTGGCTCATCGGCTTGAATGTAACGAGAGCGCTGACAACCAAATATAAGGACCCTCTTTCCGCCGGCAGAGTGCAGACGCCGACTCTGGCACTCATAATGGAAAGGGAAAAATTGATCCAGAAATTTGTTCCAAAAGAGTACTGGATCATTCGTGCCCAGGTAGGGCCTCTTCAGGCTGACTGGGAAAAGAACGGGGAAAAGCGTATTTTCTCAAAAGAAACAGCCGATAACATTCTCTCTAAAGTAAATGGGCAAAAGTCTGTTATCAAGTCCATTAACCGGAAAGAAAAAATCGATCCGCAGCCGCTCCCTTACGACTTGACTGAACTGCAGCGGGATGCAAATAAACGATTTGGTTTTTCAGCGAAAAAAACGTCGAATGTGCTGCAGAAGCTTTATGAGCAGCACAAGCTTGTCACCTATCCAAGAACAGATTCACGCTATTTGACAAAGGATATGGAAGCAACCATGATGGATCGCCTTCATGGCATTGCGGCATCTTATAAAGAGGAAATCCGCCCGATCCTTGCCAACAAGGGGAAAGTAATGGCCAAGCGTGTCTTTAACAATGAAAAAGTTACTGACCACCATGCCATTATCCCAACGGAAGAACGTGTCCATCTCGGAGATCTATCCACAGATGAGCGCAAGCTTTATGAATTGATTCTGCGCAGATTCCTGGCGCTATTCCATAGCCCCTACAAGTATGAAAGCATCCATGCAATCATTGAGGTAAACGGGGAAACCTTTACCGCCAAGGAAATGGCTGTTATTGATTTGGGGTATCGCAAGGTTGAAAAGAATACGGATGAGGATACAGGAAAGCAAAGCTTGAAAAATCTTTCAAAAGGCCAATCCTTCACCGTTCAATCTGCTGAGGCTGCTGCGAAGCTTACTGAACCGCCGCTGCGTTATTCTGAAGCCGACATATTGACTCAAATGGAAAAATATAGCCTTGGAACACCAGCCACAAGAGCAGAAATTATTGAACGCCTTCTTGAGACAGAAGCAGTTGAACGACAAAATGGCCGTTTGTACCCAACTAAGAAGGGCAAGCAGCTTATGGATCTTGTGAATGATGATTTGAAATCACCTGAGCTGACAGCCAAATGGGAACAGGATTTGGAAAAGATCGCCCGCGGAAAATCGGATCCAAAAGAATTTCTGCAAAACATCCGCAAACAGACCAGGACACTGGTTTCCGAAATCAAAAAAAGCGACAAATCATACCGGGTCCATAACCTCACTGGCTCCAAATGCCCAGAATGTGATTCCTTCCTGAAAGAAAGGAACACTAAGGACGGGAAGATACTTGTCTGCTCCAACCTGGAGTGCAATTACCGCAAACGAAAGGATCCAAAGTTTTCTAACCGCCGCTGCCCGCAGTGCCGAAAGAAAATGGAAATCCACCAGGGGAAGGCTGGCGCTTATTTCCAATGCCGTCCTTGCAACGTTGTTGAAAAAGCACAGGACAAGAAAAAAGCCATCAACAAACGTGAAGAGCGAAAATTGGTCCAGAAATATACCCAAAAGGATGACTCTTTTGGAACAAGCCTGGGTGATTTGCTGAAAGCAGCAATGGAAGATAAGGATTAATATGTGCCCCCGGCTGATGCTGGGGGTTTTTTACTCATAATAGCATTCCGTTTTGTTTCCTATCTTAATACGAACCCCTGATAAGCCCAGTCGCCTCATTTTTTCTTAGAATATACAGCTCGTCCTCTCCATAGCATGTACTAACACGGAAAGGAGAGTGCGACGATGTTAACCAGAATCGCAGACCGTTTTTCAAAGCTTGTAGAGAAATATCTCCCGGATGCCTTTGTCATTGCAGTATTAATAACACTTTTTGTCTTTATCGTTGGATTTTTCATGAAACCATCTGAACCAGCGGAGCTGTTCAAATCATTCGGTGACGGGTTCTGGGTGTATCTTGCTTTTACGATGCAAATGGTGCTGCTGCTTATGACAGGAATGGCACTTGCTTCTGTCCCGGCAGTCCAGCGGATCCTGGAAACTTTGGCTTCTAAAGCACAGACTGCAAACCAGGCTTACGTACTTACTTTCCTTGTTTCTTCTGCCGCTTACTATATTAACTGGGGGCTTGCTGTTGTAGTCGGAGCCATTATTGCCCGTGAAGTCGGCAAAAGAAATCAGAATGCTCACTTCCCTCTTTTAGTAGCTGCCGCATATGCGCCTACTGTTTTATACACAGCTGGTTTATCCAGCTCTATTGGGCTTACTGTAGCAACTGAAGGACATTTTCTTGAGAAAGCCGCTGGCGTGATCCCTACTTCAGAAACGATATTCCACCCGCACACCATTACAATATTAGTAGCTCTTTTAATAACCATTCCAATATTCATTGTATTGCTGGCCCCTAAAAAAGGAATTATTTCTTATACTCCTCCCGCTATAATGCAAAAGACTTCTGATCCAGGGGAAAACCGGGACGACACACCTGCAGAAAAGCTGGAAAGCACCCCTTTACTCGGAATAGCAACAGGATTAATCGGGATTGTCTATCTTATTTTTGAATTTGTGAATGGGCGTGACCTTGATCTAAATATTATTAATATTGCTTTTCTCTCCCTTGGACTGATTCTTCATAAGTCCTTAATCCAATATGCAAAGGCTTTTAAAGAGGCTGCTTCAGCCATCTCGCCTATTATTCTTCAGTTTCCTTTTTATGCCGGCATTATCGCTGTGCTTGGAAGCTCAGGGCTTGGGGAATCCATTATTAATGGAATGACATCGGTAGCTACCAAAGAGACTTTTGATATTTTCACATATTGGTCAGCAGGTCTTGTTAATATTCTCGCTCCGTCAGGCGGGGGACAATGGGCTTTGCAGGGGCCCCTTCAAGTGCCTGCCGGTCTGCATCTGGGAGTTGATCCCGCTGTTACCGCTATGGCTGTTGGCTGGGGAGATGCCTGGACGAACTTGATCCAGCCTTTCTGGGCATTGCCAATCTTAAGTGTAGTGGGTCTTCATATTCGCCATATTATGGGCTATTGCATTTTGTTAGGCATTTGGGTTGGATTTATTACAACCATCCTCATGTTTTTTGTTTATTAGTTTTACAGGAAACTGGCTTTGGAGCATGTGCTGCAAAGCCGTTTTTTATGTTAGTAGCCGTAGCTTATTTTACTAAACACGAGGTTTTCTTCTTTCAGTTTGTTTCAATCGGGATCTTTTTCCTCAAATTTCACCGATCTCCCATTTAACCTTCTCTGTTCCGCTTATAGCATTCTTATTTCCAACATGAACAGTTGCACCATTCGGCTGACAGCTCCGACTGAAGGTGGATCCAGCAAGGTCTCCGGAATGATTTTAAGTTCAATATGTTTCTTTTTCCAGATAGAAAAGCTACAATTGATAATGAAGATTCTGACAAAGGAGAATACATATGAGCAACTTTCAAAGCAATTTAGAAAAATACGCCGAGCTTGCTGTTAAGGTTGGCGTGAATGTGCAAAAGGGGCAGACACTTGTCATTAACACAACACTTGATGCGGCAGAGCTTGTTCGAGTTATTGTAAAAAAGGCATATGAAGCTGGTGCATTCAATGTTGTAGTGAATTGGAGCGATGATGCAGTTACACGCACAAAGTATGATCTTGCCCCGGATGAGGCTTTTACAGAATATCCGGAATGGCGTGCAAAAGAAGTAGAAGACTTGGCTGAAAAGGGTGCTGCATTTATGTCAATTGTTTCAGCAAGCCCTGACCTGCTGAAAGGCGTGAAATCAGAACGCATTGCCAACTTCCAAAAAGCTGCCGGACAGGCACTTGCGAAATACCGCAAGTTTATTCAGTCCGATAAAGTTAGCTGGACAGTAATTGCAGCTCCATCCCAGGCGTGGGCAAATATGGTATTCCCTGATGCTCCTGCTGAGTCCAGAATTCAAATGCTTTGGGACGCCATCTTCAAAGCAACTCGGGCAGATTTGGATAACCCTGTAGAGGCCTGGAAAAAGCATGATGAAACACTTCATGAAAAAGTGGATTATCTAAACAGCAAGCGTTATAGGAAGCTCCACTATAAAGCGCCTGGAACAGACCTGACAATTGAACTTCCCAATGGACACTTATGGGTCGGAGCAGGAAGCGTTAACGAACAAGGTACAGAATTCATGGCTAACATGCCGACTGAGGAAGTTTTCACAGTCCCTTACAAAACTGGTGTTAATGGTATTGTTTCAAGCACAAAGCCATTAAGCTACGGCGGAAACATCATCGACAAATTCAGCCTGACTTTTGAAAACGGGCGGATTGTAAATGTAAAAGCGGAAGAAGGCGAAGAAATTCTTAAGCAGCTTGTTGAAACGGATGAAGGCTCCCACTATCTTGGGGAAGTAGCACTGGTTCCATACAACTCGCCAATTTCCCAGTCAAATCTGCTTTTCTATAACACTTTATTTGATGAAAATGCATCCAACCATTTGGCAATCGGCAGTGCTTATGCATTCTGTATCGAAGGCGGCAAGAAAATGTCCAGCGAAGAGCTTGCAGAAAATGGATTGAACGAAAGCTTAACACATGTAGACTTTATGATCGGCTCTGCTGAAATGGACATCGACGGCATCACCGAAGACGGCAAAGCTGAGCCAGTATTCCGCAAAGGCGATTGGGCTTTTTAAGGACGATTAATCAACAAGAATCATGCGGAGCTATTCCGCATGATTCTTTATTTTGGTTAGGTATAGTTTGCTTACCTTTCCCTTTTCATCAGAATAAACTTCTATAGAGTACTTATCAGCATTATAAAGTGAAATCGAACCGCCTGAAATCAGATCATCCCTGACTGCCGCAGGGCTTCCAAACAAGGTCTTAATCTCACCGATTGTCGTCCGCACTCGCTGTCCAGGGATTATAATACCCGTAACATTGCCAGTTTCGGGGTCAAAAAAATACGTGATATTCGGATACATGACATAAGGGCTGTTCCCTTCAAAACCCTCTTTTATAAAATCCGGCTCAGATTTTTTTATTTCAGAAATATTGGTACCAATCGGATACGGGCTTCCAAAAGGTATCCCTTGTTTTGCCTTTTCTATAATATCGCTGCTAAGCTCCAAATTCTTAAATGGATAATAAAAGGCTTCATCTTCAATCCATTGGTCAATCCAGCTTGCCTCTTCCAACTCTTCCCGATCCTGAAGTGTAAGGGAATAATTTTCTTCATCATAAAGCCATGTTGAAAAAACCCAGGTTTCTTGTTTGTTCAGGGCCGTTTGAATAAACTTCTGGTTAATAGGCTTCATTTTTGCCTTAGAAGTTGTGAGAAGTTCCTCTTCGATTTTAACTTTGATTAATTCGCCATCTTTAATGGCCAGCAGACGGACTTTATCCGCATTTCCCCCTGCTGGCTGAAAAACTGAAAGAAGTGTTTTGTTCCTCATTTTTAATGTATATGCTTGTTCCTTTGAAGAATTAAAAGACATTTCTTCATCTTCATTAAAGACATCCTGTTTATAGGCTATCTTTCCAGCCTTTTCTGCCAAATACACGGAGTAATGCCCTGTATAATATGAATCTCCCTTCTCCCCTTTCTGGCTTTCTTCCTCCAGGATTGTATTTCTTTGGTCCTCAGCATAAAGAAAAACGGTATATTTAAGTTTCCCATCCGCCACTTCAAACTGGTATAAAGCACGATTCTTAAGCCAAGCAGAATCCTTTTTCTCTTTTCCTTCTGTCTTCACTGCGGAAAACTGTTTTTCTGTTTCAGCTTTTTTATCTTCTTTTTTTAATGTCATTTCCTCTGTATTTAATGATGCATTAGTTTCGCTAGAACAGCCTGCCAGTACGGATGACAGCATTGTAATGGTTATCATATATATAAAATTTTTCATTTTAATCTCCCTAATGTTGTAAAAACATTTCCATTTAAAGTCAAATGTTACAATAACTTTACCTTTAACTTAATAAGTGTAACAAATAGGGATAGTTTCTACAAATCTACCAATATGCTCATTTTTTTATAAAAACAAGCATATGCTTTCATATCCTCGGTTTAAGACGATTCTCCTACTTCAATCAAACGTTTGATTGAAGTAGGCTGCGCCCAGAGATATCAGCAGATTTTGAGGTTCATAACATAAATGAAGGACATTTTTTCGATGCTGACTCAAGTTTTGGTCTTCATTACCTGGATGAAGGACATTTTTACCCAGGTTAAACCTAATTTTGGCCTTCATCACCTGAATAAAGACCATTTTTACCCATACGGAACCTGGGTTTGCCCTTCATAAATTGATTGAAGGACATTTCCCGTTGCTGACTCAAAAAAACAGGCTCCGCTCTCGCGAAGCCTGCCCTTTTAATATTCAGCAGCTGCTGATGGTGTTTTTTCTGCAGAAAGGCTTACAGCTACATAAGCCAAAAGTGATAAGACTATAGGCAAAACGACTGTATTCATGCCAAACGCGTTTGGATAAAAGGTATGAAATAAAATATAGGAGCCTGTCCCCGCAATCATTGAGGCCACTGCCCCAAATTTATTTCCTCTCCCCCAATACAGGCCTAGTACAACAGGCCAAATGAAGGCAGCTTCAAGTCCTCCGAAAGAGAATAGGTTCAGCCAGATAAGCAGATCAGGCGGACTAAGTGCTATTAGGAATACCAGTATACCCAGCAGTGCAGTGACGCCGAAGCTCATCTTCCTAATGGTGCTTTCATTTGCATCAGGCTTAATATAATTTATATATACATCCTTTACAATGGCTGAACTGACAAGAAGCAGCAAGGAATCGACCGTAGACATGATGGCTGCCATCGGAGCTGCCAAAACAATTCCGGCAAGCCACGGAGGCAGGACTTCCATCGCAATCATCGGCATTACTTTATCCCCGACTTCAATTCCCGGGAGAACCGGACGGGCAAATACCCCGATGAGATGCATGCCCAGCATGATGGAGCCAACAACCACTGTTCCGATTATAATCGCACGGTGCATGGCTTTGGCATTTTTATAGGACATAGCTCTTACCGCAACTTGAGGGAGTCCGACCACTCCGACTCCAACCAGGATCCAGAAGGACGAAACATATAATGGCGTCAGTCCCCCATCAAATCCAAAGGGAGTAATAAGGTTCGGATTCTCTGCGGAGAGGTCACTGATGATATTGGAAATTCCCCCTCCAGCCACAATGACAGCAATTAGCAGGACAAGAGTTCCTATAAACATAATCGCTCCCTGGACAGCATCAGTAACTGCTACGGCACGGAACCCTCCAATCACGACATAAACCAAAACGGATACGGCAAAAATGAACAGAGCAGATATATAGCTTAGCCCTGTCAATGACTCAATTAATCTTGCACCGCCAACCCATTGGGCAGCCATCGCCGAAAAAAGAAAAATGATGATGCTGAGAGCTGAAAGCCAGACTACCCATTTGCTGTTATATCTTTCTTTCAGGAAATCTATAAGCGTGACGGCATTATATGTCCGTGCTGTGATGGCAAACTTTTTCCCCAGAACCATGAGAACAAAGTAACCTGTGACCACCTGGGACATCGCCAGCAAAACCCAGCCAAGGCCCTGCGTATAGGCAACGCCAGGCCCGCCGATAAAGCTGCTGGCGCTTCCGTATGTCGCAATCATGGTCATGGCCAGTATAAAGCCGCCCAGCTGCCTTCCGCCCAGGAAGTAATCCTGCAGAAATGAGTTGCCTGATTGGATATGCCTGCTGGACCAAAATCCAATAGCAAAAATGACGGCCAAAAAGATCAGGAGAGGGGTTACAACATCCCAATTCATTCCGCATTTTCCCCTTCCGTCTTATCTTCAAAAGGTACTTCTTTAAAAAAGAATTTTACAGCAACTGCGACCAGTACAACCATAATCAGAAAACCGGCCACACAGCTATAGAAAAACCATGCCGGCAATCCAGCGATGTATTTATATTCCTCCGCCGGGCCAGAGCCTATTCCATAAGCAAAACCGTACCACCATATAAAATTAAACAGAACGAGTCCAATTCCAATCCATGCTTCTTTTTCTGCTATTTTAAATCGATGATCTTTCTGTCTGTCTCTCTTCATCTTATCCCCCTTTAGAGCCTGCTTTTAATATGTATGGATCCTGAAAATATACTTGGAATTAAATACAGAATATTCCTTAAACATAATCCCATTTATGCCCTTTTTCTGCAACAAAAAAAAAGCAGATCTCTCTGCTTTTTTGATATTATTTTAAAAATGTTCATTAGGCAAGCTTATAGCGCTGCATTTGCTTCTGTATTAGCCCGTTCCTTTTTCGCCATTCTAACAAATAAATAAACGAAAGGTGTATCAGCCACAGCAACAATAAACTTAAAGATATATTGAGTGGCAATCATCCCTATTAATGCACCGAGCGGCATGGTGCCGTAAAAGGCAATTAAAATAAACACGCTTGTGTCAATCAGCTGGCTGGAAGCCGTTGATAGATTGTTGCGGATCCAAAGCTTTTTGCTACCGTGTTTTTCTTTCAGCTTGTGAAAAACAAACACATCAAGGTTTTGGCTGACCAGATAGGATATAAGACTTGCGATGGTTACCCGGAAGCTTCCGTTCAAGATCGTTTCAAATTCAGCTTGTGCCCCGAAGAATGGAGCAGATGGAAGGTGGATAGCCGCAAAAATAAAGATAGCCGCAAGCACCTGTGTCACGAAACCTGCAAAAACCGTTTTGCGCGCCGCTTCTTTGCCGTAAACCTCCCCGATAATATCTGTGATCGGATACGTAAACACGTATACGATGACTGCAGCAGGCAGGATCGCCCAGCTGCCGAGGCTGAACAATTTAACAGCAAGGATGTTTGATAATATTAACAGCCCTGCAAAGGCTGCATTTAAATATAAAAGCAAAGATATTCTCCTCTCACATTAACGGTTGTCAATCGTTTCCGGATAAAGATCATGGTTCATTAAACGGTAATCCGCCATTTTTTCATACTTCGTTCCCGGCTTCCCATAGTTGCAATAAGGATCAATGGAAATTCCGCCTCTAGGAGTAAATTTTCCCCAAACCTCAATATAGCGCGGATCCATCAATTCAATTAAGTCATTCATAATGATATTCATGCAATCCTCATGAAAATCGCCATGGTTTCTGAAGCTGAAAAGATATAGCTTTAAAGATTTGCTCTCTACCATCTTTTGATCTGGAATATAGCTGATATAAATGGTAGCAAAATCCGGCTGTCCCGTTTTCGGGCAAAGACTCGTAAACTCAGGGCAATTAAACTTTACAAAATAATCACGGTTTGGATGCTTGTTATCAAAAGCCTCCAAAATCTCAGGCGAGTATTCAAAAAGATACTTTGTACCCTGATTTCCTAATAATGTGATATCTGTCAATTCCTCATCTTTTCTTCCTGACATAAAAAAAGCCTCCCTTTATATGATCCCGCGGATAAAAAGAGAGGTCCAAAACACAGCTTAAAAAACAAAAACCATATCCTCTTTTGGATATGGTTGATTTTGTATAATCAAAGCCATAGTTTTTTATAGAGGGTGAAGCTATGAACCTCTCCCGTTCACACGGGAATATTCTAAATGCAATTGTCATAGTTACTATAGAGAAAAAGCTTGTTTCTGTCAACGGATATTTTAGGAAAGGCAGGGATATTGGATGGTTTGGAAATTTCGGCTTCTTTGCATTTTATATTATAAATAAGGTCTTAAAGCAGCTGGTTTCCTCTTACCCTTCATAGTATAATATCTTTAATTTGCTGAGAAAGGAAAATGAATATGTGGAATGAATTTAAAAAGTTTGCTTTGAAGGGAAATGTTTTGGATTTGGCAGTCGGGGTTGTCATCGGAGCTGCCTTCGGAAAAATCGTTTCCTCCCTTGTAGATGACATTATTATGCCGCTAGTCGGACTGCTGATGGGTGGAGTAAGCTTCACAAATTTGATGGTGAAAGTAGGAAGTGCCGAGGTTAAATATGGTTTATTCATTCAGAATGTGGTAGATTTCCTTATCGTGGCTTTCTCTATCTTCATCTTCGTCAGAATCATAAACAACCGTTTTAAAAAGAAAGAAGAGGCCAAACCGGCGCCAGTGGTGGATAAAAATACTGAGCTTTTAACAGAAATCAGGGATTTATTAAAAAACAAATAGAAATTTTGAAACTCTTAGACAGATCATCCGTATACACATATAAATAATAGGATAGAGGAGAAATGTAAACATGTATGTACAGCATACTGCTAACAGCAATGGTTACTTGCCATCCGTTTTAAGGGCGTTTGCATTATCGTTGGGAATTGCTTTTATCGGGACGATGGCAGGCGTTTTTGTTCCTCCTGCAATGTTTCTGCCGTTAGTCATCCTTGAAGTCGGGATGCTGCTTTTTGCTTTTCTTCTTCGCCGCAAGAAGGCAATCGGCTACACATTCCTTTATGTATTTACGTTTATTTCAGGGGTGACAACCTACCCGATTGTGGCCCATTATCTTGCAGCCATTGGACCGAACCCAGTCCTGCTTGCTCTTGCGACAACAACAGTGGTTTTTACAGGTCTGGCAGTATACGCTACAACAACAAAGCGCGACCTATCATTCCTGGGCGGCATGCTTATGGCTGCATTGCTTGCACTTATTGCTATCTCGATTTTTAATATCTTCTGGCCGCTAAGCTCTACGGGAATGCTGGCAT
Source organism: Bacillus sp. J33 (assembly GCF_000518885.1). GTDB lineage: Bacteria > Bacillota > Bacilli > Bacillales > Cytobacillaceae > Cytobacillus. The sequence continues at coordinate 9,171 of NZ_JAEL01000081.1, read as the reverse complement.
TCTCCTTCATCGGAGTGCTTGTTTTCAGCGGATATGTCCTATTTGATTTCAACCGCATGAAGCATTATGGTGTTACAGCCGAAGAAGTGCCTTTGATGGCTCTTAACCTTTATCTTGATTTTATTAACCTATTTATTAATATCCTGCGTATTTTTGGAATATTAGGGAGCAGAGATTAATGAAACTAAACAAGGCAGCCTCGTTTTCGGGCTGCCTTGTTTAGTTTCCCTTCCCTTTTGTCATCTCCCATATTTCACGCAAAACCGGCATTTCCTCCATTTCTTCTTCGGTTACAAGCTCCCATTGGATGCCATCCGGCTTTGGATAAGGAGTGTTCGTTTTGATGAGTTCTTTTTCGGTTGCAATCCAGTCAACAGTCAGGTCATAAGGATCCTTAGGGATATCTGCTTCAACAACCTGGGCGCTATGGACCGTTCCAATTACCGGAACTTTCGGGTTTCCAAGTTCCCTGATAATCGCATACTCCCTGTCCGCATACCCTTCGCCTTTTCCTACTCGCCTTCCATCTCGATGAAGGCCTACTGATCCTGCAAAAAATAAATCAATAACAGGAAGGTCTGTTAGAGGGATTTCCTTTCCGTATGAATGGATATGCTTAAGGCTTGCTGCTTTCCGTTCTTCACCAGCAGGCACCCATTCGGGCTTCACCATAATAAAGCCTGCTTTCAGCCTTGGCGTCGGCACCAGCAAGGTCTTCCCATCCTTTATGATTTGTGTTCGGATTGGCAGCTGCGGAGAATCAGGATTCACTTTTATAACCTTTGCTTCTTTATACTCGGGCATATTAAAAACGAACGCTGCCGCTTTTTCAGCACCTTTAAAATTGGGGATTCTATTTTTTAGCGGAAAAGGAAAACGGCCAAGTTTATTTTCCTCAAGATAATTCCATATGTACTCGCGGATTTCTTTTTTCGTATACAAAACGTTCACTCCCTTCTCTCTCATTTTATCCATCTTATATTAAACTGAATAGAAAAAAGGAATGTTAATTCTTTTTAATGAAAGCTGGGTTCAAGCTTATGGATTATTATTGCACCCTATTGATTGGGGAAGGCCGATATATTTAAAATTGGTTCGATATGCAAATCGTAATTCCTTAAGCTGTCCGTTATCGGACTTAAAAAAGGTGCAGACCAATTGGTTTGCATCTTTTTTAATGGCAGAAGTTCCGTGGTGCCTCTAGGAAATGGAAGTTTAGAATTTTACAAGAACGGCTATCTATTAAGAAAACTCATTAGGAGGATAAATACCATGAATGAACAAGAGCATGTAATCAAACAAGATGGTGAATTGAACACTACTAATGTAAAAAAGGCAATGGACCGAATCTCAGATGAAAGAGCTGAAGATATTCTAAGCAGTTTTGATGAATTTAAGAGCTACCTTAGCGAAAGAATCGAGCTCGGCAAAAAGCTAGGACTAAATGAAGAGCAGCTTGCAGTTACAGCAGAAAAGGTTGCTGCCTACCTTGCAGAAAATGTGGAGCCAAAAAACCGTGAAGAACAGCTGCTGAAAGAATTATGGAAGGTTGGAGATAAGGAAGAAAGGCATAAGCTTGCACATATGCTTGTCCGTCTGACTGAACAGGCATAGAAAAACGAGCAGCTCTGCAGCCAGATCGTCTCTTTAGTTCAAAGCTAAATAACTGCCGGAAATGTCTGCAAGTGACGATTCCGGCTTTTTTATTGCTTAAGTTCTTTATAAAGATTAATAAACTGGCTCGGTTCCGATTTAACTTGAAAGGAGAATAATCCTCTATTTGTATGAAGATAGAGGAATCCAATATCAGAATTGGATGCCCTAAATGACATATCCCATACTTCATCAAGCAGAAACTTTTCCGTTGGCGAAATGATGCGATCCTCATACAAATAAAGATGGTGTTCCTGTTCAAGATAATGCTGCTGGTTCCAGTCGATCGTCCGTTTTACTACTATAAAAGGATGGGAAGCAATGATTCTCACAAGAACCTCCAATAGGTAAAGTTATGCTTCCATTGAAACATACTAATGAATCCGATTCAAATGATGCCGCCTTAACCCTTGTACTCCTCCCTCACTATCGCATAGCAGGTCAAATCAACAGGTCTTTCATCTTTCATGGCATGCTGGCGCAGAACTCCTTCATGCTTCATCCCGACCTTCTCCATAATCCTCCATGACCCAGGATTATCGATAAATGCCAGGGCATAGATGCGATTATGTTCCATTACTTCAAAACCATATTTGATAACTGCCTGTGCGGCTTCTGTTCCATATCCTTTGCCCCAAAACGGCTTCCCGATCCAATAGCCGACTTCAGCTCTCTTGTTTGTATTTGCCCCTGAAATATTGATAAGCCCTATCAGGCTATTATCCTCTTTTAGAGTGATGGCAAAAATAGCAATCTTTCCGTTTTTCTCAGCTTTAAGAATACTTGTAATAAATTCCTTCGCCCCGCCTTTTGGATATGGGTGGGGAATATTCAAAGTGGTTTTCGCAACGTCATAATCGCTTGCATATTCTTCTACTTTTTCTGCATCCTTAAGTGTAAGGTCTCGAAGGGTTAAACGGTTTGTCTCGAGGGTTTTCATTTTCGCAGCCTCCTTTTTTAAACAAGGTTTTTGATTTTATCTAGCAAATCTGATGATTTATCTAGCCTGTTTCGAAATTTATCTAACATCTCGTACAATTTATAAAGCACACCCCCCCATGGTGATGTGCCTTCCTCTTCTTATTCCACCGTGACATCAAGCTCTTTTATTAAAAGAGAAGGTGATCCAATATAGCCTGTAGCCATATATCCCATCGTGAATTCCAAATCAGATCCGATTGCCTCTATATTATTTAGCAGCTCATAAAAATTGCCGGCGATGGTCATTTGGTTGACAGCGTTTTGAACTTTTCCGTCTTTGACATAATATCCATTTGCCGCAATAGAAAAGTCGCCTGATACTGTATTCGCACCGGAGTGGAGTCCGGACAATTCCGTAATGATGATCCCCTCTGAAATGGAGGATGCCAATTGATCATAGGTCTTATCAGATGGAACAACATGAAGATTCGTCGGAGCTACCGTTAGTGCCCCTTTATAGGATGCTTTAGAGGCATTGCCTGTCGATTCCACGCCTTCCTTCTTGGCTGTTTTGCGGTTATGCAGCAGTGATACAAGTTTGCCGCCCGTAACAATTTCTTTTTTGGCAGTGGCTACACCCTCGCTATCAAAACGGGAGCTAAGGAGGCCTTCTTCCAAAAATGGATCGTCAACAATATTCAATGACGGTACAGCAATGCTTTCGCCTGTTTTTTCTTTTAATGCTGATTGCCCTTTTTGAGTATTTTCGGCTGAAAAAATAGGGATAAATGTTTGCAGCAATGCACTTGCAGCGTCGTTCCTCAACAAGACAGGATAGTTTTTGCTTTCAGCACTTTGGGCATCCAGCTGGGATAGTGCTTCTTCCACTGCATGTTTTGCGATTGCCTCAGGCCTAAGGCTAGAAAATTCTCTCGTAAACTTGGAGAACACTCCATTTTTCACCTGATCGCCTTTCTTTACAATCACCGAAATATAAACACCAATATGATTCTTCTTTTCCTGTAAACTCAGGCCTTTGCTGTTCATTATGGCCCTTTCCGTTTCACCGCTGCTTAACATAAAATAATCTGTTCCTGCAACACGCTCATCATATGCATAAATATGCTTCTCAATTTCCTTAAGCAAATTTATTTTTTCGGGGATTGATACTTCAGCAAGATTAGTTGAATAGAAGTTACCTTCTTTATACTTCTCACTGCCGGCAAAAATCTCTTCCTGCAATTCATCTTCTATGAATTGGGAATTTTCCTTCGCATTTTCTATCAGAAAAGAAAGGGATTCCTCATCCAGTTTTTCTGTAAAAGCATAGCCCATTTTGCCTTCGTAAATCCCTCGGAAGGAGGTTCCGAACACTTCGGAAGTTTCGTATGAATCGATTTCACCTTTATAAAGCTCACAGGCAAACTTTTCATCCCTTTCGTAATAAAGCTCCATGTCCGTAAAACCATGCTGCTCTCCCATCTGAAAAAGCTTCTCTTTAAACTCCTGCAAATTCATCCTATTCATCCCCCTTTCTTCCGCCAACGGTCATTTCACTTACACGTATCATCGGCTGTCCGACATTTACAGGGATGCTTCCGCTCTGGGATCCACACATTCCGGCACCGTGGCCCAAATTGTTCCCGACCATATCGACAAGCTGGAGGGTTTTAGGGCCATTTCCAATTAGTGTAGCTCCCTTCAGCGGTTTGCTTATTTTTCCATTCTTTACAAGGTATGCTTCCATAACAGCAAAATTATAATCGCCCGTTGTTGTATTTACCTGGCCCCCGCCCATATATTTCGTATAAATTCCGTGTTCTGTTTTCGAAATAATCTCTTCCGGAGTGGACTTGCCATTGGCGATATACGTATTGGTCATCCTGGATGTCGGCGCAAAACGGTAGGACTGCCTTCTTCCTGAGCCTGTGGACTCCATGCCCATTCTGCGTCCGTTAAATTTATCAATCAGGTAGCCTTTTAAAACGCCATTTTCAATCAGAACATTTTTACGGGCTTGTTCGCCTTCATCATCAATCGTAATGGAGCCCCATTCATTTGCAAGCGTGCCGTCATCAATATATGTAACGACATCTGATGCCACTTTTTCGCCAATCCTGTTCGCAAAAACCGAGTTTTCCTTTGCAACAGATGTAGCCTCAAGACCATGTCCGCATGCTTCATGGAAAATAACACCGCCGAATTCATTATCAATAATGACAGGGAATTTCCCGCTTGGGCATGGGTCTGCACCAAGCATCGTAACCGCGATGCGGGAAGCTTCATTTGCATAATGCTCTAAATTCAGATTTTCCATAAATTCGAAGCCTTTATGGGCACCTGGACCGTAGAATCCGGGCTGCATTTGATTGCCCTTTACCGCAATTGACTGAATCGCCAAGCGGCTTCTCACTCTGCGGTCTTCTGCAAATCTGCCCTCGGAGTTGGCAATCAGCACATTTTGCTCTTCATCCAGATACCTGACAGTTACCTGCTGGATGCTGTTATGATATTTCTTTGCAATTTCGTAAGCTTTTTTCATCACCTCTACTTTGCGAAACTTCTCCGCTTCACGAGGATTTAGAGTAATAGGATGTGCTGCTGGAATGATTTCTTTTTGCAGCTGGGAGGGCTGGATGATTGTATTTCCTTGAATTGCCTGGGCAGCGCTGCCTGCCGCTTTCAGCAAACCGCCCTTCGATCCATCTGTTGTATAAGCATAAACACTCTGGAGGCCTTTAAACACGCGAATGCCAATCCCGTAATCCCGGCCTGATAAACTGCTCTCAATCTTCCCGCCCTGCAATGCAAGGTTATTTGTAAAGCGGTCCTCGACGAATACTTCAGCGAAATCCCCGCCAGTAGCCAGCGCTGCAGATATAACGTCTTCAATAAGTGCTTGTGATAGCATAAAACCCCTCCCTTTACTTTCTAACTTTTCAAACTATTTTAATCATACCGTACTGATCTTCATTTTAGAATGATTTTTTCCTTTTTTGACCAATAGGGAGAATGATTGTGCCTCGGTCTGGAGACCTAAATGGGGCTCTTTTATTTGCAGGCTTAAGCACCCTTTTGCAAAGTTCACCACTGAAGACTACGCAAAAAAGGCACCCAAATCAAGGCACCTTTTCCCAAACTCTATAATACGCCGGAAAACAGCCGGGCGAATGATTCTTTCGATCGTTCCACAAACCCCCGTTTATAATACTGGACAGGGCCTATTTTAACGCTCTCTCCCATATCCTCTTCATAATGCGCGGCCAGATCGCGGATGGAGCTTGTGCCATACAGGAAAACATTGACTTCAAAATTCAGGTGGAAACTGCGCATATCCATATTGGCTGTTCCGATCGAAGCGAGATTTCCGTCCACAATAATGATTTTTTGATGCAGGAAGCCTTTTTTATAGGAGTAAATTTCCACTCCATAACGCAAGAGCTCCGGAAAGTAAGAACGGCTTGCGTACTGGGTCAGGAAGCTGTCGTTAATTTCCGGCACCAGGATTCGCACCTCTACCCCTTTTGCAGCCGCAATCCTTAATGCCGTCCTGATGGATTCGTCAGGGACAAAGTAGGGGGTGGCAATCCATATGGATTGGGTTGCACAGGAAATCATGGAGTAATACAAATCACTCATGATTCCCTGCTGTGTATCAGGTCCGCTTGCCACCACCTGAACCGCTCCATCGAGCACATCATCTTCAATTGGATACTTTACATTTCTGAACTTCTCCAGCACTTCTTCCTTGCTGACGTATTCCCAATCCAGCAAGAATACGGTATGCAGCGTGTAAACAGCCTCGCCTTTCAGGAGCATATGTGTATCACGCCAAAAGCCTATTCTTTCATCCTCCCCCAGGTATTCCACCCCTATATTAAGGCCGCCTACAAAACCGGCTTTTCCGTCAATGACAACAATCTTGCGGTGATTGCGGAAATTGAACTTCTGGTTAAAAAATCCATATTTTAGAGGAGAAAACGGCAGCGCTTTAATGCCAGATTCTTCCATGGATTGCAGATCCTCCAGAGAAATCCCCATACTGCCGGCAGCATCAAAAATAAACAGCACTTCCACACCTTGTTTGGCTTTATCAATTAATATATTTATGATTTCTTTTCCAAGCCGGTCAGACCGGAAAATATAATACTCCATGTGAATGAACTTTTCTGCTTCACGCAGTTTCTTTTTCATCTCATTAAACGTTTCCTCGCCATTTTTCAGGACCTGCGCCCGTGAATTCGAGCTCAAGGGAGTAAGAGCTATATTATTGGCAAATCTCGCAAAGCATAGCTGGCTTTCCTGCAAAAAGGAAAGATCCGGTGTATCCTCTCTTTTCATTAGCCGCTTCCATTCATCCCGGTCCCTGCTCCTTTTGCTTTTAAAAAGGTAGCCTTTCAAATAAAGCTGTCCGGAAAACAAGTAGAACAGATAGCCAAATACCGGAAAAAACACGAGTACATACATCCATAGGAGGGTCTGATGCGGAGTTCGGTTCTCCAGTATTAAAGAATAAGCACTTATTAAAATAACTGCCCCATACAAAATAGCAGCACCTATTTTGATTCGTGTACTGGCATCTGTAAAAACAATCGTATAAGTTGATGCAATTAATATAAATACAAACAGTGATTCAACTCTGCGTTTTCTCATAGCCACTTCTCCAACTCTAAAAAGGTTACTATATTTGAATGTACCTATACCCTTTTTATTGCACATAAGAAACCAGTCATAATTAGTTTTTCCCAATTACAGGGTGAAGAAAGCATTTTCGGAAAAAAAAGAAGCCTTGCTCTTTATATAGCAATGCTTTCTATTTTATTGCCCGCCACCGCTATAATGGTTGTCACCCATCGTATAATTTGAGCTCTCCCCAGGCTTTTCGTTAGGGCTTATTCCCTTTTGCGATGTATTGTTTATCTTTTTCCGTTTGCGGTCAATGCTGTAGGCAAACACAAGGGTCACAATAATTAATCCAAATAATACCCCCATCTTCCGTCCCCCTTTATATATGTATATTCATAATCGGCAAACCTTTGCCTTAATATTCGGGAAGAATCTCTTTTTTCCTTAGGCTCTTTTATCATTAATTGTTGCTTTTCCCCTAACTATGCTTAAAAAACTATTTTTAGAAAAAAGTTAAAGGGTTTTGTACAATTGCAGAGAATGTAGTGGAAATAGATTTTTTATAAGCAAGGAGCTGTTGCTAATGAAACAGTGGTCGACGGAAATAGATATTGAAGCTCCGATTCAAAAAGTCTGGGAGCTATTTAATGGTACCGAAGAAAACATGCAAAAAATCATGCCCCAGGTGGTTGAGCATAAGCCGGTAAAAATAACAGATGAAGTGGTCGGCAGCATCTACCGGCAAAAATATAAGGAAGGATCAAGGATTGAAGAATACGATGTAGAAACCATGAAGTTTGCTGATACTCCGGATCATAAGGAGCTGAAGGTCGGATTTTGCCTGGCAAATATGTTCGATATTACTGCCCACTATGAAATAGTCAAAGTCGATGAGAACAGAACCCGTTTTAAATATACGGCAACAAATCAGCCATTAAAATGGTTCGTAAAGTTCTTTTTGCTTTTTGCGAATGACAAAGTCGTGAAAAAATTTGCTGAACGGGTTAAGCATGTAGCTGAAACCGAAGCTTGAAGGAGAATACAGGATGGACATAAGACTTTTACAGCCTGAGGATGCTGCGGGATACAAAGAGTTAAGATTGGAAGGTTTAAAAAAGAACCCCGAGTCATTTGGTTCAAGTTATGAAGAAGAAGTTGGACGCCCAACCGCAGTTTACAGAGAAAGGTTTAAAGCGGAGAATTCTGTTCACTTTGGAGCATTTGAAGACGGCCAGCTTGTGGGCATGGTTAGCTTAGTAAGGGAAACCGGATTAAAGATGAAGCATCGTGCCAATATTTATGCAATGTACGTGACTGAATCCTCCCGTCAAAAAGGCATTGGCAAAAGACTGATCAGCGAAGCTGTGGAAAAAGCAAGAGAATGGGATGGAGTTGAACAAATCCATTTGGCAGTCATGTCAGAGAACGTTCCAGCTAAAAAGCTTTATTCCTCCTTTGGATTTGAAGTATACGGCAAGGAGCGGCATGCCTTGAAGATCAATGGTGTGTACTATGATGAAGACCTCATGGCATTGTATTTTTAACTGGACAATGGCAGCTTCCTTTTTAAAGGGGCTGCCATTTAATTATTGATATTTCTTCACAATGACTCGGGCGCTCCTCGTTACGGGCACTATCCTTTCGATTAGTTCCCTTCAGATTTGGGCACTGCTCGTCACGGGAACTATTCCTCTCGATTAGCTCCCTTCAGACTCGGGCGCTCCTCGTCACGGGTACTATTCCTCTCGATTAGTTCCCTTCAGACTCGGGCGCTGCTCGTCACGGGCACTATTCCTTTCGATTAATTCCCTTCAGATTTGGGCGCTGCTCGTCACGGGCACTATTCCTTTCGATTAGTTCCCTTCAGACTCGGGCGCTCCTCGTCACGGGCACTATTCCTCTCGATTAGTTCCCTTCAGACTCAGGCGCTCCTCGTCACGGGCACTATTCCTCTCGATTAGTTCCCTTCAG
>NZ_JAEL01000080.1 GCF_000518885.1 Bacillus sp. J33 | reverse complement strand
TAGAACTTCAATGACCGGAAGGTCATCCACTTGAAGTTTTCGATAAGGTTTATTTACGGGCTGTTCAGTAGGTTTAACGAACATGCTTTTACCAATCAATAAAGTAAGCAATGTTCGAATGAGTTGTTCTTGATAGTTTATAAAAGTTAATAAATAGGTTATAATTTGAGGGTACAAATTGTCACTTCCATTCTTGGTTGTTGGGTGTGTGGTAACCTCAATTATCCAAAGAATTTAGGGGGTGGCAATTTTTTTGCCTATAAAGCCCTCTATGGAGATATTTTATAACCTATTTCTTATAGAAGTTTTGACAATACGCATACTTTACTGGAGGGGAATATATGGAATTAACATTTGCTCATTGGATATATGCATTTGTTACTGTGTCAGTTATTGCCACGATGCTTTTTAGGAGAGGCGTTGTGCTGCCGGTTATTATGGGAACGTTCTTAGTGGCATTCTTGTACAAAGGAAATTTGATATCAGGTTTCCAGGCTGTATTTAACGCAAACCTCCTCGCCGCAAAAGAGCTTTTTAGCATATTCTTAATCATTTCCCTCATGATTGCTCTCCTTAATTCTTTGAAAGACCTCGGAGCTGATAAAAAGCTTATTGGTCCAATTGAAAAAATTATGGTAAATGGGCATGTTTCCTATTTTGTTTTAATGATTACAACGTACGTGATTTCACTCTTTTTCTGGCCAACTCCTGCGGTACCTCTCATTTGTGCCTTGCTTGTGCCTGCAGCTGTGCGTGCAGGGCTGCCGGTAATGACGTCTGCTATGGTTATTGTCATTGCAGGCCAGGGTATGGCTCTATCTTCCGATTATATTATGCAGGTAGCGCCAATGCTAAGTGCAAAAGCAGCTGGCATTGACAAACTTTTAGTAGCGGATAAAACATTAGTTCTTTCATTGATTACTGGTGTTAGCGCATTGGCATATATTTATTTTTCGCATCGAAAGTCGATCGTTAAAAAACATAATCCTGAATCTGGGCTTAATCCTGAAGATGCAGCTTTTTTTGGTGTAGCCAGTGAACTTGCTGCAACAGCTGAAGAAAGTGCTGAAGCTATGCAAAGGAAAAATACATGGGGAAAGGTATTTGCTGTTTTAGTTCCATTATCCATGCTGGGCGTAATGGTATATATGTTCCAATCAAAGTTAACTGGAGCAACGGGCTTTGAGGGAACAGATGGGGCTGCATTTATCGGAGGGGTTGCAACACTCCTATTGGTGCTGGCGACCCTTGCGTTTAATCGAATCCATGCTTTGGATAAGATTAGCGACCATCTGACAGAAGGTTTTGTGTTTGCTTTCAGGGCGATGGCACCGGTTATTCCGATTGCAGGATTCTTCTTTATGGGAAGTGCAGACTTTACAGGAACAATCCTATCCTTGGATGAAAGTGCTGCCAAACCGGCGTTTTTATTTGATATGATCCAGGCAGGACAATCTTATATTCCAGAAAATGCATTTATTGCAGGTTTTGGTATTTTAATAGTGGGCCTTATCACTGGATTGGATGGTTCAGGATTTTCTGGCCTGCCGTTAACAGGTGCATTATCTGGCGCATTGGCAAATGGCAGCGGCATCGACCCTTCTACACTGGCAGCGATTGGACAAATGGGTGCTATTTGGGGAGGAGGAACGATTGTAGCATGGTCATCCCTTGTAGCAGTAGCAGGTTTCCTTCAGCTATCTCCTCTTGAGCTGGCCAGAAAAAACTTTATTCCGGTCATTACCAGCTTATTCCTCGCTACCTTAATAGGAATATTAATCTGGTAAAAAATAATTATCAAGCTTGAAAATTGCAGGGCTATCCGGCAAAGTTAGTAATACACTAACTTAGGGGATAGCCTTTTTCTTAAGCATGTTATTTAAAATGGATTAAAGATATGGAGAGTGAGAGTGTGGAGAACAAAAAAGTTGGTTTAGCAGGCATTGGAAAATTGGGTACTGCCATGATGGCGCATTGGAATAGATCGAATATGCCTATAGGTATTTATCATCCAAACAGGATAAAAGCAAAACAGTTTATTCAGGGGTTTTCCAATTGCAGCCTTTTAACTGAGCAGGAGCTGAAAGGGATGGATATAATCATATTTGCTTTGCCGGCTGGCAGGGTGATTCCGTTTATGGAAAACATATGGAAAGAAGGAGATTCCTCTTCAGCCAGCTTTATAAATATGGCTACTGCTCTGCCTACAGCAAAAATCAGAGAAAAGTTCCCAGTATACAACTGGTATGGCATAAAATATATGGGACATTCCAGGGATCTATATGAACATGGAAATGGCTTGTTTATTACAGAGGATCATTTGCCAGATCCCATACTCAATCTTTTTAAGCCACTTGGCCAAATAATAAACGAAAAGGAAGAAAAGTTGGTCGAAATTAATAAACTGGCTACCTATTTTGCGGTAAAAACAGCAGTGGAAATTGAAAATGACTTCAGCAAGAAAGGATACCCGCCCGCTTATATAAAGAGAGCTCTTACATCACTTGCCCCTGAAGTCATTCGCTCCTATAGCGAAGGCAATTTGGGGCATTTTGCACAAGAGATTGTGAAAGAAATACAGGAAACGAACAAAAAAGATGCTGATTAACATAAGGTTGATCAGCATCTTTTTTCTATCCCAGCAGTCTTTCCAGCAAAAACAAATAAATCATGACACAAGCTACATAGACACCTGCGAATGGCAGATTCCAGTTGGAGACTTTATAGGAATTGACTTTTATAATATTGGACATAAGGCCTAACGTAGCATTATAAGGACCTATCAAAAAGGCACAAACAGCTCCAGACAACATGGCAACTGTCAAAATATGCGGAGAGATTCCAATCGTTTCCGGGTTAACACCCTCAATCATTAAAGCAAGCGACACGGCAGGATGAAGGCCCAAAAAGGCTAACCCTAAAGGAATAAGAGGCAGGATAATCAGAAAAACCTCAATCCCTGCAGCGTCAATAAAAGCCGATATCCAGCCATATAATATTTCATTAGCATTGGAGAAGTTAATGGCTGAAATAAAGAACCCGGTTGATAAAAAGATGAAAAATTGATCCTTCATGCTCATAGAAAAAGCCTGAAAATGCTCAATCAGCTGATCGCCAAATTCTTTACCTTTTTTCAGCAATACGGACCAGCTAAACGCAAACGGGATGACGATCAATGATACAAGAATTAAAAATGGCAATGAAGATTGTGTTTCTGCCATGGAAACAATGATATTGAAAATGGCGATTGCCGCAAGAATTTGAAAAACTCTTCCGGGCCGGCTGGAATAGCTTGTTTCAAGGGCTGCCGCAGTTTCATGAACAGAATCGCCAAGATTAGGCAGAGTCATTTTTAGTGATTTGCGTGATCCTATAAACCAATCCAACCCTAATCCCAATACACTTAACGGTATGACATATGGCAGGATGGATCCCCAGCTGACACCTGTCATTGTAATGACAATCCCTACAATAGGAGTAACTGGCGCCCAAATTAACGGCATCGCAAAACCTCGTGAAATGGCTCTGCTCATGAATCGTTCCTTGTTTTTTACCGGAAAGCTTTCCAAAGCAGGCCGAATGGAATAATACGTCATAGGAAGAGTAGCGAGGTTCATGAAGATGCTAAAAAAATAGGAAATCCCTGAAGTCATCAGATATAGTTGGCCTGATGTCTTCACTCTTTTTTGAATGATTGCCTGTATGCCCTCTCCGTACCTCCCAAGCTTAATCGGAATCCCCAGAATGGGGATTAAAGTAAACATGGTAAGCAGGTCAAGCATCGGCCCAAAAGCCAGGATATAATTTTGCCACTGAGAACCGCTTGTCCATAGCAGCATTACTCCAAGCCCAAGAAAAATGCCTCCCAGTATCTTGACGAATTTCTTGGCAAGCCAGAATGTGCAAACGACAATAATAAAACATAAAATGGAGAGGAGGGGACTGATCTCCCATTCAGGCATCAGAGTGGAAAGCAAATATAGACTAATGACAGATAAACATAAAACTCTCAGCATATCAGACACCCTCACTATCATAAATAATCTTTCTTTTATAATATCCTGAATGAATTCCGTTTTCTCAAGAAATGAAAATAGAGCTTTTACAACCATGTGATTGTATACCAAAATGCTGATGCCACGGATTTTTATTCATCCATACATAATGAATTTGTTGGAATCTTGGTATTTGGTATACAATCCTATTGTAAATACACAAAAGCCATTATATAATGATGGTAACAGTTAATAAAATTAAAAGGAGGATATCCAAATGTTCAAATTTTTATTTGGTTCTAAATATGCATTCGAAAAATCCCAAAGAAAATTAGCGCGATTGAGAAAAACATTAAAGTTCTAGCCTGGCCGCAATTCTTTGGCGGTTTTTTCTTTTAACTTTCAATTGTGAATTTGAAGAAGGGCTTTCGATTTGAGCGGAACAAATCACCGTTTATTTTATTGAACAACAAACCCGGAAGAAGAGCGGCTTCCTCCGGGTTCGATATCTTCACTTGAATTTATACTGCTGCTTTATCAGACTTTAAGAGTTTGGAGTGGATGGAGTCCTCACTGTTGCCTGAAGCTTTTACAATCTCATCTAATTCCTCGCGGGCTGCTTCAAGGGTTTCAAATCGTTCAAAGAATTTAACGCCGATATGGTTAACATATTCTTTTCCTTCATATTCTTCAAAAAGCTGGATTTTTATATTCTCATCTAAAACTTCTGCAATTGTATATTTTGCCTTTAATTGATTGAAAAAATAAAAGTGATAAGTTTCAACAGGCTTCAAGCCATCGTTATCAAGAATCGTTTGGAAAGTATCTTTATTCGTTAGTACAATGTATTTTCCCATATGAAACACTCCTTAAATTATTTTTAGATTTTACTAGATCAATTGAAAAATGTATCATTCAAAATATGTAAGCTTTTTGGGTATCGCCTCCAAATGGAATATTGTATACCATAAACTTTAATTGTATTGTATAACAAGGAGAAGAAATGTTCAATCCTATATTCTAAATTTTTTAATAATTCCGTTAAAAATGGTGTATTTTAAAATTAGGCTATGTTAAAGCTTATGGTTGATTTTAGCACCCTGTTGATTGGAGCGTAAGGTGCGAGACTCTAGATGGATGCTCACCGTCCTCTCCGCTTGGGAAATCGAAACCCCCGTTAACTGATGCCCTTTTAGAATTTAGATGGTAATGGGTTACCCTTTTTAGGGGAGAGTCAGTAAAAAGATAAAAACCTATTTGCTAATCTTCCAGAAAGGTTGTATACTTTTGGAAAGTATCTAAATTTTTAGAATAAACTGAAAGGGGTTATCAAATGCCAAAGGTTACTCTTCATGTGGATGGAAAGAAAGTGGAGCAGCAAGTGAAAGACAATGCTAATTTAGTAGTGTTAGCGGGGATTCGCCAATTTCCTGAGTTAAAGTATGGCTGTGGAATGGGAAGGTGCACCAAGTGTACATGTGTTGTAATCAGCGGGGGAGAAGATTTAGCACCGCCTAACTGGAAAGAAGAAAAAATGCTTGGCGAAAAGGTCAAAGAGGGCTACAGGTTAACATGCCAGCTAACCATCCAAAATGATATTGAAATCTCCCAGGAAAATATTGCTGTAAAGCCCCAAAAGAAGACGACAGAAGCCATTTCGAAATAGTTTTTTATTTTTTTAATTTCATTGGTATACAAAATACCTTATGTGAGAAGGTGAATATTAAATGAACTGTTACGATCTTACCAAGATGACATGGAAAGAAGTAAAAAAATCTTTAGAAACAGTTGAATTTGCGATCATTCCAGTCGGTGCCCATGAACAGCATGGCCCTCATATGGCTGAAAGCTGTGATGCAGTGCTTGCGGAGAAGATGGCCATAAAGCTGGGAGAAAGGATGTTTCCATATACCATTGTCACCCCAGTTGTTAATATGGGAGTTTCCGAGCACCACATGCATTTTCCTGGAACAATCGCTCTTCAGCCGGCAACCTTGATTGCTGTTTTGACGGACATGGTTTCGTCCTTAAAGCAGCACGGCATTGAGAAGTTTCTATTTCTAAATTCGCATGGAGGCAACCAATCTACATTGAATCTTGCCGCCATGACGATCACAAAAGAATTGGAAGTTGAAGTTTACTATGCAAAAACGACTGCTTCAGCAAAGGAGTCCATTGGCAGATTTGTAAAATCTCCTCTTTTTGGGCACAGCTGTGAAAGGGAAGTGTCTGAAGCCTTGTACCTGGCGCCTGATCTGGTTAGAACCGAACTTCTGCAAAAAGGAGATATCCAAGAAGATGGAAGATGGGAAAGGCTGCGTCCAGGGAAAGCCGTTCAGGGGTTTTACTTCTATGAAGAAATGACAAGAAATGGGTGTATTGGAGATGGCAGACACGGCAGCAGGGAAATCGGCGAGCAAATTGTAGAGGAAGCCTTAAGAAATCTTGTTGAAGAACTTTCTGAGCTGTTTGATCTAAAAGCGGAAATGCTCTATTAATTATATCAATTTTTCAAAAAAGTTTAATTAATCTTTAAAAAATTCTAAAAATTATATTTACAAGTAAAAGATAATAGGTTATCATTTCATTAAGGTATACCAAAGACCAGATAGCAAGAATAGATTTGGTTGTAAATAAGCAGATTATTATTTTTTTAAAAGATTTTGGTATACAAAATATCAAATGCCGATGGACTACATAAAAATTAAGGAGGAGTTTACACATGCCAGAATTATTATCGAAAGATGAATTTCGCAAAGAACTAGAGGAAGCCATTAAAGGAAATCATAGCCAGAAAGCTCCATTTACTGTAGCTTGGGCTGAAGGGAAATTGGAAAGAAAGCATTTTGCCAGATGGGCTGAAAACCATTACCACTATGTAGGGCCATTCGCTGACTACTTAGCGTATATCTACCACAACACTCCAACTGATCCGAAATTCGAAGCAGCAAAAGATTTCACACTTCAAAATATGTATGAAGAAGAAATTGCTGCTGACCGCCATACAGATTTGCTGATTCGTTTCGCTGAAGCTTGTGGAACCACTCGCGAACGGGTAATCAATCCTGAAAATATGGCCCCTACAACATTAGGCCTGCAAAGCTGGTGCTATGCAGTGGCTGCCCGGGAAAACTTCGTTGTTGCGACAGCTGCTCTCGTCGTTGGCCTTGAGTCACAAGTTCCTGACATTTATCGTAAACAAACCCCTGCTCTTCGTGCACAATATGGATTTACAGATGAAGAAATCGAATTCTTTGATCTGCACATCGTATCAGATGAAATCCATGGAGAACGCGGCTATAAAATCGTTTTAGACCATGCAGACACTCCAGAATTGCAGCAGCGATGCCTTGAAGTTGTCCGCACAGGAGCCAAAATGCGCCGCATGTACATGGATGGCCTATGGAGAGAGTACCTGGAACAGGATCTCGGATCTTTAGTAGAAGTTAAATAAGATATTAAGAGTTTGCTTTGTTAAAGGTCTTGGTGATATTGGCACCTTGTTGATTGGAGCGTAAGGGGCGAGCCTCCTGCGGGAGTGCGGATCAAAGGAAGGCCCCGCAGGTGCGTAAGCGCCGGGGAGGCTCCCTGACCGCCCGCGGAAAGCGAGCTCCTGAAGCGGAAATCAACAGGCCAAATTAATAGAGTTGAATAATACGAAAAAAGACTAATTCAGTGCTTGAAAAGTCTCAATTCCAGGCCGTCACACTAAATCTTGTTAATCGAGGTCTAAGTGGCGGCTATTTCTATAATCATTGATATTGGCGCAGTAATAGGAGAAATAAACAGAAAGTAAGGTGATAGTTTTGATTACAACGAAAGTAGAAACATTTAATAACTTCATTAATGGAGAATGGCAGGAATCGGTCAGCCAAAAAAAGTTTTATAGCATAAATCCAGCAAACAAGGAAGACATCGTTGGCGTTTTTCAGGCATCCAATGAAACCGATGTGAAACAAGCAATCGAAGCAGCAAATGCTGCTTTTCCAGAGTGGGCCAAAACAGCTCCATCCAAGCGTGCTGCGATTCTGAATAAAGCTGCATCCATCCTGGAGGAAAATGCGTCCCAATATGCGGAAGATCTTTCAAGAGAAGAAGGAAAGCATGTGAATGATGCTAAAAATGAAGTGCTGAGATCAGCACAAACCCTTCGCTATTATGCAGTTGAGGGTCAAAGCTTCACAGGAGAAACCTTCCCGAATGACGATCCGAATATGAAAGTATCGACGGAAAGAGAACCGCTTGGGGTTGTGAGTGTCATTACACCTTGGAACTTTCCGATATCCATTGCTGCCAGAAAAATCGCTCCTGCTTTAATTACAGGAAACACGGTTGTGTTTAAACCTTCTTCCGATACTCCTTTAATTGCCGTTCGGCTTGTTGAAGCTTTACAGCAGGCTGGTATACCAAAAGGGGTTCTGAACTTCATTACAGGAAAGGCGTCTGATGTAGGGGATGCATTAGTCATTCATCCAGCGGTCAAGGCTGTCACTTTTACAGGATCAACAGCTGCAGGAGAAGATATCCACCGTAAGTGTTCCTTAACTACTCGTACTCAAATGGAACTTGGCGGGAAAAATCCACTCGTTGTTATGAATGATGCTGACCTTGACCTTGCCGCAACTTTAACCGTGAATGGCGGATTCTCACTAACAGGGCAGGCGTGTACGGGAACAAGCAGAGTTATCGTTATGAAAGAAGTAAAAGAAGCATTCGTACAAAAGCTGATTGAAAAAACGAGTGCTCTCAAAATTGGCAATGGTTTTGAAGAGGGAGTCAAGATTGGCCCTCTTGCTAATGAAAAGCAATTAAAAAATGTCCTGAAGTATATAGAGTATGGCAAAGAAGACGGAGCCGAATTGGTATATGGCGGAGAACAATTAACCTCAGGAGCTTATGAAAATGGATTCTTTGTTCAGCCAGCCATTTTTACAAATGTAAAACCGAATCACCGTATTGCCAAGGAAGAAATTTTTGGCCCAGTAATTGCCGTAATCGAAGTGGATACATATGAAAAAGCCATTGCGATTGCGAATGATGTTGACTATGGCTTGTCTGCATCCATTGTGACTAATAACTTGCAGGTAGCTAACCAGTTCACCAAAGATATCCAAGCTGGCACGGTAAAAGTAAACCGGACAACGACTGGCAACTTAATCAATGCCCCATTTGGCGGCTTGAAGCAGTCAAGCACGGCTACATTCCGTGAATCCGGAAGAGTAGGCCTGGAATTCTTTACTCAAGTTAAAACCGTCTATATCGGCTATTAAATAGATAGAAGGAGAAATGAAAATGAAAACAGCCCTTAAATTGGAATTAGAAGAAGCGAAATTAATGATTGAAGCAGCAAAGGAGAAATCAGCAGAAATTAATGTCCTTGAAACGATTGCAATTGTTGATGATGGAGGAAGCGTTATTGCTCTTGAGCGGATGAATGGTGCAAGGATCACAGGTCCGGAAATTGCGATCGCTAAGGCTTACACAGCCTCAGGCCACAAACGCTCAACCCATTTATTCAATAAAGAGCCAAATGGTCCAGCGCTTCCTGGAAATGAAGCTTTCGGCATCCAGCATATGCTTAACGGCAAATTTGCTGTGTTTGTTGGAGGATTCCCTATCGTTATAAATGGAGAAGTGGTTGGAGGGATCGGAATTAGCGGGGGCAATGGCGAACAGGATACGGCTGTTGGAACTGCAGCTTTGCAAGCTCTTCAATCTTATCTGGAAAAAGAAGGATATGAAGTCATAACAGAAGCAGACATTAAAAAATAATAGGAAAGGGCCTCATTCGTAATAAGAATAGCGGAATGGGGTCCTTATTCAGTCATAAGAGATTTTGGGAGAAAAAATAGAGGGGGAGGATCGCATGAAACCTTATCTCGAATTAGCGATTGGATTTGCTCGCACAGGTGTGACAGGGTATGGAGGGGGTCCTTCGACAATACCGCTGATCGAATTCGAAGCGGTAAAAAAATATAAGTGGATGACAGAGGAAGAATTCGGGGAGATTTTAGCCCTGGCCAATACCATGCCAGGACCTATTGCCACAAAGATGGCAGCTTATATAGGCTTTAAAGTAAAAGGAGGGCTTGGGGCAACTGTAGCGATCCTAACGCATATCCTTCCGTCGATCATTGCCATGCTAGGTTTACTGGGTGTGCTGTATTCCTTCCGGCAATCACCCATTGTAAACGGGATGGTCCAAGGCGTAACACCTGTTATCGGCTTTATGCTTGCTGAAATGGCATACCGGTTTTATCAGAAAGGCAGCAAGGGATTAGGCATGCCGAAAACACTTTTACTCGCCGCTGTCTCATTTGTTTTTGTCCAGCTTATGGAATGGCATCCGGGGATATTGATTGCGGCTGTCCTGATTTCTGCCTTTTATATTGCACACCGGAGAGAACAGGCTGAGAAGAGTGCTAATGAAGAATTCATTCCAGTAAGGGAGAAAAGCTCATGATCTATTGGGATATTTTTTGGGCGTTTTTTATTGCGAATTTACTAGGATATGGAGGCGGACCGGCAACCATTCCTCTGATCCAAATTGAAGTAGTGAACAACAATGGCTGGATGACGTTATCTGAGTTTGGGGACGTTCTTGCAATTGCTAATGCGCTGCCGGGGCCCATTGCCACAAAAATGGCCGGCTTTATCGGCTATGAGTTAGGAGGAGTTTTAGGAGCTATAGCAGCTCTTGCAGCAACGATTCTTCCCTCCGCTTTGGCTGTCATTTTGCTGTTTAAGTTTGTCAATTTATTCAAGGATTCGCCTAAGGTTAAGCTAATGACGAAGTCTGTGCAGCCGATCATTGCCGTTCTGCTGGCTGTCATGGCATACCAATTCTTTTTGTCTGCCTTCGAAAACAGCGGAATGCTTCATCTTGTAATGCTGGCAGCGGTTAGCTATTTAACATTAATTAAATTCAAGTTCCATCCTTCTCTCGTCATTTTTGGCGCATTGTTTTATGGAGGGATCTTTTTATCCTAATCTCTATAAATTTATAAGAAACTAATAATAGCAGGTGGGAAAATGGAAAAGACATGGGAGGAAAACCAATTAATATCGATTCGTGAACATGCTTATCTGTACTTAAAAAAGCTTATTTTAGAAGGGGAATACCAGGCTGGCGACAGGCTTGTTGAAAGAGAGCTCGCAGGCAGGCTGAACATAAGCCGGACCCCTATTCGCGAGGCTTTGTTCAGGCTTGAATCACAAGGTTTTGTAAAAACAGTCCCTAGAAAAGGGGTAGTCATTTCCAATATCTCTGAGGAAGAAGTATTGGAAGTATTTACAATTCTTTCTTCACTGGAAGTCCTGGCTGTAAAATTGGCAGCTCAAAGAATGGATGCAGAAACACA
Organism: Bacillus sp. J33; assembly: GCF_000518885.1. Classification (GTDB taxonomy): domain Bacteria; phylum Bacillota; class Bacilli; order Bacillales; family Cytobacillaceae; genus Cytobacillus. The sequence continues at coordinate 16,278 of NZ_JAEL01000080.1, read as the reverse complement.
GAAAGAATTGGATAGGAAAATTCAAGAACTGATGGTACTGGACGAACAGGCTGAGGAAAATTTCAACTTTGAGCACATCCAAATGAACAGGCTGATTAATAAAGCTTCCAAAAGTCCTAAACTGTACGAGATTCTTTCAGGACTGATTGACTTTATCCATATGGCTGCCAATATGGGGTATGAAACACCAGGGAGAAGAAAGGACTCATTAAAGGAACATATTGATATTATGAAGGCACTTCGTGACAAAGATACAGAAATAGCTGAGTATTTGATGAGGATTCATATTGAAAACTCTAAGAAAGCCTATATGGCATATATGGAACGGGTTAAAAAGAAGATTAATAGCAAAATAGGAACAGGCAGCTAACTGGAGCAGCCTGTTTTCCATATCCTTAGTTGCCAGCAGGATCAAAAGAAGATGCAAGTTTTGTTTAAGCTATTGGAGTGGAAAGTTCGAACCGAAGTGATGGAAAAGGAAAAAACTTTAAATTATTTAAAAGTTCCATATTGTCTGAAAACTATTTATATGGTATATTGTATACCAATAAGAGAAATCACAAGGAGGAATTCTATCATGCCTAACATCCGTTTTGTTAATAGCAATAAGAATTTAGAAGTACCCGAAGATTCAAATATATTAAGAATGTCGCTTCGCTATGATGGAGAGCTTCCAAATCGCTGCGGCGGCGGTATTTGCGGCACTTGTGTCTTTAAAGCAGAAGAGGGGTCCGAATACCTTGATCATGTCAAAATCCAGGAAAAAAGAAAATTGGGAGAAGAGTGGCTTAGCAAAGGCTATCGTTTAGGATGCCAGACCTTTGTTACTAACGGGGATATCTCTGTTTCCTGGGATGATGCAGTAACAAACCAGGTGAAAAAAAGAAAGCCGGATAAACTGGCACCGACAGTATCTGCCAGCAAATGATTTGAGCAGAAATTTTTCAATCTGTAATGGATGAATCTAAGAGGCACGCCCATTACAGATTGAAAGAGTATAAAAGAGTCTTAATAAAATTAAAGAGGGTGAAATTATGTGGGTTTGCAGCAATCATTTAAAAGAAGTCATGCAAATATTGAAAACACCTCATATTAGAAAAGCTCCGTATGATATCAAGTGCTCGCTCTGTGAGAATCATGCTTTTGCCAAGGTATATTATACTCACCGCTCTTTCAAATTCACTAAAAAACTTTATTCTTCATTAAAACAGAGTGTTTCCCAGGAGGCATAGCTATGGAAGGGTTGAAAAAGGGAATTGAAGAAAGGCTGGAGGAATTGAATATTCAGCTTCCTGTTCTAGCTGATAGTAAGATGCCGTTTGAGCCGGGAGCCATCTTGGGAAATACTGTATTCTTATCCGGACAAACGCCTAGGGTAAATGGCGTCCAGAAGTATATGGGGACTGTTGGAGACGACATCAGCATCGAGGAAGCACAGGAGGCTGCAAGAATCTGCACGCTAAATTTGCTGGCAGCCCTTAAAGGAATAATAGGAGATTTAAATAAAATCAAAAGAATTATCAAAATGGATGGATACGTTGCTTCAACAAGTGAATTTAAAGATCATCCCGCCGTTATAAATGCCGCATCGGAACTGCTTCACGAAATTTTCGGCAAAGAAAATGGGCATGCGCGAAAAGCAGTGGGGATGGCTTCCCTTCCAGGAGGAGCTCCGGTAGAGATTGAGATGATTGTTGAAATCTTATAGCTTTTTAAATCCTTTTGATGGGCTGCTCAGTTGCTTGAGCGGTTTTTTTTATTTAATAATTTTTTGAAATGTAAGGGTTTTCATGCTATATTGCCTATAAATCTGCTATATTTTAAGTACTATTAAGATTATATGTCAGGAATGGGTGATTAGTATAAATGGCTTTCTGTCCTCTATAAAAAAGTTGAATACTCTCCGCAATCAGATATTAGCCGTTTTTTTAAGTGTCATGGTGTTTGTACTCACATTTGTTTCGCTTGTTGTCTATAACCAACTAGGCAGTTTTTTCCGGCAAAATGCAGAAAGGCAAGTCCATCAGACTGCAGTTGAAGCAAACGGAAGAATGGAATCACTATATAAGCAGATCGATACCCTTTCCAATCAGCTTATGACCAATAGCACTGTCCAGCAGATGCTATTGGGGATGCTTGAAGGAGAGAGCATGGACTATGGAAAGCTGGAATCGCTTATCAAAATCATTAATAATACATATGCCTATTCCAATGGCATATCATCCATAGAATTGTATAATGCTGAAGGCAAGAGGATTTATCCATTTGATGGGAAAAATATATTTAAAGCTATTGATTCGAAATGGATTAAAATAGCGGACAGGGAAAGAGGGAGGCTTGTTTGGACAGGGAAGGACCCTGGAAACAGCCATTATTCTGCTGCCATTAGAAGAGTCAGTCTGATGGATAGATGGTATACCAATGGCGGGTACCTGATTGTTCGAATTTCCAACAGTTATTTTCAAATGCAGGATACAAATGAAGAAAATGGACAAATGGATTATATGATGCTCCTGGATCGTGATTTAACTCCCATTACGAATGACTATGGCATAGAGATTAAAAGTGCCATTTTACAAGAGAAAAAATCAATAAGAATTAAAGATAAAGAATATATGGTTGTCACAGAAAAGTCGGCGGTGACAGGGTGGACTTTTGTTATCTTAAAGCCGATGAGCTTCCTGATGCAAGGTGTTTCAAAAGTACGTGCTGTCATAATGTTTTCCGTTTCCATTGGCTTCTTTATTTTTGTCATTTCCTCTATTGTACTGGCTACAATGATAACGAGACCTATTAAAAAACTGACAAATACCATGAAGAATGCCAAGATGGATGAATTAAAGACTAATCCTGAAAGTTATTCCTCACTTGAATTTATAGAGTTAAATAATACCTATAATAAAATGGTAGAAAGCACAAATCATTTAATACAGGTAGTTTATGAAAAAGAATTGCTCCGCAGCAGGACAGAGCTAAAGGCACTGCAGGCTCAGATAGATCCTCATTTTCTTTACAATACGTTAAACGCACTGTATTGGTCATTAGAAGAAAAAGAAGAGGAGGAATTGGCTGAAATTGTGATTTCAATGTCGGAACTTTTCCGTTATACAATTGGGAACCGAAACTCTTCGGAATGGGTTACCGTACATGATGAGCTCGACCATATAGAGCGATATATGCGCTTAATGAAAATGAGGCTGGGTGACAGGCTGATTTGGAAAATTGAATCACCTCCTGAATACCTGAGTGTTAAGATTCCTAAGCTCACAATCCAGCCATTAGTTGAAAATGCAATCCTGCATGGAATTGAAAATACGAGAATACAAGGGTCTGTAGTAATTAAAATAGAAGAATCAAAGTACCAGGGTTCAATCAAAATTGTTGTTCAGGACAATGGCCCTGGAATTAATCAGGAGGAGCTTAATCAGTTAAACGATGCTATAAAGAAAGATCAGGATTCTTCATTTAAGGGGATTGGCATGGCACTGACAAATGTGAATAAGAGGCTGAAACTCTATTATGATGGCTATTCTCTTAATGGTCTTCATTTGGAAAGTGAACGGGGTTCAGGAACAAAGGTTGTTTTCGAGATACCTGAGGGGGAGGGAATAAAGGGTGAATACAAAGACAATCTTAATTGTGGATGATGAGCAAGCAACTAGACATGGGCTAAAAAAGACCTTGGAAGTTTGGTCGGATGGAAGGTTTGATATACTTAGTGCAGCTGATGGGCATGAGGCTTATGAGATTTTTGAGAGAACGAAAATAAACCTTTTAATCACGGATGTATGCATGCCGGAGATGTCCGGGCTGGCGCTTCTGAAAAATATAAGAAGCAATGGCTATAAGCCGGTTGTCATCATCATTTCGGGCTATCCAGACTTTAAATATGCCCAGGAGGCAATTCGGCTCGGTGTTCTCAACTATCTTGTTAAACCTTTAAGAAAGAAAACCCTCATAGAAGCCATTGAGCAAGGACTTGAAACGGAAGCAAACATGGTACGGGCTGATTATTTGGAAAAGATTGCAGACCAGGGGCTATTAAAGCTCGAAGCGAGCAAGGAATATACAAACTCTTCGATCAGTGAAGCCATTGCGTATGTAAACAAAAATCTTCCAAAGCAGATTTCCTTAAAGGAAGTCGCTGATGCTGTCCATTTAAATTCCTGCTATTTTAGTGCTATGTTCAAAGAACAAACCAATTTAACTTTCAGTGAATATTTGACAAGAAAAAGGCTGCAAATGGCTAAAAAGCTCCTCATGACAACAGATTTGCAAATAGAGGAAGTAGCTCAAAGGGCTGGCTATCAAACAGCAAAATACTTTATTAAGCTATTTAAAGATTACGAAGGAGTTACCCCAAGCAAATTTAGAAAGATTACCGAACTCGATGAAGCTCCAATCTAAAAATAGTGGAATTTTACCCAATCGCGGTTACCTTACCGCGATTTTTTCGTGATGATAAAATTGAAATTGTTAGAAGAATAAATAAATGGGGGTTGGAAAATGTTTAAGAAGGCGCATACATTAATGCTCATTGCTGTGCTGGTCTTAACTGCTGCACTCGCTGGATGCAGCGGCGGGTCTGATACGGCTGGAAGTGAAAACGGTTCCAAAAAGACAATTAAGTTTATGCACTTATGGCCGGCTGGAAGCTCTAAACAGCAAAATCAGATTGTAACAGATATTATCGAACAATATGAAGCAGCGAATGAAGATGTAAAGATCGAAGTTGAAGTTCTGGAGAATGAACAATACAAAAATAAAATCAAGGTTCTTTCCTCTTCTAATGAACTTCCGGATGTTGGTTTTACATGGGCGGCCGGATATATGACTCCCTTTGTAAAGGGCAACCTTTTTGCAGAGCTGGACGATGTATTAAATGATGGCTTGAAGGATTCTTTTGTCAGCGGAACAACAGAAGCTTATGCACTCGATGGCAAGACTTACGGATTGCCGTTAGAGCTGAACATTGCTCCAATTTACTACAACAAAGAAATCTTTGAAAAATTTAATCTTGAAGTTCCGCAAACCTACAGTGAATTTAAAGATGTTGTCAATACACTAGCCGATAATGGCGTGGCGCCGATTGCACTTGGAAACAAAGACCGCTGGACCGGATCATTGTGGTATATGTACCTGGCTGATCGAATCGGCGGTTCGGAAGTGTTAAATAAAGCAATTGACCGCTCCGGATCTTTCGAGGATCCAGCACTAGTATCTGCTGCAGAAGAGATTCAGAACCTCGTAAATGCAAGCGCGTTCAACAAAGGCTTTAATGGCCTTTCAAATGATGAAGGAAAAGCAGAGTTCCTGAATGGAAATGCAGCTATGTATCTCATGGGAACCTGGGAGCTCCCTAACTTTACTACCAATGAAGAAATCCCGCAGGAATTCCGCGATAATGTTGGATTCTTCAAATTCCCGACAGTAGATGGCGGAAAAGGAAATATTGACAGCTGGGTAGGCGGTCCAGGTGTGGGATTGTTCGTGGCTGAAAATTCAGAGGTAAAAGAGGAATCGAAAGAATTTGTTAAGTTTTTCGTAGAAAAGTGGGGAGAACAGTCAGTTGAAAAAGCTGGTGTCATTCCTGCTACAAAGGTTGATACCGAAAAGGTAGAGCTTCCTGACCTGTATATCGATGTATTAAACGAATTGAATAAGGCCAGCAATTTAACATTGTTTGCTGATGTCCAAATGAGTGCATCTGTTGCAGAAACACACTTAAACCTCATTCAATCACTGTTTGGAAATGAAGTAAAGCCAGCTGATTATGCCAAGCAGCATGAAGATACACTTAAGGCTGAAGAAGGGAATTAACCAGTTATTTACGGAAAGGACATATCGATATGTCCTTTCTTATTCTAACTGGAAGGAGTTGAAACAGAATGAATAAAGTAATGTCCAATAAAAAAGTCATTACCATGTATATTGCACCTGCCCTTTTTCTGATTCTCGCATTAATCTATGTGCCAATCGTGCAAACAGGCTACTACGGGTTAATGAAATGGAACGGTATTGGGGAAATGGAGTTCATTGGATTAAAGAACTATACAGTTCTTATGAAAGATCCTCTTTTTTGGGAAAGTGCCCTTCATTCCTTTTTGCTGGCCCTATTTTCAGCTTTAAGTTTAATAGGCTATTTGTTCATTTCCATCATTCTTGCCGGAAAAATTAAGGGGGCCGATCTGCTCAGGAAAATATACCTTATTCCAATGCTGCTGGCTTCAGTAGCCATCGCACAGCTTTGGATGAAAATTTACCACCCTTCGAACGGTATGTTAAATACAGTTCTCATGGCCATAGGGATTGAAGACCCTCCAGCATGGCTGGCGGATGCTAACCTTGCCCTATATGCCATCATAGTACCAATAATTTGGCAATATGCCGGTTTCTATATCCTCATTTATTATGCGGCTTTAAAGAATATTCCTGAATCATTGATAGAAGCAGCTAGGATTGATGGAGCTTCCCCTTTGCAGATTGCGATTAAAATTAAGCTGCCTTTGATTATGAATGTGATTAAAGTGACGATTGTACTCGCTGTTGTAGGATCGCTGAAATACTTTGATCTGATATATGTCATGACTGGCGGCGGCCCTAATGGTGCAAGTGAAGTAATGGCCTCCTATATGTATCAAAAAGCATTTAAGGGATTTGACTTCGGGTATGCAAGCGCAATCGGATTCTTTCTATTAGTGATTTGTCTGGTTGTTACTTATCTCATCCGGAGATTAACTGCAGCCGATGAAGATATTTATTAACGGAAAGGAGGAGAAATAAATGGAAACAGCAAAAGCTGCCACAACAGCGGGCATTGGGAATGAAAAGGAAACAAAGCTTGGTTCTAAGTCAATTTTTAGCCGAATGGCATATGGGATTATGTATCTATTTCTCGCTATTGTCGCGGTACTTCAGATTTTCCCGATTATTTGGCTCTTTCTTTTCTCATTGAAAAATAATCAGGAAGTTTTCAATATGTCTCCTTTTGCATTGCCGCAAAATCCGAAGTGGGAAAATTATGCAAAGGTTTGGACAGAAGGGAACATCAGCCTCTACTTTTTAAATAGTGTAACGTATACCATAGCAGCAGTTGTCTTAACAGTAATTTTAGCGAGCATGGTTACATTTGCCATTACCAGAATGAATTGGAAAGGCAGCAAATTGGTTTTAGGACTGTTCATGGTTGGATTAATGATCCCAGTCCATTCTACACTAATACCTTTGTTCAGCACTTTTACCAAAATTAACCTGATCGATAATCCGCTTTCAATTATTCTTACTTACACAGCCTTTAACCTGCCAATTACGATTATGATTTTGCTGGGATTTTATGAAGCATTGCCGCGGGAGGTTGAAGAAGCTGCAGTCATGGATGGGGCTTCAATCCATCACATCTTTTTTAAAATTACATTGCCAATGACGATGCCTGTAATAGCTACGGCAGCGATTATTAATATGATCTACAACTGGAATGAATTTGTTTTTGTCAATACGTTTATCAGCTCTGATAGTTTTAAAACGTTGACGGTTGGCATCCAGAACTTTATCGGTCAATACACCACTGATTGGGGTGCTATTGGTGCTACATTGGTCATCAGTATCCTGCCAATCTTAATCGCTTTCCTTATTTTAAGCAATCGGATCGTTGAGGGAATTGCCTCCGGTTCTGTAAAAGGATAATGAAAACTTTGTAATCACGATGAAGGGGATGGGAGCGATGCAAAAAACAATGGGCAAGCTTTTTAGTGTGTGTGAATGGATAATGAAGCTTGCATATGTCAACCTGCTATGGTTTTTTTTTACCATAGCAGGGCTAATCGTGTTTGGCATCATGCCGGCAACTGTATCCCTCTTCACGATTGTCCGCAAGTGGCAAATGAAAGAAACCGAACTTCCTATTTGGGAAACCTTTCTGTCTGCATATAAAAAGGAATTCAGGAAGTCAAATCTGCTGGGATTAATGCTTCTATTAATAGGAGGATTCCTTATTTTGGACTTTATCTTTTTGAAACAGATTGCAGGTTTTCTTAAGCTTGTATTGTTTGCACCATTACTGATTATTTCAGGACTATACCTAATAACTTTGCTTTATATTTTTCCGGTTTACGTTCATTATGATCTGAAAATAACGGATTATATCAAAAATTCGTGTCTGGTCGGAATCTTGCATCTGCATATGACACTTTTATTAATAGGAGCTGCCGCGTCTCTTATTTTCCTGATGTTTTATCAGCCTTCATTCATCCCATTCTTTAGCACCGTTTCCCTCGGATGGATACTGATGTATGGGGGAATGAACAGTTTTCGGAGAGTGTCAGCAAAGCAAAAGCGATTGGCAGCATGACTGTACAATCAAGCAAACCACTATCTATTAGACATTATTAGGAAATACGCCGCCGTATTGGGAGTTAAAAAAGGCGTGGAATTGGCAGAGCGGCAGCGTTGGATTGCAGAAGAAAAACCATCAATAGAAAGTGCGGCGCTCAGATGATTTTGGACCATGAGCAAATAACCTGTGCCTTTCCGGGCTTTAAAAACATTCAGCATATTAGGAAGCAATCTGGAAGCAATAAAATACAAGCCCCTTTAAGAAGAAAAAGAACGGCTCCAACAGTTTTATCCGTAGGAAGTAAGGCAATATATCAGAGGTCCCTATTAATGAAAGGAGAGGTAAAATGGCGATCATCCGCAATCCAATTTTAACAGGGTTTAACCCTGATCCAAGCATTTGCAGAGCAGGAGAAGATTATTATATTGCCGTTTCAACATTTGAATGGTTTCCTGGTGTGGGAATCTACCATTCTAAGGATTTGAAAAACTGGCGTTTAGCTGCAAGGCCGCTAAATCGCCTGAGTCAGCTGAATATGACAGGAAATCCGGATTCAGGCGGAATATGGGCACCTGCATTATCTTATAGGGATGGACAATTCTGGCTTATCTACACGGATGTGAAAGTTGTTGAAGGACAATGGAAGGACTGCCGCAACTATTTGGCAGTATGCGAAACGATTGAGGGAGAATGGTCTGATCCGATCTATTTAAATAGTTCCGGATTTGATCCATCTTTATTCCATGATGAGGACGGAAAGAAATATTTGGTCAATATGTTATGGGACCACCGTGTCGGCCATCACAATTTTTACGGAATAGCCTTGCAGGAATACGATGTCCAGCAGCAGAAACTTATTGGAAAAGCGGAAGTCATCTTCAAGGGTACTGATGTTAAGCTAACTGAAGCACCGCATCTGTATAAAATGAATGGCTATTATTATCTTCTGACAGCGGAAGGCGGTACAAAATATGATCATCAGGCAACGATTGCCCGTTCGAAGGAATTAAGGGGACCTTATGAAGTCCATCCGGAGAATCCTTTAATTACATCATTCCCAACGCCGCGTAATCCGCTTCAAAAAGCCGGGCATGCTTCAATTGTCCATACACACACGAATGAATGGTTTCTCGTCCATTTGACGGGCCGTCCATTATCAAGAGAAGGCCAGGCTTTACTGGACCCGCGCGGTTACTGCCCTTTAGGAAGAGAAACTGCCATTCAAAGACTTGAATGGAAGAATGACTGGCCGTATGTTGCAGGCGGAAACGAACCTTCACTTGAAATTGAGGGTCCTGATATTGAAGAAGTAACGTGGGAACCGGACTTTCCGGAAAAAGATGACTTTGACAGCGAAAAACTCAATATGCATTTCCAGAACCTGCGCATTCCGCTGGGAGAGCACATTGTGTCATTAAAGGATCAGCCAGGCCATCTGCGATTATATGGAAAAGACTCTTTAACATCCAAATTCACGCAGGCTTTCATAGCAAGGCGCTGGCAGCACTTTTCTTTTACAGCAGAAACCAAAGTGGCATTTGAGCCAAATACATTCCAGCAATCTGCAGGTCTGGTCAATTATTACAATACTGAAAACTGGACTTCCTGCCAAATTACCTGGAATGAAGAGAAAGGAAGAATCCTGGAATTAATGGCTTGCGACAATTTTGCCTTTTCACAGCCGCTAAAAGGCAAGGAAATTATGATACCGGAAGATATCAAGTATGTTTTCTTGCGAGTTAATGTCAATGTACATGAATATCAGTATTCCTACTCCTTTGACGGAGAGGGCTGGACTGAACTTCCTATTGTCTTTCAATCACATAAGTTATCCGACGATTATATCAGGGGCGGAGGGTTTTTTACGGGCGCATTCGTGGGAATGCAGTGTCAGGACACCTCTGGCCAAAATTTATACGCGGATTTTGATTATTTTATTTATAAAAGCGGTAATGGAGATTAAAAATAGTGAAGCTCTTTATAATTAATCCTTTTGGAGGCTGCTCTGGAAATGAGCAGTCTTTTTTATGGTAGATTGTTGTTTTACTTATGAATCGCGCCTGCTGATTTCCTCTGCAATCAACTCAGTTGCTTAAACTTAGTTTGCCATTGTAAAGGAACAAACTTTAATAATACTCTCTTTTTTATTCCTGACATTAATAGACGAAAACGAAAAAAGTCCTGCTTGAGAAAATCTTTTATGGTTTTCTATTTAAAAAGGGTATTTTTACCTGCCTAATAATAGGTTATTTTTACCTTTTCTGCATTTTCTTAATATTATAATATTTGTCATGGTGATAACTATTTTACTATTTTAGGAGGTAGTATATGAAAAAGAAACCTGTATTAACGTTAGCTTTGGCTGCAGGATTGGCAGTTAGTTCAATTGGAGCACAAGCCATATATGCGAAACCCGTGGATGTTCAGCAGCAACAGCCAATAAACGTGTTTGATAACAAGGTCATCAACAAAATTAATGTCGATAATATCTACAATAATATAGAATACCTCTCCAGAACTCCGCGTGTAGCCGGAACAGCGGAAGAGCAAAACGCAATTCAATATGTGAAAGAGCAATTCGAATCTTATGGCTATAAAACAGAACTCCAGGAATTTCAGTTCTACGGATATACATCACCTACAACTGTTGAACTTAATGTTGAGGGATATGAAGGGGATCTGGAACCTAAATCGTTCACATATGGAATGAATGGCAATGTAACTGGTGAACTTGTTTATGCTGGATTGGGACAAGCTTCGGATTTGGAAGGGTTAGATCTGACAGGCAAAATTGCGCTTGTTCAGCGCGGCAATATCTCATTCGCTGAAAAGGTATTGAACGCCGCAGCTAAAGGTGCAGAAGGAGTGATTATTTATAACAATGCAGATGGGGTCATCAATGGTACTCTTGGAGGGCCAAATGATGCTTATGTTCCTGTTGTTTCTATTACACAAGCGGCTGGACAAGCCCTTCTATCAGCAATTGGAAATGGTGAATCCCCTATAGCTACTATTAATATCGAAGGTGCAGAAGCCGGGATGAGGACTTCTCATAATGTCATCGCAACTAAGGCTCCAACCAATAAAAATAAAGGTACTACCGAAGAAGTTGTTGCCATCGGTGCCCATCATGATTCAGTCCCAGGAGCACCTGGAGCGAACGACGATGCTTCAGGCACGTCCATGACACTTGAGCTCGCGCGTGTATTAAAGGATCTTCCTACTGATAAAGAGCTGCGGTTCATCACATTTGGCGCCGAAGAGCTTGGGTTAATTGGATCCCGCTATTATGCAAGCCAGCTTTCAGAAGAAGATAAAAATAGATTCGTAGGCTACTTTAACCTTGATATGGTTGGCAGCCGTGATGCTGGCCACCTGGTAATTAATACAGTGGATGGGCAAGATAACATTGTTTCAAGCCACTCCCAAGCATCAAGTGCCCGCTTAAATGGTGAACCAACTCCGATTGAATTGGGCGGAAGCAGTGACCATGTATCATTCTATGAAGTTGGCATTCCTTCAGCTTCATTTATCCATAGACCACTCGAGCCATGGTATCACACTCCTGAGGATACAATTGATAAAATCAGCAAAGAAAAGCTGCAAGACGTTGCTGAGATTGTAGGAACGGCCGTATATGATCTTGTCAGCCCTGAAAATCAGGGGCCAAAAGCAGTAAAAGGCAATGAGCAAAAAGTTCCGCACCTATATCACGAGCAGGAAATCAAGTAATTTTATACCAATAAAGCCAGGTGCTTTCCGTAAGGGGAGGCTGCCTGGCTTTTTCATTTCTGCCTAAATTGGAAATTTAAGGATTTTCTGGATTTAACAGGTTCATTTCTTATAAATGGGATGATATTACCGATAGGTTTTTTTAAAATGCAAAAATAGATTTTGAAAATGTGTTATTTTTTTGCTCAATACTTAAGAGCAGCTTTTTTGTATTTTAAGATAAGAAAAAGGGTTCAAACTATTTTTATCGAATTAATGTAAAAAAGCGACGTAAGGGGGGAGAAATTCTGCAATCACTAGAGAGAATAAGCGACAGGTTTTGGTACCAGACCCCTGTTTCAGAGACAGACAGGCCCATTTTGGGTGCTGTGGTCGGTGATAAGAGAACATTAATGATTGATGCCGGAAATTCCAAGGCACATGCACAGTATTTTTTGAGCGAACTAGAAAAGCATCATGTACCGGCGCCAAGTCTGGTGATACTGACTCACTGGCACTGGGACCATATCTTTGGATTGCCGGCACTGGATATGCTGTCTATCGCATCAAGTTTAACAAAAGCGGAAATGGAGAAGCTAATACCCTTTCATTGGACAGATGAAGCATTGGATGAACGGGTAAAGGCCGGTGTCGAGATTGAATTTTGCGCGAGTGCAATTAAAAAAGAATTTGCTGGTGATCGGAATATAGAGATTAAGTTGCCTGACATAACTTTCGAGAATAAGCTGGAGATCGATCTTGGCAGTTTGACGTGCCAGGTAGAGCATGTTGGCGGCGATCACGCTTCCGATTCTGTGGTTGTATATATTAAGGAAGAAAAAATTTTATTTCTGGGGGATGCCATTTACGCGAATCTTTATGCAGAAAAATGGAATTTCACGCCAGAACGGGTGAATAAGTTATTGGACTCAATCGAGAGGTTTGACGCTGATACCTATATCCTTTCCCATTGGAAAGCCTTAACAAGGGCTGAATACCTGGAAGAAGCCAAAATACTAAGAAAAGCTGCTAAATTAACCGATCAATTGAATGGGAACAAGCCGAAAATAAAGAAAGCATTTAAGGAATATATAAAACGTGAATTGAATGAAAATGAGCTTGAGACAATCAATTATTTTGTGAATGGCTATGAACTCGAAAAGGAGCTTGAACATGATTGAAGTATTAAAGACACTTACAACTCTATCGGGCCCGTGCGGCTATGAGCATGCCGTTTCTTACTATTTAAAAGAGTATTTGGAGGATAAGACTGATTCCGTTATGATCGATCCGATCGGGAATGTGATTGCACGGAAAAAAGGCGGCAAGCCGGGACCCAGCATCCTATTAACGGCTCATATGGATGAAATCGGTTTTATTGTAAAAAAGATTGAAGAAAATGGGCTGCTGCGTTTTGAAAAACTTGGCGGCAACGATGACCGCATCCTTCTTGCCCAGCCAGTAAAAGTAATGGGGGCAAAGGGTGAAATTAGCGGCGTCATCGGCACGATGTCAGCACATTATGTAAAATTCGATGACCCCAATAAAGTGAGAAAACACTCGCAAATGTATATTGATATTGGTGCTTCCTCAAAAGAACAAGCAATAGAACTGGGAGTTGAAGTAGGTACGCCTATCACATGGGGGACCGAATTTCAGGTGTTTGGTCCTGAAGAAAGCAGGAAAATTCGTTCAAAGGCGCTGGATGATAGGTCAGGCTGTGCGGTTTTGGTGCAAGCGCTCGAGGAATTAAAGAACTCGACGTTTGCTGGTGAATTGATTTTACTTTTTGCTGTGCAGGAGGAAGTTGGGCTGCGTGGAGCAAAAACGGCAGCAGAACATATCCATGCGGATGCAGCCATTGCCATTGATACCACAGCTGTCAGCGATACACCTGAAGAAACGATGGATGGAAGCCTTGGACTAGGCCGAGGAACGGGGATTAAGGTCATGGATTTTAGTTTGATTGTACATAAAACGATGAAAGATTTGCTTATAAAAGCAGCGAAGCAAAATGCAATCGCCTATCAGATTGAAGTGTTCCCTGGCATCGGTACGGACGGAGGTGCGGTTGCTTATGCAAACAAAGGGATTCCGACTGGTGTTCTTTCAATCCCATCACGCTATGCCCATTCACCAGTGGAGGTAATAGATTACGCGGACCTTGAGGCAACAAAGAATTTGGTAAAAGCATTTATCTTAAATTTGGAGGAAAACCAGAAGTTTCCTTTTTAAAAAGTGGAGGTTGTGATGAATAGTTATTCTGTGAATCTTTCAACTGTCTTTACAGAAGTCCCTTTTTTAGAGCGTTTTAGTAAGGCTCGTGAAAATGGTTTTTCATATGTGGAATGTCAATTTCCATATGCTAATTCAATAGAAGAAATTAAAAAGGAATTGGAACAAAACCAATTGTCAATGGTGCTGCTCAATCTGCCGCCTGGTGATTGGGACAAAGGAGAACGTGGTATTGCTGTTCTTTCTAACAGGATGGAAGAGTTTAAGAGATCCGTGGATGAAGGTATCCGCTATGCAAATGCCCTGGGGGCTAATAAGATCCATTGTATGGCTGGAATTGTCCCAGACAGCAGCCGGAAGGAAGCAAAGAAAGTGTATCTGGATAATCTTGTATATGCAGGCTCAGAAATGGCGAAGGCCGGAATCACCTTATTAATTGAGCCCATTAACATATTTGATATGCCAGGATATTTTTTAAGTGATATGGAGCAGGCGGCAGAGATCATCTCAGCAGCTGGTTTGCCGAATGTGAAGCTTCAGTTTGATTTTTACCATATTGAAAGAATTCATGGAAATCCGCTTTCAATCTATCAAAAATATGCTGATCAAGTGGCACATGTTCAAATTGCCGACCATCCAGGCAGGCATGAGCCTGGAACGGGGAATATGAATTATAACGAAATACTCCAGTACCTGCATGATTATTATAATGGCACCATTGGACTTGAATATATTCCAAAGGGCAGAAGTGAAGACAGTTTTGGTTTGCTGGAAAAGTGGGTGCAATAACATGAAAATTGGATTTATCGGCACTGGTGTAATGGGTTCACGAATGGTGAAGAGGCTCCTTCAAAACAAATTTGAAGTATTTGTATATAACCGAAAAATTGAAAAAGCACAGCCCCTTATCGAGCAAGGCGCAATTTATGCCGACTCCATCAGTTCCCTTTCTCGTCAATGTGAAGTGATTTGTACATGCTTATCCATGCCATCAGATGTGCTAGACGTTTATTCCGGAGCTGACGGCATTATCGAGAATGCTCGGCCAGGCGCGATTTGCATAGACCTGACTTCAGTAGACCCTGACACAAGTAACACAATATCCGGGCTGGCAATCGGTAAAGAGCTCAGTTATCTTGACTCTCCTGTAAGCGGAGGCCCTGAGGGAGCAGAAAGCGGAACATTAACTATTATGGTAGGCGGAGAGAAAGAGGCATTTGAAAAAGTGAAGACAGTCTTAAGTGTATTGGGTACAACCATTGAATATCTCGGCCCTTCAGGCTCTGGCAGCATTGCCAAGCTGATCAATCAGTATCTCGTTGCCGTCCATTCGCTTGCCGCCTCAGAGGCAATGGTAGCCGGAGCGGCTTATGGTTTGGATTCTGAGCAGCTTTTTAACATTTTAAAGGTAAGCTATGGAGACAGCCGGATTCTGCGCCGTCATATGGAGGAGTATGTATTTGAACGCAATTTCATCCCAGGAGGGGCAGTGAAATATGTCCATAAAGATGTCCGGCTTGCAAATGAGCTATTAAAGGAAGCTGGCCTCTATCAATTTACCGGGCAGCTGGCTGAAAAAGCCTTTCAAAATGCAGCTTACTGCGGGCTTAACAACCAAGACATGTCTGCAGTGATTCAGCCGCTGGAGAAAGAGGCAGGTGTTGTAGTAAAAAGGAAATAATCAATAAGCGGGGGCATCTGATGCTAGACTAAAAAACGGACACGGTAAATTGACACTTTCGTTATAATGATTAACAAAGAACAATTAAAGGACGTGTCTAAATGGGGAAGCATTTTGATCTCGAATACAAAATACAGATTGCACAAATGGTCGTAGAAGATGGTAAAAAAGCAACTCAATTAGCGAGAGACCTAGATATTCCAGTCGGAACCATTAGGAACTGGGTTGATGCATACAAGAAAAAGAGTCAAAAGGGTTTCGTGGGGAGTGGCAATACGTCCCCTGAAATAAAGCCCTACAAGGACCTTCAAAAAGAAAA
>NZ_JAEL01000079.1 GCF_000518885.1 Bacillus sp. J33 | reverse complement strand
GTCATTCGTATATTTCCAAATACACAATCTGCTTTTCGATTAGTAGGTGCCATCTTAATGGAATATCAAGAATCTGTATACGCTAAGAAAACTGCCCTAAAAGGTTAGTGTTACTTTTTCGTATCTTCCAATTATGGAATGATCACATATCCAAAAAAGACTGTCAAAGTGAAAAGCCTTTGACAGCCTTTCCTGGATATGTAAATAAAAATCCATGGAAGTTACGCAAAAAAAATGTAAGGGGATAATTCAACATACCATAATAAGCTAGTTGAAAACATTGTATAGAATTTTACACAATAATCTGGACTTGACTCTTCATGGCGACCTTTTTGCTATCGCCGGCTTGATTTGTGGCTTCATGACCCCTTCATGACGACCTTTTTGCTCCGGATAGTTTGACTTACGGCTTCATGAATCTTTCATGGCGACCTTTTTACTATCGCCGGCTTGATTTACGGCTTCATGAATCCTTCATGGCGACCTTTTTGCTATCGCCGGCTTGATTAGCGGCCTCATGAACCCTTTATGACGACCTTTTTGCTCCAGCCGAGGTAATTTGCGGCTTCATGAACCATTCATAACCGACCTTTTGCTCCGGCCTGCTTCGTATAAGCTTCATGATAGAAAACAATTTTCATTTTCATTGTGCCTTTGTTTTCTAACATAAAAAGAATACTTTCCATGTCCCTGCTTTTCATATTCTCTCGATAAGATTCTCTGTATCACTTTCTTCGAATTAGTAATGCAGCACCACTCCAATATACTATTTGTTGTTATCACCCTGTCCGGGAAAAGAGTTTCATATTCCTTGACACTTTTAAGAACAGCAGATTTTATTTCTTCTTTGGCGCCGCAGTCTGTGCATATTAAGGTACTTTTGCTATATGGAGTTAAAAATGATGTACAAGTTCCACACGGAATCCCTTTCCTCAGCTCTTCAAATGTATACTCAGGAAGCCGCAAATACGGGTCCTCGTCCAAGCAGCGTGTGATTAGCTGTTCTGCCAGCTTCATGTTTCTTGCTTTTGAAATACCAGGTATGCCTTTTAGTTTCTCAAAAAATCGCTTTTGCTGGGCTGGAAAAATCGCGGGTATGCTAGTAGGAGCTTGGTAGAGTTGAAAGCAGGGATTTACGAAAATCAGGTGGGATTTAATGGGGAGGTTAAAGCCAAGTTCTTTTAGGAGTCCTCTTAACAGGGTTTCGCTTCTTTGCAGCTGAAGCAGAGGATTGTTTATTTCATGTTTGGAAAGCAAGGAGTACCATCTTTCATTTTCAATGAAAAAGTCGCCTTCATAGTTTTTTATTTCAAAGAGATAAATGGTACTGGCAGCGATCAGCAGGGCATCGATTTGGAATTTGGTATTGTTGAACTGTAGCAATAGGTCATTAAGAATAATCCAATCATTTGGGGCTTCTTGCAGCATCCTGTCAAACTGAAGCTCTCCGGCAAAGCCTTTTTCCAGGTTCAAAAAGTGATTTTCATCTTTTACAGGCAATTCTGCACGGCGCCGCAAACAGCGAAGCACCTTCAATTCTTCCGGTTCTAAGCGGGATTTAATAATCATAGTTCACATCCTTATTTTAGATACTTTCATTCTAAGAAAAATACCCCAACAGTACAAGCAAAATAAAGCCCCTTACCGGCTGCCAGTAAAGGGGCATTACAAAACATATTCTGCAAGGACGCTTTGCACTTCATAAATGTTCAGGCTTTTGTTGAACTGTTTTTCAATTGGTTCTTCAGATCCTGAGATCCAGATTTTCAATTCGGCTTCAAGGTCAAAGCTCCCGGCAGTTTCAATGCTGAAGTGGGTGATACTTTTATAAGGGATGGAGTGGTACTCGACTTTCTTCCCTGTTATCCCTTGTTTATCAACCAGGATAAGGCGCTTGTTTGTAAAAATAAACAAGTCGCGCGCCAGCCGATAGGCTTTTTCTACCTGTTCACTCGGAGAAAGTACCGCTGAAAATTCCTCTTGAATCTCGTCAATATTCGCTTCTGAAGCATTGCCCATAAATCCGTTGAATAATCCCATGTAAACAGCCCCCTTTTAGTTCTATTATACGAGGTATTTCCGTTAATTCCTAGTATTCCAATAAAAGAAAGGCTCTCCTGACGGAAAGCCTTTCTTCTGGATTATTCTTGTTCTTGATCGTCCTGCGCTTTTTTCTGGCCCTTTTCTTCTTTATCCTTTGATACCTTTCCGCATGCGATTCGCTCTCCGGAATCTCCAGCAGGCTGTGTCATTCCATCATCCATTCCCTCATCGATGACAATGGATGTCCCTTCCTTGGTCAGAAGTGACGTTTTGCCTTCTTTTAATGTGACCTGAGGAGCCATTAAGTCTACCTTCACTTTACCGTCATCCTCCACGATTAAATTAGGAAGATCGCCGGCATGTGCGCCCTTTGGATGAAGCAATCCATGCTCTTTATTGTCCGGATTAAAGTGATTTCCTGCAGATTTAAAATCTGGCGGCTCGCATTTCGCCTCTTCATGAATGTGTATAGCGTGCTCCCCAGGCGGCAGGCCATTTAAATCAAGGCTTAATTTTACACCGCTTGCTTGTTCCTCCAGCTTGATTGTACCTAAAGAATCTCCCACGGCATTAAACATTTCCACTTCCGTATTCGTAATGTCCTCTTCTGCACACCCAGCCAGAAGCAGAACAAAAGCAAGCATCAAAGCTTTTTTCATGATTGAATCCTCCATCAAGACATTTTGTCTTTAGTGTTGCCCAATCATTTTTTTGATAAACAAGGAATAAAAAAGAACAGCTTCTCAGCTGCTCTCATCCTGCCCATTTTGCCTATTGAGGCGTTCCTCAAGTTCCTTAGCTTTGGCAGCCTCGCGCTTTGATACGCGCATAATTAACCTCATTGTAAGGATGGCCGCTACTAAAAAGATGGCAAACGTAACTGCAGCAGGTCCATATTCTGATTTATCTTCCGGAAAATATAAAAATAGCGACAATACATACCATTGCAACATCATATTCTATCCTTTCTGCTAGAGCAGTGGTTCAATGGTTTATTATATCAGCTATAAAAAGACTATCCAATTTTTATTTCAATACTTCAATCTTTTTAATGATCACATCTTCAACAGGCTTGTCCTGTTCAGCTGTTTCAACTGATGCAATGCTATCGACAACGTCCATCCCCTCGACAACTTGGCCGAAAACGGTATGCTTGTGGTCTAGCCAAGGTGTACCGCCATTTTCATAAGCTTTAATGATTTCTTCAGGATATCCGGCCTTTTCCATTTCTTCTTTCAGACTTGGATCGAGTGTCTGATTTTGCACGATAAAGAATTGGCTTCCGTTTGTATTCGGCCCTGAGTTTGCCATGGATAGCGCACCGCGGATATTAAAGAGCTGATTGGAAAATTCATCTTCAAATGCTTCTCCGTAGATGCTTTCTCCGCCCATGCCTGTACCCTGGGGATCTCCGCCCTGAATCATAAAGTCTTTAATAACCCGGTGGAAAATCAAACCGTCATAATAGCCATCCTCGCTATGCTTAATAAAGTTTTCAACAGCCTTTGGTGCCTGCTCAGGGAACAGCTTGATTTTAATATTCCCTTTAGATGTCTGCATTTCAACCAGCCTTTCATTTTCCTGAACCTTTTCCGTTAATTGCGGAAAGCTATCCGGAGCTTCACTTGCCTGGTTTTCATTTTTGGATTCTTCAGCCTCAGAACCGTTTGTATTGTCCGTCTCCTTTTCAGTGCTTGTCCCGCATGCTGACAGGACTAACATTAAAACTAGAAGCGGAGCAAAAAGACGCCATTTCATAAGTAACATCCTCCTATGTACTGAATGATACGACCTTCACTAAAAGGCCCATCAGATTTCTGCTATTTTTTAGCTTACCTGATTTATTGAAAATTTGCACTTTGTTTTTCTTATTTTGTAAGTCATAATAGGGCTAAAGAAAAAGTGAAGGGAGAGATGATCATGACAGAGATGAAAGTCGGCGATAAAGTTACTGCCATTTATAAAACCGGAAAATATATAGGAGAAGTAACAGATATCCGCCCGCAGCATTATCTGGTAAGGGTAATGGCGGTCTTGAAGCATCCAATGCAAGGCGATTTACATAATCCTAAGGAAGCAGATGTTATGATGTTCCACGAACGGCGTGCACTCGCGTACAGAGAACAAACCAATGTGCCAAAGCAAATGGTAAAGCCGTTTGCAGAGGAAATACCTGAATACAAAGATTCTCTTAGAAAAGCGCTGGATAAAATGAGAACCGAGCTCGAAGGGGATTCTTCAGCATGGTCGGAAAAAAGCCTTAGGAATCTTGAAGCATTGGAAAAAGACTATTTTAAGTAATCGTTACGGCATAGTAAAATAAAAACAAGCCAAATCATTTCGTCCGATTTGGCTTGTTATGCAAATTTATTAAAAAGCTTTGAAAAATCGACCCGGTCTCCGATTGTCGTTGGCTCAGGCTTTTGAAGATATTTTTTATCCTTCTCTACCAATTTGAAAATATTGTAGGTAGTCAATGCATCGTCCAGGGCACGGTGATGTTTCCCCGTTCCTTCTTTGCCGTATTCCTGGACGGCTTTCCATAACCCTGTTTGATTTTGGTCTCCAAAGAAGCGCTTATACTCCATGGATAGGTCCACTTCCTTTCCTCTGAATGGAAAGGCTGCCCCGGCCTGGCTGCAATTGTTTCGCAAA
The DNA here is from genome assembly GCF_000518885.1 of Bacillus sp. J33. Lineage (GTDB taxonomy): Bacteria > Bacillota > Bacilli > Bacillales > Cytobacillaceae > Cytobacillus. Next base: position 23,471 of record NZ_JAEL01000079.1, on the reverse strand, counting down.
ACCCTCATATCCATATTGCCCCATGTAATGATCGTGCACGTACGATTCTGGCTCATTTCCTTCATTTTATCAACAAGCTCCAGAAAAGTGATTCCCTGGTCCACTTGCTCCTGTGAAATATGCAAAAAATCCTTGCATCGCTCGGACAATTTTGGAAAACGGACAGGAGTTACATAAGAAGAAAATTCTTCACATATTCGGTTGTTAATCACGGACACCATTCCAGCTTCAATAATTTCCGGATAAAATCCTCTAAATGCACCGCCCTTTTCAGGCATAGTAAACTCAAAGTCGATAAATAAATATTGGTGCTCCTCCCCCACGCTTTCACCTGCTTTCAATCAAATTGAACGTGCATATTTTCTTTTATTATAGCATGAAATATTTCAATTTTCTGTGTAATTTAGTTTTCAGCCCGATTTTTTAAATCTACATGGCAGCTGAGAAAAAATCTAACTCCTTAAAAAAATAGCCGGAATTGAAAATAGGATCTAAAAAATGCAAGAAGGCGTGCTATGGGCGATGCGTACATGGACTGGCAATATTGCCTTACTTTTTTCTTCCCATTTTTGTCATGCCCTTTGTTTTCCAAACTCGAAAAAGCACAAGGTTTTCGCGAGCAAAACAAATATAGCCAATAGTCAAATATGTATTTTTCATTTTTTCTCTTTTAATCTTTCTATCTATCATCAGTGATTTTCATATTTTTTACAATTCCCTGGCAGACCTGTATATTTCAGCATTTCACGGCATAGATATAAATCATATTCTAGCAATTTCATACTGAATATCTAGATAAAGGGGGAACGGGGATGAGAAAAAGAATTTACTGTATTTTGTCCATTTTCTTGTTATCAGCTCTTTTCTTCAATACGGCTGGAGCTTCTGATATTGAAAAAGGGTTTGAGGAAGAGATTGAAAAGCAGCTGCAGAATAATGTCAACTATTATAACGAAAACTCATTTACAGTCATTGATGCTTACGGCATGCAAGGGGAAGTAACGAAAATTGTGACACCGGATGATCCCTCCACTTCGGAAAATGAAGAAGTCATCGAGGAATATTCTTCACATATCGGTATTGTTTTTTTGGAGTTTGAGCAAAAAAGAGATGATTTGTTTATCTTTAAGAAGAAGGACTTTTATTATTATGACTTTGACAATGAAGAATTCCTCACAGCTTCCAATGTATTAGCCAATGACTCCATTCGCGAATTCTTTGATATGTATGCAGATGATCTCGAAAAGAAAATTACTCCCTTCTCCAAGCTGTTATTCCTGTTTTTCCTTTCGTTTATCATAACGGTACCGCTCTTTATTATGATTTTTCACAACCGCGGCCGTAGCAAATATTAAAATCAGCAGTCAGAGGAGTGGTCTCATTCCCTATTTAATTTGTCCAGCTACAGCGCCTAGCCAGTTTTCATCCCGAATAGGCTTCCTTGAATAGTCTGCTCAAAGCATGATTCGGAGAATGATGCTTTGAGCAGATCGGGGCCATAAGCCAAATCACTACAAAAACAGGACACGGAAGGCTCGTTTCGGGAGCCTTCCGTGTCCTGTTTTATTTGACGCTCCTTTATTCAAAGCGCTTTCGCTTTTCTAGGACGCTGTCAATATCCTCACATATTCCCTGGATTCAAATACCTTCAGCTTTTGTTTGCCCCCGGCTTCCATTTCGTAATTTGCCGGAATCATTTCGACCACTTCTTCATCTCCAGGCATATAAAATTCCCGTTTTGTTTGGTGATCCAGTATCCAGGCTCCTGCAAATAGCAGAACAAAGATAGAAATGGCTGCTGAGATTTTATGCTTGATCATACACAACACCACCCTAAGAGTAGTGTGCATATTTAATCCAATTTTTATACAAAAAAGAGCAGCCTTCTGATAAAAAATAAGCTTATTTCATAAATAAACAAATTATTTTTCAAAAAAATTTTTCCTGATGGAATCGTGTTTCTACCTATTTAATAAAGAAGGGATAAAACCTGTATTGATAAGGGTTTGGGGAATGCACAGACTTTTGTTTTAGGTTATAATTTGTTCTGAGGTGCATGAGCGGAAAGTAATGTTGAACAAGGGCCAGACCGTCAGCATGATTTAGGGCCCTCCAAGTTTTGGATATTATTGCGCAAGAAGGAAAAACTTTTTATATAGCTCTATATGATGAAGAGCAATGTGAAGGTTTGTACAATCAGGTATGGGGATAATTTGAGGAAATTATGCATCCTGATTAAGAAAAATACATTCTTCTATGCATAAGCTCATTTCGCGGGCTGACATAATTAGAAAAAAGGCTGCTGAGGACAATGCTTTCTGCAGCCTGAAAATGACACATCTATTAAAGGGGGTAATGTTTTGTCTTTGCTTCACCTGGCGATAATTTCACCATTTTTGCTTGCCATCCTTGTGCCATTCATGTACAAGCTCTTTAGGCAAATACATACGGGTTGGTTTATTCTTCCTCTTCCAATCCTTTTATTTAGTTACTTTATCTCTTATCTACCCATCACCTCCAATCAGCAATCTGTTACAAAATCTTTCTCATGGATTCCTGCTCTGGGCATAGATTTTGCAGCTAAAGTCGATGGGCTGGGTTTGCTGTTTGCTTTGCTGATTACTGGAATAGGGTCTCTGGTTGTCCTTTATTCCATTTATTATCTGGATAAAAACAAGGAAAAGCTAAATACCTTTTATGTCTACTTGCTTCTATTTATGGGTGCAATGCTTGGAGTTGTCCTTTCCGATAATTTGCTTGTGCTTTATACATTCTGGGAATTTACAAGTTTTTCTTCATTCCTGTTAATTGGGTATTGGTATCACAGAGAAAAATCACGGTACGGGGCACAGAAGTCGATGATCATCACGGTTTTCGGCGGTCTTTCCATGCTTGCCGGGATCATTCTTCTTTATATCATGACAGGAACATTCAGCATTACGGAGATTATTGCACAATCAGATGAGATTTTTACAAATCCTTTATTTGTTCCTGCGCTGCTTTGCATCCTTCTTGGTGCATTCACTAAGTCAGCACAGTTTCCTTTTCATATCTGGCTTCCCGACGCCATGGAAGCGCCAACACCAGTCAGTGCTTATCTGCACTCGGCTACCATGGTTAAAGCCGGGATTTATTTAGTGGCAAGAATGAGCCCGGTATTTGCAGAGCACTCTCTCTGGCTGTGGCTCGTAGCTGGATTTGGGATTGTGACGCTATTTTGGGGGTCCTTCTCTGCTGTAAAGCAGACAGACCTTAAAGCCATCCTTGCTTTTTCAACTGTCAGCCAGCTGGGGATGATTATGTCCCTTCTCGGAATCGGTGCTGCCGCTCTTCACTTTGAAACAGTAGAGGATAGCTATTTCACGGTTGCTACAACAGCCGCGGTCTTCCACCTGATCAACCATGCAACCTTTAAGGGAAGTCTCTTTATGGTAGCTGGAATTGTTGACCATGAAACAGGGACAAGAGACATCCGCAAGCTTGGCGGATTAATGAATTTTATGCCGATAACCTTCACATTGGCGATTATTGGTACATTCGCCATGGCAGGACTTCCGCCATTCAATGGCTTTTTAAGTAAGGAAATGTTCTTTACTGGAATGGTTCGGGTTCTGGATATGGATATTTTTAATTTGGATACATGGGGTATTTTATTCCCTGTTCTTGCCTGGATTGCAAGTGTATTCACATTTATCTACAGTATGGTTTTGGTATTCAGAACGTTTACAGGCAAATTCCAGCCTGAAAAATTGGACAAGAAACCGCATGAAGCTCCTATTGGAATGCTGATTTCACCAATTGTTCTTGCTTCATTGGTCATTATTATCGGTTTCTTCCCAAATATTATCTCAAATACACTGATTTCTCCTGCACAGGCTGCCATTATGCCGCCTGCAGAAGGATATGTATATGATACTCATATTTATTTCTGGCATGGGTTTACCCCGGAATTGTTTATGACTTTGGGTGTTATAACTTTAGGAATCTTGCTATTTGCAACTTTGCCGAAGTGGAGAAGTGTATATGATTTGTTCCCTGAGAAATTGGCGTTAAATCGTTTTTACGATAGCATGCTTGAGGTATCTCAGCGAGCATCGTTTAATTTAACAAGGTTATATATGAATGGGTTTATTAGAACCTACCTTGTTTATATTTTTACATTTTTCATTGTTGCTCTAGGGGCTACACTGTTTATAAAAGATGCATTTAAATTCGATACAAGCAATGTAGCGCCCATCCATTACGCTGAAGTTCTGCTAGCATTAGGGATTGCAGCTGCTTCTATTTCAATCCTTTTTGTTAAATCCAGAATGACTTCGATTATACTTCTTGGTGCAGTCGGCTATACCGTTTCATTGTTCTTTGTCATTTTCCGTGCACCTGATCTTGCACTGACACAGCTTGTCATTGAGACTATTTCGGTTTCTTTATTCCTGCTTGCCTTCTACCATTTGCCAAAACTTAGGCATGAAGAGCGCATCAGGTTTAAGATGACGAATGCCCTTATATCAGTGGGTGTTGGCGCCATTGTAACAATGATTGCCCTTTCAGCCCACAGCAATAAACTGTTTCATTCGATTGCACAATATTATGTGGAAAATACGTATAAAGAGGCTGCTGGGAAAAACATGGTAAACGTAATCCTTGTTGATTTCCGTGGATTTGATACGATGTTCGAGATTACCGTTCTTGGAATTGCAGCTCTTGGAATTTTTGCCATGATTAAACTTCGCCTGGAAGGAGGAAAGAAAAATGAAAACAAATGATATTATTCTTCAGACCGCAACAAAGGTCGTATTGTTTATCATTGTTCTTTTCTCTGTCCACATCTTCTTTGCAGGACATTATACCCCAGGCGGTGGATTCGTTGGCGGTTTGCTGACATCGGGAGCAATCGTTCTGCTGTTATTGGCATTTGACATGAAAACCGTATCAAAAATACTGCCTGTAAATTATATTCATATGATTGCGGTCGGACTGCTTTTTTCAATAGGAACTGGGGCGGGGGCTTTGCTTTTTAATGTTCCTTTCCTTACCCACGCATTTGGCCATGTCGAATTGCCGGTGTTGGGTGATACTTCGCTCCATACGGCTACATTGTTTGATTTGGGTGTTTTCTTGGTTGTTGTTGGCGTTACGATGACCATTATTCAAACGATAGGGGAGGATGAATAATGGAAATATTAATGGCTTTTGTAATTGGAATTCTATTTATGTCAGCTACGTATCTCATGCTGTCAAAAAGCTTGCTGCGCATAATTGTCGGAACTGGGCTTTTAAGCCATGGTGCACATATGCTGATATTAACTATGGGTGGCTTAAAACGGGGAGCCGCCCCACTGCTCGGCGAACACGCAAGCTCATATACAGATCCTATTCCCCAAGCGCTTATCCTGACTGCAATTGTAATCAGCTTTGGTGTAACCGCCTTCTTCCTTGTGTTGGCATACCGTGCTTACCAGGAACTTGGCACTGATAATATGGATCGAATGAGAGGAACTGAAGGAAATGATTAACTTTTTGATATTACCCATCCTAATCCCTTTAATTACGGGTGTCCTTCTCATATTCGCTGCAAAAAGAATCCTGCTGCAAAGGTGGATTGCAGGCCTTTCATCAGTGATTACAATTATTTTTTCAGCTTTATTAGTTCAGAAGGTTCGGAATGATGGGATACAAACTTTGGATGTTTCGAGCTGGGAGGCTCCCTTTGGGATAACTCTTGTTTCAGACATGATGTCTGCCCTTCTTGTTTTGACTACCAGCATCGTGGCTTTTGCATGCTTGATCTATTCTTTTTGGAGCATAGGAGAAGCTAGGGAAAAGTTCTACTATTATCCGGCATTCAACTTTTTAATTGTTGGGGTAAACGGTGCTTTTACAACAGGAGATATCTTCAACCTCTTCGTCTTTTTTGAGGTTATGCTGATGGCCTCCTATGTTTTGCTTGTTTTGGGCGGAAAGAAAGCTCAGCTCCGGGAGTCAATTAAATATATTCTTGTGAATGTAATTTCTTCCGCTCTATTTGTTATAGCTGTTGCCTATTTGTATTCTGTTGTCGGAACGCTTAATATGGCGCATATTTCTGTTCGGATCAGCGAAATCAGCCAAGAGGTGCAGCCAGGAATTATAACAGTAATAGCTGTGCTGTTTTTGATCATATTTGGATTAAAGGGAGCCATTTTCCCTTTATATTTCTGGATGCCCGGCTCTTACTATGCACCGCCGGCTCCTGTATTGGCTTTATTTGGAGCTTTGCTGACAAAAGTCGGTGTGTACTCAATCACAAGAACGTATACATTGTTCTTTTACCACGATATCGGCTTTACCCATCAGCTCCTAAGCATTCTGGCGATAATGTCCATTATTGCAGGTGTAATTGGTGCGATTGCATACTGGGATGTTAAAAAAATTATCATCTACAATATTATTGTGGCCGTAGGTGCGATTCTGTTCGGTATATCAGCGATGACACCGGATTCACTTTCCGGGTCCATCTTCTATCTGATCCATGATATGATTATTAAAGCGGCTTTATTCTTGCTTGCCGGCATCGTTATAGCGATAGCAGGTACGAGCGACTTGCATAAGATAAGCGGGCTGATCAAACGATATCCCGGACTGGGCTGGACCTTTTTCATTGCAGCGCTTGCCCTGGCAGGCATCCCGCCATTAAGCGGATTTATTGGAAAGCTTCTTATTGTAAAAGGCGGATTTGAAGCAGAGCAATACTGGGGAGCAGGAATTGTCTTAATGTCCAGTCTGCTGGTTCTGTTCTCGATTATGAAAATCTTCATTAATGGCTTCTGGGGCACTCCCCGCGCTTATAAAACGGAGGACAAAGTACCTGTCAGAAAAATGATGATTGCCCCAGTAATTCTTGTCTTCATAGCCGTTCTTTACGGAGTCGGCTCTGAGTATGTATATCCGTATATCTCACAGGCTGCTGAAACTCTTGCAAATCCAAATATCTATATTGAAGCAGTTTTAAAGGAGTATTGAGTATGGCATTTCAAATTTTATTAAATGTGTTCCTTGGGTTTATGTGGATGTTTTTAACAGGATCATACGAACCGGTTGCGTTCCTTAAAGGATACCTTTTTGGCCTGCTCATCATCTTTACATTCAGAAGATTTTTCGATTCGCGCTTTTATTTATTAAGAGCTGTAGCAGTGATCAATCTTTTATTTATTTTTATAAAAGAGCTTATCCTAGCTAATATAGGTGTCCTGAAGGTTTTGTTAAAGCCTAAGCTTGACTTCCGCCCTGGTATCTTTGCCTATCCAACTGTGCTGAAAGAGGACTGGGAAATCATGGTTCTATCAAACTTGATCACCTTAACTCCAGGGACACTGGTTGTGGATGTGTCACCTGATAACAAGATCCTATACATTCATGCCATCGACATTGAGGATGCAAAGGAAACCATAGATTCAATTAAAAACACATTTGAAAAAGCGATTATGGAGGTGAGCCGATGATGCTGAATACTGTTGTTTTAATTGCCATTCTCATTATATCGGCTGCCACCATAGGATTAATTTACAGAGTTATAAAAGGGCCTACAACTCCGGACCGAGTGGTAGCGCTTGATGCAATCGGCATTAACTTGGTTGCGATTGTCGCTTTAATTTCAATCGCTCTTAATACCAGTGCATTTGTGGAGGTTATCCTTCTTATTGGAATTCTTGCATTCATTGGAACTGTAGCCTTCTCTAAATATCTGGAGAAGGGGGTTATTATTGAAAATGAACGAGATCGCTAATATTGCCATTATCGTGTTAATTTTGATTGGGGCTTTTTTAAGCCTGGTCGCTGCTTATGGAGTTATTAGGCTTCCGGACATTTATACGAGAAACCATGCGGCTTCGAAATCTGCTACATTGGGTGTGATGTCCATACTGCTTGGAACATTGCTTTTCTTTTATGTTAAAGATGGCTTTTTCAATTCAAGAGTCCTGCTCGGAATTGTGTTCGTCTTTATGACGTCTCCTGTAGCCGGCCATTTAATTGCCCGTGCTGCTTATAACTCTGGAGTTAAGCTTTGGGATAAAAGTGTACAGGATGACTTAAAGCAGGCGCCGCATATAAAACAATCAGGCAGTAAGGAACATTAATAGAAAACCGCAAGAGATGTGCTCTTGCGGTTTTTTCATTTTGGGATATTCCCATTATTTTCTTTTCATAACAGCCATGGTGCATCTAGAAACACAAATCAGTTTATCGTTTTCATCCGTAATTTTAATATCCCATACCATTGTTGTCCTTCCTTGATGCAAGACGGTTGCAACAGCTGTCACAATTCCGTCTTTTTTGGCGTGAACATGGTTGGCATTAATTTCAAGGCCGGCAACCGCTTCTGTTTCTTTGTCGCATAGCTCATAAGCACCGATGCTGGCAACCGTTTCGGCGAGAGCTACAGATGCTCCTCCATGCAGCAAGCCAAACGGCTGCCGGGTTCGTTCATCAACAGGCATAGTAGCCACCACACGGCCTTTTTCAAGTTCCACAATTTCCATTCCGAGCGTTTCTATCAAAGTAGCTTTCAAATCCATTCCCCTAACCCCTTTCTTTATGTAATATGCTGTCATACTACTTTCATTATATAAGATCAAATTATATATGTCCCAATATATGGACAATTACGATCAATGCGGTGACCGTCATGAATTGCATAACACTGTACTCGTCATCCCTAATACTGCCGCTAACTATGCAATGGTAGCAATACCGCAGAACAAACACCTGCTTTCAGATGCCATTTTTGGTTTTGGACTTGCCCCCAATTGTGCTGGGAGCTATCGGTCTTGTAGAGCTATTAATGTAAAAAGGCAGCCTTTCAGCTGCCTTTTATTATAATCCTAAACCCTGATCATTCAGCTTTTCTTCCTCTTTTTCCCGCTTTCTCTTACCAAAGCGGAAAGCGAGGATCACCACAGCAAAAACCGCTATCCCAAGCAAAAGTTCTTTTTCATGCTTAAAAATTGTATCAATATGGTCCCCAAATATATAACCGAGCGTGAAAGTCAGGGAAAGCCATAACAGCGCACCGCTGTAAGCGAATAAAGCGAATTTTTTAAAAGGCAATTTACTAAAGCCATATAAAAACGGAAGGAAATTTCGAATGCCCGGAACAAAGTAGCTGATGGAGAGAGAAAAGGCATGATACTTTTCCATTAGTTTTAAAGAAGAGTCAATGGTTCTGGACAGCCTTTTGCTTCGCTGGAAATATCTAAGAAGGGGCCTGCCGATAAAACGGCCGATTGTATAGCAGGTCGTAAGAGCAGTCAGTATGCCCAAATAAATAACGATAAAAGCAAGCACAGGATGCAGTGTTTTTAGAGAGGAAGCAAGGCCAACAGTCATGACAATCAATTCATTTGGCACAGGAAAAATAAAAACACCGACCCAAAGCCAAAGAAAAAGCCCCAAATACCCGTTATTTTCAATGATTTCCAAAATAGATTCCAGTTCCATTTGGGTCTCCTTTCCTGTACTTATTATGTTCCAGGATTCATTTCAAACAACACTAATATATTCTTCATTCTCTTTCTTTACCCCTTTTCTTATTATATCAAGCCTTTTAAAATTTGCCTTCCTTAAGGACCCATAAGCGAATGCTTTTTTCTATGCAGGAGACAACGTGAATGCTGGCTTCGAAACATTTTATAATTTGCCTTTCATAGGAAAAGCCATATTCTCATATATTGGAAATGTATGCATTCTATATAAAGAAAGGGGCAGAACCGAATGTACCCCTATTATTATGTTCGCTACCCACGGCCGGGGCAGTATCCGCATCCACAAGGCTGCTGGAATTATTCGCCCAATTACCAGGCCACTTACCACCCTGTTCATTTTCACAGAACATTTCCTGGGGTTGATCCAGAAATGTTCATGAGCTCTGCCAAGAAAATGGAGGTTCTCATGAGAGATGCCAGCACTTTACTTGTAAATATGGCAGAGTCAAAAAAGTTTTCATATGAATTGATGTCAGCTGCCCAGCAGTCAAAGAAAAGGGAAGTCGAAAGAATGATAAAATCGACAGGCATCTCCCAAATCCCTTCTGTATCCTATACACCGGATGGTTTGAGCCTGCATTTTGAATCTGACAAAGAAGAAAATATGAAATGCTGTGATTTGACACTGAAGCTGCGGTGGATGTAAGGAAATGAATGCAAATGAAAAAGCTCTCAATTAAGAGAGCTTTACTTATTTTATCGATAATACGGAGCTCCATAAGGGCCGTAGCCTGGAGATCCGCCATAAGGGCCGTAGCCCGGATACCCGCCGTAAGGGCCATAGAATGGACGCGGCGGGCCGTAGAAGTATGGACGGGCGAATAATGCTGCACCTAAGCCTCCGCCTATAAATCCGCCAACCAGACCGCCGATAAATGGGGCTCCAAAAAAGAATCTTTCGCCGCCGTTTATATAAGGGCTTCTATAGTAATGCACCTTGAGTAACCTCCTCTTTTCAAATGCCTTCTCTATTTAATATGCAGATGTCCGCATTTTGAGTGGGCTATAAGGAAAGCGGAACCGCCTTGCCCAAGGAATTCAAAAGCTCCTTTTCACCCCAAAAACTGGAGTTTCGGCAGTGTAATGAGGACATGTTTTTCCTTGTGAAGCGTTAAAGGGGGACAACTCCGGTGCATAAAAAAAGCCCCTTTCCTATTCAGGAAAGGGAGGAAATCATTAAGGCTTACCAAGCTTATTACAAGGATTCGATACTGGATCACTTTTTTTGAATGTTTTTAATAGATTCCTAACATATTCATCCTTCTGTCAAAGCTCTTTTCTCATAAATTGTTGTTTTTACTTATTATTTTTACCCGTTGATTAACCTCAGCCAGCCCTGAAAAGCAGCAAACTTTACGCAAACAGCGTTTGTTAAAAACAACAATCCCCTTGGCCTGATAGCCAAGGGGATGTGTGTTATTAGTTAACAGCTTTCACTTTTGCGAACGCTTCTTCTACTGGAACATAGTCATAGCCAAGGTCTTTTGCAACCGCTGGGTATGTGATGCTGCCGTTTACAACGTTTACGCCAAGCTTAAGTGCTGCATTTTCTTCGATTGCTTTTTCGACGCCCTTATTGGCAATTTGCAGCGCATAGTTGATTGTAACGTTAGTAAGAGCGATTGTAGATGTTCTTGGAACTGCACCAGGCATATTCGCAACTGCATAGTGAACAACGCCATGCTTATCATAAGTTGGGTTGTCATGAGTTGTAATATGGTCAACTGTTTCGAAAATACCGCCTTGGTCAATCGCAACGTCAACAACAACAGAACCAGGCTTCATTGTTTTGATCATTTCTTCAGTTACAAGCTTAGGCGCTTTAGCTCCTGGGATTAGAACCGCACCAATTACTAGGTCTGCATCTTTAACAGCTTGTGCAATGTTGAATGGATTAGACATTAATGTTTGGATGCTATTTCCGAAGATATCGTCAAGCTGGCGAAGACGCTCTGGGCTTAAGTCGATGATTGTAACCTGTGCGCCAAGGCCGATAGCCATTTTCGCAGCATTGATTCCTACAACACCGCCGCCGATGATTGTTACTTTTCCGCGTGATACGCCTGGAACGCCTGCTAATAAGATTCCCATGCCGCCATTTGTTTTTTGAAGGAACTGAGCTCCAATTTGAGCAGACATGCGTCCTGCCACTTCACTCATTGGAGTTAGAAGAGGCAATGTACGGTTTGCTTCTACTGTTTCATAAGCAATAGCCGTAACACCTTTTTCAGTTAATGCCTTTGCAAGTTCAGGTTCTGCAGCAAGGTGAAGATATGTGAAAAGAACCAAGCCCTCGCGGAAATAGCCATATTCTGATGGCAGCGGCTCTTTAACCTTCATAACCATTTCAGCAGCCCATGCTTCTGCCGCTGTGTCTACAATAACAGCTCCAACTTCTGTATAATCCTCGTTAGTGAAACCGCTTCCAATTCCTGCATCGATTTCAACGATTACTTTATGTCCTGCTTTTACTAATGCATCAACGCTTGCTGGTGTCGCCGCAACACGGTTTTCGTTATTTTTAATTTCTTTAGGTACTCCAATAATCATGGAAAAATCCCCTTTCAATCTATCAAGTATTAAATTTACTATAGTCAGTATAATAATTTTATTAAAGCGCTGTCATTGTTGATTCAATAAAATAAAAAAGCCTTCATTTGTGGAAATCTACAAATGAGGGCCCTTTTTTTCCATTCTCCTGATTTTTAATTCAAGATATAAAGAAAGTTTTGTATTCGTATTCTTCAGATTTACTTCACCAATATCGCTTATCCTTTTTAATCGATAATTTAGCGTGTTCATATGGACGTGGAGCTTTTTGGCTGTTTCATTTACATTGCTGTCATGATCAATAAACGCCTCAAGGGTAGCCAGCAAATTGGTCCGGTGCTCATCATCATATTTAATCAGCTTTTCAATAGCAGGATGTTCATATGGCTCCATCCGCTTTTTTTCCAGTATGGCATCCAGATAGCGGAAAATGCCGAGCTGCTGATAACTATAAACATGCTGAATCTCTTCAGTAAATTGTTCTTTTAAGCGGAGGACCTTCAATGCCTCCTGATAGCTCTTTTCAACTTTTTCATATTGCTCGTAAATGGTTCCAGTTGCTCCGCTAATATGATCAATGTTAAACCTGGTCTTCATTTGATCAATGAAGAACTGGATGAACTCAATGAAGGTTTTTTCAGTCAATGCAGATTCAGGCGGTGATGCCAGAATAATAAACTCATTCTCCATCGCGGCATAAAATGTAATATTGATTTTTTGGCTTGTCGTAATTAGGTATATAACATTTTGTTCAATTTTTGATGTAATTTCTTCCTTAAACTGAAAAACAAGAACCGCGTACGGAGATGGCGGTTTAATGCTTAAATCCTCGAATCTTGCCTTAATTTCATCATGATCCTGGAAATGGCCTGTTAAGAGCTCCCAGAAAAAGTCCTGATATCCTTCCACCCTTTTCTTTTTCTGCGAGTTTAGCTTCAACAGTTCTGTTCTTGCAGACTGGGCAGCCAGCTTAAGAAGGTTCAGCTTGCTTTCTGTTAAAAGAGATTTTTCTTCCACGGCCCAAATGTAGCCTAATACTTCATTCTGGTTGCGGATTGATATTGCTACCCGGTTACCGAGGCCAATTTCTTTTATTTCCGGGATTCGTAATGGTTCCCCGCTCTGCATCAGCTGAGGAATTACCCGTTCCTTCCATAAACGGTTAATCACCTTTTCAGGAACCTTTCTGCTGATGATCGTCGCAATTCTGGCTGTATCCGTCTGATCATCATGCGTACTGTAGGCAAGCAGGCGATGATTGACATCTTCTATTGTCACTGGGCATTCCAGCACATCCCGAATTTTATCAACCAATTCCTCGAGATTGCCAAATGTCCTCTTAAAGGGATCCTTTTCCATTCTATTTTCACCCAATCCTAAAACTCCTTTAAGCCGCTAATATATTCTAGCCGGTAATTCTTTTTCAACGTAATCAGGTTTTCTACCTATAATATTATACCGCATTCCACCTCCACACTCTACCAATGCCATAAGCACAATTCGACAACATTCGAGCAGTTTCAAATTTAGTTTTTACAAAATTCCTAATAATTTTAATTCATGAAAAAGGGTTGAAGTTATATTCAGATAATTTTACAATAGGATGTGTTCACAAAATGATCATAGTTTAATAGTGATGTTTACAAAATTTGAAAGCGTTAACATCTAGGAGGCGACGATTTTTATGCTTGAAACGCTTAATAAAATTAATGGAGTGCTTTGGGGCACACCAAGTTTGATTCTGCTTTTTGGTACAGGTGTACTTTTAACAGTTATGCTGAAAGGTCTTCAGTTTAGAAGACTGCTATACGCATTTAAATTAGGATTCACAAAAGAGGGACAAGCTTCTTCTAACGATGAAGGGGATGTAAGTAACTTTAAGGCCCTTATGACAGCCCTTGCTGCAACAATTGGGAACGGTAATATTGCCGGGGTTGCAACGGCCATTACTCTGGGGGGACCTGGAGCAATCTTCTGGATGTGGATTGTTGGTTTGCTTGGTATGGCAACGAAATATGCCGAAGCCCTATTGGCTATGAAATATCGTGTAAAAAACGCAAATGGCGAGTACTCAAGCGGACCTATGTATTATGTTGAGCGTGGACTCGGCAGAAAGTTCAAGTGGCTGGCTGTAGCATTTGCAATTTTTGGAGCATTTGCGGCACTTGGAATTGGAAACAGTGTTCAATCTAATACAATTGCAGCTGTCATGGATACATCTTTTGGCATTAACAATTGGATTACGGGTGTTATTCTGGCTGTTCTGGCTGCATTGATTATTTTTGGCGGGATTCAGCGCATTAGTACAGTTGCTGGTTTCTTTGTGCCAATTATGGCTGTTCTTTATATTGGCGGAGCCTTGATTATCCTTGCAATTAACTACGACCAGATCATTCCTGCTTTTGAAACCATCTTCTATTATGCCTTCAATCCAGTTGCCGCTACTGGCGGATTTGTCGGTGTTGTTGTATCTGAAGCCATCAAGAATGGCGTTGCCCGGGGTATTTTCTCAAATGAAGCCGGTCTTGGTACAGCAGCCCTTATTGCAGGAAATGCAAAAACAGACCATCCTGTAAAACAGGCACTAGTAGCAATGACAGGTACTTTTATTGTTACAATCGTTGTTTGTACAATGACTGGATTAGTTCTGATTATTACTGGTTTCTGGGATACCACAGGCGGATTGCTTTCAGGTGTTCCCCATGAGGCTGGTCTTGACGGCGGCGCATTGACTGGTGCAGCATTTGCCCATGCTCTTGGTAAAGCAGGGGAATACATTGTAGCATTCTCTGTTATCTTCTTTGGCTTCTCTACAATCGTCGGCTGGTATGTCTACGGTGAAAAATGCTTTGAATATCTTGTAGGAACAAAAGGCATTATGGGATACCGCGGTGTTTATATCCTTGCAACTGGAATTGGAGCAGTTGCAAACCTGACAACAGTCTGGGCTTTCGCAGACATGGCAAACGCATTGATGATGATTCCGAACTTAATTGCATTAATCCTGCTTAGCAAAGTAGTAGTTAAAGATACAAACGAATTCTTTGAAAACCACTACAAAGCAG
Source organism: Bacillus sp. J33 (assembly GCF_000518885.1). GTDB lineage: Bacteria > Bacillota > Bacilli > Bacillales > Cytobacillaceae > Cytobacillus. The sequence goes on along the minus strand of NZ_JAEL01000079.1, from coordinate 8,335 downwards.
CTAATAAACAGCTTAAAAAGGCTGGCTAATAGGGAAAGCGGAAGCGCCTTGCTCAGCCCCGACAAGCATAAGACGAATCACGCAGGAAATCCTGATTTCTGGAGTGATTTGGCTTATGACCTCGAGTTGCTCGAAGCATCATTCTCCGAATCATGCTCCTCTCAAGATATTCAAGGGAGCCTATACGGGATGAAAACTGGCTAGGCGCTGGAGCTAGACATAAATTTTCCGAACAAACACAGGTCGCTGATCTGTGTTTGTTTTTTTTACCATGGTAAATAAGTAAGGCCGTTTTTTTCGGTCACATATTTAAAAATGCGATAGTGATAGAGAAGCTCATCAGCAAAAAGCTCCCTCTCCCCATCGAAGGAATAAGCATTAAGAAAGGTTTCGACATCCTCCCCAGCTTCTGTATCCCATTCCCCCTTCAGCCATATTCTAAAAGCCAGCCCGCTATTTAGCGAAATGGAGCCCGATCCATCAAAAAGCTCCTCAATTTGTTCCCTGTCCATCTTTCGTCCCCCTTATTTATTATCCATCTTTTCTCTTTCCTTCTTTCTTATACATTTTTGGGATAAGGCGAAAATATCAATTTTGGCACCACTAAGGGTTAGCTTGTCTATACTATATCGAAGTCAATTTTATAATGAATCTGCCAGAAACATAACAAACACAATTTGCAAAAGGGAGGAACGCGATGGGACTGAACGATTTATTTCATTTAGATAATAAAACTGCAATCGTAACAGGCGGCGGCCGGGGGCTTGGTGCGCAAATGGCGAATGCGCTTGGAGATGCCGGTGCAAATGTTGTAGTGTGCTCACGTGATCTCAGTGCATGCGAGCGCGTCAGCAGCCAGTTATCTGCAAGGGGCATTAAGTCGCTTGCCATCAGGTGTGACGTTACGAATGAAGAAGATATTCAGCGAGTAATCAGGAAAACTTTAGACACATTCGGAAGCATTGATATCCTCATTAACAATAGCGGTACATCTTGGATTGCTCCCGTTTTGGAACTGCCTGCAGATAAATGGGATAAAGTGATGAATGTGAATCTGAAAGGAATGTTTTTATTTTCTCAGGCTGCTGCAAAAGTAATGCAGAAGCAAGGAAACGGAAAAATCATTAATATATCTTCTGTCACTGGCATGAGAGGAACACATTCGGCTTTATTGGATGCAGTTGCCTACAGCACAAGCAAAGGGGCTGTTATCTCCCTTACAAAAGATTTGGCTGTAAAACTGGCTGCCTCCGGAATCCAGGTTAATGCAATCGCACCCGGCTTTTTTCCAACCAAAATAACAAAAGCATTGGAAAAATCCAGCTCCGCAATCCTTCAAAATATTCCTGCAGGAAGATTCGGCAATGAGGACGACTTAAAAGGCGCAGCTGTCTTTCTATCCTCTAAAGCCTCTGATTATATCACCGGACAGGTTTTAATTGTAGACGGCGGGATGACCGTGTCACTTTAGTCTGCTCTATTTTATAACTATTTTAATCCATATTTTAAAGAAAGGAGAAAGCTTTTATGATGATTAACCATACAGAAGCCCTGCTAAATGCGATTAAAAAGGCAGGAATGAAGGTGGAGAAAGAGCTGAATGAATCGATTCAGAATTCCCTCAACAAAGAAGATGTTTTAAAAGAGATGCTCAGCCGATCAGAGGTGACTGCAGGTGCTATGAAAAAACTGCAGCAAGCCATTGAAACTCTATCCATTCCTCTAAATTTCCCTACAAAAACAGATGTAGCAAATGCCGCTAAATTAACTGTTCAGGCAGAAGAGAAAATGGATTTGATTGACGAGAAATTGATGGCTTTAATCGATTCATTTGAGGAATTAAAAAAATCGCTTGGAGGCTCTGCTGAGCTGCCAGATTCCAGCGTAATTCTAAAAACCCTTTCGAATTTAAAGCAGCCGCTTGATCAGGCATTGGAATCATCAAGCAGCAGCGAAAGTGCTGAACAGTAAAATGGCTGAAAATATCCTCTCCAAAAAGCTGCAAGGTTTTTTCCATACCATCCAGCAGCCTGAACCTGAGATCGGGTTGACTCCACGAACGGCAGTCTGGAAGAAAAACAAAGCTGTCCTTTGGCACTATGCTCCTGCTGAAAAGAAATACGGTGTCCCGCTTTTCCTAATCTATTCGCTCGTCAACCAAGCTTTCATTCTTGATCTGGGACCAAAAAACAGTTTAATCGAGGCTTTAACCAACAGCGGCTATGATGTTTACTTGCTCGATTTCGGCATTCCAGGATATGAAGATAAAGATATTACAATGGATGACTACATTGTCCATTATATCCAAAAGGCCGTCAGAAGAGCCTTATACCATGCTAAGGCAGATGAAATAACCGTCATGGGCTTTTGCCTCGGGGGTACATTCGCAGCCATCTATGCCGCGATAGCTGAGGAACCGGTTAAAAATTTAATTTTATCAGTAGCACCAATTGATTTTAGGCATTTTCCTTCATTCGATCAGTGGGTAAAGGCGTTGCGGGAAAATGATTCTGATGTGGATTCCATTTTGGATGCATGGGGATTAATTCCAGCACCTGCCATTAAAGCCGGAATGAGGCTGGTTACTTCGCCAATCTACTATTCCCCTTATTTATCCCTATTGAGCCGGGCAGACAATGAAGAATACGCCAAAAGGTGGAAACAGTTCAACCACTGGACAAATGGCCATATTCCATTTGCCGGCGCAGCTTTAAAGCAAGTTCTCCATGATCTTGGAATAAAGAACAAGCTTGTTAATGGGAGTTTGGATATTTATGGAAGAAGAGCAGACCTCGGCAATATTGAGGCGAATTTGTTAGCAGTTGCTTCAAGTTATGACCGCCTTGTTCCAAAAGAACAGCTCCTTCCAATTATGGATCTCGTATCAAGCAAGGATAAGCAATTTCACCTGTTGACAGGCGGCCATGCCAATCTTTCTTCCGATGGAAAAGTACCAGCTTACTTGGCCAATTGGCTTTCAATCCGCTCTCGAGAAATAAAATAATTTACCATCCCCTGCCAAAGCGGGGGAATTCACTTTTAAGGAGGTTTCTCAATGTTTTTCTTTAATTATGCCAATTTTGTTAAAAGCGGCCACACCATCAGTGCCTATCTGGGCTTCGCTTCCCTCGTGTTCAAAGACTTTTTTAGAAATTAACCGTTCATGGGTTTTTTATCATCTTCTTATTAGTGAAGAATTCAGATAAATATGAGTTTTTCCAGTCCAGCAGCACAAACATTATTAATCGTTATGCTCTCAAGAACGCTGGTGTGTCTGGATAAACCTTTACCGTAATCTTCTTCTTTAAGATTTGTGTTATAAAAGGCAAAGTGGCAAATATTAAGGGTATTAAGGCAAAAGGAGATTATAAAAATGGACGTAAAAATCTTCAAAGCAATCAACCGGATATCAGGCCGCTGTGGACCTTTAGACTTTCTGATGATTCTTATTTCAAATAAAGCAAGGTATGTATTTTTATTTGCACTTGCCGCTATGTGGCTGGCCAATGTCCCGGCAAGGAGAACAGCGAAAAAAGCAGTGCTGGCTTCAATTTTCGCATTTATCCTGAACTGGGGCATTAAGCTTTTTTACTTTAAACCGCGGCCTTTCGAAAAAAATAAGGTTGGGATACTGATTCCGTCCAAAAAGGATTCCACTTTTCCCAGCAAGCATACCATTATTTCTTTCGCTGCATCTGTTGTTGTCCTTTATAGCAACCGATTTATAGGCCGCATCTTATGCTGGCTTTCCATTTTGACTGGCTTTTCACGCATCTGGGCAGGTCATCATTATCCATCCGATATCCTTGGAAGCGCCATTATTGGCTCAGCTATTGGCTGGATGACTGAGAAATTTTTTAAAGTTGCGTCCCTAGAGGATCCAATGGGAGATAATAAAATGTAAAATTATCGCTTTCTTTGGCGAAAGAAAACTTGTTTTGTCAACTGGGAAGGACTTTCCTGCATCCATCTAGAAAATGGGTTTAAAACGGGAGGGGATCAGATGAATACAAGTGCTGTCGCCAAGTTATTAGGGGTTTCGCCAAGCACAGTACAGCGGTGGGTCAAACAACTCGAACTCCGTACGGAACGGAATGAATTGGGGCACTATTTATTTACAGATGAGGATATCGATTTGTTAAGACAGGTACAGGATCAGCTTAACAAGGGCATGATTTTGCAGGAAGTAACTGTAAAAGGCAAAAAGGCAAGAAAAGGAACTATCCAAAACGATCAGGCCAACCCAGCAATGGAAAAGATTTTATTAAAATTAAGCGAACTCGAACAGCGTATGAACGGAAAAGCGGATGATGTAGTCTCTTATCAGCTGCTTCAGCACCGCCGCGAAATCGAAGAATTGCAAAAGGAAAATGAACAACTGAATAAACGAATCGAGATACTGGAAACGAAGCTAGGTGCAAAAAATCGAAATATTCCAGCTGACACACTTTTAGTTTTTGACCAGGAAAAACCAAGGAAAAAGCTAAAGAAGAAAAATATTTTTACAATGCTCTTTGGATTTTAAAGAGGCAATAAATCCTCCCATATAAGTCAAAAAAGCGTTACTGCTGTCTTCAGCGGTAACGCTTTTTATGGTTAAGGGAAATGCCTTATAAGAATGGATCCCAGGCCGTCACGCCCCGAATGGGTTACGCCAGCCCCGAATTATTCATCCCCTGCTATCAGCAATTCCACATTACACCTCTCCAAAATGTTGGTAAAAGCTTTTTCAGGCATTTGGTCTGTAATTAGGAGATCAATATCACTTAGCTCAGCAAATCTGAAAAATTCATCTGCTCCGATTTTTGTATGGTCAGCGAGAACAATCACCTGGTCAGCCTGGCTAATCATTTTCCTTTTCACCATTCCATCTTCTTCATGAGCCAAAGAAAGACCATTTTCCGAAAGGCCGACAACCCCCAGGAATGCTTTATCCACCTGGTATTGTCCAAGCTTTTCAATTACGGAAGATCCGTACAAATAACGGTGCTTTTTTTGCAGCTTCCCTCCAAGCAGTGTTATATCCGCATTAGGATTTGCAGACAGAATTTCCGCCTGGTTAATTGAATTGGTAATGACCGTACAAGGGATTTCTGCCAAATGCTCAGCACATGCCTGAACAGTTGTGGAGGTATCCAAAATGATTCTTTCACCGGGCTGGATCAGGGAAGCCGCCATTTGTCCGATTCTTTTTTTCTCTGAAGAAACCATCTTCAGCCTATTGGCATAATCCTCTACTACACGGCGTCCAGACGGCAGAATGGCTCCCCCTCTTGTCCGGATAATCTTATTCTCTTCCTCAAGCCTGACAAGATCGCGTCTTGCTGTATCCCGCGATACATCAAACAACGAACAAATTTGTTCAACTGATATACGCTTATAGTTTTCCAGATGGTTCAGTATCGCTATTAGTCTTTCTTCTTGATACATATAATCGCCTGCACTTTAAGTAAACTCGCACTCTTTTAAGTAATAATAAGTGTTTTCATTTATATTATAAGTCTTTTACTTAATTAATTTCAAGTAAAGATAATGAAAACTGCTTCAGCTTCATTAGATGGAGCCCTTCTCTATACTAATCCCAGCTGAAACGCTGCTCTTTAAAGGGATCTCCATAATTATGGTACCCATTTTTCTCCCAGAAACCTGGTTTATCTGTCATTGAAAATTCAATGCCTCTCACCCATTTAGCGCTTTTCCAAAAATAAAGATGCGGAATCACTGCCCGTAACGGGAATCCGTGCTCTGAAGTTAAGATCTCTCCATTGTGGGTATGGGCAAGTAAGCTTGACTCCTTTAAAAAATCTTCAATCGGAAGGTTTGTGGTCCATCCCTCTTCAGCATGGAGGATCACAAATTGGGCAGTTTCTTTTACCCCAGCCCGTTTAGCAAATTCTGAAGCAGAAACGCCTTTCCAGGTATTATCAAGCTTAGACCATCCAGTTACACAGTGGATGTCATTTTTATACTCTGTCTGAGGGAGGTTCATTACTTCTTCATAAGTTAATGAACATTCATTTTCCACTTCCCCAAAAACCTTTAAGGACCAATCACCCATATCCTTATAGTAAGGTACATTGCCATAATGAAGGACAGGAAAGGTGGTCGTGACATTCTGGTTGGGCGGAACCCTGCCTGAAACCTGTTTTCTAATTTTGCCAAAATACATTACAGCCGCCTCCGATCGTTTTTCTTTATGGTAACCTACTTCTTCAGAGGTTAAAAGTATATAGAAAAGCAGCTCCTCGTAAAGAGAGAAGCTGCTTTTTATTATATGGCTGTGTTAAAGCTTATTGTTGATTTTAGCACCCTGTTGATTGGAGCGGAAGGTGGGAATGCACCGAGGAGCGTCGGACCGCCCGCTGAAAGCTTGAGTGCCTCGTGCTGAAATCAACAGGCAAATTTAACAGAGCCTATTATAAAATAACGGCTGCCAGCCATCCAAACAGGATTAGAGGGATGTTATAGTGCACGAAGGTCGGTACACAAGTGTCCCAGATGTGATTATGCTGTCCATCGGCATTCAGGCCTGCTGTCGGCCCCAAAGTGCTGTCAGATGCCGGAGAACCAGCATCCCCAAGCGCTGCGGCTGTTCCGACTAATGCGATTGTTGCCATCGGGCTGAATCCAACCTCAAGGGCAAGCGGAACGAAAATGGTGGCAATAATCGGAATGGTCGAGAATGAAGAGCCAATTCCCATTGTTACAAGCAAACCAACGAGAAGCATAAGCAGTGCTGCAAGCGATTTATTGTTGCCGATCACACCGGCTGCCTGCTCAACAAGCCTTTCTACATCACCGGTTTCTTTTAATACATCAGCAAAACCGAAGGCCGCCAGCATGACAAATCCAATAAATGCCATCATTTTCATACCCTCTGTTAAAAGCTGATCGGCTTCCCTCCACTTAATAGCACCGCTGATATAAATAACCAAAATACCAGTCAATGCGCCAAAAATCATGGAATCAAGCTGAAGCTGAACAACCAATGCTGCAACAATAGCCACTAAAGCAAAAATAATGCCTGCTTTTGAGTATTCGCCTTTTTCCGCTTTAACGATCTCAGTTGTTTGATAGTTTCTGTTCTTGCGGTAAGAAACAAAAACTGCTATAAGCAAACCCACAACAAGGCCTGCAGTCGGAATCAGCATTGCTTTTGGAATGTCAGCCATGCTGACTGCCAATCCGCTGCTTTCCATATTTTCTGCAATGATTCCTTGGAAAATCTGTCCGAAGCCAACCGGCAAGAGAATATAAGGCGCGGTTAAGCCAAATGTCAATACAGACGCAATTAATCGGCGGTCAATCCGCAACTCATTCATGACCTTTAATAGTGGCGGAATTAGAATTGGGATAAAGGCAATATGGATCGGAATCAGATTTTGGGAAAAGATCGCCATCATTAAAATGGAAAATACAATAAGTGCTTTTGATAATGTTTTCCCTTTGGACTCCCCTTCCTTGCCGACTTTTGCAAGAACCCATTCAACCATAAGATTTGGAAGGCCTGTGGCAGAGATCGCAATGGCAAACCCACCTAATAAAGCGTAGCTTAAGGCAACTTCCGCACTGCCGCCAAGCCCGTTTGAAAAGACTTCAATTGTTTTGTCTATGCTTAATCCGCCTGCCAGCCCGCCTGCTAATGCACCAGCCACAAGGGCAAGAACGACATTTACACGCAAAAGGCTGAGAACAAGCATGATTAGAACTGCAAGTACTACTGCATTCATGATGCAACCCTCTTTCTGTTTGCTCACTCTTTATTATTTTCACTTTACTCTGCTAAATCGGTAGAGAATTAAAACACATGTATTAAACTATCATATGTCCTCTTACAGTGTCAATCGGTTTTTGATAGATTAGGAATGGGAGTTTGGACCAGAGATGGAAGAACTGAAATGGAAGAACCTTTTGGGGTAATATCCGTCTGCCTATGGCATTTTATTCTGATACTGACTTTGGTGCCAGTTTGGCCGGTATTTTGCATATATTGGCCGGAAAATGCATGATTTAGACCGGTAATTCCGTTAAAATGGCCGGTAATGATGCTAGACTAAAAAACGGACACGGTAAATTGACACTTTCGTTATAATGATTAACAAAGAACAATTAAAGGACGTGTCTAAATGGGGAAGCATTTTGATCTCGAATACAAAATACAGATTGCACAAATGGTCGTAGAAGATGGTAAAAAAGCAACTCAATTAGCGAGAGACCTAGATATTCCAGTCGGAACCATTAGGAACTGGGTTGATGCATACAAGAAAAAGAGTCAAAAGGGTTTCGTGGGGAGTGGCAATACGTCCCCTGAAATAAAGCCCTACAAGGACCTTCA
>NZ_JAEL01000078.1 GCF_000518885.1 Bacillus sp. J33 | reverse complement strand
GCCCAGCCATCGTTCTCCAAAGGATTTTGATTTACCATAATTTTATAACCTATTTTATGTAAAATTATGATAAAATTTTCCTTACCATAATATTTAGGGGGATAAAAATGAGTTCCATTGGTCTAAGGGTGACTACATCAGAAATATACTATTCAATTTATAGCGGCAGTATTGAAAATTGCTCTTTTGTAAGCATGGGGAAAATTAATGAACCAGCTGCATATTCTTTCCCACAGACCTTAAGTTATTATAAGAAATTTATAGAGGGTCTTTTTGACGAATACAAAATTATCTCTTGTGGAATAAAGGTAGCCGAACCACTGTCAGGGAGGAACGGTATGAATGATGGGGTAAAGAAAAGGCTGTATATCGAAGGCATGCTAATAGAAACTGCAAATAACCATGGGCTTGATCTGATTTATGGTCCCTTTGCTTCATTCTCACATCAGATTGGTATTAAGAAAAATGATGACTATGTTAAGGTTTCGGACTTTTTTAATACACCTAATTGGCCAAAAGTAAATAAAGCTCATAAAGAGGCATGTTTAGCAGGCGTCGGTGGCTTGAAGTGAAAGTCATTTCTCAAATCGAGGCAATAAAAATTAGACAGATCGGCCAAGGGCAAGGGAAGAATTCAGACGTTTATTTATGTCATGACCCACAATTAAATGGAGAAATAGTAATAAAGGAAATACCTTTGAGTACTTTTACTAAAGCAGATGATTATTTTAGAGAAGCTAGTATATTTTACGCCAATAAACATTCTAATGTAGCCCCCGTGTTATATGCATGTAGAGATTCTACTTGCGTGAGAATAGCTATGCCCTATTATAAAAATGGTACCTTAGAGGATTTGCTGGACAAGAAGCCATTGACAGTAAGGGAAATAATTAATATAACTGAACAATTTTTAAATGGATTGCATCGTATACATAGTAATGGATATGTTCATTATGATATAAAACCAACAAACATACTTTTTTCAGATGATAATATACCGTTGGTAACAGATTTTGGCCAATCCAGGGAAACAACTGCATTTGGAACCGCACCATTACCGCCTTTGTATCCAAGTCATTTTGTTCCAGAAGCCTTTACTGGACCGAGTGCCACAAAGCAGTCTGATATCTTTCAGGTTGGGCTGACACTTTACCGTATGTGTAACGGGAACGATTATTTTAGAAAGCAATTTAACTTTAAAACACAACAAGAATTTATCGATGCAATATCTAATGGCAAGTTCCCAAACAGAGATATGTATTTACAGCATATTCCTTTAAGATTGAGACGAATTATCAAAAAATGTTTGGAACTAAATCCTCAAGATCGATATCAAACTTGTTTAGAGTTATCAAACGAGCTAGTGAAAGTAAACCAACTACTAACATGGTCGTATATGCCCCAAGTTGTTGGGGAGATATGGGTAAACGATGGATTAACCCATGAAGAAATAATTGAAATTGCACAAAACACAAAAGGAAATTGGGGAGTTTTAGGGTATAAAAGAAGAAAATCAGATGGACAAATAAGAAATAATATTGTAAGAAGTAAAAAAGGATTTAAAAACCAAAAAGATGCACAACAATATGTTTATAAACTTTTCCGAAGAATGGAGTGAAATTATGAAACAAATTTGTAGTTTCTGTGGCGAAAGTTTTTTTCGCGATGATCGTGCCCTCCTTTCAGAGAAATTCTGTCCAAAGTGTATAACGCAACGACTAAAAGCAAGCGGAGCAACAGTGTATGATAAAAATAATATCACCTTACACTGCACTAATGGAGGGTATATATTTGTAACACCCAACAATTAAGCAAAGAAGCCCCATGCCAAATGCCCTCTTCAGCTGGAGAGGGCATTTTCTGCCTTTTTTCCTCTTCCTTAGTTCCTTAATATTTCCTTAACGAACTGTATAGAACTAAGAGTATTTATTAATCTAAAGTAATCTTCTTCTTTCCAGTAAATAGGGTCATCTCTACCATGCAGCACCCAATTGCGATTTATTACTTTTAATCGTTTTTTGTGAAACTCCCTTGTTTTAAACAATACTTCACGCAGAAATAAGTATGCGGAATATAAGGCAATGGCATCGAATTGGTCACTTTCGGTATCTAAATCTTTTTTCCAATGAGTTAATAATTTTCCTCCAACTAAGCCACTATCCGCTATTTCACTGATTTCCCCTTCAATAATCATTAATAAGTTTGGTATAGCCATTTTGTACATTCCTAAGTCATAGCATTTAAAACTTGATTGGATTATTTCTACCCATTTGGCGTTTATTGTTTCTATAATTTCGGCCTTCGTCTCATCATAATGCTGTATTTTTAATTCATCGTTTTTAAATTTGTAATATGCTAAGAAGTATGCGTCTACTTCTTCCTGAGATAAGAGTAGTAATTCTTCATTCAAATAATCACCAAGTCCCATTTCTCCTGTAAGGGTCCACCCAGACTTCGAATTATGTTCTATCATGCTTCTAATTTTTTTATAGTCGATTTCAGGTATATTAAACCTGGGTAATTCAAACTCTGGAATTTTAATGTTTGCAATAGTTCTAGTAAGTTCCTCTACGGATTCAGTCGCTGCTTTTGTGATTTCTGTAATGGCATCAAGGAACTGTGGACTTATTTCATCGGTTTTAACTGGTTTGTTGTGGTCCATAAAACTGAACACCCCTTTTCCATACTAACAGCTATGACCTGTGTTTGCCCAATGTTCACCTTTTACATGCGGAGGTATTACTATGCAGTTATCGGCTGCATGTTATATCAACATTCAAACATATATTTAAATGTATAGGAATATAATGAATTAGAACAAAAAAAATAGAGCGTAAATCGCTCTACTTTTTCTCCTTTAAAAAGTAAACAATGCCATTCTCAAAAGATGAAAGAAGATATTCGGCCGCTTCTGGATTTAAGGGTACTAACGATTGATATTGCTGCTGAATACTTGAAAAACGATCAGTGAGATGAACATCTTCGTTATCGGATGACGCAATTGGAAAAATGGCAAATTCTTTTTGCAGTGTTTCCAAGAGCGATAAGGGGATGGTTTCTGTTTTTCCTGTTTCTAGATTGCTTAAATAACCAGCAGATACCCCAAGTTGCTTGGCATAAGCATTTAATGTCACACCTTTTCTTTCCCGCAAGCATCTTATTCTTTGTCCAAAACTTTTTAGCATAGTTTAAAACCTCCATTCTATTATTAATATGAAAATTGTAAATGGTTTTAGAATAGAGGTGGCTAACATGGAGATGGACAAGCGTATAAGTAGGAGGGAAGTGGCTTTGGGATACTATAAGGTTAACCCTTCACAATCTTTATTAATAAAACATTTCATTATTTTAGAATGTCTTGCAAGGTCTTATCAAGTGTTTTAAAGGTAAACTTGTAACCTTCACGTTCTAACCTTTCTGGAAGAACCCACCGACTTTTTAACACCAATTCTGTTTCAGTTTTAATTAGCAGTGAGCCAATCTCCAACATCCATTTCGGCGAAGGTAAACCGAATGGAACATTCAGCGTTTTTCTAAGTTCTTTCATTAATTCCCGATTACTGACTGGTTGTGGTGAAGAACAATTAAAAACACCACTTAGTTCTTCTTTATCTTTCAAAAAGATAACGATTTGAAACAAATCGTCGATATGTATCCAACTAAACTTTTGGTTTCCAGTTCCCTGAATACCTCCAAGTCCAAACTTCACTAAATTTCGAAAAGGTGTTATAACACCGCCGCCCTTGCCTAATACAATAGCTATTCGTAAGGCGATTTGTCTTGTTTTTGGTAAGGCAAAAGAAAAGAAGGTTTGTTCCCAGGTTGTTGCCACATTAACCGAGAATCCTGAACCAATCTCTCCTTTTTCTTCAGTCATCGGACGGTCTTCTGCGTGCCGATAAATGGTTGCCGTACTGGAATTTATCCAAATCGAAGGTGGATTATTACACGCCAGTATAGCCTCTCCAAGTAATTTTGTTGTCCTTATTCTTGAATTCATTATTTCACTCTTATTTGCTTCATTGTATCGACAATTTACAGATTTCCCAGCAAGATTGATTAGAAGTTCAGCATCTTCTAACACCTCTTGAATACTCAATTTATCCTCCCAAGAAATATGCTGCTTTTGTCTTGATATGATATGCACCTCATATCCTAATTCCTTAAATTTAACCTTAAAATATTCACCAATAAAGCCTGTTCCTCCTGCTAAAACTACTTTTTTCATGTAAAAGCTCCAATCTGCTTTATAAATCAGCTTCTAATATAAGATACTCCATCAATTAAAAAAATTCTTTCTTCCCATATTGAACAATGAAAAGGCGATGCTTTGTTAACCTCGCCTCCTCATTTAACGATTCTATTTGGAAATAAAATATTTTTCTCTGAAGGTTGGACTAAGTTCACTCCATACATCAAATTTATTACCATCTAAATCATAAAAAACAAAATTTCTTCCAGAATGGCCTCTGTCTTCGATCTCGCCAACTCTAATTTCACTTTGCATAAAGTCTTTATGTATTGCTTCTAAGGCATTTAACCCATTAACTTCAAAGGTTAACGAAAAACGCTCATTACCGTAAATATCAAAGAAATTGGAGCTTTGATTTTCATTAGATTTCACAAGAAAAATGCTCTGATTAGCAAAGTTTAAAATTGCTTTATCTTGGTCTATGTAGCTTAACTCTGCCCCTAGCTTATTTACATACCAATCAGAAGAAAGTTCTACATTAGTTACTGGTATATATGTTGTGCCTACCCTTAATAATTTCTCAGCCATTTATTGTTACCTCCTACATTTCCAAAATATTCTAAAATTAATCATTCAACAAAAAATCCTTATTTCCTGCATTAAAGTAAGGATTTTCTACTGATTTATCCCATTCGTATTGCTCATAATTTCCCTCACTTTAAAGTTTGGGTGCTTCATCTGGCAAACTCCAAATCTACAATAAAATGGTCATTTAGGGAAATGTGTTCATATAACTGTTGTAACAGAGCAAAATCTTCTTCAAGACTGGAGCGAGATTCGATTAAAAAAAGCAGGACCTTTTCACCACTTTCGTAATCAGGGAGAACCTCTATTTTAATTCGACTTTTCGGAAACAGTTCTTTTGATCTTTTGTATGCAATTTTGATTTGTTCATATATAGATGCATTTTCAGTTTTGTTTAAAAAAGCAATGACTTGTTCTTTCTTATTAATAAACATTCCTTCAAGAATATCTTCATCCAATGATATCACCTCACCATTTCTTATCTTATTTCTATTGTATTTATTAGAATTTCGGGTATTTCCTTTATTTGTCGACCTCTTTGTAAAACAGCAAAAAACAGCATCAGTAAAGTTCCGATGCTGTTTTGGGGTTTATACCTCTGGCATAGGAGTAGGAGTGGATTCTGTCCCCATGCCTTCATATTTTTCATCAATCATATTTCGGATGTCTTTAAGACTTGTCCCTTTTTCAAACTCTGATTTAGCCTCACGGGCTATGTCTACACAAACCCCTCAGCCAAAGCCCATGGTATCAAGTGTAACAGTAGTGCCTTTTACATTATCAACAAAACAATTGGTATTGCTTGTGTGCCCATCTTCTTCGTAACAGCCGCAATAACAAGGCATATAATCCAGCACTTCTGGATGCTCTACTGCGAACTGATAGGCTTCTAAGACTTTCGGGCTGTCGCTGTATGTGGTAACAGCAGACCAGTCATCACTGCCGATTTCGTAGGTCAATACTGGAGCTGTTTGATTTTGATGTCCTTCGCTTGAATGATCGCCTTCGGCAGACTGCTCTCCTGATGAACAGCCAGCAAGCAAAACTGCGGTGAGTATAGGATAGATATACTTCTTCATTGAACCTTCCTTTCCTTCCTCTTATTCTATTGTAAGAATACATAAATCTAATTCTGGATTCAATGTTTCTATGACTAATAAAATTTCCCATGACAGTCCAAGTTCATAAAATTGCCACAAACCACTTTTGTTTCACAGGTATAATGAGAATGAAAAAATTAATTTTGAGGTGAAACATCAAATGAGGAAACTTGTCATTTTCTTAACACTTGCATTGTTTATGCTTGGCGGGTGTTCAACTGAGAAAAATGCTTCCGATGAAGTGCCTGCCTTATTAGAGGTCGCTATAAATGTTCCAAACGTGACTCAAATGAATGAAAATATGGTTATTGAGGCAGAAGTCACGCAAGGGGAAGAAAAAGTGGAAGATGCCAATGAGGTTAAGTTTGAAATAAAAAAAGTCGGGCAGGAGACGTCTGAAGAAGTTATAGGGAAACACCAGGGAAATGGCATTTATTCCATTATTAAATCCTTTCCAGAGGCTGGAGATTATTCGGTTACAGCTCATGTGACGGCAAGAAGCATGCATAATATGCCAACAAAGAATTTTAAAGTTGAATAAATAGGGCAGCCTCTAGAGGCTTGCCCTATTTTGATTTTATATTCAAATAAATGTTTGACTATTTAAATGCCGTTGCATATACTAATATTCAAATAGACGTTTGATTAAGGAGGTGGCTTTTATTGAAGCACGATGATGTCTGTGAAGTAACCTGTGTTGATGAACATAAAGTGAAGCGGGTTAAGGAATCTGTGACCAGCCAGAATACCTTAGCGGTTGCACAAATATTTAAAGCCTTGTCTGATGATACTAGAGTGAAAATTGCTTTTTCGCTGTGTGAAGAAGAAGAATTATGTGTATGTGATGTAGCCAATATTGTAGGAAGTACAACAGCAACGGCCTCTCATCATTTAAGGCTTCTGCGGAATATGGGGTTGGCCAAATACCGAAAAGAAGGCAAATTAGTTTTTTACTCATTAGATGATGATCATGTTAAACAGCTGATTCAAATTGCATTCGCACATCAAAAGGAGGTGGAGCATAATGAGTGAAGCGTTAGAAAAATCCAGTGAAAAAACAGTTTATCGTGTTCAGGGATTCACCTGAGCTGGCTGTGCGACCAAGTTCGAAAAGAACGTAAAACACCTGGATGGTGTTTCTGATGCAAGTGTTAATTTTGGAGCTTCAAAGCTGACGGTAATTGGAGAGGCAACCATAGAAGAGCTGGAGAAAGCAGGAGCTTTTGAGAATTTAAAAATTATTCCTGAAAAAGAGCGTTTCGAAGAGAAAAAAGAACCATTCTTTATGAAGCATGCTACTGTTATTGCCTCGTTTGTTTTTCTTGTTATTGGATGGATCGCTACACAAATGAATGGCGACGGAAGTATCACGCCGATTTTAGCTTATGGTGCGTCCATGGTAATTGGCGGCTATCGCCTGTTCATTGCAGGCTTGAAAAACCTCTTCCGCCTTCAATTTGATATGAGAACTCTCATGACGATTGCGGTCATTGGTGCTGCGTTTATTGGAGAATGGGGCGAAGGAGCGACGGTTGTCATCCTCTTTGCAATAAGTGAAGCACTTGAAACGTATTCCATGGATAAAGCCCGCCAATCCATTCGTTCCTTAATGGATATTGCTCCAAAGGAAGCCCTAATTCGAAGAGGAAAACAGGAAATGATGGTTGAAGTGGATGATATCCAGCTTGATGACATTATGATCGTAAAACCAGGTCAGAAAATTGCCATGGATGGAGTAGTGGTAAAAGGTTTATCATCTGTCAATCAGGCTGCTATTACGGGTGAATCTGTTCCTGTTTCCAAGACGGTAAAAGATGAAGTCTTTGCAGGCACCCTGAATGAAGAGGGTCTATTAGAAGTCAGAGTTACGAAGCATGTAGATGATACAACCATTGCAAAAATCATTCATTTAGTGGAGGAAGCTCAGGCAGAGCGTGCCCCTTCGCAAGCGTTTGTAGATCGTTTTGCCAAGTATTATACTCCTCTCATCATGCTTATCGCCTTGGGTGTCGCAGTGATTCCTCCTCTGTTTTTCGGAGCGGATTGGGACACATGGATTTATCAGGGATTAGCCGCCCTTGTAGTCGGATGTCCATGTGCTTTGGTTATTTCGACTCCTGTGGCTATTGTAACGGCCATTGGAAATGCAGCCAAAAATGGCGTGCTGATCAAAGGCGGCATTCATTTGGAAGAGATGGGAGCTATTAAAGCCATTGCTTTTGATAAAACAGGCACGTTAACGAAAGGGATTCCAGCTGTAACTGATTACCTGCCTCAATCAAGCGTGGATTCAAATGAGCTGCTTTCGATTATTGCAGCATTAGAAAAAGGTTCACAGCATCCCTTGGCCTCTGCCATTATGAAGAAAGCAGAGGAAGATAATTTATCTTATCAGGATCTTGACATTGAGGACTTCTCTTCTATTACAGGAAAAGGAATCAAGGGGATTTATAATCATCAGGTGTACTATGTTGGCAGTCCCAATTTGTTCGAGGAATTGTTAACGAACGGCATTCCTGCCCCTTTAAGAACATCAATATCGGACCTGCAGAATCAAGGAAAAACAGTCATGGTGGCTGGATCATCCCAAGAAGTTTTAGGACTGATTGCGGTTGCGGATGTTCTAAGAGAGAACAGTAAAAATGTGATTGAAAGACTTCATTCCCTTGGAATTAATAAAACCATCATGCTAACGGGAGATAACACTGGAACCGCAAACGCAATCGGCGGTCAGGTAGGCGTATCTGATATTAAAGCTGAACTCCTCCCTCAAGATAAACTGACGTTCATTAAAGATTTGAGAAATAAATTTGATCGGGTGGCAATGGTCGGTGACGGAGTAAATGACGCCCCCGCACTCGCTGCTTCCACTGTTGGAATAGCCATGGGTGGAGCTGGGACAGATACAGCCCTTGAAACCGCAGATATTGCTTTGATGGCAGATGACCTCGGCAAATTGCCATTTACAGTGCAATTAAGCCGAAAAGCCTTGGCCATCATCAAACAAAATATTACGTTTTCATTAGGAATTAAACTTGTAGCCTTGCTCTTGGTTATTCCTGGGTGGCTAACACTTTGGATTGCCATTTTTGCAGATATGGGTGCGACTCTTATTGTCACATTAAACGGATTGCGACTTCTCAGATTGAAAGACAAATAAGATTTAAAAGGGTTCCGTTTTAAGGTGCTTTTTCAAAAAAACTGAAATGCCATAGAAAAAATGGCAGAATGCAAAAAACTCGTCTATCTTTTGACGGGTTTTTTTATTAAAAAAATGAGATTTTAAATAAAGAGGAATATTTTTTAAATTTCATTCAAGTATACACTTGAATGAAATTTAAAAAAGGAGTATGCTATATTCAAGTTAACATTTGAATGAGAATGGAGTGAGAAAATGAACAAGAAAGATACTTGTGAGATTTATTGTTATGACGAAGAAAAGGTCAATCGAATACAAGGGGATTTAGAAGCGGTTGATATTGTTTGTGTTGCCCAAATGTTAAAAGCGATTGCTGATGAAAATAGAGCAAAAATTACCTATGCATTATGTCAAGATGAAGAGTTATGTGTGTGTGATATAGCAAATATTGTAGGCGTCACAGTTGCAAATGCATCCCATCACTTGCGAACTCTTCATAAGCAAGGTGTTGTGAAGTTTAGAAAAGAAGGAAAACTCGCGTTTTACTCGTTAGATGATGAACATATCAGACAGATAATGATGATTGCATTAGCACATAAGAAAGAGGTGAAGGTAAATGTCTAATCAGCAAGCAAAACTATCTGAACAAGAGATGAAAGCCTTTCGTGTTCAAGGATTTACTTGTACCAACTGTGCAGCCATTTTTGAAAATAATGTTAAAGAATTGCCAGGTGTTCAGGATGCTAAAGTAAACTTTGGAGCATCTAAAGTATATGTTAAAGGTTCGGCAACAATTGAAGAATTAGAAAAAGCAGGAGCATTTGAGAATTTAAAGATCCGAGATGAAAAAGAACAAAGAGTTGAACGTGAACCTTTCTGGAAGCAAAAAGAAAACATTAAGGTATATATTTCAGCGATTTTACTTGTTATTAGTTGGTTTTTAGGGGAGCAATACGGCGAGGAACATATACTACCTACGATTGGATACGCAGCTTCAATCCTAATTGGTGGATATTCGTTATTTATTAAAGGGCTTAAGAATTTAAGCAGACTACAGTTCGATATGAATACCCTAATGACCATCGCAATTATCGGTGCTGCAATAATTGGTGAATGGGGCGAAGGAGCAACCGTTGTTATCCTATTTGCTATCAGTGAGGCATTAGAGCGTTACTCTATGGATAAAGCTCGCCAATCCATTGAATCTTTGATGGATATTGCACCAAAAGAAGCATTAATTCGTCGTGGGAATGAAGAAATGATGGTCCACGTTGATGATATTCAAGTCGGAGATATTATGATCGTAAAACCTGGTCAAAAATTAGCGATGGATGGATTAGTTATTAAAGGTACATCTACATTAAATCAGGCGGCGATTACAGGTGAAAGTGTTCCAGTGACAAAAACAAGTAATGATGAAGTCTTTGCAGGAACTTTGAATGAAGAAGGATTGCTCGAAGTTAAAGTGACAAAACGAGTTGAAGATACCACCCTTTCAAAGATTATTCATCTTGTAGAAGAAGCTCAAGCAGAACGAGCACCTTCACAAGCGTTTGTTGATAAATTTGCGAAATACTACACTCCAGCAATTGTTATTTTGGCTCTATTGATTGCTATCGTTCCTCCATTGCTATTTGGTGGAGATTGGAGCGAATGGATTTATCAAGGTTTAGCTGTATTAGTTGTTGGTTGTCCTTGTGCTCTAGTTGTTTCCACTCCTGTATCGATTGTAACAGCAATTGGAAATGCAGCGAAAAATGGTGTTTTAATTAAAGGTGGTATCCATTTAGAAGAAGCAGGAGCTCTTAAAGCCATTGCTTTTGATAAAACAGGAACATTAACAAAAGGTATTCCAGCTGTAACAGATATCGAGACGTATGCTGGAAACGAAAATGAATTGATGACCATAACGGCAGCGATTGAAAAAGGATCACAGCATCCGCTTGCTTCAGCTATTATGAGAAAAGCAGAAGAAAATGGATTAAACTTTAATGCTGTGACCGTCGAAGAGTTCCAATCTATTACTGGTAAAGGTGTAAAAGCCAAAGTAAAAAATGAAATGTATTATGTAGGAAGTCCAAATCTTTTCGAGGAATTACACGGAAGCATTGAAAGTGGTAGAAAACAAAAGATTACTGAAATGCAAACCCAAGGGAAAACCGTGATGGTGCTAGGAACGGAAAAAGAGATCCTTTCATTAATTGCCGTAGCAGATGAAATGAGAGAATCATCAAAAACAGTCATCAGTAAATTGAACGATATGGGAATTGAAACGGTAATGCTAACTGGTGATAACCAACGTACAGCAACGGCCATCGGGAAACAAGTGGGTGTTTCGGATATTAAAGCTGATTTACTCCCAGAGGATAAGCTGAATTTCATTAAAGAACTTCGTGGGCAACATCAAAGCGTGGCAATGGTTGGAGATGGTGTGAATGATGCACCAGCACTTGCAGCTTCCACTGTTGGTGTAGCAATGGGTGGTGCTGGAACTGATACAGCATTAGAAACGGCTGATATTGCTTTAATGTCTGACGATTTAAGCAAATTGCCATATACGATCAAATTGAGCCGTAAGGCTTTAGCAATCATCAAGCAAAACATTACCTTCTCATTAGCAATTAAATTAGTGGCATTACTATTAGTTATGCCTGGTTGGTTAACACTATGGATTGCGATATTTGCTGATATGGGGGCAACATTGATTGTAACTTTAAACAGTTTACGCTTATTAAAAGTTAAAGAATAAAATAAGATTATTTAAAAGCAAGGGTTAACATTGTTTTCCCTTGCTATTTTAGGTTTAATGAATTGCATAATGACCTCCCAAATGACAGTAAACTTGACACTATAATTGGCATCGTTTTTTTATTGTACAACAAGTATTGTCCAATAAAAAACTCTAATTTTACAAGAAGGTCTTTTATGTGGAGCCAGTTAAGGAGCATCATGCTCTCCTTCCTTTTTATTAATATAGAAATTTAAAAATATGAAATGAATGCCTTGAGGGCTTCCCAAAAGGATTTGGGGAGCCTTAATTCTAAGGGGGGACGGAAAATGTACGATGTTGTGGTTATCGGTGCAGGCCAAGCTGGCCTTGCCATGGGCTATTATCTGAAAAAGCAAAATGTATCTTTTTTGCTGCTGGATCAGGGGAGTGAAATTGGGGAGAGCTGGAGAAACAGATATGATTCATTAACCCTGTTTACACCTAGGATGTATAGTTCTCTCCCTGGATTATCATTAAAAGGAGAATCTAATCAATATCCTGGAAAAGATGAAATAAGCGATTATTTAGACCGATATGCCAAAGAGTTCTCGCTTCCAGTGAAACTTGATACATCGGTCACTAACCTAATAAAGGAAAGGGATGAGTTTGTCCTGGCCACCAATTATGGTGAATACCGTTGTAAAAACGTTATTGTAGCAACAGGTCCTTTCCAAAAACCGAATATTCCTGAATTCGCGAAACATTTATCGAAGGATGTACTTCAGCTGCATTCATCACAGTATAAAAATCCTGCTCAATTATCGGATGGTCCAACCCTTGTAGTAGGCGGCGGAAATTCTGGTGCACAAATTGCGGTTGAATTATCTCGTGATCGGGACGTTTATTTGTCTGTTGGGCATTCTCCAACATTTCTTCCTCAGGACTTTGGAAACAAAAGTATTTTTTGGTGGTTTGATAAACTCGGGTTACTAAAGGCAAATGTACATAGCAGGATCGGACAATTAATCAAAAATAGACCTGACCCTATATTTGGCTATGAACTTAAAACTCAGCTTAGGAAAGGAAGAATCAAGCAGAAACCAAAGGCCATATCTGCTATTCAGGATGCTATTCTTTTTGAGGACCATACCGAGGATATGGTTAAAAATGTAATTTGGTCGACGGGCTTTATATCAGATTACAGCTGGATATCGATTCCTTCCCTGCTGGATGAAAAAGGGCTGCCCAAACATAAAAGAGGTGTTACAGATGTTGATGGGCTATATTTTTTAGGACTCCCCTGGCAGTATAGAAGAGGTTCAGCGTTGCTTCAGGGTGTTGGAGCGGATGCTGAATATTTGGCTGTACAAATTGCAAATGAAAGCTAGTCTTTATATACCTCAGCACGAATACAATGTACAAACCTAATGTGTGGAGGCTTTTATGGCAGTGGCATTTGAAACAGGTTTGAGTATAATGGTCTTTATTTTTTTAGGAACGCTTGCAGGTGGTGCGGCTGTAACGGTTATTTGCAAGGGATTCAAGAAAAATGTTCTTTATCTTAACGTGTTTTGCGGAGGCATTTTAGCTGGAATATTGGGGTTTGACCTTGTCCCAGAATTAATGAGCAGCTATCATCCAATTGGAATTATGGCAGGAATGTCATTTGGCGTTTTTTTCATGATGTTGATGGACAGAATTTTACATTACTCGAAATACCCATCTAATCATCAATCTGATTCAGCTGCATTACTCTTTCTCGCTCTTCTGCTTCACAGCATACCTTCTGGATTAGCTCTGGGCTTGAATTTTCAGGTAGAACATTTTCAAGTAAATGCATTACTAATGGCAGTATTGTTCCATCATATCCCAGAAGGAATGGTTATGATGACTGCCGTTTTGTACGCTAAAAAGAAGATGAGAACTTTTTGGTTATTCTCTTTTTTGCTTGCTCTTGCAGTGGGTGGAAATACATTCTTGGGAATGATCATAGACCTTGATACACTAAAACTTCAAACCATGTTTATGGGAGCAGCTGTCGGAACACTGAGTTACGTCACTTTTTTTGAAATTATATGGAAAGAATTAAAAAATCACTTTGCGATTAACATGCTGACTGTGGCGTTGGCAGGAATAATATTTATAAAATTTTACCTTCTCCTTTTTCAAATAGATCATTAAACAAGGTTTTATGGTCTAAGGCTAACTCTTCAAAAGTTAGTCTTTTTTTAATGGTTGAAACCTTCTTTGATCATATTTAATCGTTTCATGGAAAATGATAATGGGAAAAGCGAAAGAAACACATAAAAATGAATTGAAAATTTGGAGAAAAAGGTTGATAATATATATGAACATATATTCATATATAGGAGGTAGAATAATGGGACACAATCATTCGCATGGACATGGCCATACCCATACAAGCAATAAAAAAGCACTCTTCATCTCTTTTTTATTGATTTCTTCTTTTATGATAGTAGAAGTTATTGGAGGGCTCATGACCAATAGTCTTGCTCTCCTGTCTGACGCAGGACACATGCTTAGTGATGCTGTTGCGTTAGGCTTGAGTTTTTTTGCGATAAAACTTGGAGAAAGAAAAGCCACAGAAAGTAAAACATACGGATTTCAGCGTTTTGAAATCATCGCTGCTGCCCTTAATGGAATCACTTTAATTGCCATATCCCTTTACATATTTGTAGAGGCTTACCGCAGATTTAATGACCCTCCCCAGGTTCAGAGTCTTGGAATGCTGACCATTTCAGTAATTGGGTTATTAGTCAACATAATTGCTGCATGGATTTTAATGAAAGGCGACAAGGAAGAAAATTTAAATGTTCGAAGTGCCTTTCTTCACGTTATTGGTGACATGCTAGGATCGATCGGAGCAATTATTGCAGCTTTAATGATTTATTTCTTTGGATGGGGCTTAGCGGACCCCATTGCAAGTGTGATTGTGGCTGTTTTAGTCTTAATTAGCGGGTGGAGAGTAACAAAGGATTCATTCCATGTATTAATGGAAGGTGTGCCTTTGCACATTGAAATCGATAAGGTGAAAAAATCATTATTAAATGTTTCAAACGTAAAAGAAGTTCATGACCTTCATATATGGTCTATCACATCTGGGGTACCTATGCTAAGCTGCCATATTTCCATTGATGTTGAAGGGAAACATGACTCCATACTTCATCAGGCCCAATCCATACTTCATGATGAGTTTGGAATTGAACATAGTACAATTCAAGTTGAACATAAAGAACAGGGCTGCCCAAGCCATCATGGTGTCTGTAATTAGAGATGGAGGGCATTATCCGTATTCAAATATCTTCCGACGAGTAGTTTAAGATGAAAAAAAATCATGGGAGCATGAAAACCCATGATTTTTTTCATTCATGATGCATAAAAGGAATAAAGATGGGCAGTTATGATCTTATTATAAATAAAATGGTGGTTAGCGTTTGTACCATGTTTTCAAATCTTTGCTATACTTCTATTTGTAACTTGATAAATCATGATTAGGAAGGATTACAATTGAATGAAAAAGAAAGTTCTATTTTGGTTTTGTCTTTTACTCATTATCCCTTCAATGGCAAGTGCTCACACAGAATTAAAATCTTCTGTCCCTGCATCGGGGCAAATAGTGACTGGGGACTTGAATGAAATTGTTTTAACTTTTGCAGGTGAAATTGAATCATTAAGTACCATGACTCTGGTGATGGATGGAAAAGAAGTTCCTCTTTCCACTGTTAAGCCTGAAGGAGATAAAATGATTGGCACGCTGTCTTCGGCACTTAATGAAGGTTCTTATACTATTCATTGGGAAATTGCTGGAGAAGACGGGCATCAGATTACTGGGGAAATCCCCTTTACTGTTCAACTCGAAGAAAAGGCAGAACAAAATACAGAAGCAACCGAGCCCGATTCTCAAAAAGAAGAGCCAAATGAACAGGCAACAGCTGCAGAAGAACCCTCATCGAATATGTTCATGAATATTCTTATTCCTGTGATATCCTTGCTGGTTTTAGGAGCTGGATTGTACTTGCTCTTTGGAAGGAAACGACATTAATATGAGTATCGTCGTTTCATTAGCTGAAATCGGAACCTATCTGTTATTCTCGATTTTAATTGGGCATGCCGCCCTTCAATTTGTGCCAGATGAAAAAAAGCCAAGAATTAACATATCCAAAAAAGTACTCCTTTTGGCGACTTTAGGCATTTATGTTTTTACCTTTGGCCCTGTAGCCCAGACGATATCCTATTTTAGTGATGGAGTGGGTCTAACTCTCGCCGCTTATTCGGTTCTGACAGATTTCCAGGTGGGAAGAGCGTGGATCTTTATTGGATTTATGTCAGTATTCCTGTGGATGACCCTGCTCTTCAATGGTTCAAAGTATCTGCAAATACTCTGGCTCCTTTTAATGGTATTGGCGATTGGATACTCCAGTCATGTGGCTTCGCTGGAATTCTGGCCAGGATTCATTTCTCATTCTATCCACTTTTTAATGGTGACACTATGGACAGGCATACTCATACATATCGCCTGGTTCTCAAATGACCAGGATAAATGGGGAAGTTTCCTGAGATGGTTCACACCCTTTGCGGTTATAAATTTGATTATCATTCTGATCAGCGGATTCACTCTTATGATTTATGTCGTTGAACCAAGGGATTATGTAGCGTCTTGGGTCCTTCCATACGGGCAAATGCTGCTGTTAAAACATATCAGCATTATCCCCTTGTTGACCTTTGCTTTTATAAATGGTGTATTATCCAAAAAGGCATTGAAAGTTCCATCTTTTGATCCTCGCCCATGGATTAAAGGCGAGAGTATGATCATTTTGATTGCTTTTTACTTTACAAGTGTTCTGGGGACTCTATCCCCTCCCCACGAAGTTGAATTTACGGTCCAGTCTGAAGGAGCTTCGAAATGGGTTGAATGGCTTGCAGGAAAAGATATTTTAACTGTTATGAATATCCATTTTTCACCACATTTTCTATCTTTATTTTTGATATTCATTTCGATCCTTTTTCTGTCTTTAATATGGATTAGTTTAAAAAAAGTAAAGCCTGCGACAGCCATTCTTTTCGCACTCAGCTTTATATTTGCATTATATTTCGGATTGATGATGTCATTATCCGTCTGAAATCCAAGTTCCTTTTCACAAAAAAACAGCATCGGCTCATTCTGATGCTGTTTTTTCATTATGTATTAAATAAACCGTTTAGATAGATGTAATATAGCTGTACCATCTAAATGATCATCGGTATAGAATTGATGGATAAAATCGCCGTCTAATGTAACAAAATAATTTGCACGATATTGTTTTGCAAGAGCTAAATGCAAGGAGTCTTTAATCTCTAACTGCAGCTCCCTCATAAAATCTTGTGCGATATAAAAAGTCTCTTCATCAGAAGGCACATGCTTGATTTGAATATCAAACAATTCATTTAAGCTGGAACATAATAAATTAAAGCGATTTACAACAGACTCATAGTAATAATTTAATGAATCTCTGTCTTTATATCTTTCTTTATAAAGTTTTATTGTTTCTTTAATGGGGATATGTACCTCCACTGATTTCTGCATCATTTTCAATAAACGAGAATCTACGAGTTCCATTAGTTTTTTTGCTACGAAAGGATTCCCTAATAACTCTTCTTCTGCTGCTTTTAACTGATGGTTCAGCTTGAATTTACGATAAGCTATATAAATAACGTTATAGATATTCCCCAAATATAAATGATGGATAACTTCTGAGACAACATGGTTACTGATAATAAGGCAATCAATATTTTCCCTTTGCATTTTCTGTAATGCCCTTTCAACCAATTCTCCTTCATCATCTCCGCTTTCATCAAGAAAGGCCAATAAAAAACAAGCATCTATATAAAAAGATGCCTGTTGGAAGGAACCAACTTCAAAGTCATCTATACGAATCACATTCGGTCTCATTGCTGTCCTCTTTTATATAAACTAAGAAGAGAATGCCCAGGTGCAGTTTTAATGGCAAGCATTTTTCGAAGTTCAGAAATGGATTGTGGTTTTTGATTAGTCGAGTTTTCATCTTTTACTTTAGTAGGAGCTATTTGTACAGTTGACATATCCATCACTCCAAATGATTTATTTGCCTTATTATACCTAAAAATGGAATACTTGTCCATAACCTTCCCTCACCCCCAATTGTTTTATTTATACAATTTATAGTTTAATGAACAAAAAAAGAACTCCTTATACATATTCCCTTTAAAGAAAAAGTGTAACCATCTGCTTTTGAACAATGGTGAAGACACAATATTGGAAGTTTATGATTGGCAGAAGGCAGAACGGTTAATATCAGTCCAAGGTGAAGCAGGAGCTTGTAACTTTAGTGCGGTCTCAGATTCTCTTAATTGGCCATTTGGAGTCTCTCCAATGTTACAATTAAAAACCAGAGGGAGTGTAGGGTCTATACGCCATGGATATAATGGAGAGAATGGAGGTAAAATAATATGTTGGAAAATTTGGGGCAGCGAATCCGTCTGCTGAGGAAACAAAAAGGGATTTCGCTAAACGTCTTCGCAAAAGAATTAGGGGTATCATCGGGCTATTTAAGCGGGCTTGAAACTGGCAAAACAGAGAATATACCGCTAAAAGTCCTGGAGAAACTTCAGGAAGAACTGGCGATCTTGCCAATGGAAACGGACGATAATGAAATATCTCATCGGTTTGCAGCCATTCGGCAACATTATGATAAGCTGCTGGAAAAGGACCCTGAGGCAGCCAACTATCTCCTTTCGACATTTGAAAACGGAGTCCGTTTTTTTTTATTGGGATCCAAAGAAGAGCAATAAATTCTTATTCCTGTTGTATGCAGGCTTTCTGGAGGAGGGCAGAGGAAAAATATATATAGGGAATTGTTATATATTTCTAAAATAGTGAATAAATAAGTTTTAATGGGGGTCAAGGGGAGAATGATATATATGTTGAATAACCAAGTAGATACTATCGTACGGAGCTAATAGAGGTAATATCCGCTGGCTCGATTTAGAAAAGAATCTTTCATTTGAAAAACAAGTTGAACAAATGCTTATTTTGGCGTGCCAAAAA
The DNA here is from genome assembly GCF_000518885.1 of Bacillus sp. J33. Taxonomy (GTDB): domain Bacteria; phylum Bacillota; class Bacilli; order Bacillales; family Cytobacillaceae; genus Cytobacillus. Next base: position 10,025 of record NZ_JAEL01000078.1, on the reverse strand, counting down.
CCAAGTTTCACAACAGTAAATGTGCTTAGAGGGCTATAAAAAATAGACCTAATTCGGAAGGTCTATTTATCTTTAGTTTCGTTATCATCTTCAATAAAATCTTTGAATATTTCGTCAAAATCATTATTTTCCCCGTCAAACAAAAACCCATAGGCATTATTTTTACCCAATACTATCCCATTTTCATTAGCATTCTTTTGTTCGTTTTGAAATTCCATATTTGATGCCATTCGAACCAGCTTAAAGTTTAGTTCAGAATAGGTGAGGTATATTTTTGTATATTTTTCTTTTTCTAAGCTCCAGGGACCGTTTTCTAACGACTCTTCCATATCTACTAAATTTTGATTTAATAATCCAGTTAATTGCAGTATTTCTTCTTTTGTTAAGTGTTCCAATTGCATCACCCTTTTTAGAAGTTTATTATAGACTTATTTTACATTAAAATTTCAAAACCTCGTTAAAAACAACAATCTTTACGAAAACAGCCTAAATATATAATGAATCGGCAAATAACATGGTGTTTGGTAAGTTCACTTTAATGGGTAATTTAATGATAGGAGGATGAGATTATGAAGAATTTAAAAACAGAGTCTTTAAAATTTATAATTGAGGAAAGAATTCGTTACAAACGATCTTTGGTTTTCGGAGAGTTAGTCCGTTTAACGTTAATTCCTAATAAGCCAATCCCCCCTGCGACACATGGCACTGTTCGGTTAAAAGGCAAACAAAATTGATCTATTGCAATTAATTGATGGGGATTTGTATGACTTATATACTTGTGTCTTCTTTATACATAAAAAAACCAGCCTAAAGGCCAGTTCAAATCATGTTTAATGCCACTCTGTTTTTGTATGCAGGCTTCCCAAGATGGGTAACGGGAACTCCAGCTTGAATCAACTCGTTTAAGCGTGCAATTCCCTTATCGCGTTTGATAATGGTTTCCTCATGGTGGGTGCCGTTAAGGGTGTAATTTATTTTCAGATTGACGAACCCGCCAATTTTGCACCATTCAGCAACTGCCTTTCCATTTGAGATAATAGATTGGTTTCGTGCGGCCTTGGTTCTTTTTCTATCAAGATGATATGACTCCCCGAACTTCCTTGCAGAAACATCGTTTGGTTCTCCAAATTCCTTTATCTCTATACCGTTGTTTCTGAAATCCTCATACAATGTAGCAGCTAGATCCAAGAACCCGATTGAATGACTGAAATCCTGATTTCCAATTCGGTATTCATAACGGAGGCTGGATAAATAGCCGCTTTTTTTCCAATGCAATTCCACCTTTCCATTTTCCTTTATTGCTTTCATCTTTTCATCGCTTTCTTTTTTCCTTTTTTCGAGATATTCTTCATCGATTATCTCAATGGACTTCCACAGGATGTCATGATGGCCTGCACCTGGAAAATAGACTTTTACGAAGCAATCATTGATTGTTTTCAGATGTGTAGTATGTCCAACAGCCCCATTTGTTAGCTGAGGATGGTATCTGGTCAAGTCGTGTTTCAATTGTACTTTGATCCCCATATTGCACACTCCCTTTGTATGGTTTATCTCGATGTATTAGCGGGAAAAGAGTCTGTCCATTGCTTTTTATAATAGTAATCGAGATTTTCAATATGGGATAAAAAAAGACAAAAAAAATCATCCTCAAGGGATGAGAGCAGCACTTAATTCCATTTTTACAGGGGGATCTTTTCCTTCGGCTTCCTGTACTTTTAACTTCTTCTCTTTTGCTTTTTCCAAGAGTTCATTGAATCTCCCAGCGACAAGATGGACAAACCTTAACGTAACTTTTCCTGTCTCTGGGCATCTGAATCCGTTTTCCACCTTGATTTCGGACTTCATAGTGTCGGAATCATCAAAGTATGTGTGGTAAATTGCCCGTAATTCTGGATCCATTTTCTCAGCATCGCTTCTCTTGATTTTGTTTTCTTTATACAGTAAATCCAGAAACTCCTCGAACGTTTTTTCCTTATGGATGTCTTTCACTGTCCTCGATTTGTTTTTTGCTGGTGACCGCTCTGCCGTTTGCAGGGGTTCCAATGACCCTTTTATACTCTGAATGATCGAATCAGCCAGGTTTTTGTTTATTTCGTGCATTGAATTCTTAATTTCCTCGCGAATTTCAGCGAATAAAGGCAGCAGCTCCGTCTTTACTTCTTTATCAGTTTTGACTGAATCCTCAAATATTGCGTTTAATCCATGTATCGATTCTTTAATCTCCTTGAGCTGGCCATCAATCATATCGATTCTATCGATTACCTGGGAGAATGCATTCTCCATCATGTTTTTTAATGCAGATGTCAATTCTGCCTCTCTGAACACTTCTTCATGTTCCAATTTCATCTCGTTTTCCTGGGCAGGGGGTTCATCCTTTGTCTTGGCCGCCTTTCCAATTGAAGGGGATGGTCCTATTTCTCCCGACATTCGGCTAGGAGGCTCTCTCTTCGGAACCAATTCGCCGTCTATGAATTGGTCGTAGATTTCCATCACTTCGCCTATCATCGGCATTTCTTCATCCATAAACTCATATAAATCGCTTTCCTTGATTTTGTAGCCGTCTTTTCTGGATGCCTTTTCCGCATAAAGCCTTCCTTCCCGAATATATCGGGAAACTGATTGGGGGGTTGCCGTAATATAATGCCGCTTTAAAATTCTGATGGCCTCATGAACATTAAGAATTCGCTCCACACACTTCACCATCCATTACATGTTTGTAAAAGTATATTTGAAATAACTCCAGATAATGAGTGGAACAAGCCAGTATATTTAAAGACTTTTAATGTTAAACGAGTAATATTAGGAATCTAATAATGAATTTGTAATAATACCTTTGTAAAGTTATTCGTTTAACATTAACCGATTAACTTTTAATGGTTAATGTTAAAAGCAAAAATAAAAACCGAGAAATTTAGTGTCGGATTATGAAAAACCGAGAAACCATTTCAGGAAGTTTGTCAGGGTATGTAAGAAGTCGTCAAAACCTTGTTGCTTGTACAATTGAGAATTATTTGTCTCGGTGAAAGTGAAAATAGGGATCCCTTTTTTCACTTTCACCGAGATTGATAAACAGCTTGTCCAAAAAACCGAGAAATAAGGATTTGGGAAAACCTCATTCGTTTTAAAAAATTCCATAAGATTGATTTTTTTATAGGGTCCTAAAAAATCAATTTGCACTATAAATGTCAGTGTCGAATATTGTTCTATTAGTTGTTCTGCTTTCCCAACTTGTCCAAACTAATAAGGTCCACACTTTTATTGTAATAGCATTTTGTAAGTCATTGGAAAAAAGAAAGGAATTATGTAAACAAAAAATGAGCAGACCGCATAGCCTGCTCATTTCGCCAACCCCCAGAGGTTCAAATGGTCTGGGGGAAGTGTTTTAACTTTTAGGTGTACCTTATTATCAGAAGTAATCAAGCAACTTTCTACCATCATCAGAGCCAGGCTCCTGATTTCAGCACTGGATAGACTCTGCCATTCTCCTGAACCGAAAAATCCTTCAACCTTTTCCACTATTACCGAATCATTCGATAAGATATCCTTGAGCCTTTCCAGCAATGTCTCATGGTTCTTAAGCAGCTCCCTAAACCGCTTCACTTTATCCTCACTATCCGATTTGGATACTAAATAGGCGAGCAGCTTATTATTTTCGGATTCATAAAGCAACCGATCGGAAAGCCCTTCTTTTATCTCATACCCTTCAATTAAGCTAAGGTTGTTCTCTTCTCTTTGAAGTTTCTTCTTGTAGCTTGCAACAAGTTCCTCCTGGTTCCTAATTTCATCTGAAATTAACTGCTTCATTTCTCCTTCCACCAAATCCTTTCGTGAAGGCAGCTTAAATACCGTATCCAACACTAGATCATGCAACTTATCAGCAGGAACTTTCCTTTTACACATCTGATTGCTGCAAATATAGTATCTGTCCCCGTAAATTTTTCCGCGGCCGTTGATATTTGTCCTTTGATCCTTCCCGATAAAATACTCACCGCATTGGCAGACAGCCAAGTCACTCAGGTAAAAGGATGTGGACAGATATCTTGGCTTCTTCACTCGCAATGAGGTGTACTTGTGCCAGCAGTACCACCAGTCTTCATATTTTACAATTTGTTCCACTCCTGTTATCGGGGGCTTTATCCACCTCCAATCAGAGATGGGTGTAAATATACGTTTTCCGTCAGCAACCGTATAGCGATTGTAAACCATGAATCCCGTATAAATTGGATTCGTGATAATTCCTTTTACCTTGGATGCATTCCATTTTTCAGAAGGAGAATCAATAGCAAGCATCTTTGCGATGCCTGAAAAGGTTTCGCTTTTCTTAAAAAGACTGAAAATGATTCTTACCTTTTCCATTTGTTCAGGAATGGGCAGGAAGAATACCTTCTCTGTCTGCTTTTCCCTTACAGTCTTATATCCATAAGGCGGTTGTCCACCAATATACTCGTCCCTTTCCTTCATTGACTTCATGGCTGCCTTTGTCCTGGCGGAGATATTGTCGGATTCCATTTTGGTAAGTGCGTCTTCAATGAGATTCCGAATAAAATCTTCAGAATCATAAAACTCGCTCCGCGAAGCTATGACAACAGGGACACCAAGCCTATTTAACTCTTCCCTCAATTTGAAGTGTTCATCGGTCTGCCTGGACAATCGGTCTCTGTCGGAGACCACGACAGCATCAAATTCCTTTTTCTCCAAGGCAATAAGTAACTGCAGAAAATCGTCGCGATCCGTATATGACTTGGAATAGGCTGACTTGGTATCTGTAAAATCCTTGGACCGATTCTTTTGGTACCTGCTCAGGAATTGGTCTACTTTCTCTGTTTGTTGCCCATTCTCCACTTCCTGCTTTTCTGTTGAAACACGTCCATAAAACGCAATCCGCTGTGCTTCGGAAAGTACCTCTTCAACTGTTTTCTTTTTCCCTTTTTTACTCATTTTTCGCCTCCAATATCTCATAGCAGTATAAGTTGGAAGGCTTCTTATAAAAAGACACCTTTTTCACCAGTGAGAATAAGTGCTGCTTTTCAATTCTCGTCAGTTTATCTATATGGACCCTTTCAAGTGTTTTTTCTTTGTCGAGAATAAGAATAAAGTTATGAATATGAAAGTACAGAGATTCCAGCATTTCATTTTCCTTTGCTGTCTTTTTGTACTGGTCAATCCATGAAGAAAGCCTCTTTTCACTGTCCTGTTCCGTATATAGAACAAATTCCTGAAACTCTTGCTTTATCCTCTCTTCAAGTACGGTCAGTTCCTTTGCCTTTGTCTCGGCCAGGCGTTTGAATGGAGCTGCATACTTACGATTCAGGTTATGGATCAGTTTTTTCCAATCTTTGCTTCCCAGTTCCAAAAGATGAGTGACCAGCTTCTCAAGGACTTCATGTTCAACCTGTTTCACTTTTGGAGAGTTCTTACAGTTCTCAGTTTGGCATTTATACACTTTTTTCTTTGCTGCAAGGGGTTGTTCACATTTGCCGCAATACAAAACCCCATCCAGCAAAGGGTCTGCTTCAATAGATATATCCTCAGGTTCTGTTTCTTTTGTTATATGAGGAGGGACATCAAGCTGCCTGAACACACGGTTTGCCTTTTCCCAAAGTTCATCGCTCACTATTCTCAGGTTTTGGGTAATCTCATTGTCGGTAGTATACTCTTCACCGTCCAGCTTCTGAAACAAAATTCCCTTATGAAGAGGCTGTACAATAATTCTCCAAATCTGTTCATTCTTTAACTCTTTAAATAAATCGTTTTGCCTGATGGCCCTGCAGACTTGGTAAAAGTCTCCCGAAGCCAGAAGACTGGATGGCAACTTATCGACTTCCTTGTATAAAGACTCAACTAGGGCTGCCTTTTCTGGGACAATGAGCAGCTTGCCGTTTGGTTCCTTTCCCTGTTTTACATATAAATCTTCTTGGCTATCTTCCTCACTGTCTTCTTTCTTTTTATTTATGCTTTCATAAGCAAATGGAACGCGTCCAACTTGCCAGTATCCTTTTCTTATCAAGGGTATCTTTGATAAAATCAGCCTCCGAACAATGTTGTTTGCCTCATGTTCCGAAATTCCTGCCATAATAGCCTCGATAAACTCAGATGTCGCACCATGAAAAGGGGGCGGTTCGTTTTCGGCAGTAAAATGTAGCTCAACCTGGTGATTTTTAATAAGGCGATAGATTTCGATATACTGCTGAACATTCCTTGCCAGACGGTCTCGCTTGAAGACAATGATTCTCGCAATTTTATTTTCCCTGATATCTGACAACAGTCGGTTCAGCTCAGGACGCTCAGCAATTTCTGTCTTTCGTGCTGAGCACATCCCTTCGTTATAAATCTCGTGGATCATCCAATCATTCTTTCTTGCGTACTCCATGGCAATGTCTATTTGCATAGTAAGTGATTGAGGCTGTTTATCAGAGTCTAAAGACTTTCTTAAGTAAATGATGGTCTTCTTCACAGACTTTTTCTCCCTCCTTCACCAGTTCCGACTTTATTTCATGGTAGATCAGGCTCGCTAAAACGCTTGCCCAATCACGTCCAAAACCTTCCTCAAAAACGAATTCCAATTTTCCAATCCCAAGTTCCGTTCTTTTCTTCATGTTATTCCTCCATTCACAAAACTGGCTGCATTTGTATTATGTGTAAGTGAATAAAGTTTATTCATAAAGGTGAACAATACGTTCATAAACATGAACAAGAAACCGAAACAAAGGCATTATTTGCTTCTATCTTCCTTTGGAGAACTCCACTCCCAAGCGATAGCCTCATCAGGAAGCTGGGTGGATAGGTAATCCTTTATGACTGTTTCTGAGACAGTCCGTCTCCAGACAGAAAGACGGCTCAGAAGTTCATCAAACTCTTCAGATGGCAAGTCCTTTATGGAATCGACAACCTGATTATTAAACGAAAATTTCACTTTGCCCTTAACACTATCCATGATCATTCCCCCTTGGTACAACTTATGCAGGAAAAAGGGGTGGACAACCCTTCGGGACTAATAGAAATTTCTTTCCCAACATATACATGGACAAAGGGATACAGGAGGTAAAGAAATGGCCAAGGAACAAAACGTCTTGGATATGAGAAGTGTGGCAATTTACTGCCGTGTATCCACAGATGAACAGGCACGAGAGGGACTCTCTTTAAATGAACAACAGCATCGGCTGGAATCCTATTGTGCTGCAATGGGATGGAAGGGGGATATCCGCCTCTTCATCGATGACGGGTACTCAGCAAAGGATTTAAATCGTCCGCAGTTGACTCTGCTTTTGGAAAGTGTGCGAAACAATGAAATTTCGAAAATTATCGTAACGAAACTAGACCGTTTAAGCAGAAGGCTTTTAAACCTTCTTGAATTGATCGATGAGTTTCAGACTCACACTGTCTCCTTCATTTCCATCAGTGAAAGTTTTGATACCAACACACCGTCTGGACGTCTTACCCTTCAGGTATTGGGTGCGGTGGCTGAATTCGAGAGGGAAAGGATCAGAGAACGTGTCGTCGATAACATGTTCCATGCAGCGAATCAAGGGAAGTGGCTTACCTCTGCTCCTTACGGATATGAACTCATCGAAAAAAAATTGGTGGTTCACACAGAACAAGCAAAGGTAGTAAAGAGAATCTTTAATATGTACCTATATGACAATATGGGATACCTGACTATCGCAAGAACATTGAATGAGGAGGGAATTCCTTCACCATCAGGAAAGGAGTGGTGGAACCGAACCATTAAGCTCCTCCTGACAAATCCAGTGTATAAAGGGACAACGGTTTGGAACAGGAGAAGCGGAAGCATTGAAAAGCGGCCAGAGAAGGACCTTGAGGAATGGGTGATTCAGGAACAGACACACGAGGCCATCATCCCGCAAGAAACATGGGACAGGGTACAGGAGAGAATTGGTCAAAAGTCACTGCCTTCAAGAGCCCAATCAAGCCCCCATCTTCTCAGCGGGCTATTAAAATGTCCGAAGTGCGGGTCTGGCATGAGCGTCAGTACGTCTGGCTCAAGGAAAAATCCATACAAAGCATACCGTTGTTCTGCTCATAAAAATAAGGGGGGATGCACAGGAAAACAATACAAAGTGGAAGAAATGCATGCATTGTTTAAAAAGGGATTAGAGGATTTATTAACTCACCTTCCTGTCGAAACGATTAAGGTTAAACGCGGACCCGCCTCAAACAACCAAGCTGCTGTTAACCAGCAGAAAATTCATACCGCAAAAAAACGTTATGAACGTAAGGTTGAGGCTTTTACGGCTGGCCTCATATCGTTGGAGGATCTCAAAATCGAGAAGGAACGGCTTGATACATTGGAACAGGTTGCTGGGAGCAGAGAGAAGGAAAAGGATACAAGCGAGATTGAAGCAGAACTGAAAAGGCTGATTCAAGACATCCTAAAAGGGATTGACACTCTTTCAACAGATAGGACAAAAGCATTTTTATCCAATTTAATTGAAAAGGTGGTCCCGATGGATGAAAAAGATATTCTAATTGTTTTGAAATAAGGTCAAGACCCAGATGAAAATAAATCTGGGTTTTTTAATTAAAAATGAATACCAACTTAAGGAAAATATGTCATAATAAGAAAGACCTAGATGAAAGGAGAATATTTGCAAGATGAGCAGCGACCATCAAGAACTCTTGAAAGTAATTGCAGAAAAACCCCAACTAAAGGAGCTCTTTCTCAAAGTGGGCGAAGACCAACAGCTCATTCGTCTGCTTCAGGAACTGGCCACCGTAACGGATGATCATCGTCCTTTGAACGGAAAAGTGACGAGAAGAGATATCCTCGATAGAACAGAAAGATTTATTCAATGTTCAAAGAAACCAGATGAAGTAGACGATACAGACAATGAGGGTCAGCCAAAAGAACCGACGGTGTTTGTGCCTCCGCTGGCGAAGGGACAGTTGATTAAAGCCAAATTTTCGGCAGTAGGAAGCGAACTTGACAAGGAACACTTTGCCATCGTATGGGACGTACTCCCGAATAGGGATTCCGTTCAAATCATTCCCACCGAAAGCATGAAAAATAAGATCAGGGAAACAAAACACCGCTTCAACATCGGTAAAGTTCGCCCTTTGACTGTTCATACAGCTGTGCTTTTGGAGCAAATGACTTGTATAAGCCGCAAGAGAATTGTCCAGACTGAATTTACCAGAAAGAATATTCCTGCTTACCTTTCTGAGCCACAAGTGAAGAGGATCGAAGAAGGTTTTCGTGTCATGCTGCTGAATGAGGAATCTCTATTGGAGCATATGCTAAATAACAACTTCAAGTTCATTCCGCAATTTGGGAACGCGGACAAACAATTATCCCATCTATTAAGACCGTTGGCTTCAAAAAAATATGATAAAAAAGTGCTCAAGTACACATTGCATAATGACCCTTCTGAATATGAGCTTACATGGGTGAAAACATCTATGGGACGAGCCGCAAGAACTTGGGCCATCCGAAGCCTCGCCAATGTCATTGATACCGAAGCAAAAAGCCGTGATAAAATGCGAGGAGAACTCTACGAAAAAATGCATGAAACAGTGATTTAAAACGAGATTTAAAACGTTCACAGTTTTTTGTTGCATTATTTGCCAATTTGTACTATATTAGTAATAGAAACAAACCTACACGTCGGGGTAATCCTGACAAAGTGCAATACTACATACCTAAACGCTCGGGAATCGGGCACACAAAAAAGCCTCCTTTTCTACAAAAGGAGGCTTTGTTCATGTTCATGCTGGAAATCTAAATAATAATTCATTCTTTTTTTACAGCAAGGACAAAGCTCATCCTTGCCATTGAAGTTCAATTCGTAAACAGCCTCTCTTGCGGCTTCGGAGGATATTGCCTCCAGAACCCGCGTTACGGATCGGTTTTTGCATTGTTTATCGGAACAAAATAAAGCGATGAAGTATTTCATACTCGCTCCTCCTCATGATTCTTATACCCCTACCTTCTTGTTTTATGCAGTTATTTATTAAAAATTCCTTTATTAACAAGAGTATTGAAATCCTTTGGAGAAGGAAGCCCAGCC
>NZ_JAEL01000077.1 GCF_000518885.1 Bacillus sp. J33 | reverse complement strand
TATAGAATACTCCCCAGACTGACAATCTCTAATGGCAGCTAGCTTCAATTCCTTGGAATACTTTTTCCAAGTGGAAGACTCTTTTAGACCTTCAAAACCACACTTATCATACTTGTGTTTCCACTCCAAAATCGTTGAAGGGTGCACGTTATATTTTGACTCAAGTTCATATGTTGAATAATGCTCGTCTAATTCCTTTAATATCTCGTATTTCTCTTCTGCAGAGTAAGATCTTTTAGACATAATAAATACTCCCCCATAAGCAGCCAGATTTTTATTTTTAATCTGTCTACCTAAAGGGGAGCATATCACTTGATGAATGGGCTTTCTAGTTTTTTACAGAAAAAGCAGCAACACCGGAATGAACAATGAAAGCAAAATGGCAGAGGTTGTCATCGCTATACATCCCATCGCCCCTTCTTCCTCTCCCCACATGAGAGAGCGGTTTGCCCCAAGCATTTGTGCTGAGGTGCCCATTGCAAGCCCTTTTGCTGCTTTACTCTGTATTCCCAGCAACTTCAAAAGCTTCGGGCCCAACATAACCGAAAAGATCCCGGAAAACAATACAAAGAAAACAGTTAAGGCAGTGGTACCCCCTAAGCCATCCGATACGGTTAAGGCAACTGGTAGCGTTACTGAACGCGGTATAAGAGATGCCATGGTTTCCTGACTAAAATGAAAAACATGGGACATAATGTAAATCGAAAAAATACCTAAAAAGGTTCCGCTAAACACTCCAGAGAATATCTTCTTAAAATGTTTTTTCAATAGTGGCCACTCCTTATATAAAGGAACAGCAAAAGAAACGACCGACAGCTGCAAAAGGATTTCAAATAAACTGCTCCCTTTTTGATAGACAGAAAGAGGGATGTTACACAAAAGAAGTATAACAATCAAAATGGCTGTTCCTGTATACAGGGGATTAAGCCAACTTTTCTTAAACTTGCTGAAAACTTGCAGGCTAGCGAGATAACTTAAAAGAGTCATCAAAGTGCAGCCTATGCTGTTGAATAAGAAAGCACTCATTTATTGCTCCTCCTCCTAAATTGCTCAAACCATTGAACAGAATACGCGGTTCCTAATAAGCAACTAAAGCTGCTTACTATCAGCACAAAAATGAAATGAAAATCTAATAGAGGAATAAAATAGGGAGATAAAAATAATCCTATGACAAAGGGGATAAACATCAGGGACATATGCTTGATTTGAAAAGATGCTGCTCTCTCTACCCATTCCAGCTTAACTATATTAAGTACCAAAAGGGATAATAGCATAACCATCCCCAAGACACTTCCAGGAAGTGGAATCCGAAAGAATGCAGCCACAAGATTTCCTGCCAGAAGAAAAATAGCGAGTATCAATATTTGAATGAGCCCTGGCAATTTTGTATTCTCCTTCCTGATTTCTTTTTTTTAGCATATAGGATTAAAAACAAAAAAGCATGAAGTGTGTAAGGTATCTTTACATATTTTTTTTAAATATTTGTATATTGTTGTGAGATTTTCTTTATAAATAATGCTGTGTTAAAGCTGATTGCTGATTTTAGCACCCTGTTGATTGGAGCGGAAGGTGCTAATCCCGCGAAAATGCTAACGCATTTTCTTACGGGTGTTCATTCGAGGAAGCTTATTCAATGTCTTACGGGAGAAGCGTGTCAGCAGGAGACCCCGCAGGTGCGAATGCACCGAGGAGCGTCGGACCGCCCGCTGAACGCTTGAGTGCCTGTAGCGGAAATCAACAGGCAAATTTAACAGAGCCATAAATAAAAAAACTGCCTATTATAGTTAAACAGGCAGCTTCTCTTTGGTAACCAATTGAATTTGTTCTTCCTGGAAATACGGCAGAAGATGCTTATGGCAAGTGAAAAATAAAACTTGGCGATCTGGAAGATTTTTTAACAGGGTAATAATTCTTTCCGTTCGAATATGGTCAAAATTAACAAAGCTGTCATCAATAATAATGGGAAATGGATATTTACCATAAATGGTCGTTGCCAGTGCAAGCCTAAAGGATACATATATCTGTTCTGCAGTAGCCTGGCTCAGTTCTTTAGCTTCAAACACTGCACCTGTTTTGCTTTCAATTAGGAAACCGGCCCCTTCCTCTTTAGGAAAAATACGGGTATAGACGCCATCCGTTAAGCATGAAAGAAATTCCTCAGCTTTTTTTAGCATTTTAGGCAACCGCTCATTTTTAAAGCTGCTAATTGTTTTTTCTAATATATCCTTTGCTGCAGCATATTTGGCCCACTCCCTTGCTTCTTCCTCAAACTCAGATTTCAATAACGCAAATTTATGAAGCAGTTCAGCATATGTTCCCCCCTCTTCAAGCAGCTGAATTTCATAATTGGTTTCTGCAAGTTTGCTCTGCAAAGAAGGGATGCTGTCTTTAAGCTGGTTTATCTCTTCAGTAAGAGAGTGAATAGCTATTTCTCCGTTTTTAAAATTCGAATATTTATCAATATCTTCCTGAGAAAAGGAGTGCATTTTGATTTGCCTGCGGATTTGTCTAATCTGCTCATTAAGGTCAGCCAATTTCTGTGCTTCCTCTGCTTTTTCATAATACTCTTCAGCAGTTTCAGTTCCGGCAAGGGCGAGCTGATCCTGATATTCTTTATGAAAGTGGCGAAGCTCAGCAATCACTGTACTGTATTCTGCCTTAAGCTCATGAAGCTTGGCTTTTTTTTCGTTGAACTTAATATGTTTTTCTGTTTCTTCCCTAAGCCTCTTTTTCAGCTGATAGGCAACCTCCTGGATACTTCCCGGTTCTCCATCCAGAAGGCCTCTTAGCTTTTGAAGAGTGTTGAGCTTCTCTTTGATTCCCTCTTCTGCTGCTGACTTTCTTTCTAATGCATATTTCTTTTCCCTGTATAGGGATTTAAGCTGTTCAACAAGCCCAAATGCCTCACCTAAATGGGCTTTGGAGATATCATCAGGAAGATATAGCTGTTTCCCCAGCTGCAGCAATTCTATTTCCAGTTCAGCCGATTCTTTTTCCCATTTTTCGAAAGAGGCAATAACTTTTTCATATTTTTCATTTGCCTGTTCCAGCTGGAATTTATATTGGCGAAGCTGACTTTGAAGTTCATTGTCTCTTTGAAGCTGTGCCTCCAAACCTGAAGCATGCTGAATTTCAGGATGCTTCAATTTTTCCAGCAGTGACCTTTCTTTTTCAGTCAGAACTCCAATCTCGTCTTTAATGAAACTGTCATTCACCTGAGGCTGCTTTTTATTTGCCATGACAAAACAAAAGGCTGTGCCGGCCAAACCTGCTAATGCAAGGATCCATGTTTGGCTCCATACTCCCCAGCCAAACAGAGCTGCAAAAAAAACTCCAAAAACAAAAAGCTGCCTCTTTTCCTGGCTCCTTTTTTCTGCTCTATTTTCCCGTTCCTTTTCTTCCGCATTTCGAAGGAAGTGCAGCCTCTCCTGAGTATCCTGCAGTTCTTTTTCGATGAACTGCCTGTTTGCTGAAAGGTTCAGCTTTTCCTGGATAGCTAGACGTTCCGATTCAGTTAGCAGCTGCTTTTTCAGTTCTTCTATTTTTCGTTCAATATCCTCCAATGCCGCCTTTTCTTCATTAAAACGTTCGTCTAGTTCCTGCTTCTTTGTCTGCAGGCTGCTCTGGCGTATTAGAGCATGTTTAATCCTATCCTTCATGAATACACTCGTATCAATTTGATCCAATTGTGTCTCATCCATATGAAGATGAAGTTTTTCCTGAATAGTTACTATTTCTTCTGAAAGATTTGCAAGCTTTATCGATAATTCGCTTTCTTCCTGCTCAAGCTTATCCAGCAGCGGCAGTCCTTCAATCGCAGCGCTGATATGAGGCTCACTGTTGAGTACAGCATTGTCAGGCTGATTTTTCTCAAGTTCCTGATTAAGGGTGCTTATTCTGGCTTCCAGGCTCGCTTTACGTCCTTCCAGCGGGTGAATCATACTTTCGATTTTCTCCAGAGCTGCAAGCCCATTTGCCGGGAATGATACCCCTGTATATTGTTCCCGTTCTTTTAAATGTTCTTTTTCCTCCGCAATCAACGGGGATAATTCCTGCCATTCTTTTAGGCGGAGCAGTTCCTGCTGAGAATGATCCAGTTCATGTTGAATCCGTTTTAAATCCTCTTCCAGTTTTCTCTTTTCCCCAATCAACATCCAATACTGTTCATTTTGCTGCTCCGCTTTTTTAAGATTCTGATGCAGTTGCTTCAGCTCTTTAAGCTTTACGTTTAGAGTTGGCTTTTTTCCGCTTGGCTTAAAACGGCTCTCCAGCTCCTTTTGAAGTGCATTTTCCGCAGTAAACAGCTTGTCAGTACCTAATGAGCCTGCTGAAAACAAATATCTCCCCAAATCTTCGCCCTTCATTTGATTCACATTTTGCAAGCCGTGAATGTTAAAAGAAAAAATAGATTGAAATAGGCTTTTATCTATATGGTGGAGCAGTTCGCTTAAAAGCTCTTCGCCTCCTCTTGTTCCATCCTCAAGCAAGACACTGACATCTCCGGAAGCTTTGCCTTTTACTCGCTCTATTACGGCCTTCCCTGTATGGGGAAAAAACGCGGTAAGCCTGCCTCCATATTTAGCACCCTCCTTTGGCTCATACCTTAACTCAGACTGAATCTTTGTTGGGAAACCAAAAAGAATACTATGAATAAAAGACATAATCGTAGATTTTCCTGCTTCATTTTCTCCGTAGATCACCTGCAAAGATTGAATATCTGTCAGGCTATAATCTGTTAACTTTCCATATCCATAAATATGTATATCGGTTATTTTCATGGACCCGCCTCCTTTTAAATCCCTTTGTACAGCAGATCTACAAGCAGCTCCTCAGCCTCCTCTGCAATTCTGCGCTTTTCATCTATACTGAGGTCTTTCAGGTATCTTCTTGCCAGTGGATGTTCATACAATGGCAGAGCACTTTTACTTTCCTCTGCAAATATATCTGCTGTTTTAAAAAGCTCGCTGAAAAAGTCTGATTCATGTGCAAGCTTTTCTTTATTCCACATTCTTTGTTCATTCACCGTCAGAGCAGAAATCCATACGAATGTCTCCTCCTCTATTTCATGCTCCTGCAAGGATTCGAGCAGTTCACCATTCGCGATGCTTTTTACTTCATGTACAGGAAGGCTGACATTGTTTATCGTCATGTTCAATATTGTCCCCTTGCTGCTTTTCCGCTTTTCTTCCAGCAGATTTTTGCACACATTATAAATGTCCTGAAAGCTTTCGGAATTTGAAGCATCTATTTGTGCTTCCTCCCAAATAACAGCTGCAGCATCCAGGAACTCTGTCTTTGCACCTGATTCATCCAATTCAACTATATAGCATCCCTTAGGACCGGTTTCTTTCCGGTTGCGGCCCTGTATATTTCCCGGATAAATGACCGGGGGCTGCTGATATAAAATTTCACGTTTATGTATATGTCCAAGAGCCCAATAATCAAAACCCTTTTCAAGCAAATCGTTTAATCGGAATGGAGCATATTGATCATGCTCACTGCTTCCTTCAAAGTGGCCATGAAGGATCCCAATATGCAAGTCTGCACCGTCTTTTCTTGTATATTGATTAATCATTCTTTCTGCCACATGTCTCTTCGGATAGCTGAATCCATATAGATGGACAGATGTCCCATTTGCAGCAATATGCTTTACAACTTCAACTTCATGGGAAAAAATATGGACATTATCAGGCATTTGCATGTGAACCCAACTGCCCTCCATATGATCATGATTTCCATGGACCGCAAAAACAGGTATCCCGCATTCCTCCAGGCGCTCCATCTCTTTTCGAAAACGCGTCTGCGCCCTTATGCTCCTGTCCTCTCCATCAAATAAATCTCCTGCCAGAATGACAAAATCAACAGCGAGGCTTATAGCTGAGTCAACAATTTTAGTAAAGGCCGCAAATGTACTTTCCTGAAGCTTTTGGAAAATAGCTGGCGGCAGATGCTTCAAACCGGTCATTGGACTATCCAGATGCAAATCAGCAGCATGAATAAATGTTACCCTTTTCATGTAAACTTCCTTTCATTCCTTTTCTTTCATTTTACCTTATACAAAAAGCGAATGCACGTTCCTATTGATTTATGCAGATATAATCTTTTCCTTTAAAAAATGAATGGGAAACACCTCATTCAGTTTTAACCCTGGAGGCTTGTGCATAAAAATGTACAAGTACTCTTTCCAAGGGCATTCGTTTGTACCCGAGGAAAAATAAATAGGCGGAGTGGTCATTTTTGGGACTAGGAATTTATTTAAGTTATGTGTTTCTTGGACTGTCATTAGCAGCTCCAATCGGACCGGTTAATGCAGTCAGACTTGAAAAGGGGATAAAAAATGGATTTTGGCATGCGTGGATTGTTGGGGTTGGCTCCATGTTTGCTGATGCCTTTTATATGCTTATTGTATATCTCGGCCTTGTTCATTTTTTAGACACCCCGATCGTACAGATTTTTCTGTGGCTTTTTGGCGGGTTTATTCTCTTATATACAGGTGCAGAAAGCATTCTGAATGCGAATAAAATCTCCATAAACTATGTCAGAAGCCAGGATTCATTGTTCAAATGCTTTTTTTCCGGTTTCATTATGTCCATTTCCAGCCCCCTTTCTATCCTGTTCTGGCTTGGCATTTACGGATCGGTTCTGGCGAAAACAGCAGCAGCATATGGAAAAACGGAGCTCTTTTTATACAGTACGATGATATTTCTGGGGCTTATGCTCTGGGATCTAATTGTAGCAGGACTGACCACAGGATTCCGCAAGTTTCTGACATCAAGAGGAATTATCATTATCTCAATCCTTTCCGGATTATCCCTGATTGGATTCGGCGTTTACTTTGCGTTTGAAGGCTTAAAGGCACTGTTCAGCTAATCATTTCTCAGCCATACAAAAAGCTCCGCTTGGGAACGGAGCTTTTTTATTACTCATTTTTAGTTAGCTGCAGCGCTTTTTTAATATCTTTAAAAGAGTTGGATTTCCCATACATCAATACGCCGCCTCTATAAACCCTTGCACCGAAAACTGCCAATACTGCAATGGTGGCGAGAAGGATCACAATGCCCAGGATAGGCTCCCAGACTGGCAGAGTCAGCATGCCCACCCTCATGAACATGAGCATTGGGGTGAAAAATGGAATGTAAGATGTAATTGTAACGAATGAAGCTTCCGGCTGGCTTAAACCAAACATGGCAATCATAAATCCTGCAACAACCATCATAGTCATCGGTGTAATCATCTGCTGGATATCTTCAATCCTGCTGACAAGGGAGCCCAGAAAAGCTGCCAATGTCGCATACAGGAAGTATCCAAGAATAAAAAAGATAAGGGCATAGGCGATTGTTGAGGCCGGGATATTCCCAAATCCGAAGAATTCAAAAAAGCCGCCTTCCATTGAATTCAGATTTTGCTTAATTGAATAATAGCCGACTAATAAAAGGAATGCCATCTGTGTAAGGCTGAGCAGCCCGATTCCCAATATTTTGGCGAACATCTGCTTAATAGGCGAAACACTGGAAATTAGAATTTCCATGACACGGGATGACTTTTCTGTTGCAACTTCCATCGCTATCATATTTGCATACAGAATAACTGCAAAATAGATAACAAACAAGAGAACATAGACAAGACCTCTTGCCTGGTTCAGTTCTTCCTCCGTCTTGGCGTTTTCTTCCAGCGCTATTTGCTCGAAAGGAACAGGTTCATATAATTTGCCCAGCTCCTCGGGACTGAGATTTATCTGAGAAGCCGCTATCTGAGTTTTTATCTGCTGCAAGCCATTCTGCAATTCGGAAGGGATGGCAGAATCAGCAATGCTTCTGGATTTATAGGTTGCTTCCGGGAGTTCTTCCTGATCAAGAGACAACAGCAAAAGCCCCTTGTATTCCCCATCTTTTACAGCTTTCTCTCCATCTTCCTCCGTACCTTTAAAGGCTTCTAAGCTTATATCATTGTTGATTGCCTTCATTTGGTCATCCAAAGAGGTATAAAGCATACCCGTTTCATCTATGACCGCAATTTTTTCCTGGCTGTCCTTATTAAAAAAGTCAATGATGCCGGATAAATTTGCAAGGCCCACAACAATCAGCACAGTGATTATCGTCGTAATCATAAACGATTTGGTTTTTAGCTTGCTTAAATAAGTATGAAGAAGAATAGTCATAAAATTATTCATAGGAAGCACCTGCCTTTTCTATGAAAATATCATTCAGCGAAGGTTCTTCCAATACAAATTTACGGACAAAGCCCTTTGAAGCAATCTCCATAAAGATCTTTTCTGCCGTTTCCTCCCCTGATATCTGCAGTTGAATTCCCTCAGCCGTCTGCTTTGCTTTAGTCACCCCAGGTGCATTTGCCAAGAAGTTCAGATCATAATCTGCATGGATGACAAGATTTTTTTTGCCAAAAGAACGTTTAATCTCTTTAAGCGAACCGTGTACGACAGGCCTGCCTTTTTGCATGATGCATAAATGTTCGCATAATTCCTCAACATGTTCCATCCTATGGGAAGAGAAAACAATTGTCGTTCCACTCTCTTTAAGCTCAAGCACCGCTTCCTTCAATTGCTCCACATTTACCGGATCCAGTCCGCTAAATGGCTCATCAAGTATCAGAAGCTTTGGCTTATGGATAACTGCTGTAATGAATTGAATCTTCTGCTGATTCCCCTTCGACAGCTCTTCTACCTTTTTGTTTGCATACTCGGGCACCTTAAATCGTTCAAGCCAATAATCCAATGCCTTCAGGGAATCCTGCTTAGCCATTCCTCTAAGCTTTGCCAAATATACAATTTGATCCTTTACCTTTAGCTTCGGATACAATCCTCTTTCTTCAGGAAGGTAGCCAATCAGCGGACTCGTTGAATAATCGATGCGCCTTCCATTCCAGGTAATACTGCCTTCACTCGGATCCAGCAATCCAAGAATCATTCGAAACGTAGTCGTTTTACCGGCACCATTTGCCCCCAAAAACCCAAACATCTCACTTTCGGGAATTGCCAAAGACAAATCATCGACAGCCGTAAACTTTCCAAAACGCTTTGTAACATGCTCAAGCTCCAATGACATTCCTAACTCCTCCTTTACTATTTGTAATACGGACAGAAAGTGAAAAAGGTTCAATTTCCCATAAAAAATTGGAGACTTTTTTATGGGGAGGGAATTTGTTGTAGTGTGTGGCATTGTTTCGGTTCGAATGCAGAAAAAGGGGTTCGGCGTTCACGGCGGGATCAAATTATGTAAGGGCTGGATAAAGGCATCATGGCCATCCAAATTGAGTATGAGCTGGCGGTTATGGAGCCTATAATTGAGCGGAGAAATATAGAAATTTGCCATATCCTTGCCCAGTTTATCTGCCTGCGATGGCCAGCATCATTTAATTTAGTTTCTTTCAATCCTGGTTGCCAGTTTCACAGAGTACTAATTACCCCTGATTGTTCCCTGCTCCGCTATTTCGCCTGCCATGGATTCTCGACTCCCAAGGGTGCTAGACCTTCTGATTAGTTCCCTTCAGACTGGATTCACATTTCCCACGGGCACTATTCCTACCGATTAATTCCCTTCAGACCAGATTCCTGTCTCCTACGGGCACTATTCCTCCTGATTAGTTCCCTTCAGACCGGAATCCCGTCTCCCACAGGCACTATTCCTCCCAATTAATTCCCTTCAGACAGGATTCCCGCTTCCTACGGGCACTATTCCTCCCCATTAGTTCCCTTCACACATGCATTCCATAAACGACGAGCATTATTCTTTTCCATTAGTCCCTAACAGGAAAAAATCTTTTGCACATTTTCAAAAATTATGCAAGAATAATAGTAACTATCTGAATTTTATAATAAAGGAGTTTACCAGAATGAACACTTACAAACTTACCGCTTTTGAGCCGGATGGAGAAAAAATATTAGATGAAGCCTTTCAGGCAGCTAATGATGAAGAAGCAAAAGGAATAGGTGAAAAACTGCTAAAAGAAAAAGGGCTGGATGAAAAAACTCACCGCTGTACTTCTCCTGCAGGGAAGCTTATTTTATTTCACCGATAATTTAAAGCGCTTTCTCCCAAGACTGTACTGCAGCAAATACAAACAAATGAAAAAAGCAAAGACTCGGGTTCTTTGCTTTTTTTGCGTATTACTACTTTCCTTTGAAAACTGGCTTTCTTTTTTCAATAAAGGCCTGGATGCCCTCTTTGTGATCCTCGGTTTGCCTCATTTTATGCTGGCCAAGCTTTTCAAGCTCCAATACTTTTAATAACAGGGGGCGATTTTTGTCTGCAAGGATTTTTTTTGTTTTAATCATCGCTTCTGTTGGGCTGTTTAGCCATTTTTGCAATTTCGCTTTAATTGCTTCACTTAAATGATCTTCTGCTATTTCATGGATGAGCCCCATTTGCAGGGCTTCATCTGCTGTAAGCACTTTTCCTTCCCAGATTAATTGCTTGGTTTTATCCTCGCCAATGCGCTGCTGAAGAAAGAAATGAGAGCCTCCATCCGGAATTAAACCTATGCCAATAAAATTCATTGCCAATTTGCTGTTCTTTTCTGCCAAAATATAATCGGTAGCTAACGCAAGGCTAAAACCAAGGCCTGCAGCTGCGCCTGTAACTTCGCTTATCGTCAGCTTCGGTATGCTGTATAGTGTTACAACCAATTCATTGATGCAATCCATAACTGTAGAGAAATCGCTTTCACTGGCTTCCAGAAGCATTGTTTTAATATCGCCGCCAGAGGAAAACGCGCGTCCATTGCCTTTTAATACAACAATATCAACCTCATCCATCTGGCTGACTTCCTTTATTACAGCCAATAATCCTTTTAGCATTTCAACATTTAATGCATTTAATGATTCCGGCCTGTTCATTTCAACGGTTGCAACACGACCATCGATTTCCAGGTTAACAGTTTCAGTTACAAAATCTATTGCCAAAATCCATCCCCTCCTTTTTATTGCTCCTTTTATTATAAAGAGTATTATTATATTTAAAAAGCATTTTATCTAAAAATTTTAAATTTTGTCACTTATCCTTCGGTGTCTTTTTTATTTCGAAAAGATTAACTGCCATTTTTGACGTTTTCGGCTAACAATAGAAAGCTATCGGTCATATTCGAACTTTTATCGGCTAAAAGTAGGGGATTCTGGCCTAACGGCTGGCAGACCATAAATAAGCAGCACCCTCAGAAGGATGCTGCCTTTAATGATTCACTTTGTATTTTTTGTATACTCTTTCTGAACCTGATCCCTTAATGCCCTCTTAAGGAACTTGCCAACAGAAGTTTTCGGTATATCCTCAAGGAATAATATTTCATCTGGAAGCCACCATTTCGCAAACTGCGGTTTAAGGAAATCATATAACTCTTCCTTGCTTGTTTGCCCTTTAAACGGCTCTTTTAGTACAACGCATGCGAGAGGGCGTTCTTGCCACTGCTCATGCGGCACAGCAACAACAGCTGCCTCGAACACAGCTTCATGTGCCATTAAGGCGTTTTCGATATCTACGGATGAGATCCACTCTCCCCCGCTCTTAATCAAATCCTTTGTCCGGTCAACAATTTTCATAAAGCCCTCTTCATCAATGGTTACTACATCTCCAGTATATAGCCAGCCATCACGGAATGCTTCATTAGTCCGTTCATCCTTGTAATATTCGGAAGCAATCCACGGCCCTCTTATTGCAAGCTCACCCATTTCCTTGCCGTCCCAGGCAGCTTCTCCATCCTTCCCGACAGCCTTCATCTCCAGCCCTGGAACCAGGATGCCTTGCTTGGCTTTAATATCAAGCTGTTCTTCAGGGGAAAGCTCTTCCTGATAGCTTTTTAGAGTGGAGATAACAACAAGCGGACTAGTTTCAGTCATGCCATAAGCATGCATGAAAGGTATTTTATGTTTTTGCTCGAAAGCCTTAATCATGCCTTTCGGTGCTGCAGAGCCTCCGCACAGAACCGAACGGAGTGAACTCATGTCATATTCATTTTCATCCAGCTCTTTTAAGAGGCCCAGCCAGATTGTCGGCACCCCTGCTGTAATGGTAACTTTTTCTGACTGGATAAGCTCTGCCAGAAGCTTTGGTGTAAAATAAGGCCCTGGCAAAACTAGTGTTGTCCCAAACCAAACCGCTGCAAATGGAAGCCCCCATGCATTTACATGGAACATCGGCACCACTGGAAGAGCGATATCTTTCTCGCTTACCGCTGCACTATCTGCCATTCCTAGTGCCATGCTGTGGAGAACTATGCCTCTATGTGAATATACAACACCTTTTGGGTTGCCAGTTGTTGCGGAAGTATAGCACATACCTGCAGCTGAATTCTCATCTAAATCATCCGGATATTCATAATCTCCACTTGCTTCTTCAATTAGTTTTTCATAATGGTAAACAGGAGAAAGCGATGTCTCAGGCAGATCATTATCATCAGTCATGATAATGAATGCCTTAACGGTCTTTAACTCATCCTTCACCATTTCGATTAACGGAACGATGTCAGGGTCGATTAGCAAGATCTTATCTTCAGCATGATTTATAATATAGGAAATATGCTGCGGTGAAAGGCGGATATTAATTGTATGAAGAACTGCCCCGCTGCAAGGAATGGCAAAATAGGCCTCTAGATGGCGATGGTGGTTCCACGCAAGTGTTCCGACCCTATCCCCTCTTTCAACTCCAAGTTTTTGGAGGCTTTCTGCCAGCTTTCTGGTACGCCCTGCAATCTCTTTATATGTAAATCTCTGAATACCGCTGGACGTTCTTGAAACGACTAATTTCTTTGGAAAATACTTTTCTGCCCGTTTAATCATTTGCGTCATGGTCAAAGGTGTTTGCATCATCATCACAATTCCCCCTTTTGGTAAACGCTTACATTTGTGATCATAGATATTTATGATCGGTAATACCTATTTCATTCTATTTATTTTTGAGAAATCCTTCATTGTTTTCTAAATATTCCAAAATTAAATGTTTTAAAAAAATCCCCGCTTATTCGGCAAGGGATTTTTGTTTATCGAAAAGTTCGTTTAAAATTTTCAATTTCTCATTTGTATAATGCTCAAAACTGTCATTATATGATTTTGGATCTTTAGGATTGGCAAAATGAGTGATTTTTCCTGTTTGCGGATCTATAAATTTACTGGACGCTCCACATCCAAGCCCGATAATTGTCTGCTGTTCTTCCATAATCATGATGTTATAGATGCTCTCCTGGTCTGGAAGGGCATAGCCGACATTTTCAAGATTGCCAAGGATGTTTTTTTGGCGGTATAGGTAATAAGGATGGTAATTATGCTCCTTCGTCCAGTTCTCCGCCATTTCCATCATTCTTTCTATTTCATCGCGATCTGCTACCTTATATTTCTGCTTATTTTTCGTCATTTCCGATGCGCGTTTAAAAGACAATGTATGGACAGTTAAAGATTCCGGCATCAGCTTCTCCGTTTCATTCAAAGTATGCGTAAACTCAGAAGCCCCTTCCCCAGGAAGACCAATAATCAAATCCATATTGATGTTATTCATTCCCATATTGCGGGCAAGATGAAATTTATCAACTGTTTCCTCAACTGTATGGTGGCGGCCAATGGCTTTCAATGTTTCCTGGATATAGGACTGAGGATTTATGCTGATACGGTCAATATTCCACTTCTTCAGCACTTCTAATTTCTCAGGTGTAATAGTATCCGGGCGTCCCGCTTCTACTGTTACCTCTCGGATGTTCTTTACGTCCGGAAAGGATGTATACATTTCCTCATAAAGCATATCCATCTCTTCTGCGGTGATGCTTGTTGGAGTTCCGCCTCCGTAATATACAGTCGTTATCTTAACGTCATTTTCTTTCAGCCACTCGCCGATTTTGCGCATTTCGTAATGCAGCCCGCCAAGAAATGAATTCACAGAACCCTGTCTGCCATTAATCGCATAGGCGGGGAAAGTGCAATACGCACATTTTGTTGGACAGAAAGGAATGCCAATATAAATGCTGACTTCATTTTTCAGCTCATAAAGATCCGGAACAACCGCAAGCTGCCTGTCTACGATATTCTGCATAAGCTGAATTTTTTCGTCTGTGATCAAGTACTCTTCCTTTAGCTGCTGATGGGCCTCTTGCTGAGGAATTTGGTTCTGCATCGCACGGTGGAGAAGTTTCGTTGGCCGGACACCGGTTAATATTCCCCATTTTTGGATCATGCCTGTCCAGTCTTGCAAAACGGTTAAATAAACATGAGAAACAGCATTTTTTATTTGTTTGAAATTCTCTTTCTCATTCTCTGCGGGCACAAATTCCTTTTCAAAAGCTGCTGACAGTTTATTGCCTTCTTTATCTGCAAGTTCTGCCTGGGCTTTAATGTTATTTCCATGTTCAAGCTGAACACTAATCGTAAGATCAGCTTCTCCGGTATCTCCCAGTACGACTTTGCACTCCTCAAAAAAGAGATTTCCAATCAGCCCGAGCGGCCGTTGGAACCGTTCATCCTGTAGACCTAAAATTGAAATGTTCAAAACGATCACCTTTTATAAAAATATAATGGAAGCTGCCTTTGTACCTGGCAGCTGAAACGTCTGTTATATTAAGCATTCTAATGACGACAAACTTCTTTAAGTGTACAGAAATGGGGAAACAAGGTCAATACAGGGGAAAAGATTCCTATTAGATTAAAATACTGCTATATAGAGAGCATTATTAATGCTTCAGTTATGTTTCTCCTCGTTTTTCACGGACTCGATTGCGCAGCGAATTCTCTTTTTTGACAGAGCGAAAATGATTACGTTGGTTTTTCCCTTTTTTGTGCCGCCCTTTGCTTTTATGCATCATTCCTTCTTAGAATTACGTCCTGTCCCCTTTTTATTCCATTGATCGAAAAACTATATGACCCGGCATTTATGGTTTGCTGCAGCAAAAAAGAGCCGATTATGATAATCGGACTCTCTTTCGCTGCTTTATTTTAATAGATTCATTTTCTTTAAAAATTCGATTGGCTGCTGCTTGCGGAAGTGCTCTTTGACCATGTAGCTGACACCGTTCTGGTTATTTGATCGGGTTAGCCAGTCAGCTGCTTTTTTTAGTTCGGCAGGGGCATTGCCCATTGCTACACCGAGACCGGCTGCTTCAATCATTTCCAGATCATCCGAGGAGTCGCCGATGACGACCATCTGATCCCGTGAGATTCCCAGGTGCTCCCCCAAATAAAGCAATCCGTTTAGCTTCGATACTCCTGCAGGAACAATATCCATGCGGAGGTCGCTCAATTTAATGGTATCAATATTTTCAAACATGCCTTTAATAGCTGCCTGTGCATCCTGAAGGTCCTCTTTATCTTCAAAGTAGACTTCTATTTTAGGAGGTGTGACAGGCTCATCTAAAATCGTATCGCTCAATGAATCTACAAATTGCTGGGAGTAAAAGATAGGATCACCTGTAGTAAAAACGGTTTTGGCAAGCATATTGGAATTTAGCTTGGTTTTATTGGCCAGCGAATATTTTTCGTGTACCAGCCTGATTTGGCATGTGAAGCCTTCAAGCAGGCGCACGATTTCAAACGTTTCATCTTCCTGTATTCGTTTTACAAAAATCGGTTTTTCCTGGGAAGCAGCAATATAAGCTCCCCTATGGGTAATCAGGAATGA
This sequence comes from Bacillus sp. J33, assembly GCF_000518885.1. Lineage (GTDB taxonomy): Bacteria > Bacillota > Bacilli > Bacillales > Cytobacillaceae > Cytobacillus. The sequence goes on along the minus strand of NZ_JAEL01000077.1, from coordinate 13,260 downwards.
ATTGATTTTCAGGGCTTTCGCCACTTTTTTTGCAGACGGAAAGCTCCTTGAAGTTACGAGTGTCACATAAATTCCTTTTTGCTGAACATATTCGATCGCTTCTTTAGTTGATTTATGGAGTCTTCCATTTGATTGGAGAAGTGTTCCGTCAATATTTAAAGCAAGCATCCGGTATATCATCCACATTGCCCCCTATTCTCGGTGTAAAATTGTCCTATTACACTTTTATGAGGATTTGCAATAGATTAGAACATTACATGGACAATGCAAAAACTTTTCTTAAGTTATCTTATAAAATCGTTACATAATTAACCATTAAAGAACACGCGATCTTATGGCTACCCTGGAAGAAAAAATCCGAAGCGGCGGATCGGTGGTCATGATTACTCATGATATGGAACTCATCCATACGTATGCAGATAAAGTGATTGTCCTTTCAAAAGGAAAAATGGTTTATGAGGGAACACCTCAAGATTTATGGAAGGAACAGAAGATTATAAAGGAATTCTCTCTTCAGATTCCATATTTCGAAAAGCTCAAGTACTCATCGCATCAGGGGAGTAGCAAAAGCTAGATCATTTTCGGAAAAATATCGGAGCTAAAGAGGTATGCCGTCCCACTGCTGGCCGGAGCTATCCGTAAAGCAGAGAGAACAGCCATGGCAATGGAGTCGAAAGGATTTACAGGGAAAAAAATAGAGAGTTTTATCATAAAATCACTGTTTCGTGGAAAGATTGGGCATTTTTTGGACTTATGATGGCAGCTGTTCTGCTGAGTTCGTTCATTTCCTGGCGGTTTGGATTTGCAGCTGTATAACGGTGAGCCTTGACGTCACTTTGTAATGTATGTACGGATGTCCCGAATTTTTTCAGGTGCGGCTGCCTGTAATAAATTATTTAATCGCATTATATTTGGTTTTGTCCATATTAAAAAAATATTTATCCGGCTTATAAAAGGATTTATCCCTCTTATAAACCATTTTATTTGCTTTATAGGGGTTTAGCTCCAGACTAACCAAGGAAAAATCCTTAATTTACCAAATGTAACTATGAATAAATTTTATTTCCTCTTCTAAAACTATGACTGTAACAATCAAGAAAACTACACCAAGGAGATGATTTACATGGCAAGAAACAACAATTCGAATCAGCTTTTAGTATCAGGAGTCAGTCAGGCAATTGATCAAATGAAGTATGAAATCGCAACAGAATTCGGTGTGAACCTTGGCCCGGAAACATCTTCAAGAGCAAATGGATCTGTAGGCGGAGAAATCACTAAGCGTCTTGTGCAAATGGCTGAGCAGCAGCTTGGCGGGGCACGCTAGTTCTATTATTCAATTATCGTTAAATAAAAAGCCGCTTCCAGCCAGTCTGTGAAGCGGCTTATCCTCTCTCATTTAAGCAATTCCAGTATATCTTCTACTGCCTCAAAGAGAGATGCTGCCTGGATATCTGCTCCTGTTGGATCTGATCCAATAAAAACAGTTTTACAGCCAGCCTTCTTGCCTGCCTCAATATCCCGCTCGTGATCGCCGACCATTATGCTTTTAGCTAGATCGAGATTATATCTTTCAGCAAGATCAAGCAGCATACCTGCATTCGGTTTGCGGCATTCACACCCTGCTTTCGGCTTATGAGGGCAATAGGCTACTTCTTTAATATGGCCCCCTTTTTCTGCAACAAGCTCCTGCAGTCTTTCGTGAATTCTCTTTAATTCTCTTTCTTTTAAAAACCCCAGCCCAACGCCACCTTGATTGGTTACAACAAAAATTTCATACCCTGCTTTTGTCAATTCGGCTACTGCTTCTGCTGCCCCATCAAGTAAATATAGCTGCTCAGGCTTGTTGACAAATTTGACTCTGTCAGATAAAACTTCGTTTAAAACACCATCCCGGTCGAGAAAAATGGCTTTTTTCATTTTTTCACCTTCTTTCCTTAGCACCAATATCTATCTTAAAGGTACCCAAACCTCATTCTGTTTAATACTGCGAAATACACTTTTCCTGAAATAAAAAACCTCCCGAAGTATAATCCGGGAGGTTTAAATAGCTCTTTATTCAGCAGCACCATACAGTTCTTCAAGAGGCTTCATGATAATTTTGTTCATTTCCGCAATCATCATGCTCATGCGCTGCTCCGCTTCCATTAGCTTGGAAATTTGTTCATGCTGCTGTACAAGAGCAACTGTTTTTTGTGCCTGTTCTACTTCTTCCTGTGTAATATCCTGGCCCATCATTTGCTTTTGCTGAAGTTCCATCTGGATATTGCGGAAGTTTTCAAACATTGTTTTTGCAGAAGGATCTGCATTCACATCATCGTACGCTTGTTTTAAAGCATTGTATTCATCGCTTTCACGCACTGCTTTCTCTAGTTCATAGGCTGAATCATATAAATTTACTGCCATTTTAAACACTCCTTCCAATTCTCGTTCAAAAAAGGAGAATAATAAGCACATACTATTTCCCGTACTTTGAACATCCACTCCACTATAACAAACTATGACAGTAAACGCGAGGCGATACCCTTTTAATTAATAAAAATGACCAGAATCCCCTGGAAAAGCCCAATTAGGCCGCCCAGCAATGCACCTAGATAAGTAATCATTTTCAGCTCGCTTCTTGTAATGGACAATACCATTTCCTCAAGCCTCTCGACAGAGAAAGTTTCTACCTGCTGCCGGACTATTTCAGCCAGATGCAGTCGCTCCATAAGAACATCAATGCGGCGTGAAAGCCAGCTGCCGAGCAATTCAACGCTTTTTGGAGCCATCTCATCAATAACTTTCCCTCTGTAGGCAATCGTCAGCTCAGAAAGTGGCTTTTGAAATAATCCGTCGAGCTTAACTGCTTTTTGGACAAAACTTTTGATCATCTTTACAAGTTTTTCTTTTTCAAATTGCTTTTCGATCCGTTCTGTTTCCCAATCAAGCACCTTTTCCCATTCTTTCTTCAGGATAGTTGTTATCAAGTCTGCGGTGCCTTCATTCTTTAAAAACCTTACAATTTCCGGCTGAATTTTATCAGCAAGGTTGATATTTCCCATGAACATTTGCAGCATATTGCTCAGCACACCGCTTCGTTCACGGACAAAGTCATCAGCCATGCGCTGAATGCGCATTTTCCCTTCGATGCTGGAAAAATAGTCGACTCCTTTTTCAAGTATATAAGAAGAAATAACAGGGAGCTTTCCATCTGCTTTTTGGATGATCTCCGGTGAGATGACTTCTCTCAGAGGTTTGCTGCGGTACTTTGCCATTAATGTTTCATATTTTTCTTCAACAAATTGATTAAGCTTGCCTTCAGCTTTTTCTTTTGCATTATGAATACCAAGAACCCCGAGCAGCTCTTCAGGTGTTTTCCTGGTATTCAGCATGTTCTCAAGTTCCTTTTGAACAAGCAATGTCATATCCTTTTGAAAGGCTTCATTTAAAAATTTTCGCTGAATGCTTTCAGGTGTAAGCAAATGATCCGTTACCATTTTCCCCATTTGCGCGGCAAGCTCATCCCTGCGCTTTGGTATAAGTCCCGGAGTAAAGGGGACTCTCCAATTTTTTATGTAAATTGGCTTATAAGGCCTGAACAGCATTTTAATAGCCAAAGAGTTTGTAAATCCCCCTATTACAGCCCCTATTATAATCATAAATAAAATTGTAATTGCGATTTGCATTAACATCTACCTTCCATGCACAAATTTAGAAAAGCGGAAGCGCCTTGCCCATGCGAAACCCTGTATGCCAGCATTCGCCCGCTCCGCCATTGCACCATTTTTCACGTTGTTACATACGATACCGTATCAGCTTTTGCCTATTTTTTCATTATACAGCGAAACTTCCATCAGCGGGAGTTTTGTACTTAAAAGTCGCAGGAAGCTTATATCCGGCAGCTAATTCATTTTATAAAAAACCATTTCCACTGATGGTTAGTTGAGCCAACCAGGCTTTTACGGGCAGTTATCCCCAAATTCTATCTGCTTAATACCTCTCCAAAGTGCTGGATTTACTGCCCGTTAACCTGCGGTACGCTCACACACAAAGACGAGCAAATGAGGAATGATCATGTCAGTATCTCTATTGCCTATTACGATTGTTCCGGTAAAAATGTTTCAAGAAAATATGCATCACATTCAAATGAGCCATTCTCTTATCCATTACTGGAATATAGATTTGCAAATGACCCATACTCTTCACATTGGAAGGCACTCCATACAGGTTTCCATAGAAGGTGCGAACGTTACAAAGAATGAACTTTTAGTCAGTGATCGTTTGCTTCAGGAGTGCTTCCTCCCGATTGAAGAGATGAACTTTCTTGCAAGTTATTCGAAGAAAGGCTATTCCATTACCATTGGACCCATTATCGGGCTCCTGACGGATTTGAATGACAAGGGCGAAGAGCCGGACTTTCGCTCCATTCATGCATTTTGCTACGAGCTGCATGAAGTTGTATTGAACATGGGAGGCTTTTTTCATGTGTTTCACTTTAAGGATTACGAAAAAGGAAGCCTTCAAGGCTATTGCCTTCAATCCGGCCAGTGGATCAAAAGAAGGATTCCGCTTCCTGGTGTCATTTATAACCGTATTCACTCAAGAGCCCTTGAAGCAAGCCCTTTGTTCCAATCTTTCAGGAACAGCATAAGCAGTTTATCCATTCCATTCTTTAATGACAGTTTCTTATCAAAAAATGAGGTTCACAATCTTCTCTATTCCGAGGAACATATGCAGCCCTATCTTCCTGAAACCTCAATGGCAGAAGAGTCTGCAATAAAAAAAATGCTCAATAAACATGGGAAGCTTTATATAAAACCGATACATGGAAGCCAGGGCCGGAATATCATCAGGATTACTTTAAACGGCGAAGAAATTCTCGCAGAATTGTCATCTGGGAGCCGAAAGGAAGAAACACTTCAGTTTGAGAACTATACCCGTTTTACCCATTGGTTTAAGCAGCAGCAAAAGAAAAGAATCTTTTTAGCACAGCAGGCAATTCCCCTGCAAACCTATAAAAACAGGCAGCTTGATTTTCGGGTGCTTTGCAACAAAAATTTTCAGGATACATGGAAAGCCACATCAGCGGTTGCGCGAATTTCTGCTGAGCAGCAGTTTGTATCCAACATAGCTAGGGGCGGGGAGGCTATGAAGCCGCTAAGGATCTTTTCAGCCTTGTCAGATCAGAAAACAGCCATACAGCAGCTAGCACTCATGAAGGAGCTAGCTGTCGAAGCAGCCTCAATCATTAGTCAAAAATGCGTTGGGCTTATTGGTGAACTAGGTGTTGATATAGGTATTGATCAACTTGGAAAGCTATGGATTATTGAAGTCAATTCAAAGCCTTCCAAAAACTTTGAAGACAGCGATAAAAAAATAAGGCCCTCTGCCAAAGCTCTTATCGAGTATGCGACAGCCTTATCTTTTTCAGGTATACCTGTAAAGGAGGATAACTAAAATGCTATCATTTGGAATCATGACATTAAATAAACGCAGCGAGAAATCTTACTTTTTGGAATTAGCGAAAAGAGCCCATGAACATGGGATTCAATGCTGCCGTTTCATACCTTCTGACATCCGCCCGGCATCAGAAAAAATCAGCGGTGATATCTTTAATCCAAGTTCAGGCAGCTGGGATCCAAAGGAATTTTCTGTTCCCGATATCCTGTATGACCGGTGTTTTTATGGGGAGGATTCCCACTCAAGACAGTGCATGTCCATTGTTAATTGGCTGAAAGCAAGGGATGATATCCAATTTCTCGGCTATGGATTGCCGAATAAACTTGAATTATATGAACTCCTCTCCCATTCAAGCATTTCACCTTATCTGTTAAAAACAGCTGCTTTTACAAGCGCTGAACATTTCATTGATAGCCTGGTCCATGATAAACCTTTAATTATAAAGCCTGCCAGCGGATCCCAGGGCCAGGGAATCTACTATATTGAAAAAAAAGGGACTGACATTTTGGTTAAAACAGATAAGAGAGAAGCACAGATTGTCCATACGTTTGAAAAAACCGAAAAGGCAATCAAATGGCTCACTAGGCTGATAGCAAAGCGGAAATATCTCATACAGCCTTATGTAAATCTCTCAAATAAAGATGGCCATCCGTACGATATTAGGATTTTAATGCAAAAAGATCCCGAAGGCAATTGGAAGGAAATCGGCCGGGGAATCCGAATCGGTAAGCAAGGCGGAATTATATCCAATTTAAGTGCAGGCGGAACCAATACATCCTTTAATGACTGGATTGCCTCCTTCCCTTCATCGCTTAGAAATTATATCTGTGAGGAGCTTAAAGAAATTAAACAGGCACTGCCTTCTTCACTAGAGGCAAAGCTCCCTCCCTTATTTGAAATGGGAATTGATTTAGGTGTAGAAAAAGATGGGTCTATTTGGATTCTTGATGTAAACTCCAAACCAGGCCGAAAAACGATTCTAAACACCTTGCCTGAAAAAAAGGAAGAATTATATACAGCTCCTCTCCTTTATGCAAAACACCTGGCGTCAAGCAAACAATATGAAAGGGGCCATAATTATGCGAAAACAGTATCAAATTGAAATTCTTGAGTCAGTCTCGCAAACTGTTTATATCCCAAATGAACTAAACCTCCATACCCATCTGACCAGCCTGGCATTTGGCACCCATTCGGTCGATGCTGCATTCGTTCTCCATAAAGGGAAAAAAAAATCGATTGTCCTTAGTAAAGATGTGGCAGAAGCACTCAATTTCCCTGATTTGAATATCCCACTGCATGCTTTTGCCAACAATGGAACCTTATATATAGGCCCGCTCGTCGGAATTTTCACATCCGGTTTTACCTCTTTTCCTTTGAGGCCAGTTGGTGATCGGACCCTGTTTTTCGCAAAACTTTTATCAGTCAAGAAAACGGTTGGAGCGATACCTTTTTTATTCGGAGAGCAGCATATAAATTGGGATCAAGGTACAATCCAAGGCCTATTCTATCATCAGGAAGGATGGGTGACGCATGAAGTTCCTTTTCCAAATGTCGTTTACGACAGGCTTCCCAATCGCAAAAGCGAAAGAAGGAACGAGCTCAAGGAAGTGCGGGACCGGCTTCAGAAGGAATATTTAATTCCATGGTATAACCCGGGCTTCTTTAATAAATTGGATGTTTATGAGAGACTGCAAAATGAAAAAGCGATCAGCCGTTATTTGCCAGAAACGCATCCTTTTTCTTCTTACTCCGTAATAGAAAGGATGCTTGCCGATTACGGCCAAGTTTTCTTAAAACCGGTCAACGGCAGCCTCGGTCTTGGAATCCATCAAATTATTTATGATAAAAAGGAAGGGTTTTATTATTGCCGTTACAGAGAGCAGGATGAAAACCGCTTAAGAAGGTACAGCAGCCTGGAAAATTTAATGCGCCATGTATTTGCCGGCAGAAATTTAAACAGAATGCTTGTCCAGCAAGGGATTCATTTACTGCGGTATAACCAGCGCCCAATTGATTTCCGAATCCATACCAACAAAGATGAAAACGGTGAATGGAGAATTACAGCTGCAGCCGCCAAAATTGCCGGGCCAGGCAGTGTTACAACCCATGTTAAAAGCGGCGGAGTTATAAAAACATTAGATGAAGTGTTTGAAACAGCGGACGAGAAGGAAGAGGCATTGGAAAAGCTGACAGCTGCAGCACTTAGTATCAGCAGTGCACTTGAACAGAATATGGAAGGAATAATCGGGGAGATTGGCTTTGATTTTGGATTAGACCGAAAAGGGAGTATATGGCTTTTTGAAGCAAACTCCAAGCCAGGAAGATCCATTTTCAAACACCCCCGGCTCCGCGAATTTGACCTCCTTACCCGTAAGCTTTCATTGTCATTTGCCGTTTTCCTGGCTGAGGCGTCCATTACAAAGCCTGAGGCAATTTTCAGATGAAGGTCTTTTATGACTGGGCCAGCAAAGAGTGGTTCGGTCATTCTGGGGCAACGATTGGAGGTAATTTGCAGCCTTTAAAATCCAGCATACCAGACATAGATCAACGGGCACTTTCCTTTTCATTATTAAGCAAAAACCTGAATGCCGGACCGATTATTGGGATCTTGACGGGCAAGGGGAAAGACAATACAGTGGCCGGGAATGCCCCATTATTTATGGCCCTGCAAAAACAAATTCTGCAAAGCAAAGGGATTTCGTATGTTTTTACTGCAGAAGGAATAAATGAGAATTCCATAAGCGGATATATATATTTGCCGGGGCAAAACAAATGGATTCAGGCCTGCTGCCCGCTTCCCCATCTTGTTTATAACCGGGTTCCATTCCGAAAGCTTGAGAAATCGGATGCTTTCCAAAAAGCCTGCCATTTTTTTAAGGAACATAGCATTCCATTTTTCAACCCGGGATTTCTCGATAAATATGAAGTATACCAACTTTTAAAAGATCACCCTGAATTACAAAAGTTTATACCGGATACAATTCGGATTACTGATAAAATGGGGCTGAAAAATTTTATCGCCAAACACAGACACATATACCTAAAGCCTGTACTTGGAGCTAAAGGCAACGGTATATACCGCTTAAGCCATGTGGATGAAGCAAAATTCATATTAACCGGGCTAAGGGAAACTTTTTCTTATACGGATTTTGATAGTTTTTGGAATGAATGGAACCTCTCGCTTACAGACAGATCTTATTTGGCACAGAAAGCAATAAGCCCCGCAAGGTTTGAAGGCAAACGATTTGATTTCAGGATTCTTGCCCACTACAGCCAAGGTGAATATCGGGTTACCGGTATTGGTATCCGGCAGGCACTGGATCAGGATCTTACCACTCATATCCCCAATGGAGGCAGAATGATCCCATATGAAAAGGTCCGCACAAAACAACATGATGAATTTATTGGTATGGCTGTATCCGAGGCCGGAAAACTGCTGGAAAAAAACAAAAGCCTCTTCGGAGAATTTTCAATGGACGCGGGATTAACGGATAAAGGCAGCTATGTGATTTACGAAATAAATTCAAAGCCTATGAGCTTCGATGAAGCTTCAATTGAAAGTAAAAGGACTAAAGAGCTCACTCGTTTATTTTTCAATATGGCGGGGTTTTGAACTCTGAAAAGCAACAAAATTCCGAACGCAGCGTTAATAAAAATAGCCGTACACCAGTGGTGCGCGGCTATTTTTATTTCGATTTATTCAAATTCAGCAAAGTGCTTGTACCATCGCATTATTATGTCGTTATAGGGCTTTTAGTTGTTTTCACTTTACTTTTCTTAGAGGAAGTACCGGCAAATGATTGAAATTGCTCTTTAAGCTTTTGGCGGGATTCAGGATTTCTCATTAAATATGCTGCTCCAAGAGCCATGGCTGACATCATAAATTTATTGTTTCTTTTCAACATTTTTGCCTCCTTTTAATGTTAAAATATTTCTACACCTATTCCATTCCCTTTTACAAGGACAATAAACGGGAAAATTCAAATGCCAATTGGAGGCCGTATGCTAACACACTTTCAATTCAAGCCGCTATATGAAAATAAGCAATTGCCGGGATGGACATTTTCTTTTTATTTTAAAAAACAAAAGGTAACAGGGATTTATCATCCTGATGGGAAAATCGAATGGACATCCGAAAAACCTGTGAGCCAGGAGGAAGACCTCAAATCGCAGATTCATGAATTAATGTTATTTCACGTTTATGAATAAATAAGCAAAGAGGTTTTAACCACTCTTTATTTCTGCTTTCACTCGCATATGCATGATCGATTTACAGCACTATGAATATCCGGTATGACTTTTATGCTCTTTTGGGAGAATAAACACTATATCATTAATTTCTTGCAAAGGAGCGAAAATCATTGAACAAATCAAACAAAACACAGGTGTCAGAGGACTTGGATTATGAAGGCCGTGATAAAGCCTATATGGACATTGATCGAATCATCAATGAAGGTCTGTCTGGAGGATCGGTCCACGGGCGGGGGGAAGAGGTTAATATCGAACAGGCAAGGGAAATTCGTGAGGAAGAACCGCCCCATAAAGCAGATTCATAAGATAGATCGGGCGGTGCATACTGGCAGTAATCGAACTTCAGTGTACTTTCATGCGACCTGAAAAAAGGTACCTGAACGAATTCCGTTCGGGCGCCTTTTTAAGTCTGTTAAAAAGACTTTATCTGCTTTTTACGATCATATTGACTGCTTCCTGAATGGCATCTTCAGCGTTTTTACCTTCTGTATTTGCATCACGTATACAAGTTTCAAGATTTTTTGCTACGATATATCCCATGGCACGATCGACTGCAGAGCGGACTGCGGATAATTGTGTAACAACATCCTTGCAATGCTTCTCTTCTTCCATCATTCGGATTACACCCCGCACTTGTCCTTCGAGCCTTTTCAAGCGGTTTTTCATTTCTGGTGTGTACTCCATAGACCTCACCCCTTAACATTCTTTACTAATTATAAAAGATAGGCTTTTTTATCATAAATTGTTGTTTTTATTTATAAACTTTGCCCGTGGATTTCAGTACGGGAAACTCCAGCTTTCCCGCGGGGAGGAATGAGAGCCTCCTCGGCTTCGCCTATGGGGTTCCCCTACTTCCCACTCTTCGGAATAGGACATTGCAAAAGCATTCTTGAATAATCACCTCATTGTAAGAAAATGCAAATGCATTTTCGAGGAGTCGAGTGCCCTCTGCTATAATCAGCTCAGTTGGTTAACTTTTATTAGCCCTGAAAAGCAACAAACCATACGAAAATAGCGAAAAACTAAGTCATATACGGCAGTTTTTTCAATTAAATTATAACTGCTATAATATAAGAAACACAAAAATTAATCAAATAAAGGGAAGAAATATGTTTAAAAAATTACATGACAAATATCCTGGTTCAATACTAATGGAAGAAAAGCCTGTTTTCCAAAATTTCTCTAATGCATACTGGTTTTATGATCATAAAACTGGCGAATGGCTCGGCATACCTTCCAAAGATCTATCCGAGGATGCCCTGATGGTTTTGAAAACTCTTTTTGAACTTCATGACGCCTCTCCCCATCTTCACCCCGCTGCACAAACATGGTTTGATTTTTTATATGCTAACGGGAATATTCCCAAGGCAGCCAGGAACGCTCCTTACCGGCTTATTCAATTTCAAACAGCTGAGGGAGATTGGCTTCGGGAGGATATGGAAACTGCTTTTAAAGGATTCTTTGAGAAAGATATTATTATTTTATGGAATAACCCTTCAATGGGAGTCATTATTGAAGAATTTACTGAACCGCTTACAGAGGAAGATTTCCGGGCCATCTCCAATGCTTTGGAGAGTGACTTCTTTGTTAAAACAGCTTTTTATATTGGTACTCCCAATACACTTGGGGATGATTTTCCAATTCAGTTTAAAGAAGAAAAACATTTTTTTGAACAGGCCTATTCTTTGCTGCCCTCAGAAAGGGTATTTTCATTCGAAAAAACATTACCGTCTCTGATGACAGCCAGCCTGGACACCTTTTTAAAGAGAAGCCTGCTCTCCCGGCTCTCTTTGCTAAAAGAGGATCCTGAACTATTAAACACCATTAAAGTATTTTTGCAGCATAGCTCCAATGTTTCCCTAACAGCAAAAAAGTTGTATATCCACCGCAATACCCTGCAATACAGATTAGACAAATTCACAGAGAAAACAGGCATCCAATTAAAAGATTTTAATAGTGCTGTGACAGTTTATTTAGCTTGTTTGCTGTATGAACAATTATGACTTTGAACAAGTTGCATAAAACCGCTTTCAGGAATTTTGTGCAGTTTAGACATATGGGAAAAGCCTTACATCCTTTAAACTGAATGTAAGAAAAAATACTGGGAGGTTTTCCTAATGGCTGAACTAAAGTTAGATAATATATACAAAATTTATGACAATAAAGTCACTGCAGTAGAGGACTTTAATCTTCATATCCAGGATAAGGAATTTATCGTTTTTGTCGGCCCTTCAGGCTGCGGTAAATCTACGACACTTCGAATGATAGCAGGTCTAGAGGAAATTTCTAAAGGCGACTTTTATATCGATGAAAAACGAGTAAACGATGTACCGCCTAAAGATCGGGATATTGCAATGGTTTTCCAGAACTATGCCCTATATCCGCATATGTCCGTATATGATAACATGGCTTTCGGACTTAAGCTTCGCAAGTTTCCGAAAGACGAAATTGAACGCCGTGTAAAAGAAGCAGCTAAAATACTTGGCCTTGAGCCTTACCTTGACCGCAAACCTAAAGCTTTATCCGGCGGTCAGCGCCAGCGTGTTGCCTTAGGCCGCGCCATTGTACGGGATGCTAAAGTATTCCTTATGGATGAACCTTTATCAAACCTTGATGCTAAGCTCCGTGTCCAAATGCGTGCTGAAATTGCCAAGCTTCACCAGCGCCTGCAAACCACTACCATCTATGTTACGCATGATCAGACAGAAGCCATGACAATGGCAACCCGCCTTGTTGTTATGAAAGATGGGGTTATCCAGCAGGTTGGTGCACCAAAAGAGGTTTACGAAAAGCCAGAGAACGTATTTGTCGGCGGTTTCATCGGCTCACCTGCCATGAACTTCTTTAATGGAAAGCTGGAAGACGGCCATTTTCTGGTGGGCCAAACAAAGGTAGCTGTGCCAGAAGGGAAAATGAAGGTTCTTCGTGATCAAAGATATGTAGGCAAAGATATCATTCTTGGCATCCGTCCTGAAGATATTCATGACGAGCCTGTATTTATTGATGCTTCACAGGGTTCTAAAATCAACGCCCGTATTGACGTATCCGAGCTTACTGGTGCTGAAACGATGATCTACTCCAGCATCGAAGGCCAGGACTTTGTAGCACGTGTTGATTCCCGTACAGATATTAAACCAGGCCAAAACCTTGACTTGGCTTTTGACATGAATAAAGCCCATTTCTTTGATGCCACTACAGAAAGCAGAATCCGTTCTTCAAAAGAATAAAAACGAAACCCCGCCAGCATAGACTGCACCCCTTATAGTAGATGTTGAAAAACCCACAGTTGGGCAACATTGACTTAAGGGGTGATTTTTTATGGCAAAAAAAGGACAAAGGTTACAAAGTTATACTTTGGAGATAAAGGCTGAAGCAATTCAGTTAAAAGAAGCTGGTTTCTCAGCACAGCAGNTAGCTAACAAACTAAATATACCAAGTAAAAATACTGTAAAGACTTGGTGGAGGAAATATCAAAAAGAGGGACAAGCATTTTACTTAGACAATAGAGGTCGAAGGAAAGAGTACACAGATCAAGAACGTTACATTAGGAAATTGGAAATGGAGAATGCT